>CAITIQ010000258.1 GCA_903892415.1 uncultured delta proteobacterium | reverse complement strand
GCCCGGCCACTGGCGATACCGTCACGGCGGACAACGCCATCAACGGCGGCGAGCGCACCATCAGCGAGAACGACTCGCTGCAATACGCCTGCACCTTCGGCCTACCCGAGGAGGATCCCAACGGAATCTACTGCGCTGAGTGCATCGACCAAAGTTGTGACGACCCGATCTGCAATAACACCACCCAAATCGCGTCCTTCGCGATGCCCGGCACGCGGCAGCTCGAGGTGGTGCGCGGTCTCGGGGAGCGCGGCGTAGTTGGTTCGGTCTGTCGCGACCCGGAGGTCAACGGCTCGGCTCAAGCGCTGATTGCGCGGCTGGCGAATTTGTTGCCCTGAGCGGTCTCGACCCCCAAAGAGCAGCGTGCGCACCTACACTCGCTCGCGCGATGAAAGGCCGCACGCTCGTTGTCTCCGCCACCAACCTTTTGGCTCGTGGCTTTCTTGTGATACCGGCTGACCGCAAGACGCGCGCGGGTCAGCCGGCCAATGCGCTGTTCGCTGTAGCCCGGGCGATCGTCCGGGTGCTGCCTTGGAAGACGCCCAACCGCGCAGTCGCTGTGATCGATTGCAACGCGAGCAGCTTGGCCTGGCCAGAGCCGCTCAAGCAGCAGCTCGCTCCCCTGCCCGACCTCTTGCGCACGATGGGCCTCACGGTGGTGGAAGCGCCCGACGAGGTGCAGCTTGTCGCGAGCTACGCGCAGGCGGCGCTAAACGACGGGGATGACGTGGTGATCGTCGGCGTGGACAAGCGTTATGCGCAGCTCGTGAGCGAGCGCCTGTGGTGGTACGACGCCAACAAAGACGCGCGCTACACGCCGGAGATCGTCAAGAAGCGCTTCAACGTTCCGCCCGCGCAAGTGGCTGAGTGGTTGGCGCTGGTGGGCGACCTGGCCGAGCTCCCTGGCGTCACCGGCATTGGCGCGAAAGGCGCAACAACCTTGCTCGAGACCTACGGCACCGTCGCGCAAGCGCTGGCCCAGCTGGATACGCTGGAGGGCCGACTCGGCAAAGTGGTGCGTGCTGCGCTCTCGGAGATCCCCGGCGAGCTCGCCCGCGCCAAACTAGATCGTGCGCGGCCACTGCCGATAGCGCTCGAGCAATTGCACTATGCGCCCAAACCGACGGGCGAACGCAATGCCCATTACGACGCGCTCGGTTTCGTCGAACTGCTGCAGGCCGACCAAGCTGAAGAAGATAATGTGCAGACCAACGTGCTTGCTGGGCCCGCAGAGCTCGAGGCCTTTCTCGCGCGCAATCAGGGTCAGGTGATAACGCTCTGCGCTGCACCGGACACGGCGCTGGGCGGCTTCGCCCTGGCCGGTCCGAGCGAGACGGTGAGCCTAGCGCCGCAAGCACCGCCGGCCGGGGAGCCGGCGAGCTGGAGCGGACTTTGGGGCGCGCTCGCGCGCTGGCTGGAGGACGCGAGCCAGCCGAAGTCGGGTCACGACCTTGTCGGCACCAGCGTCGCGTTGCGTGGGATCGGCTTGACGCTGCGAGGCGTGGTGTTCGATACAGCTTGCGCTTCGCATTTGAGCGAGCCGAGCAATTGGGCGCCGCATGACCTCGCGACCACGGCCAAACACGTGCTCGGACGTGCGCTCCCCGAGGATGATGCGGTGCTCGGCGTGGGGCGCGCGCGCAAGAGCTGGGAGACGCTGCCGGAGGAGCGCAGCGCGGCGGTGCTCGGGCAGCGTGCACAGGCCTCGGCGGCGCTGCGTGAGCGGCTGCAAACCTCGGTCGAGCCGGCGCTGATGGCCGAGTATCTCGAGCTGAGCGAAACGCTGGTGCGCATGGAGCTCACTGGTCTCGCTGTCGATCAAAGCGAGCTTGGTCGAGCCGAGGAGGCCTTCGCCACGATCGAAGCGGAGCTCGAGGCCGAGATCGAGAAGCTCGCTGGGCACCGCTTCAACATCAACTCCTCCAAACAGCTGGGCGAGGTGCTGTTCGAGCAGCTGAAGCTGCCGATCGCGAGTCACACCAAGACAGGCTGGAGCACCTCGCAAGAGGCGCTCGATCGCATCGAAGGCGCCCACCCGATCGTGCCGTTGGTCAGCCGCTGGCGCGGGCTGCGGCGGCTGCGCGACAGTTGGTTGATTGCGCTGCGCAAGTTCATCGCCAGCGATGGGCGCATCCATTCGCGCTTTCATTTGGCGCGTTCCTTCTCCGGGCAGCTGATCAACTCGAACCCGGATCTGGGGCGGGTGCCGGGGCGCACGCCGGAGATGGCGCGCATCCGGCGGGCGTTTGTCGCAGGGCCCGGCAAGCTGCTCATGTCGGTGGACTTCAGCCAACTGGGGCTTTTCGTGTTGGCGCATTTGACGAAAGACCCAGCGTTATGCGAGCCGCTGCGCGAACGCGCGGATCTGCATCGTTTGACCGCGAGCGCGGTGTTGGAGCTGCCGGCCGATTCGCTCAGCTACGAGCAGCGGCAGACCGGCAAGGTGGTCAACTTCGCGACCTTCGCCGGCCAAGGAGCGAGCGCGCTCTCGCTGCAATTGGGCCTCACGCCCGAACAGGCGCGCGAGTACATCGCCCGCTTCTATCGCCGTTACGCCAAGGTGCGGGAGTTCCAAGAGGAGCAACTGCGGCTGGTGCGCGAGCGCGGTTACGTGGTCACGCTGGCGGGCCGACGCTGGCCGATCGGGGGGCTGGAATCGCAAGACCCGATGTTGCGTTCGTACGCCGAACGGCTGGCCAAACGGGCGACCCACGAGGGCTCGGTGAACGACGTCTCGCGGCGCGCGCTGCTGGAGGTGGACCGCGCACTGCGACGGGCCGGGCTGGAAACCAAGCCGCTGCTCCAGATCCTCGATGAGGTGCTGTTCGAGGTGCCGGAGCAGGAGCTCGAGCAAGCGGCGCGGCTTTGCGCGACGACCATGCGCGACGCTTTTGCGCTCGAGGTGCCGCTGCGGGTGGGCGTTGAGGTTGGCCCAAACTGGGCGGATATCAGCCCGTATCCGCTGAACTGAGCGAGGCGAAAGATCCTTTTGCGGGCGGGCGCGTCAGAGAGCGCACCCCTCGCGTACGAAAGGTTCTGCTGCCCAATGTTTCGTCGTTCGTTTCTTCAATGGTTCGCTCCGCTCACGCTCGGTCTCTCGGCTTGCGCCGAGCTCGATTCACCGGCCACTTCTCCCGAGAGTCCGTCGCCTGGAGGAGGCTCGCCCGGAGAAGGCTCGCTCGCCACCACGCCGCAACCGCAGCATGCTCCGCTCGCCGAGGACGCCGCCAAGCAGCTAGCCGCCAGCAATAACGCGCTCGGCATCGATCTCTACCGCAAGCTCGCCGCGAAGCCCGGCAACCTCGCGCTCTCGCCGGCCAGCATCAGCTTCGCCCTGACCATGACCTACGCCGGCGCGGCCCGGCTTACCGCCGCGGAGATGAAGCGCACCCTGCATTTGAACGGCTCGATGGAGGAGACCGTCGACAGCGCGGCCAAGCTCAGCTCGGCGCTGCAAGACCCGAAGAACCCGGGCAAGCTGCGCATCGCCAACCGCCTGTTCGGGCAAAAAGACTACGCCTTTCGCCAGGACTTCCTCGAGCGAAACCGCGCGAGATTTGGTGCACCGCTGGCGTCGCTCGGCTTCAAACAAGAGCCCGAAGCGGCTCGACGCACGATCAACGCATGGGTCGAGCAGCAGACCGAGAAGAACATCAAGGACCTGCTGCCGGCGGGCGTCATCACCAGCGATACGCGGCTCGTGCTCGTGAACGCCATCTACTTTTTGGCCGACTGGGAGATGCCCTTCGACAAGGGCTACACGCGCTCGGCCAACTTCGCCGCACCGGCTGGGGCGCGCTCGGTGCCAACCATGAACAATGAGCTCAGCGCTCCGTACGCCGAGGTGGACGGGCACCAAGTGTTGCAGCTTGGCTACAAGGGCGAGCAGATGGCGATGACGCTGGTACTGCCGAAGGCGGGCAGCTCACTCGCCGACCTCGAGGCGACGTTGAGCCAGGAACTGCTCGGTCGCTGGACGAGCGCGCTCAAGCCCCAGTATCTGCGCGTCGCCCTCCCGAAGTTCAAGCTTTCACCGCAAGAGCCGGTATCGCTCAAGAGCGCGCTCGCCGAGCTGGGCATGGCCTCCGCGTTCGCACCTGACACAGCCGACTTCAGCGGGATCAGCGAACGCAACGCCGAGCCGCTCTACATCCACGACGTCGTGCACAAGGCGATGGTGGCCGTCGATGAGAAGGGCACCGAGGCGGCAGCGGCTTCAGCCGTGATCATGGGCGACGAGGGCGCGCCCGCCGAGCCGGAGGTGACGTTCATCGCCGACAGGCCGTTCTTGTCCTTGATCCGCGACCTTCGCTCAGGGGCGGTGTTGTTCATGGGCCGGGTGGAAGACCCAACTGCGTGATGGAGCGGCTTACCTGCTGCGCGAACCCCACTTCGGATCGAGTTCGGACTTCGGCACGGCGAGCCCAATATTCGCGCATTCGGCTTTCGTATGCAGGTAGCCAATGCACGCGCTTAGTAGCGAGCCGGACTGCGCGGGCGCTAGGCTGGTCCACACCGCAGGTTGCTCTGAGCCTGTGCAACCGCTGTACTCCGAAGCCGCCAGCTCCCAAACTGGGGACGCCCCAGGGAGCTTGATCGCGCGCCATTGGGGACGGTGGTACTTGTTTTCGAAGCCGCTGCAGGCCCACTCCTGGGCAGCGCGAAAGAGGGTGGTCTCGAGTTGGCCAGCGATCTTCGAAGGAGGGTCGCGCAGGGCGAACAGCGCCAGATGCACCGACTGGCTAATGCGATCGAAGTCAACGACGGCTTTGAGGCCGGCCGCCGGTAACACCGAACGCAAGACGCCTTGCCCGAACGCTTCACGGTCGGGGGGCACCTTGCGATAGACCTCGAGCTGAGCGTGCTGCAGCTGCAATTCGGCCTCGGCGTAGGGCGCGAGCTTCACGCCCATCAACTCGAGGCCTGAAGGCGTTCGGGTCGCGCTAGCCTCGGCCGGAACAAACAGCGAAGGCCGTGTGCGGTACTCAGCGCGACGCTGCTCCTGATCTTCGTAGAAGTTGGAGAGCTGTTCGCACGGCTCAAAGCCCTCCACCTCTTCCGTGCTGGCCGGGTCAGGGACGTCGGCGGTCATTTTCAACACCGCGATCTTCGGGCTCGAGGCGGTAGCGGAGCTGGAGGAGACCGTCGGCGGCACCTCCGAGCAAGCCGACGTTAGCGTGGCAAACGCCGCGAGAGCACGAAGGACGGAGAGGCGGGACGTCGGGGGTGGACCCATTATTCGGTGGTGGGCTTGGGCGAGATGCTGACCGCAGAGCCTTCAATCTTGATCTTGCCGTCGGCGCTGAGGGTGATGTCGCCTTCGGCCTCGATCTTGATATTGGCGCCGTCGATTTCGATCGAGGCTTTCTCGGTCTCGAGCTTGATGTTCTGGTGTTTGACGGTGACCGAGGTGGACGGGACGATCTCGTCGAGGATCTTGCCGACGAGCTCTTTGAGCAGCTCGATGGCCTTGGACATAGCCTCGTCGTCGCCCTCTTCTTCCTCCTCTTCAGCCTCTTCTTCGGGCTCTTCGGCCTCTTGCTCCATCAGCGCGGCGAGCAGCGTCTTGAGGTGGGCGAGCAGGGCTTGCATGTTCGCGAGCGCGAGCAACGACTTGGGCGCGTTACCGCCCGCTTGGACGTCCTCGAGCAAGGCGGCGATCGCGCCCTCGAGGCCCTTCTTTTGCACCAACTTCGCCAGCACCTTGGGCGTGACGTTGGTCAGCGCCAAGCCGAACAGGTTGACGACGTCATCGACGCCCTGATGGATCTCCTCTTTGCTGAGCATCATCGGCTCGGACTCTTCCGGCTCTTCGAGCACCATCGCGCCCTTGGTGAAGGCTGGGAGCACGGCCGAAAGATCGGGCGGACTACCGCCGGGTAGCGCGGCGTCGAGCGAGGCCTTCGACATCAGCACGTCGACCAGCGCCATGATGAAGGGCACCACCGGTTGCACGCTGAGCGAGGCCTCTTTGCCGGAGCTGACCGAGGCCTCGAGACCGCCGGTGCCCGACCACTCATTGACGGCGGTGGAGCTGACAGCTTTGCCCGCCAAGATCGAATGCTCCATCAAGGCGAAGCTGCTCCACGAATCCCCGGCCATCGAGTCTTCGCTCTTGCCGACGGCGACCGTTCGTTCGCCGCCGGTCATGTAGGTCTCATCGTTTTTGACGATGCCCACGCGGTCCTTCTCCGCCTGTTCGTAAAAGCCTTCTTCGCCGGGCGTATCGTCGAAAAGGATGATGTTGGAGTTCGAATCGCTCTTCCAGGCGCTGACAAGCTTGCTGCCGGGCAGCTTGTACGGAACGCGTTGTACGCCGTTGAAAACGCGGCCGACGACGATCGGTTGGTCGGGGTTGCCCTCGATGAAGCCGATCAGCACCTCGTGACCCACGCGCGGCAAGTTGATGAGACCGTAGCCGGTGCCGGCCCAAGCCTGGCTCACCCGCACCCAACAGGAGCTGGTCTCGTCGTTCGGTTTGGCGCGGTCCCAATGAAACTGCACGCGCACGCGGCCGAACTCGTCGGTGTGCACCGTGTCTCCCTGCGGCCCGACCACGATCGCGCTCTGCACGCCCTGGATGCTCGGGCGCGGCGTGCTCTCGAGCGGACGAAACGGCGTATCGGCGAACACGGCGGTCACTTTCGCGGTCCACTCCTGGCTCACCTCGCCTGCGAGTTGGAACTCGCTCACCAGCAGCCGCGAACCGAGAGCGAGCTCGCTGCGCGGATGGTTCAACAGCGTAAAGACCGCCCCGGGAAACAGGTCGTACGCGTTGGTGAGCAGCTCGACGCCGCGCCGACTCGAACGTTGGGCCTCGAGCCAGCGGGTGGCCAGCGCAGTGCCCGCCGGCTGGTAGAAGCGCGCCACGCCGCGGTCGTCGGCGACCGGCGTATCCCCGCCGCGATGGCCCTCGGTGACGAAGCGGCCAGGCGCATAGTGGTATTGTTCGAGCTTGTCCTCGATCCCGGCGGGCACCCCGGCGCTGGCCTCGAGTTCGAAGCGCGGGTTACGAAAGTCGAAGTCGCGCAGTACGACCTTGGCCGGGCGCGTCTCGCGGCGCACCCGCACGCTGGTCACGTATTCCACCTGCGCAGCTTGCGCGAGTTCGGCTTGGTCGACGAAGGCCAGCGGTCCACCGGTGCGCAGCGGCCGCGCATGCGAGCGATCCGAGAGCACCATCACCATGCTGCCCTCACGCTCGACCAAGGTGAAGGAGATGCCGGCCTCCTCGAGCAAGCGCGTCACGAACGCGAGATCGGTCTCGCCGTATTGGATGCGGATCTCGAGCGCCGGGTACGCCTCCGGATCGAGCTCCTCGAGATCGTGCTCGACGCCCCACTCCTCCAGCAGCTCCGCGACGATGTCCGGCACGCTGAGGTGTTGGAAGATGCGGTGATTGCGCCGTTGCGAGAGCAGCCAAAGCTGCGGCTCGATCGTTATCTCGTAGGTCGAGAGGCCGGCCAGCTCGACCCGCGTCTGCTCGCATTTGGTGCACAGCCCGGTCCACGTCCGCACGCCCAGCGAGGCGAAGCTCGCACCGTTGGTCAGGCGAAAAACCGCGGGCTGACCGACCATCGTCTCGAAGTTGAGATCGTGGTTGGTCGAGCGCGCGACCAGCTCGATCTTGAAGGGACGCGAGACGGCCTCCCGAATGCGGAAGGAGCGCACATCGAGATCTTCACCGTTATCGAACTGGAGCATCAGAGCCTGCATGAGCGTCTCCTGGAAGGGCGTCAGTCGTTGCGTTGGAAGGTCAAAGTCTTGGGGTCGAGCGAGCGACCGAGCGCGATGGCGGCCAATACGAGCGAGCTGCTCTCACGCGGATCGCGGCTCACGCTCGGGAGCACCAACGCCGCAGCCTGAAAGCGCGCGACGTTGGGCAAGGTGCGTTCGAAATCCTCAGGCACATACAGCGGCAAAGCTGCGTTTCCCGAGCGCAGCGTGCCGCGCACCCAGCGCCCCGAGCGCAGCACTGTCTTAGCGAAACCGCGGTTCGCGAGGACGGTGGTCTCGGCCAGGGCTTGCACCTCTTGTAACGAGGGGCGGCCATCGAGCCCATCGCAGACACGCTCGAGGCGCGCGCGCAGCGGGGCGAAGGCCTGCTCCGGCGCTTCACTCAACGCCGGGTCCAAGCTTCGCCCGAGCGCCGCGAGCTCCTGCGCGTGCGGTTCTTCGATGATCGAAAGCCCAGCGACCTGCACCATCGCCTTCAGCACCAAGAAGCGCGAGAGCGCCGGCTCGAACTCACCGCACACGCGCGTGAGATCCGCCTCCACCAGCGCGCGCCCCGAGGCGCGAAAGCCGACCTTGTCGAGCGGCGTCTCCCGGCCCGTCGTCAGCGCCTCACGCGCTTGCGACTCGAGCTCCATCGCAGCCGGCCGTTGCGCCCACGAACGCGAGATCTCCCGGGCCGTACGCGGCTTGGGCGGCGGCGTCGCCAACATACCGGCCAAGGCAGCGGCAGGCTGGGCCTCACGCAGCGCTCGCTCGTCCAAGAACAGAAGCTCGATCACGCCGGGGGTTGGCGCTGCCGCCTCCACCGCTGGTGCGACGGCTCGCACAGCCGAATCGGCCGCTGCATCGGAGGCCGCGACCACGCCCGCGAAGGCCGCACGCTCTTCATGCGCCGAGACCGACTGTTGCAAAGCGCCGCTGCGCGAGCCGCGCAAATAACTTGGTAGCTGCGCGTCGGGAGCGGCCTGCAGCGTCGGCGTCATCGTCGCCACCGTCGCCGGCTCCACCCGCAGCAGCGCTACGGGCGGGGGTGGTTCGAGCCGAGCCGGAGCGGCCGGCGGCTCGAAGCGCGGTACGCTCACTGGAACGCCCTGCGCGAATGGCGCTGCAAAGCCTACCGACGCTGCGGCGCGCTCGATCTCGGCCTCGCTGGGAGCCTCGAGCACCATCGTGGATTGTTGCTCCGGCAAGGCCAACGGAGCATGACCGCTCCACGAGCTGCGCGCGGCCTTGGCTGCGTCTTGACGCTCACTCCATTCGCGCACGCGCGCCGCAGTACGACTGTCTTGTTCGAGCTCGGCCCGCAGCTCGGCCAGACGTTCACTCGAACGACCTTCGGTTACCACCACCAGCGTGTCGGGATCGATCGCACCGAGCTCCACACGCGAGGTCAGCGCGAGCAGCTGTCGGTCAGTGTCGACCAAAAGCGTATCGGTGCGCAGCTCGAGTAGCCGCAGCGAGCTTTCGAACAGCACCGCCTGCGGCAAGGCCGTGGGCAACATCAAACGCAACGACGTCCGCTCGCTGCTGCGCAGCTCGAGCGCATCACCGAGCGCGAGCTCGCTCACCTGCTGATCGGCGGGGGCCGCTTGGAACGACTCCACGTCCGAGCCGCTCGGTGGCACGCTGCGCAAGACGCGCCCGAGCCCACCCTGACCGAGCGAGGTGCGCCGCAAGGAAGCAGGCGCCTCCATGCGCAACCACTTCGCCTGGCCCGACGCTCGATGCAGGATCACCTCGAAGTCGCCGCGCCCAGCGCCGCTGCCCAGCGTCGCCGAGCCGAGCACGATGCAGTCCACGCGCGGTTTGTACGGCACGCGATCGTTCGGCCGGTCCAGACCGCTCGCGAGCGCGGCGTCGTCGATGATCGGCTCTTGCGACGAAAGCAGCGGCAGCCCGGGCGACAGACCGTACGTCCGCTTGACGATCAGGGTCGTACGCTGGCTGCCTTGCTCGCTCGCCCAAACGAGCGACCCGACCGAACAGCCAATCAGCGGGACGAGGACCATGCGCGCGTAGCGTCGCACGAGGGGTGACGTCACGTCACCGGTGGTTGGGCGCTTGTTTCGCTAGATCTTCGCGTATCATTTGCGCCATGGCACTCATCACCTGCTCCCAATGTTCTTGCCTCTTCAAGTCTCACGAGTCGGTTTGTCCGCACTGCGGCTCGGCTCGCAACGTCCACAGCCTGGTCCCGCAAGCCGCGGCCATCCTGCTTGGTGCGGCCGTGCTCGCCGGTTGCGGTGATAGCGGCAGCAGCAGCGGTGAAGGCGGTACCGCAGGCGCTGGCACCGGCGCTGCAGCGCCGGCCTACGGCGTGCCCGCGACCGGCGGTGGCGGAGCCGACGGTGGTGCGGGCGGTGCAGGCGGAGCCGACGGTGGTGGCGGCAGCGGCACGGGGGCGGCGGCGCCGGCCTACGGCGTGCCCGGAACGGGCGGCGCCGGTGGCGCCGGCGGCGCGAACTGAGGTTCGGTTGGACGGGGGGCGGCGGAAGGTGTGAGCCCACGCGTGGGCCACAGCTTCCGCTGCAACGTCACGTGAAGGCTGCGATCAGGTTCCTCCGCGCGTAGCATGCGCAACCATGAACCGTTCCATCTCGCTGAGCCTTGCGGCTTCGTTGGTCTGCGCATGTTCTTCTACCCCGAGCAGCGAGATGAAAATCGGAGCGCCAGTGACGCCTGTACCGAGCGCGCTCACGAGCGCTGAGCCGGCAACAACGGTGCAACCGGTCGCTTCCAACGACAAGCCGCCCGCCGCAAAACCAGCGCTGTTTCAAGCTGTGATCGCGCTACCGGCCAAGGCGAAGTTCTTCCCGGTGCAAGGCGCGACGCTGGTGCTGGCCGAGGGCTACCCGGAGCCCAAAGAGGGCGAGTACCACATCCCGTTAGGCGTAATCGAAGGGGACCAACTCACCTTCCCCGAACGCCTGCGCGTGCCTGCCTTCATGTCCTTGGTGCACACCATCGACGGCAGCTGGCCGGACAAGATCGACATGTTGGCCACGGGCACTACGGGTCGCACCGGCAGCGCCGAACATTGGGTGCTCGGTAAAAAGCAGTGGGAGCTGAAGAAGGCGTCGGAGAACAGCCTGTTTGGTGGGCTCGCGAGCGTGGGCAGCTCGCTTATCGCGCTGCGCATGCCGGCCTTGGCGTTCCCCGGGACGCGCTCGGATATCGTCGCGCTGCGCGGCAACCTCGAGGGTCGCAAGCTGACGGCGATCAACCCCGATTGCAAAAAGGGCCTGGACGCAGAGCAGGCGGCTTATCTGCCGACGACCGATCTCCAGCCGCAGGCTTTTGGCGCCAGCGGCGCGGGCAGCCTTTTTGCGTTGGGCGCGCGTTGCAACGAGAAGTACGCCGTCGAGCTGTGGCCGGCGGGCAGCAAGAGTTCCAGCGTGGTCGAGGTCGAGAGCGCTGGCTTCGAAGGCGTGGACATCGCAACAGCGCCAGGCACGAACGAGGCGTGGGTCTTGTCGAGCCCGGCGCTGCACTTCGATGGCAGCGCGTGGAAGCCGCACAAGGCGCACAACTTTGTCGCCGGTGCGCTCGCCGCCGACGGGACGTTGTGGGCGATCGACGATAAGGCCAAGCTGTACGCCGGCAAGGCCGAAGCGTTCGAGGAAATTGCGGTGGGCGCGCCGGTGGACGATGTGGCGGTGGCGAGCGATGGGACGGTTTGGATCAGCGCCGGTGGAGCGCTGCACCGCACCAAGCGCGCGAATGACGGACAGGTCGCGGTCAAGGTCGCGAGCAGCGCTCCAGCCGCGAGCGGTAAGCCGAAGAAGGCGCCTCCGAAGGCCGGTGGACCGAAGTGCAAGACCAACGTCGTCGTGCTGTATGGCTTCACCAAAGTCACCCCCGACGACTACGACTTCCCGCTCTCACGCAAAGCCCTCAAAGGCCACACCGAGTTCAAAGACGTGCGCTTCGTCGTCACCAAAGATTACGGCCAGAAGTTCTTCAGCGGCCTCGCGCCGTCCTTCAACGACGCTAAGAAACTCGCGGCCTTGATCGAGAAGGAAGTGAAAGGTTCCAAGCCGCAGGTGGTGTGCGCGGAGCCGGAGATACTGCGGGAATTGAAGTTGGATTTGAAGACGGGGGAAGTACAAAAGTAGGGGGGAGAGGGAGAGCGGGCACGGTCACGGGCACGGGCACGTTTACGGGCAGAGGGAGAGGCGGAGGGAGAGGGAGAGCGGGCGCGTTTACGGGGCGGAGGGAGAGGCGGAGAATGGAGATCGGCGAATGTTGGTGACGGAGGGATAATGGTGGGGACGACGCGAGGTGGGCCGGGGGAGACGCCGCACTGCAAGAGCACAACCATCGCGGCGTATCGTGACGCTGTGCTGCAGTTGGGCGGAGATGCCGCGCTCAGCAGCGTGCTCGGGCTGTTGCCGGAACCGACGCGAAGGGTCACGGCGCCCGGACAGGCGTTGCCAGCGCGCATACCGGTGAGCTTCGTAGTGGATTGGTGCACCGCGATCTGGGAGGGGCCGGCGAGGCGGGACCGCGAGCGCTACAACGAGCACTTGCACGCCCAAGTCCGCCTCGGCTTTGGGCGCATCCAATCGGTGCTCCTGCGCATGGTCAATGCCCGACGTTTGATCGAACGGTCGCCAGCGCTATGGGAGGTGCAACACAGCCACGGCACGCTGGAGATCGTCCACCTCGATGAGACCGCCGCAGTGCTCAGCCTGGCGAATCACCTCTACGTCGAGACGCCGCAGGCTCGAGCCACGGTGGCGGAGATTTTTCGCTACCTGATCGCAATGACGGGGGAACGCAATGTCCGCGCGAGCCACGCGCGCGAAGCGGACGCGCTCGTGGTTCGGCTGAATTGGTGAGCTTGTTCGGCGCCCGTCCGCTCGCGTGGCGAGGCGGCGCGCTCACGCAGGGCCCACCGAGGAGCTCAGCTGGTCGCGCGGGTCACGCGTTCGAACGCTCGCATGAGCGCACGCGGGGGCAGCAGGCGTGAGAGGGCGTAGTGGGCGCGGTTGAGGCGGCCCGCAACGACGAAGCCGCGCGGGCCATCAAGGGCGGACATCGCTGCTTGGGCGACGTCTTCGGGTGTCATCGAAAGGCGCTGCGCGAGCCGGTTGGTGCGGGTGCCGCTCGCGATGCCCGCGCTCTGGATGAAGGGCGTGTTGGTGGTGCCGGGACAAAGCAGCGAGACGCTCACGCCGGTACCGCGCAGCTCCTCGGCCAGACCGAGCGTGAAGGCGGCGACGTAGTGTTTGGTCGCGGAGTACGCGCACAATCTGGGCAGCGGCTGGAAGGCGGCCGTGGAGGCCACGTTCAGGATCTGGCCGTGACCGCGCGCGACCATGGAGCGCGCGAGCTTGGTGGAGAGCTCAGTCAGCGCGCCGATGTTGAGCGCGACCATGCGCGCAACCGCGGCGTCATCGAGCGACAGGTGCTCACCGTAGAGGCCGATGCCGGCGCAGTTGACGAGCGTTCTGACCTGCAGGCCGCCCGCCGCGGCGTGCGACAACACCTGCTCCACGGCGCCCGCCTGCGTTAGGTCGATGGCCAGCGTGTCCAGCTGGGCGCCGCTTTCGCGAGCCTCACGCGCGAGGTCGTCGAGCTCAGACTGTCCGAGCGCGACGCCGAGCACGCGCACCCCGCGTCGAAACAGGGCGCGCACGATCTCCAGCCCAATGCCGCTCCCGGCGCCAGTCACGAGCGCTACGTCGCGCATCAGCTCGGCTCCGGGTCACGAAAATCGAGCGCGAACCAAAGCACGTGCGCCGCGCCGCCGCGGTCGTCCTTCCACATCGCCGGGCCCAAGAACAACCCAGGCTCGAGCTCGCGGATCTCGTCGCGGATACGGCGTATGAAGAACGGGTTCTCGGGCTTGTCGTAGTCGAGCAGCACCGTCGGTCGCCCATCCACCAAGCTCGTTTCCACGCGCGTATCGAACGGATACCACTCGAAGCGCGCAGGACCGAGCCGCACGCGGTTGATGCCTCGCCCTTGGTCGTGCGCCACGCGGAAGAAGCTCTTGCCGCCCCACGGGAAGCGCAGGCTCCCGGCGAAGCTGCGCAAGAGATCGAACGGCGCGCCGCGATCGAGACGCCGCACCGCCAACATCCGCCCCTTGGGACGGCCTTGTCGCTCGAAGAAATCCGCCGGTACCGAGCCCGCGCGATACAGCGACTCCAGTTCGTCCTCGGTGTGCCCAGCCAGATCGTCGAGCCCCAACGTTCGCGGCGCAACCTCTTCACGAGCCCCCAACCCACCCACAAACACCTGAGCAACCATCGCCTTCTCCTTCATGAATGACATGTCATTCCGTTTTTAAGCACACGCAATTGGACCCCTCGCACAGGCGGCCCTTACTACTTCTTCTTCGGCAGCGAACTCTCGCTGCGGATGCCATCGAGCATCAGGCGGATCACCGCCTTACGCCATCGCTCGCCGACCACGGCTGGGCTCTTGCTGCCCGAGACTTGCTCGATGCTCTCGAAGATGATCGCGTTGATCGCCCGGGCTGTGATCTCGGTGTCGAGATCCTCGCGCAGGAAGCCCTTGCGCTTACCGTTCTCGAGGTAGGCGCGGGTCAGCTCCGCGAACAGCTCCATCGCGTCGCGGACCTTGCGCGTGAGCTTTGGGTCCACCGTCAGTCCCTCGTGGAAAACCAAGCGCGCCAGCGCCTCATGCTCCTCGAAGATGGTCAAGAACTTGCGCCCGATGCGATCCAGCTGGGACCTGTATTCGTCAAGCGTGTTCGACTCGTTCGCGCCCTCGTCCACGACCATCGCCGCGATGGCGCTGGTGATGGTTCCGATCACGGCGTCGAAGATGTCGAGCTTGTTCTTGAAGTAGCGGTAAAACGTGCCGTGCCCCAAGCCGGTGCGCTTCGCGATGTCCGCGATGTTGGCGCCGTGGAACCCCTTCTCGCCGAACACCTTGACCGCCTCGCTCAAAATCTGAGCGCGTCGCTCGACTGCGCGGGCTTCGGGATCGCGTAAGCGGGGCACAAACGGAATATGACGTCAGTTATTGTGGAGGTCAAGTGCTGACGTTGGGGATCCCCGGACTTGCTTCGCAAGCCGGGGACGAGAGCGGGCACGGACTCCCTACCGTTCGTCAAGCCGCGATCGCGAGGCTTTGCACAGGCCGCTTGGCGCGGTCGTAGGGCTGAGCCGAGGCGAGTACCGCGACGAGGACCTTGAGGAGACGGTCGACGACCCCTCGCACT
>CAITIQ010000257.1 GCA_903892415.1 uncultured delta proteobacterium | reverse complement strand
TCCAGAGCGGCGCTTCGAAACTCCCGTCACGCTCAAAGTGAACAATGCGAAGCGTATGAATTCAAACACTTGATAAGGTGCTGCACAATGTCATCGTTCCGGTCATGCCGACCACGACGCCGTGAGTGACGAGGTGGTGCGCCGGCAGCCGAGCCGGCGTCACCTCTTTCTTCAGGCTGAGGGGTCGTGCGATGCCGAGGTGAAGGCTCGGCGTCATGATCAGCCCCGACCGACCGGCTCGTCCGAGGGCAAGCCGATGGTGCCCGCGTTCACGACCGGCTGGGTCGAGCCGGCAGGGACCGCAGCGACGACCGGTAGCTCTGGCGCGAGTTCTTCCTCTTTGGTCTCGGTGCGCCGACTTTTGTTGGGCGCGAGGCTCGGGGTAAACGACTCAACGTCGTCTTGGTACCAGCGCAGGAAGGTGACGCCGCGACGGACTTCGTCGTACGCCCGGACGAACAGCGTGAGCGCCTTGCGGCGCGTGAGCGAGGCGGCGCTGATGGTCTCCGGTGCGCGGCCCTTGACGCCGATCGCCACCATCATGCGGAGCGCGAGATCCTCTGCTTCGATCAACGAGGCCTCGGTGATCGGGCTCTTCGACGCGATGGCTTCCCAGTTCTTGCGGAACAGCCCCACGAGCGAGGTCACGTCAAACGCGAGGTTCTGAAAGCCGTTCGGGTTGCGCAGGTTCTTCACCGTCGTTGCGTCCATCAGTCCGTAGTTCTCGAGGGCGATCGCCATCGAGATCAGGCTGGTGCGCACCTTGGTGAGTTCGGCGTCGAGCTCCTGCATCGAGGTCGACGGGGCGCTGGTGATGGTGAAGTTCGCGTGAGCCTGCGCCGCTGCGAGCGTGTAGCGCTCGAGGTCGTCCAGCTTCTGCACCTCGAAGCCGCGCAGCTGGATCAGCTCTGACCGTAGCGTCGCGATCGACGGCAGGTACGCGAGCACGCGGATGGTCACGGCGCCGATGTCCGTGAACATCTTCATCGCCGCTTGGTCCGGGATCGCTTCGATCTCCTCGATGGTCGCCTCAAAGGCCGGCCTCATCCGGCTCGCCGGGATGGTGCCGCTCAAGGTCGGCGCGGTGACGCTCGGCGTCGTGTTGTCGCCAGGGATCGTGACGCCGCCGGGGATGCTGTTCGACATGATGGTCTCTCCACGTAGGGCTCGGACAAAGCGCCGCCTGCGCGAGCAACCCGCTCACGCTCGGCAGCGCCCCTACTTCCTGCCCTCAAAGGGAGAAGCCAAAAATCGCTCTCGCTTTTGATCAGAATCGACGCGACCCCTGTCGATTTTCCTCCACGGCTCGCAAAGCCCCGAGACAACAGGCAGTTAGCGATTCCCCGTAGCGCTCAGACCCTCTCAACAGGCTGGTTGAGACAGTGCGACGTCGTCCCGACCCTGTTGAATGGGTCCTGGAGACTTCGAAAGTCTCCTGGACCCTGTTGAATGGGTCTCTTTTGACACACCCGGTCTTTTGGACCCTGTTGAAAGGGTCCTAGAGACACGACTGTCTCGTTTTGAGCCATTCAACAGGGTCCGGGAGACACGGAAAGTCGTTGGGACCCTGTTGAGAGGGTCAAAAAGACCCGACTGTCTCTTTTTGAGCCATTCAACAGGGTCCGGGAGACACGAAAAGTCGTTGGGACCCTGTTGAGAGGGTCAAAAAGACCCGACTGTCTCGTTTTGAGCCATTCAACAGGGTCCGGGAGAGGCGGAAAGTCGTTGGGACCCTGTTGAAAGGGTCAAAAAGACCCGACTGTCTCTTTTTGAGCCATTCAACAGGGTCCGGGAGACACGGAAAGTCGTTGGGACCCTGTTGAAAGGGTCTTGGAGAGGTGCGACCGCGACCTCAGGCGGCGCGCTAGACCGGGTGCCTCGGTGACACTGTCCGGGTTGCCTAGGTGATGACACTGTCCAGGACCCTGGGAACACGCTCCGGGACGGTTGGTGACGTGGCCCGGGTGGCTGCCGTCACGGACCGGGTGGCTCGGTGACGCAGACCAGGACGATGGGGGCACGACAGGACGGTGACGTCGAAGCGGCGGTGGGCACGCTTGGTAGCCTCGGCACGTGGGCAACACGATGGGGAGATGTAACTGTCGCTGGGCACAAGACCTTGCTCGACGCCTCACCCCAGAGAGCGTGGCCTTTTGCGCGCCCTGCTCGAGCAGCTCAGGCCTTGGGGAATGCGAGACGGAGCTCACCGTGCGGAGCTCGGGCCTTGGTGGCCAAGGATCGCCAAGGATCGCCAAGGATGGCGTCGGTCCGCGGCCGACGCGCGGGCGCACAATCGTGTCGGGGTGGCGGCGGCCTCAAGCCAGCGCATGGGTCCCCTGCCAAGAACCACCTGCGCTGGCTCCGTAGGCCGGTGACGCGAGCCAAGGGCGGAGGAGAGATGGTCAAAGGGAGCGGCCGCGGAGGCCTCATTGGCGACGACCGACCTCGCCAGTTACTTTGTCAGGCCGTGAAGGACGCCGTGTAACAGTAGTTGGGCGGACAGGGGCTCTTCGCGCAGAACGAAACCGACGCCGTCGAAAACGTGAACGCCGAGCGCGACGACGCGCGATCCGGCACGGCATTGGCATATTTCACGTGCACTACATCGACTGCTTCAACATTGGCGATCCAGCTGCCGCGTTCCTCAGCAATGGGCTCACTGCTTGGGGCGCTCACTCTCGGTCCATCACGACCCAGGACGCAATCGATGCTAATCATCTGCGGGCCCGAATTTACAATCTCTGCCAGGGATCTCAAATCCCCGATGTCCTGATCATCGGAGCACACGGACACCAGTCACTCAGCGGGTTCCTTGTTCGAAATGACTCCGTCCGTTGGCATGACCTAGCGTCCCTCATCGCGGCGCAGATCAACTTTCCGAGAGCGCTCATTTTCTATTCTTGCA
Source organism: uncultured delta proteobacterium (assembly GCA_903892415.1). Taxonomy (GTDB): domain Bacteria; phylum Myxococcota_A; class Polyangia; order Polyangiales; family Polyangiaceae; genus Xiheicaenibacterium. The sequence continues at coordinate 486 of CAITIQ010000257.1, read as the reverse complement.
ATGGTGGCTACCCGGGCATCAGCCACGCACTCACAGGTCAGAACGGTCTTGAGCTCGTCTTCGGGCCGCGAATCACGGTCGCGGCCAAGGCCATGACGAAGGCCACGCTCGACATTCTTGAGTGGAAGCAGAACGGCGCCAGGTGCGTCGACCGGGCCAAGACGCTCGTGACCAGGATCAACGCCTGGGGCGCATCGTGGTCCCGTACGCACGGCAAATTCTTGCGCGTCATGTGGGGCCAGGGCGCGGGAACCCGCTATCCAGACGATCCCCACAACCAGCGGCCCATCGGCGGAGTGATTCCGCTTCGGGGATGGTGAGCAAGCCATGCGGTACCATCGAGGTCTGAACGTCGGCCCGCGACAGGCCCTCACGTGTGGCCAGACATGTGCACGAAAGTCCCGATGACGGGCCGCACGATGCCGCCCAACAAGGCGTTGCACCTGACGATCGCCGACGGTCGCCCTTCGGGCTCCCTCTGGCGCT
>CAITIQ010000256.1 GCA_903892415.1 uncultured delta proteobacterium | reverse complement strand
CGTAGGCCCCATGCCCTTCGACTTTGGCACGAGTCATTCCGCCGAAGGCGGATGCAGCAAACAGAATGACTCGGGCCCTCTGGGGGAAGGACGGCCGTAGGCCCCATGCCCTTCGACTTGGCACGAGTCATTCCGCCGAAGGCGGATGCAGCAAACAGAATGACTCGGGCCCTCTGGGGGAAGGACGGCCGTAGGCCCCATGCCCTTCGACTTTGGCACGAGTCATTCCCATTGGCGCGAGGGAGGCGGCTCAAACGCATTTTTTCCACGCCCACACGCTCACCTCGTGGCCGCTGTTCTTCAGTGCACGCGCCGCAAGAAAGCGTGAAACCGCCGTTTCGCCGCTAATTTTGGTGGACGCACTCGAAGCACGGCGCTTAAAATGGCGGGCTTGTCGCACTCGTTCCCACCCCAAAAGCAAGCTCCGAGACCATCCAAGCGTCTCGGGTTCGGTCTCCACTTCGGTCTCTTGTTGGCAGTCGGGCCGGTCGTCGCGGTGCTGTGGTCGGGATGCATCGACTCCACGTGCAGCACCGACGCGGACTGCGCCAAGTCAGAGTATTGCCCGCTGGCGGTCGGGGCGTGCTTGCTCCCCACGCCAATCCCGAGCGCGTGCAAGCCGCGCCCGGAGGGTTGCACGAGTGCCGTGCTCGAGGTGTGTGGCTGCGACGGCGAAACCCACGAGAGCGCCTGTGTGGCAGCGCAGGCTGGCACCGCGGTAGCCTTCGAGGGGCCATGTGAAGAGCAGCCGGAACCCGAGCCGGTCGTAGGCTGTGGTGCTAGCTGTGGCGACGGTGAGTATTGCGAGCTACCCACGGGCGCTTGCGTATTGGGCACGGCTGAAGGCAGCTGCCAGCCCATACCTGAAGGCTGCATCGACGAGGTAAAAAGCCCAGTTTGTGGCTGTGACGGTATCGAGTACGACAGCCCCTGTCATGCTGCGATGGCGCAGGTTCAGGTGTTCGCGGAAGGCAGCTGCGCCTGCACGACGAGCCCCGACTCCTGTCCCAACGGAACCTTCTGTGAGCTAGGAGTCGGAGGCTGTTTCGACTCTGCGCCGACGGGTGTCTGTAGATCCATCCCCACCACCTGCCCGGTCGCCTACGTTCCGGTTTGTGGTTGCGATGGCGATGACTACGAGAACGCCTGTGTCGCAGCTCAGGCAGGCACCTCAGTAGCCTTTGAGGGCGTTTGTGAAGAGCCGGTCGTGGGTTGCGGTGCTGGCTGTGGAGCTGGCAATTATTGCGAGCTACCCTTGGGAGCGTGCGTGTTGGGCACAGCTGAAGGCAGCTGCCAGCCCGTCCCTGAAGGCTGCATTGACGAGGTGAAAAGCCTGGTTTGTGGCTGCGACGGCCTCGAGTACGACAGTCCGTGTCATGCTGCGATGGCGCAGGTTCAGGTGTTCGCGGAAGGCAGCTGCGCCTGTACGACGACGCCGGACTCCTGCCCCAACGGGACCTTCTGTCAGCTAGGAGTCGGCGGCTGTTTCGACGCTGAGGCGACGGGTGTCTGCAAAACCATCCCCACCACCTGCCCAATCGCCTACGTGCCGGTTTGCGGCTGCAATGGGGAGGACTACGACAACGCCTGTGGCGCAGCTGCCGAAGGGCAAAACGTCGCGGCGCTGGGCGAATGCGAACTGCCTAACGATCCGCCGCCGGGCCCGTAGCTCTTGCGCTCAAGCGTACGGACAACCTTCAGCGGCCGAGCGCGCAAGCTCGTTCGGTGGTCGCGCGATAGTGGTTCAAGAGGTCAGCGGCCTCCGGCGGCGCGAAGCCAGCGAGACTGAGTTGCGTGCGGATGAACTCCACACCCTGCTCCGGCCGGGCAAATACCTGCTCCGGGTGTTTGGGACGCGACAGACGCTGCATCCCGGCGACCACCGCGCGAAATGTCGAAGCTCGAAAGCCAGCTTTGTCGATCACCGTTGCGCCACAGATCACGAACGGATCCACCTTGCGTAGCTCTCGCTGAACCTTACGGCGCACGCCCTCCGAAGGAAGTGGCGAATCGTACTGCAGCGCCACGAGCAGGGCGACCTTACCTTGGCGTCTGGCCTCTAGCAGCAGCGCATCGAGCAGCGTCGAAATAGCGGCCTCATCCGAGGGTTTGGGCGACCAAGCCGTGACAATCACTCGGTCGAAAGCTGTGAGCAAGCAACAGGGTTGCTCTTCCAGGACGCGCATCGCAGGCGGACCCTAGCATAGACCCGACCCCTAACGCGGTGACCAGGTGCTCGCAGCGAAGACCCCTGCGATTATGCCGCAATCGTGCGCACAGCTGGTCTCGCAGGAGGAGCCCGAGCTAGCGTCCGACGCATGAGAAACGCAATGACCATTCCCCGGCTTGCGATCGCCGCGAGCGCTGCTGCTTTCACGCTCGGAGCGAGCCAGCTGGCTCATGCTCAAGACCTCTCAACGCCGAATCGCGCGCCCATCCCGGAGCCGTCCTCCTCGAGCGAGGGATTGCCCGTGCAATACGTCGAGAGGCCTCTCACGTTGCCGGAGATGACGCTGGCCCCCGAGTTCGGCGCTTCGCTCGCGCATATTGAGTTCGGTGTTCTTCAAGTTCAATCGACCTCATCCACCTCACAGGCAAGCTGCCCATCCTGTTGCGACTTGGCGATATCGTTCGGATCGACACGGGCGTCGCGCTGTCCGGGTTCTTCCCGGTAAACGGCGGTAACGCGATCGGCGGGTTGGCTGGTGTTTCGTCTTCACCGACGCAAGCGGGCGTCGCGACGGCGGGCCTGCCCGTCGATGTTGCGTTTCAGGTAGCCGAGCCGGTCTTCCTCGGGATCAACACTGGCCTGGGTATCGGCAACTTCGAGAAGGCGGGGGATTCGCTGTTCTCGCCGCTTGGCGCCTTCGTCGGCGGCACCGTCGCCAGCGAAGACAAGGCGCTGCTCGACCTCAAAGGTAAGCGCTGCACGGACCCCGTATCGCAAGGCTCTTCAGCAAGCGCGAGACTCTCGGCATGGTTCGAACGAGGAGCAAGAGCGAGAAGCGCGCAGAGGTCGAGGCTTGGCGAGCGAGTGGAATCTCATTGGTCCGATTCG
>CAITIQ010000255.1 GCA_903892415.1 uncultured delta proteobacterium | reverse complement strand
TAACGCGCAGCGACCGAGTGCCCGCTGCGCTTCATCACCGCCGTCGCTACTGGGAGGAGGAGGACTCCTCCACCCACGCCTCGTCTCGACACAGCTCAGCCAGAGCGTTGCCTTCTTCGAGATCATCCTTCTCCGGCTCATAGCCAGTCAACTGGCACACATGTCCTGCTTCGCAATCGGCTTGTCCCGCACAAACATGGAGACAACCCCACGCGGAACCGGCCCACCGGCACTCTTCGGTCTCATCCCAGCAGCCCTCATTCGAGAGGCTGCGGCAATCCACCTCAACCTCGGAACAGCCAGCGAGCAAGCACAAAGCAAACGCTAGTCGGAGCGCGCTCATGGCTTCTTCACGTACCAGCTGAGGGCCGTGCGCTCGACACCGTTGCAGCCGGTGCTGCCATCGGGCCAGATCAAGATCAGATCGTAGTCGCCAGTCCAGTTCGCCGGCACCACCACGTCAAAGCCCTCGTTCACGTCGTCGTCGGTTTGCGAGGCGTAGAGGCCTTCACCGCGGGTGCGGTTGTAGAGAAACAGATCAAAATCGGTCGGGACGGTGCGAGTTGCTGCCGTGTCGTTGGAGAGCACGCAGGCCTCCCACGAGAACGTTGCTCGAATGCGCGTACCGGCGGCATAGGTGCTGGGCAAGCCGTCCCAAAGGTCCTTCCAGCGATAGCCGGTGAGCGAACTCGATGGCTGAAGGCCTTGGTTCTGCGGCGCTGACTGGGGCGGCGCATCGGGGTAGGCCGGCGTGGTGTTGGGGACGTTGGTGGTCGAGCCGTCTTTGTCTGGATAAACAAAAGTTTGCCTAACGCCCCATTCTTCTGTCGTGCTGGGCGGCGGGTTGCAGAACTTGATCGCCGAATCGAGAAATACTGCGCCGCCGCCGTCCGCGTGGTCGCCCGCTTGCGTCGAACCATCCTGGAGCGTCGAATACTTCCAACCGTCCGGGTTGGAGACGTAGCCCGCCGTGCGCAACACCGAGCGATAGCCAACCGAGTTCCAATTGAGGTTCAGTGAGTCACAATACTCATCGAGCAACACCGCCATGCCAAGCATGGCCGGAGCCGCGTAACTCGTGCCATTGGTGCCAACCGTTGCGGCGATGGAGCTCGGCACTGCCACGGTCATAGTGTCCAATTCAGATACACCTGGACACGAGAGACCTCCCTGGCCTCCGTAGGCCATCACATCCGGTTCTTCGCGATCAATCTCAAGGGCAGAGCCTCCGCCGAAAAATGGATTGTCAGTCGAGCTGAAGCAGGACAATTCCTGTTCGGCGTCGATGGAGCCGACGCAAAGCGAATTCCAACTAAACTTGCAAGCGGCGGACCCTTCGCCGCGATTTCCGGCAGCCTTGGTGATGAAGAAGTTGGATGCCCGAGAAAAGTAATCTTGCACGACACCATCGGTTGGAGACATCGTCGTGGAGGTGTCGTCGTCGCACGTGTAGCTCTCGTTGGCGTACCTCACCAAGCTGGTTCTCAGATAGTCATACGTGGTGGTGATCTGGCGGGTACAAACAGGCCCTTGGGGCGCGGTTCCACCATTGGGATACCAAACGGCGGCATCCGGAATGAAGCGGGTGAGCACACTGGTGGTCGCGGTGCCATGACCATCCCGACACTTACCGCTCACGCAGGCGTGCGGGATGTCAGCGTTGCCGCATTTTGCTGCCGTACAGTCCGCTGAGGTGGAGCAATTGGCTCCCGCATTGCTGTAGTTAACTGTCGCTGCCACAAGCGGATGGTTCTCGCGAATCTTGCATACACCCGGCTCGATCATCCCCACCCGCTCACCGTCGCCGGTGAAGTTGCTGGAGACCGCGCTCACGTTGTGAAAGGTCGCGGGGTTCGACACTACGTTGTTCGCTTGCTCTTCGGCCTCGAGCGTTGCG
>CAITIQ010000254.1 GCA_903892415.1 uncultured delta proteobacterium | reverse complement strand
TATCCCCATAGCGCGCTCCCACCCGTCTCCCGCGGTTCCCTACACTCGGCGTTGTTGGACGCCGGCCACCGAGCATGCGGACACGTCTGGGCATGGCCGGCGTCCAACAACGCTAAAGAAAGTCAGTCGTTCAACGCTGGTTGCCCTAACCGGGTGAGGTGCCTATAAGGGCGCTCCTGAATTGGCGGAGCGTGGCGCAGCCCGGTTAGCGCACTAGTCTGGGGGACTAGGGGTCGTGGGTTCGAATCCCGCCGCTCCGACCAACACTTTCAAGGGGTTACGGTCCCCTCGACAATCACCGAAAAACATCGTGCCCCACCAGTGCCCCGCTTGAGCGACGGATGTGGCCCGCTTCAGTCGGTTGTGGTCTGTTTGAACTCGCCAAGTCGCGTTGGCTGCACGTGCAGCGACGTTGAACGCGTCGCTCAACTGGTCTGCTGAAGCGTTTCGATGTCGAGCGGTCCCTGGAGCGATGCCGAAAACGACCTGGCCGTCGAAAGCTATTTCGCGATGTTCGCGGAGGAAGTCGCGGGGCGTCGGTACAACAAGGCTGCCTATCGACGTGCGCTCCTTCCGCTGCTGCAGAACCTTCCCGAAGGGGCCATCGAGTTCAAGCACCAGAATATCAGCGCCGTCTTGAAGGGGCTCGGGGAGATCTGGATCCAGCGCTATAGGCCAGCCTTCAACTTCCAGATGAGCCTCGTTGATGCCGTGGCGCGCTGGCTTGCCCGAAACGCGCATTGGATCGGACGCGAACCTGGGTGGAAACATGGACCCGGGCTTCGCGAGGATACGGCGCTTTGGGTCGGAACACCGCCGACGTTTTCCAACCAGCCGCCCCGGAAGAACTTGAACGCATGCAGCTCATCGCCCGCAAAGTCGATGTCGCCGGCAGGGATGAGCGCAATCGTGCGCTGGGACGCGCCGGCGAGGAGCGGGCGCTTCAACATGAGCGCGCCGTGCTGATCCAGCACAACCGAGACGACCTGGCCCGCAGGGTGCGTTGGGTCGCCGAGGAAGACGGTGACGGGGCTGGGTACGACATCGCCAGCTTTGAGCCTGATGGTCGAGCTCGGCTTGTCGAGGTCAAGACGACCAATGGCTGGGAGCGGACACCATTCTTCATTTCCCGAGATGAGCTGGAGGTCGCTAACGAGCGGCGCGCCGAATGGCGGCTGTTGCGACTTTGGGACTTCTCGCGCGAGCCGAAGGCATTCGAGCTCCACCCGCCACTTGACGCCGATGTGTCGCTGACGGCGCAGACCTTCCAGGCGAACTTTCACTAGGCCCATGGCGATGCAACGACGTCGCTCACGGCCGCAGCAAGTGAAGCCGCCATGGAGCCTCCAAATTCGGCGTGCTGTAATCGTGCGAGCGCCTCTCTGAACCTCAGGAATGGATCCAGCCCATTCGCGTCATCGGCGACCGGCTGCCTTGTCAGCGGGCCGGTCGGTTTGCGCGTGTCTCAAAACAGAGAAAGTACTAAACCGCTCGCGCGGTAGGCTAAGCCGCTAGGCCGGTAGTTTTGTCGACGGCCCCCTTCTCCTTCAGCGCGTGGATTGTCCACGGCGCTCGAGGAGAGAGCCCATGGCCGACGATCCCAATACCATTTCCACCAGC
>CAITIQ010000253.1 GCA_903892415.1 uncultured delta proteobacterium | reverse complement strand
CGTCAGGGAACCCGTCCATCCTGAGGTCCGAGCGTCCGCTCCCGTCCCTCCTCAGGGGCCCGTGCGCAGACCCGATCTCCTCCCATCGAGCCTGAACCGGACCGCCGATCCGTGTCCAAGGGGCCCAGGTTCAGTCCCGCCCTCCGGTCAGATCGCAGTTCGAATTTCCTAAGCGCTCGACGAAGCGCGCGCGGGCAACGATAATGGCCTGCCGTGGGCTCGATACTCGAAAGGCTGGCCGACGCCGTCACTGAAGCTCTGCCGCCGATCGCCTGCGGAGGTCGGCAGCGGCTCGCGGGGGGGCTGGCCATTCGCTTCGCGGGTGCCGAGTCGATCGAATTGCTCACCAGCAAGGGAGTCCCGAGCAAGCGCGGGCTCTCGACCTTGATGGCCAGAATGACGCCGGCGCCGTTTGGCGCTGGCCGGGAGACTCGGATCGATCGCGACATCCGGCACGCGCTGCAGCTCAGCGCGCGAGATCAGCCTTTCGAAGTCGTTGGCTTCGACCCGAGCGAGGTGCTCGAAGCGACTCGCTTGGCGCTCTTGCCGGACGAGCCCGCGCGCCTCGTCGCTGAGCTGCTTTCCATCAACGTCTATGGGGTCGATGGCCACTTCGTCCGCCACAAGGACACGCCGCGGGGCGACCGGATGTTCGGCTCGCTGGTCGTCTGCGTCCCATTTCCGTTCCAGGGTGGTGAGCTCGCGCTGGAGCAAGGCGCCACCGAAGCCGTCTTCGACTTCGCGAGCGACATCGCGGCCGAGCCGGGCGCTCTCGCGTGGGCGGCGTTCTTCGCGGATGTCGACCACCAGATCACGAACGTCTCCCGCGGTCACCGCGTGACCCTGAGCTACGCGCTCCGGCTGGGGAAGTCGAAAGCACCCGCGAAGCCGGCTCGGTCGCCCGCCAGCGATGGCTTCTACGCGCTCTTTGCGGAAGCGGCGCGCGACCCGGCGCTATGCGACGGCGGCGCCGTGCTGCGCATCCCTTGCCTCCACCAATACGAAACAGCCGCCGGCGCCCCGAGCGTGCGCAACGTCGACAAGGAGCTCTTGCGCGATTTGAAGGGGCGAGATCGGGACGTCGCGCGCGCGGCGCTGTCCGCCTCGCTTGCCGTGGAGCTCGTCCACTGCCTCGCGATCGTCGGCGAGGACGAGGGCGAGGAATTCGTGAGCGTCCGCCTGGAAAGAGCGCCGAGTCGCAAGGAGATTGCGCGTATTCGTTCGAAGCTCCACGAAGCGACCCTGGAGGACGTGGAGCAAGAGCTCGAAGCTGCGAACGGTCCGCCGTTCGTGGTGCACCTGCTGGGCAGCTGGGAGAGCGGCGTGCAGATCGGCGCCGAGCTCTTCAGCCCCACCGGCTACTACGGGAACGAGGCGTCCAACGCGATCTTCTACGTGGCCAGCGTGATGGACATCGTGGTGCAGAGCACCCGCGTGGCTGTCGTTCGGCGCGTCCGGCACAAGAAGTTCGGCGCCGGGGTGGTGCTCGACAGCTCGGCGCAAGGCGGCGAGACTTCGCTACGCGTCCGCTTCGACGACGGCGAAGAACGCACGATACTCGAGCGCTTCTTGGAGGCCGTCGGGGGCTGACTCGCCGTGCTAGGGTCCGCCGCGTGACACACGAGGCGAAGGGCTACCTGCACGGCTGGTCTGCTCGAGTACGGCTGCGTGCGCGTCGGCTGCGAGCGGTGCGGCTTGGAGCGGCTCGTCGCCTTCTCCTGCAAACGTCGAGGTTTCTGCCCCTCTTGCCTCGGACGCCGCATGTCGGACACGGCGGTGCACCTCGTCGAGAAGGTGATCCCCGAGGTGCCGGTGCGGCAGTGGGTGTGCTCGCTGCCGTGGAGGCT
>CAITIQ010000252.1 GCA_903892415.1 uncultured delta proteobacterium | reverse complement strand
CGCCACGGGCCTGTCCGCGGGACCGCACACGATCGAGATCGTTCGGCGCAACGAGGGTTTCTTCGGGACGCACGTCTTCCTGGGCTTCGAGCCCGTGAGCGCGATCGTGCCCAGCGCTTACCCGTACCAGCACCGGATCGAGCTTATCGGGGACTCGCTCACCTGCGGCTACGGCATCGAGGGCCCTGACGAGCTCTGCGATTTCTCCGCGGACACCGAGTCGGCGTACTCCACCTATGCGCTGGTCGCGGCGCGCGAGCTCGAAGCAGCGGCTCACTTGATTTGCTACTCCGGCAAGGGGGTGCACCAGAACTATGGCGGCGCCCCCGACGAGCCGATGCCAGAGCTCTACCCGCGGCTCTTCACCGGCTCGGAGACACCGACGTGGGACCCCGCAGGTTTTCCCGCCGAGGTGGTGGTGTTCAACCTCGGCACCAACGACTTCTCTGCGCCGCTCGACAACGCCGCGTTCGTCGCGGACTACGTGGCCTTGCTCGAGACGGCACGGCAACGCCACCCGGACGCCTACCTGCTCGGGATCACGTGGGCGCACGGGGGCGCGAGCAACGGGGCACTGGTGGAGGACGCCCTCGACGCATTCGCCGACCCGAACAGCGGCACCTTGCAGTTCACGATCGAGCCCGCCGACGGACTCGGGTGCGACTACCACACCAACACGATCACCAACCAAAAGCTCGGCGCGCTGCTCAGCCAGACGCTGCGGAATCGGCTCGGGTGGTGAGGTGCTGGAGCTCGACCTCCGGATCGAGGAGATACCCGTCGTCCCGCGTGAGCAGCGGCTCACGCAACCCGAGCTTGCGCAGCGTCGCGACGGCCACACGGACGCGCGTCGAGGCGGCCTCTTCGAGGACGCGCTCGCCTGGCCAGCCAGCGCTGAAGAGCGCCTGCCGATCGAGCGTTCGACCCGGCGCGCGTTCGCGCGCGTCGACCAGCGCAGCGAGCATGCGGCGCATCGGTCCCCGCCGCGCGAGGTCGACGGACTCGGCCGCTTCGTAGGCGAACCACAGGACGTCCGGGCCGAGGCGGAGGACGGACGCGCCCCTGGTGGGCCGGTGGCGCGCCAGCGCATGAGCGAGCGTTCGAAACGCGAAGCGCGCGTCGAGGTTTTGGATCTGCGACCGAGGGCCGTTCTCGGCGGCGAGCCCTCGCGCCCGGTCGCTCCAGAAGGAGATCGCCGTCGCATCTGGAGCGGGAGCGAGCAACTCGACTGCGCCCCCGAGCAGCTCGAGCGCCAAACCGGTCACGCCCTGTGCGCCGCGTTGAGCGACCGCGCGGGCCCTCTCGAGCCGCTTGGCCGCGACGTCTGCGCGAGCAGCGCTTGCCTCGGCGAAAGACCAGGCCGCGTAGAGAAAGACGCGTGAAGTGGGAGTGTGCAGCTCGCCGAGGCTCCGCTCCGCGGTGGCAAGCCAGCCGAGCGCCTCGTCGAGTCTGCTCCACTCGAGGTACAGCGTCGCGAGCCGCGTCTCGTAGATCCCTCGGTGCTGAGGCTCGTGGGCGCTGGTTAAGCGGTCAATCGCGTCCAGGTAGAGCTGCTCGGCGCGGTGGAAGCTCCTCACCTCTTGCTCGAGCTGCGCCAGGTTGGCGAGGCCGAGCGCAGCGAGAAAACGGTCGCCCAGATCGTCGCGGGCTCTCGAGGCCTGGGTGTTGAGCTCGCGGGCCCGATCGACCAGGCGCAGGTCGCACGCGAGGCGGCCCATGCACGACAGGTTCATCCCGTGAAGTCGGGTGAACGGGCGCCCCGCGAGCACCTCCTGCGCCTGCTCGTGGAGGCGCAGCGCGCCCGGCGCGTCACCGTCGGCGCGGAGCTGCGTGCCCGCAACCACGAGCGCGAAAGCCCGCAGGCCCGCTTCGAGCTTGGGGAGCGCGAGGGCCACTCGACCGACCGCGCCCTGCGCGGGCGCGCCGGAGCGCAGCGCCGCCTCCAACTCGCCGGCGATCGCCATGGCTGCCCGCGCGCCCACGTTGCCGAGCCGCCCGCGCAGCGCGTGCACGCGCAGGGCCGCGGCGTTCGTGTCGCCGCGGCCCAAGGCCTCCCGTGCAGCGCGCAGCTCGGCCTCGGCGTCGGTGGCTAGTCCGTCGAGCACCCGGACGAAGAGCGCGACGTTGTCCCCAAAGCGGAGCGCGACGTCGCCACTCTCGACTCCGGCGACCGTCGGATACCCAATGGAACGACCAGGCGGACGATTGCTGGCCGTCGCCGCCTTCACGAGCCACGACGCTCGACCGGCGTTCTCCAGGGGCAGCCGCACCCACTCGAGGAGCGACTCGACCAGGACGGACGGGTCGATCGGCTTGGGGACGTGTCCGTTCATGCCGGCGGCGCGGCACGCGGCCTCGTCGTCTGCCAGCACCGCGGCCGTCATGGCGAGGATGGGCATGGTCGCCAACGCCGGGCGCATGCGCAGCTGTCGAGTCGCCTCGAAGCCGTCGAGGACGGGCATGTGCAGATCCATCAGGATGGCGTCGAACGCGGCCTGCTCGACCAGCGCGAGCGCCTGCTCGCCGTCGCTCGCCATGGTGGCTCGCATGCCCAACCGCTCGAGCAGATCACGCGCCACCAGCTGGTTGGTGTCGATGTCCTCCACGACCAGGATGTGGGCACCGCGCAAGGGCGCCGCGCGCGCGAGCACCGACGCCATCGGGTCGGTCGACAGCTTGAGCCGCGCCGGCACGTGCAGCCCCACGAGCGTCTCGAGCAGACGCGAGGCGGAGACCGGCTTATGGAGCACCGCCGGCAACGGCAGCCCGCCTGCCTCGTCGAGCAGCTGGTCGCGGTCGAACGCCGTGACCATCACCACAACCGGCGGCTCGCGGAGCGCCTGCTCCTCGACGCGATCGCGGATCCACCGCGCCACCTCGAGCCCGCTCATCGCCGGCATCCGCCAGTCGAGCAGCACCAGATCGAACGGGCGCGTCGGCGCGGTCGGCGGGAGCAGCAGGGCGATCGCTTCGGCGCCGGAGCTCGCTTCCACGGCCTCGACGCTCCACGAGGAGAGCATCTCGACAAGGACATGGCGCGAGCTCTCGAGGTCATCGACGACGAGCGCGCGCAGGCCGCGGGTCGGCACGAGCTTCTCTGAGGGCTCGCGCCGCGCGCCCACGGGCAGGCGGGTGAGCGGCGCCGAGGAGTTCCTCGGACTTGATGACGCGGAAGCCGCGATGATCGAGCTGAAGCTCGCGCTGAGCGATGCGCTGCGCCAACGAAGGCTGGCGAAAGGCGTGACGCAGAGTGAACTCGCCAAGAAGCTCGGGTCGAGTCAATCGCGCGTCGCGAAGATGGAGGCGTCCGATCCCAGCGTGACGATGGACCTACTGGTTCGGTCGCACTTCGCGCTGGGAGCGACGCCACGCGATTTAGCGAAGGCAATTCAGAAGGCTACGCAGGCGGCTTAGTTCTGCTACTGCCCAACTACTATTGGACGGACCGAGGAGTTTACGTGCAGGGTGCTTCGTCTACCGCGCTTCCGAAGCAACTCGCTGACTCTTTGAAGGGCATCCGCTTTCGCCTCTGGGTCCCGAGCGAGGTTGAGGAACTTCCGCGCATCGAGAACGGGATCCTCTTCGTCTTTGCGCGCTGGAGCGGCCCCGCAATGAAGCGGGGGCGAGGCCTGATTGAGTCGATTCGGTTGTCGGGGGATAGTGCGACGACTTTGGTTCTCGTCGACAGCGACCATCTGTCTTCGGAGGCATGGCGAAAGCTCGGGGCAACTCCCCAAGGATTTGGCGAGACATTCTGGTTCAGGGACGGCGAGATCGTCGCTCGTGATCCGAATCCGGTTGACCCGAGCTCCCGTCCTGTCTGAGCCCCTTTGCGCTCAACTGATGAGTCGCGGCTGCGCCGGCAATACCGCAGGGCGCTCGCAGACGGCGACACCGCAACGGCGAACAGTGCACTTGCGGAGATTCGAGCACGCTACGATCCGCACTTCACCTAACGTCGCGACCGTGCAACTTGGCGTTGCAGCTGACGACCGACATTGGTCGCTTCGATGGACAAAGTAACTGGCGAGTCTCGTCTCTACTGCTCATTCAGGGACGCAGCCGTCGTCGCTAGCACTCTGATAGCCCCAGAAGTCGCACACAATCGCGCCTTCGGCGTCGATTGTTGCGTAGGGGAACGTTGAATACCCCGTGCCATCCAAGGGACGGCAAACAAAGCCTGCCTCACAGGCTCCGTTCTCGCAGAACGGGCGACGACAGCAGTTCTCGTCCCATACGGAATCGGACTCGCCACAGCGCAACCTCAGTTCCGTCTGCTCCTGAGAACAGTTGGAGAACGGGAAGTCATAGCGACTGGGTCCGCAGTTGCCGACAAACCAAGGAGGAGGCGGAGATTCATCGGGCTCGGAGCATGGCGAAAAACCGGGAGTTACCCCCCGCAGCTGGTCGTGATTGCGAACCCAATAGCGCTCGCCAGCTTCGGTTTGAACGCAAGCGAAGGTCGGCTTGTCAAAGCCTTTCTGGCCGACACAAAGCTCCAGCACAATTGCCTCTTCGGTATCAATGCAATCCCCTTCAGCGAGCTGGCGCGCTCCTACCGTTATAGTTGGTAAAAAGCCCTCCTCGCACTCGAGGACGACCAGCGGCTGGTCTTTGGTTTCAGTGCCTGAGTCGGAGTCGCCGCAGGCGGGAGCAGCTAGTAACACTGAGAAGCAAAGCCCCAGGCTGTACCGTGCAATGCGGACCCAGCTAATACTCATTCGGGAAAACGGCCTTCAAACCCGGCAGTGTGAATGCCCCAGGTGTCGCAGCCCACGTTACCGTCCGCATCCGTCGTCGCATACGGATAGGTTGAATACTTCACTCCGTCTATCAGGCGACACACGAACCCTGGGTCGCATGCACCATCGATACAGAACTGACGAAGGCAACAGTTCTCATCCCATACGGAGTCAGAAAAGCCGCAGCGCAACCTCGACTTGGTCAGCTCTTGGGAACAGTTGGAGTAGGGAGACTCGTACCGCTCAGTCCCGCAAGTTCCAACGAAGCAAGGAGGAGGTGGATATTCATCAGGTCCGGAGCAGGGCGTAAAACCCGGAGTCACACCGACCTCCTGGTCGTGATGGCGAACCCAATAGCGCTCGCCGGCCTCAGTCTGCACACAGGCCAAGGTTGGCTTATTGAGCGGTCTGAAGCCAATACAAAGCTCCAGCACGGTCGCCTCTTCGGTATCTATGCAATCCCCTTCGGCGAGTTGGCGGGCTCCTACCGTTATAGTTGGTAGAAAGCCCTCCTCGCACTCGAGGACGACCAACGGCTGGTCTTTGGTTTCAGTGCCTGAGTCGATGCAGGCGGCTGCGAGAAGCAGAGGGGCCAGGCGCCATGTGCTCCTCATGGATAGGCTGCCTTGAGAAAGGTGATGTTGCCGGCCGCCGTGGGTTCCAGGCTGCGAGCAACGTTGGGATAGTCATCATAGTTGACGGCGCCAGGCGCGCAGGGGCCGCGACAATCCTCCCAAACAACCACCCCCAGAACGTATGGGCCCCCACCCGGATATGTACTCGAGAAGACTGGCCCCCCGCTATGACCCCGGCTAATGTCGTGGGACAATCGCCAGGTCCTTGGATTGCCGGCTGAGGTGTTGTCCGCAGCGGACTTGCCAAAGCTGAGTCTGGCATCATGATACAGCACAAAGCTCTCGTCTGGCCGATTGGTCCCGTCGGGTGGGAACATCGCTGCGGGAGCCCCGTAGCCTTGTTCTTGGACCGGATACCCCGCATTCTGAAGTACTGCATTGTTGGCGATAAAACCAGGTGACGGCGGGGTGAAGCCCATCCATCCGGGGTGGCCATTGGGATAGAGGGGTGGGATACTCGGCTGAGTCGAAAACGGATCGGCCGGCAACACTAGTATCGCGTAATCATGCTTGGCGCAGGTCGGGGTGCGGTCGACGTGACAGCCTGCGTTCACGAACTCGGACGGATACCAGAAAAAGTTGGTACTGACTTCGCTGTAGGGCAATGTCGAGTTAACCCTCCGGGGCTGGTAGGCCCACGTGTTAACCGATAATCCGGGCAGAGCCACACAATGCGCGGCAGTAAGTACAATGCGTTTAGCGACCGCTACTGCTGTGCAACTGCCTGTTGTCGACGCTGCGGGGACACTCGGAAGGGTTCCAATACGCCGGTAGTTTACAGCGTCAAAAGGCCACGTTGTGGTGATCTTTCGCGGCCCTCGATTGTCCACACCGTTGGACCAGCCTTGCGGCGAAGACTCCGGCTCGCTGCCAAGCTCGGGCGCTGGGGCCTCCTCTTCGGCTCCATTCGAGTCCGGGCGATTGAAGCCTAGTTCAACGGCTTGCTGATAGAGCCAGCTCCGCTTCGTCGAATTCGTATTCCCATTCTATTCCTTCATCCCCGTTGACGGCAATCATGCGAACTTTGCCGGGCTCGGGCTCTATTGGCCAATCGCTATCTGCGAGATTGGTCGCGATCTCCTCCATTACCAAAGCGCCCGCAGCCACCAGCTCCGGATCGGCCGGCTCGCCTTGAGCCAAGAATGGCGCGGGCTCGGTGCTGACCGTGACAGCGCGGCGGAACCGCACCTTACGTATTGCAGCTCGTCCAACTCCGCCGCGATCTTGGCTTGCTCCTCGAACGTAGGCGCGTTGACCGTCTCTTCAGTGCACCCGGCTAGTTGCACCCCAAAACCAAACCAAACCAGCCCAAACCAGCGCATACCAAGATGATACCGAGGAAAGGTCCGGCTACAAGTGGCAAAATGACAGCGCTCTCGTGTCCATCAGCTTAGTTATTAAAAATTACTATTCAACGATTGCCCATTACACCCCGTTCCAACTTCCGACCTGCGCCGTAGTAAGAACATTAGCGTTCAGCAGTGCCGAAGATGGCGGGTCCGACGCTCCAACGAGCATTGCTTACAACGTGCGATACATGTGGCTCCAAATGGCGAAGCCCGCGCCTCTTGTGGAGGGCGGGCCTTGGTGGGATACGAAAACGGTTAGGTCACCACATGCCTTGGGCCTTGAAGAGCTCGACCTCGCGATCGATCTGTTCGGGCGAGAGACCGTCTCGCGCCATCGTCGCGATGATCTCTGCGTGGCTCTCTTCGACGTAGGTGGCCGCAAACTCGAGGAAGGCGTCTCGCTTGAGCGCGTCGGCACTGGCTTCGGGGTTTTCCGCCTGCAACCGCTTGAAAATCTCCTCACGGATAGATCCTGCGCGAACGATCGGGCTGAGATCAATCAGGGCTCACGACGCATTGTAAAGTACTTCGGTCGCCCGTGAATCTCGTAGTTCCAGTCGGCGGGCGCGTGCTCCTCGGAGAAGTCGAATTCCGAGTCAGCGGCGAACCCCCCGGTCTCGTAGAACGACCGGAGACGCGCCGGACCAGCTTTAGTTGGGGCGCTTAGGAAATTCGAACTGCGATCTGACCGGAAGGCGGGACTGAACCTGGGCCCCTTGGACACGGATCGGCGGTCCGGTTCAGGCTCGATGGGAGGAGATCGGGTCTGCGCACGGGCCCCTGAGGAGGGACGGGAGCGGACGCTCGG
>CAITIQ010000251.1 GCA_903892415.1 uncultured delta proteobacterium | reverse complement strand
TTTCGATGGCGTGGATACGCTTTTCAGCGTGCAGAAGTCCCGGATCTCGTCCAACGGACCCGGGCCATTGCCGGCACACGTCGCCGACAGGGATGTATGCTACCCGAGCGTGTTCATGCCCCGCCACGATGCCGAGCGCGTGCTGCGCTCGAACTATGTCATCAGGGCCCGACTGGACGAGGAGGCCGAAGTGTTCCGTGTCGGCGGTGAACCGATCGGCTACAGCGGCTATATCTGCGAGTTGAAAAGCTGAGCGCCGGCGCCTGCAATCGATTCAGCATCCGGAACGACAATGGCCCAGAATTCATGAGTGCTGCAACCGGTTGTCAGGCCGCCTTTCTACACCTTCCGTCGTGCCAGCAAGCCAAACCCGATGATCGGCTCACCATCAACGGGAACGACTCCGCTTGAATCTTCAAAAGTCGTTATCACATTGTAACGATCGGATAGGGCTTCCATGAAAACCGATTCTTTCGGGTATACAAACGGATAGCGCACCTTCCTGTCTTCGATGCCACCTGGCATCGAGCCTGGGCCGTTCCAGCTAAGCCACGATTCATGGATCGTGATGACTTCGTGGTTACCTTTCGTCAATCCGAGCCTGTTGAACAGGATGTGACTGGCATCGGCAGAGATGAGTTTCTGCAGATAGTCGTACGGGCCGTCAACACATTGCAGCGTTCCAGAGGTATGCAGCAGGTCTATTCGCCCCATGGAACTGGCAGCATCGATCAGGTCGGAGGAAAAACGCAGTTCGTCACTGGAGAGCATTCGATTGGCTTGTTCGGCCATGGCTGGCGTTTCGACGACCAGCCAGTTCAGGCTGCAAGAAGATGGCAGCATGGCACGCGCCAGAAAATAGTGCGCACCCGCAGCGCCACCGAAATCAAGCACCTTTATTTCCCTTGATCCAATCGACGCAAGAAGCGAACAGAGGCTGTAGGCAACCGTCGCATTCATCTGCACCGGCATGCTTTTTTCGAACAGGTCATCGCGGTACCGCTTCGTCTTTTCGACGACGACATTGACGATGCCGGCATTCTCGTAACCGCTCTCGGTGCAGTCATTCAATGCCTGGGTGTAACTGGAGTACCGTCCTCTCGAGGACCCAGACCGCAGCCTGCGAACTGCGGATATCGCGATTGGCGGGACGAAATCACGCAAGTTCATGGGCGAGGATGCTCCTGTCGGTCGCAAGCGCCTGGCGCCGGCGTCTTGGCGGCCTGAAGCTCACTGTAGATACGGCCGGCCTGGCACCGATAGCTTCGGTCTTTACGGTGGCAGCGTTCACTGCAATCGGTACTCGCTGGCTGTCTTTGCAGATATTGACGAATAGACAGCAATGCAGGGCGGGAGTTCCACCGGCGCCGACAGACCGTCGATGCCCTTGCGCAGGTCGGTTGCAGCAGCGGCCAGCCAGATGACAGCGCCGCTTCATGCACTGTCATCTGGCTGCCCAAAGGGGATGGAGTACGGTGCGCAGCGCAGCCCACGCCGACCGGCGCCATCGTGCAGCCGCTCGGTAGCCGTCCCGATGCGGATTCAGGTCACGCCCGCACCAGCGGCCTCACGAGTGGCGACCGGTTGCTGCAGAGCCGCCCAGGCTGAAGTGCTGGCCACTGCCATCCTCGACCGGCTGCTTCACAAGGCGCACGTCCTGAACACTCGACCATCGGGTACGTCAGTCCGGTACAGTTCGAATTGGCTCGAGAAGCTTAGGTCGGTGTCCACGGAACCGACAGCAGCCCAGCACAAGCCTGCCAAGGACACACCGTGACCTGGCGAACGGCTCTTCAATGATGTCGGCTGTTTCCTATCGTTGTCATGATTTGACGACGGACAGACCCACTCCGATCACGATCAGAAACATGCCAGTCATCTGGATCGGCTTGACAGCTTCACCGAACATCGTTGCGGCCAGCAGCGGGACGATCACGAACGTGAGCGCCATCACTGGATAGATCAGGGAAAGATCGCTGTTCTGGATCGCCATCATCCAGGTAGCGCTGGCAGCCAATGCGGCAACGAGACCTGTCGCGACCCAGAAATCGAAAAACATTGCGGCGAGGAAGCGTGTCCCCTCGAAACTCGAAGCATGGTGCATCGCCCGCGCCTTGATAATGATCTGGCCGTAGACAGTAAGGCCGATCGTCAAGAAAACGTAGAAGTACTTGGTCATGGTCACGAGTCGGGGGTTTGTGAAGCGCCTTGAGCATCCGAGGTCTTCAGGGGCTGCAGCGCTGAATACCAGTTGTCAGCGTCGCTGCGCGAACGCATGTCGCCAACCACCTGATCTAGTTGATGCCGAAACTGACTCCCGTCTCCCGGGATAACCCGCTTGGCCGCCAGCAGCCACGGACCCAGCGCTTCCTGCACGGCATAGGCGATGTCATCGTTCCAGGCCGCGAAAGGAGTGCGATGAAGGAATGCAGCCTGCTCCTGCTTCAATGCGTCGTCGGACTGCTCCACGAGCGATGTACACATTGCAGCCACACTGCGCCAATCGCCAGGGGCAGTCGCACCAGAAAGCTCCGAAATGAAATGGTCCAGTTGGCGACGCACCGGACGTCGGACACTGTACCACTCGGGATCGGCGCTAAAGGACTGCGCGCCTGCGGTAATCAGGCCTGGTTCGACGGTGAAATCGAGTGCTAGAGTCGCTCCGCAGTCCCATTCGAAGACGATGAACCGTCGCCTTGCGGTCGCCTCGCGTTGAAGGTGGACATCGCAAGCCATGCCGTCAACGGACAGAGCGTAGCGGACATCACGCCCGCCACGCTCGATCGCGCACCGTCGCACCGTTGCCACAGCCACTGGCTGATCCAGCGTGACAGCCAGGATCGCCCAAACATGAGGCATGACATCCTGGGCCACGCTGATGCCGACATCATAGAACTTGTATTCGCCATGACGCCGCTCCGCGATCGGATCATGCCACTCAAGGCGTACACGCGTCGGTGAAGCATGGCGGTAATCGCCGATCGCGCGGGCAAAGTTCTGCAGGTAGCTGCAGTGGAGGAAAGTGAGAGCCGGCATCACCAGAAGTCTCGACGCGGAGGCCGCCGAGTAGATGCGCTCCAGTTGGCCCAGCTTCAGTGCAATCGGCTTCTCGACGAGCACTGGAACACTCAGTTCGAGCAGTCGGCAGACTGTATCCGCGTGGGATACAGCCGGGTTGACCACCAGGGCAGCCGCGATCGGACCATATCGCCTCAGATCATCGATCGAAGGAAGAACCTCGATCTCGCCTGCTCGGCCCGCCCGCATGCCAGCCAGCGCCAATGCGTTCGCTGATGACACGACAGCGACTCGATAGGGAAAATCGAATTCGCCCATCACCGACAGGAAGACGCGCGCCCATCGCCCTCCTCCGACGACAGCAAACGCTCGCTCTTCAGCGCGCATGCGCACGAATCTTCACGATCTCATGTCGCCAGCAGCGCGGGTTCGCCTGCAAGCTCCGCAAAGGCATCGATCTGCCGCATCGAGAACGCACGCATGTCGCGACCGGCTTCGTGCGCCAAGTACCATTCCGCACTCCACTGAATCGCTTCATCGACTTCCAGGCGCGCGTGCCACCCGAGCGACGTTGCAGCCAGGGTACTGTCTATCGACAGAAACCGGCTCTCGTAAGGCGTTTCAGCAGATGCGTCCGTGCGCCACAACCCAGCCGCTCCCAGGTGCCCTGCGAATCGCTCGGAGACCTCGAGAACTGTTCGAACCGGCTCGCGAGACGGCGCGAAATTCACGGCGTTCGGTACATTGCCAGGGCACGTGATGCACTGCTGCAGCAACAGAAGGTAACCGTACAGAGGATCGAGTACGTGTTGCCAGGGCCGGACCGCCCAAGGGTTGCGCATGAGCACCTGCTTATTGCCGATGTACGCGCGCCACAGATCCGGTATCAGGCGATTCGGTGCCCAGTCTCCCCCGCCAATGACGTTCCCCGCGCGCGCTGTCGCCAGCGGAACGCCGATCCTGTCGAAGAAGCTGCGTCGATAGGCGGAGGTCAGTATTTCCGCTGCAGCCTTCGAGGCAGAGTACGCATCGTACCCACCAAGTGCAGCGTCTTCCGGAAAGTCGACTCCAGCCTCGCGATTTTCGTAGACCTTGTCGCTCGTGATTACGAGCACTGCCGCCGGCGGTCGCGTGTACCGCAGTTGCTCGAGAAGGTTGACGGTGCCCATCACGTTGGTGGCGATCGTCTTCACCGGTTCGGCATAGGCCGACTGCACGAGCGCCTGAGCGGCCATATGAACAACGATATCAGGGCTTGCAGATCGGACGTACCCGGCAAGCGCTTCGTCGTCGCGGATGTCGCATATCTGATGCAGCAAGCCCGGCCACGGCGCAAGAAGCTCGAAAAGGTTGGGGTCCGACGGAGGGTGCAGCGACAGGCCACTGACCTGCGCCCCCAACCGCTGAAGCAGCAGGCTCATCCACGCGCCCTTGAAGCCGCTGTGGCCGGTCAGCAGCACCCGGCGGCCTTGCCAGGCACATCGGTCAAGCATCGGGCGGGCCACGGTCACCAGAGCTTCCATGGCGCGTTGCCGCTGTTCCATATCTCTTCGAGGCTACGCCGGTCACGCAGTGTATCCATCGGCTGCCAGAAGCCCTCGTGGACGAAGGCGCCCAGCGTGCCGCGCGCGGCCAATGTCTCGAGCGGCCCGCGTTCCCAGACAGTATCGTCGCCGCCGATCAGGTCGATCACGGAATGGTTGAGGACGAAGAAGCCACCGTTGATATGACCTTCCCCGGACACGGGCTTTTCGCTGAACCTCGTGATCTGTCCGTCTTCAATGATGGTTGAGCCGAATCGGGCTGACGGGCGTACGGCGGTGAGAGTCGCCTCGTTGCCGCGCGCGAGATGGAAGGCAACCACGTCGGCGAGGTTCACGTTGGAAAGACCGTCGCCATAGGTCATGCAGAAGGGCTGATCCGGACGAAGGTGCGGGAGAACGCGCCGCAGCCGACCACCTGTCTGGGTGTGCTCTCCGGTGTTGATGATGGTGACCTTCCAGTCCTCCGGCGAGTCGTTCAGATACGATACTTCGTTCCTGCCGATATCAACCCGCAGATCGCTGGTGTGCATCCGATAATTCACGAAATACTCGATAATCGCGCTGATCCGGTATCCGCCACAGATGATGAAATCCTTGAATCCGAAATGGGAATAGCATTTCATTATGTGCCAGAGAATCGGTTGTGAACCGATTGACACCATGGGCTTAGGCATGCGGTCGGTCTCTTCCGAAAGTCGCGTCCCGAGCCCACCGGCGAGCAGTACAACCTGCATGTCCTCTGTCTTCATCTCGTGGTCCCGACCGCGTAGTGTTGAGCCCCGAGCGGGAGCCACCCGAGGTACCTGTCGAGCACGTCAAACACACGTCCTTCAAACGGAGTAAACAAGATACTTCTGGCCTTCACGCGAGAGAATCCGGCATCACGCAGCAACCTGCTCAACGTGGGCGGTGACAGGAGCACCGCGTCGTCATCGAACTCGCTATGCGCCACCACGTAGCGGGTGGCCGGATTGTATGGATTGTGTTCAAAGATCGCAGCGATTCCGCCTGCCCGCAGAATCCGCCTCATCTCCTTCGCCAGCCCCAGCCATTGGTCCGGCGGAACATGGTGCATTACGCATATCGCGGTGACCACGTCGAAACTACCGTCGGCGAAGGGGAGGGTCGTGCCGTCGAATCCGAGATAGTTCACTTCGGCATTCGCGTTGCGTGCAATGGGCAGCACTTCGGTGGCAACCTCGACACCGACAATATCGAAACCGTAGCGGCTCAGATCCGGGTGGATATAACCGTGGCCGCAGCCGACATCCAGCAGCCTCGGATGGTGGAGTTGCGGGAGTTCCTGTCGCGCGATATCCCTCAGGTAGCGCGCTTTCACGCGCGTGAAGTGGTCAAGACCCTTGCCGGAGAAAGCCAGGGTCTCCTCTATGCGTTCGCGATAGACCGACTTGCTTTCATTGAAGTCCATGAAGTCCGCCATCCTTGTAGACAGCCCCGCTTACCTCGAGGTTCAAGGATCTCTCCACGACCACGGTCGGACGGAGCCGTACCTGCTGATAGATCCTCGCGACATACTCACCGATGATTCCCAGAAACATCGCGTTCAAACTGATGCCGAACAGGATCAATACCGTAGTGGTGGCGAATCCCCGCGGCCAGTCATCCGGCCAGAACAGGCGACCGATCACGTACAGCCCTGTCAGCAGCGCCGTTGACAGCGCGATGGCAAGCCCGGTGTAGGTTGCGATTCGAAGTGGAACGGTGGAGTGTGAATACACACCCTGGAAACCCAGCTTGACGAGCTCGCGCAAGGGAAACTTGCTTTCTCCGAACTCGCGCGAATTTCTCTGGTAGGGAATTCCTATCTGATTGAAGGCTAGCTCCGAAATCAACCCTCGCACGTAAGGCTGAGCATCCTCTATCCGTCGCAGTTGGTCGAGAATGCGCCGGTCCACGAGGCGAAAGTCTCCGGCGTCCGTCTGCTGAGGTGCTTCGGAAATCCTGTCCAGGAAAACGTAGAACATCTTGCGCAGGAACGCCATGAGCCA
>CAITIQ010000250.1 GCA_903892415.1 uncultured delta proteobacterium | reverse complement strand
CCGATGATGGAGGACTGCGACAACAACATGGACGATGACGGCGACACGTTCACCGATTGCGCGGACCCCGAGTGTGCCCAAAGCCCGCTCTGCGGCGATCTCGTGATCAACGAGGTGGACTATGACAACCCGGGCGCCGACACGGCTGAGTTCGTTGAGATCTTCAATCGCGGCATGACGACAGTCGACCTCTCGACCGTCGAGCTCGCGCCGATCAACGGCAACAACGACACCGAATACAACGTCGTGCAGCTCTCCGGCACGCTCGCTCCCGGCGCCTACCTCGTCGTGGCGGACCCGGGCACGCCGAACATCGCTCCAGGCGCCACGGTCATCCCCTGGCTCGCCATGAACTCGATCCAGAACGGCGCCCCCGACGGTGTGGTCCTGCGCGCCGGCGGCGCGATCCTCGACGCGATGAGCTACGAGGGCGCGATGATGGGCGTTACCGAGGGCAACGCGACCCTCGCCGCCGACGACGACAGCATGACGCAGTCGTCGCTCATCCGCTTCCCCAACGGTGTCGACAGCAACGACAACGCGACCGACTGGGCCAAGACCCTGACCCTCACTCCCGGCGCTGCCAACCAGCTCACGGCCCCCGCCGAGGTCTGCAACGACGGCATGGATAACAACATGAACATGTTGGTCGACTGCGCCGAGATGTCGTGCAACGCCCAACCCTGCGGCATGAACGGCCTCGTCTGCGCGTCGATGGCGTGCGCCTGCCCCGGCGGCATGACCGAGATGGCCTGCGCTGACGGCATGGACAACGACTGCGACGGCCTCTCTGACTGCGCCGACCCCCAGTGCGCTGCCGCGCCCAACTGCTCGGAGCTCTGCAACAACAACATCGATGACAACGGCAACGGCATGGTCGACTGCGCCGAGATGACCTGCGCCGGCCAGTCCTGCGGCGCCAACGGCGTCACCTGCTCGATGGGCATGTGCTCCTGCCCCGGCGGCATGACCGAGATGGCCTGTGCCGACGGCATGGACAACGACTGCGACGGCATGTCCGACTGCATGGACCCGAACTGCGCCATGGCGATGAACTGTCAGATGCCGATGGCGGGGAACCTCGTTATCAACGAGGTCGACTACGACCAGGTCAACGCCGACAACGCCGAGTTCGTCGAGATCTTCAACCCGACTGCGCAAGCGGTCTCTCTCTCCGGTATCGCGCTCGTGCGTGTCAACGGGAGCAATAGTACGGAGTACGGCCGCACGGATCTCTCCTCGCTCACCTCGATCCCCGCGGGCGGGTACGTCGTCGTGGGCAACTCCAGCATCACACTGCCCATGGGCGTGGGGGTGATCACCATCGGCAACGACACCATCCAGAATGGCGCACCGGATGGGCTCGCCCTCATCCACGCCCCGAGCAACACGCTCATCGACGCACTCTCCTACGAGGGCGGGATGACCAGTGTCACGATCATGGGCTTCCCGGCGGCCGTCTCGCTCGTCGAAGGCACCGTGTTGCCCGCTGTTACTGCGGACTCGAACCTCTCCGTGTTCAGTCTCATCCGCAACCCGAACGGCACCGACACGAACAACGCCGCGACCGACTGGATGCTCACCACGACCCTAACGCCCGGGCTCCCGAACGTCCTCACCCCCTGACCGAGCTGCTGGTGGCTTAGTCGCTCTCGATCAGCGAGACGCGA
Organism: uncultured delta proteobacterium; assembly: GCA_903892415.1. Lineage (GTDB taxonomy): Bacteria > Myxococcota_A > Polyangia > Polyangiales > Polyangiaceae > Xiheicaenibacterium. The sequence goes on along the minus strand of CAITIQ010000250.1, from coordinate 10,183 downwards.
TTCGCGCAACTGAGTACCATCCCGAGAGTGCGGATAACGGCGGCATTTCTTGGTTTGGTACTCGCGTCTTGCAATGCAATCTTTGGCATCGAGCCTGGGGAGTTGGTCCTCGGGGGCGGAGGCGCGGGGGGATCGACCCAGGGCGGCGCGGGCGCCGGTGGGGGAGGGAGCAGCGCTGGGGGCGAAGGCGGCACTGCGTGTGTGGACGGAGAGCCCTGCTACAGCGGGAATCCGGCCACGCTGGTCGAAGGCAGCAACTGCCGCCAGGGCACTTGGCAATCCTGTGATGCCGCGCCGTCGTGCACGGGCGAGGTCCTACCGAGCGCGGAGGACTTCGCGGCACCGGGCGACGAGAACTGCGACGGACTCGCCCGTGGCGAGCTGCAGTTGGGGCGGCAACTCGACGCCCGGGTGACCATTGGTTGTGGCGTCGCTAGCGACGGGGGGCTGCTCATTGCGGGCTCGGCCAATTCGGTGTCCGACCTCGACGGAGCCGCACCGCCCGAGCTGCCCTTCGGCGACGGTACGGTCTTTCTAGCCAAGCTCGACTCCGACGGAGGCTATGCGTGGCACTACGCCTTCACTGACCCTGCTGGCAATGAGCTGACCAGCGAGATCCCCATCGTCTTCACTCCTGATGAGGAGGGTGGCGCGGTGGTCTTCCTGGTACCAAAGCAAGGTGCGTCTGTGATCGGTGATCTGGTCCTGCCGGGGGATGGCATTCAGGTCGTCAGCGTGTCGGCGATAGGGGAGGCGACTCTTGTGGGTCACGTTCAAGTAGCGTCGGGCACGAACCCTCTTATCTCCGATGTCGTCCGTACCGCCGACGGCGGATACGTCGTGGTCGGCACGTTCGCGCAGAGCACGCTCGATCTTGGCCCGATGGGCTCGTTTACGAACCCAGACCCGGACCCTGACGCGCTCGTGCTCAAGTTCTCGAACACCTTCGAGGTCGAGGCTGCGAAGCGTTACGGCGGCGCTCCGGGGATCGTTCAGTCTAGCGTCGCGGCCTCTTCGAGCGGCGATCAGCTCTACGTCGCAGGCGTCTCGTCGGGCGCCTTCACCGCGGGTGGTCTCGGGAGCGTCTGTTTCGGCACGGATTGCACGTGGCTCCTGAGGCTCAACACGAGCCTCGTGGAGATCTGGGCCGCAGAGGCGCGAGGACCTGCCTCGCTCGTCGATATCGCCGCTTCGGCGGACGGTGTGGTGACCCTCTCGAAGCTGACCGGTGACACGAGCTTGCGACCTGCGGTTGGTGCGGACGTGAGCCTGTCCTCAGCCGAAGGAACCAGCCTCGTCTGGCAACTGGGCGCCGACGGGGCCCACCGCTGGAGCTTCCAGTTCTCCCAGGGCAGCGCCCCAGCAGATGACAGAGCGGCGATACAGGATACCCCCACGGGCCCTGTGCTCCTCGCGACGTTTGGTGGTACGAGCTCCGTGGGGAACGAGGTCATCGCCACGGACGGATCGTTGGATGTAGCCTTCATCAAGCTCGGCACGGAAGGCGGCCTCGAATACACCAAGCACTTCGCTGGCACGGATGGGCAGAGCAGCATGGCGCTTGGGGCCGCGCAAGACGACCATAGCTGGGCCCTGTTCTCGAATCGCGGCACAGTTGATCTCGGCTTTGGGTCCTTCGTATCTGACCCATCGGAGGAAGCCCGCCTCGTCCTCACCAAGCTCGTCCCCTGAGCCTGGCCGCGCGGCGCCGTGACACTCGCGCGCTTGTTCCCTATCCTGCCGCCGGATGTCTTCCGGAGATGACCTCAGCGGGCGCTGTCTCCGATCCAAGTGGACGCTCGATTCGAAGCTGGGCGAAGGGGGCATGGCGGTGGTCTACGCAGCCACGCATCACAGCGGTCAGCAGCGTGCTGCGATCAAGGTGCTCCGTCCTCACCTCGCTGCAGACCCCGAGCTGCGCGCGCGCTTTCAACGTGAAGGGCGAGCGGCACAGTCGCTAAACCATCCAGGTGCGGTGAGGATCCTGGATGACGACGTCACAGAGGATGGGCTCGCCTTCCTGGTGATGGAGCTGCTCGAGGGCCAAACCTGGAAACAGGCTTGGCTCGATCATGCCAAACGACTCCCGGTGTTGGACGTCTTGAGGACGAGCCTCGCTGTGCTGGACGTACTCGCGGCGGCCCATCAAGCAGGCGTCATTCATCGGGACGTGAAGCCCGAGAACATCTTTCTCACCAACTCGGGCGAAGTGAAGCTGCTCGACTTCGGCATCGCACGCGCCTTCGAGTCGGCTTCGGAGCGCACGCAAACCGGGGCCATGTTGGGCACGCCGGCCTATATGTCTCCCGAGCAAGCGCTGGCCAAATGGTCGTTGGTCGACAGTCGCAGCGACCTTTTCTCGCTCGGCGCTTCGATGCGTTCGTTGCTCCTTGGGGTCTCGCTCCACGGCGCGACCACCGGCGCCGAAGCGCTGGTGATGGCCGCAACGCGGCAGGCGAAGCCCTTGCTCGAGATCTGCTCCAACGCCCCGCCGGCGTTGGCAGCCATGATCGACAAGGCGGTGGCCTTCGACAAGGAAGACCGCTTCGCTTCTGCAAGCGAGATGCGCGACGCCATTCTCCGGCTTGAGCGGAAGGACCTGCCTGTGCTGCTTGAGCCGGCAGAAGCTGTTCGCGGGGATCGCCCGGCTGAGCCGAGCGATAGAGGTCTTTCGCAAGAGCCGCCGCGCCGGCCAGGTGTTGCTTCTGACGCCCGGCGACCGCTCGACCGAAGCGTGGCTCGCTGAGCTCCACACGCTTGCCCAACCGAGCGACCCCTACCGTGCCGTCAGCCTCGGCCGCGAGGAGCTCTGGACGGTCCTCGAAGACGCCGCATCCCCCCTCCTCGCCCGAGCGGGCGCCGCCGTGACGCTTGGAGAGAACGCACCCGGCCCCGAGACAGAGCGCCTCCGCGCGGTCGCCGAGGCTAGCGCCTGCCAGGCGTTTCGCGAGGTCATCGATCGCGTCGTTGGCGACGCACGCGCCGATCTCCCCAACGCGCTCGCCGACCTCCGAGCAGACGTCCAAGCCAGCGACGTCGTCGATCCGTTGCAGCGACCAACGACTCCGACGCCTATCAGAAGCTCCCGCTGAGCGTGAGGCCGGGCTGACCCGCGACGCTGGGTTGGATCTGGATCGGAAGCTGCGAGACTCCGACCAGGATGCTTCCCGTGATGAGGCCCAGACCTCCGGAGACGATCAACGGCACCCCGACGATCGGTTGGATGGCAGCCTCGATGTCTATCCATCCACCACGCCTGGACTCCGCCGCGCGACCTCACAGAGTACGACCGCCTGCCCACCACCTCGGCGTCGCGGCCTCGTGCAAAGGAGATAGCCGAATGTCCAAGCGAACCAGCAAGAGCGGGCAGCAACGACGCGGAGATGGCGCCACCGGATCAGGTCTCGACGACGACCCCATCCTCCAACGTCTGCGACGACACCTCGAATTCCTCGGCCTGACGCGCACCCCCGCGGAGCTCGAGGACCAGCTCTCATGGGCGATGCACGAGCGCCCCGGCGCGATCGCGCTCTTCGAGCACATTCTCGGTCGCGAGGTCGCGCAACGCCTCTAAGACGCCGCTGAAGCCCGCCCTCCGGTCAGATCGCAGTTCGAACTCCCTAAGCGCGCGGATGCCCTGCTCATCGAGGTGCGCGAGCGCCTGCTGACACTCACGGGTGTGAGATTGAGGCAGGTCCTGCCAGCGTCCTTTGTGATCCCGATGCTGGTCGACGATCTCGTACGCATCCCACGCCTCGGCCTGGCGGAGGGAGCGGTGTTCCGCATCGGGTGGAGGCACGCCGTCGACCGCGCGCTCGATGATCTCGAGCGTCTGCTCAACGCGTTCGCGCTCCTGATCGTCGCCCGCTGTGATCGCCACGTTCCGCTCCTTCTTTCCCATATCGGTCACCAGGTAAGCATGGCCAGTACGACGAGCACGGACTATTCACCCGTTGAGGCGCGCGAGCTCGCCTCCCGAGTTTGACGGACGTCAGAAGCGCAAGGTCATCGAAGCGGTCCCGGCGCCGATGCTGAGCGCGGGCTGCCAGGTCGGCGGCACGTTGGCCTCCGCTTCGGAGAGAAGCTGTGTCGGATCCACTCGCGCATCTCCGCTCACCCAGAGCGGGATGCCGATCGCTGTGGTGATGAGACCCTGACCCGCCAGCGGCAGGGTGGTCAGAAGGTGATAGGCACAGTCGAGTCCCGAGCAATCCGCCTGCGCGATACCAGAGATGAGGCCGCCCGTGAAAGAGAGCGCTCCCACCGTCACGAGCACCTGCCCGGCCGTCCTGCGAGCGATGGAACGCGGGACTTTGCCATCCGAGTCGACGGTCTCCGCGGTCTCCTGGCGACGTTGTTCGATACGCCGCGCGTAGTCCTGAGGTGAGGCTTCGTGCGCACCGAAGATCATGAGGCCTGCACCGCCGAGCCCAACCAGGGCACCCGCAATCCCAAGCCCCCACGAAACTCCGTGGCTCGCGTCGACGGAGAACGACTCGCGGGAGATTGCTTCGTACTCTTCACGCCTCACCCATTCTCCAGCGGCGACCCCGAGCCCCATGCCCGAAAGCGTGCCACCCATGGAGCACAGAACCGTCCCAAGCGCGTACAAGGGCTCATCATTGCGCGGGTAGCGAACGCGCTGCGTCCCCACGGCAAACATCGGAACCCCCACCGCGAGGGTTCCGAAGCCGGCACCGAGCATGGCTCCCTGCTCAGGCCTGTCTGTGATGATCACGCCAAATCCGATCAGCGTCAGGCCGATCGATAGATCCACGATCCCCGTCGCCAGGCTCGAGTCCAGGTGCGAGGGAAACTCGATGGGCGGCGTCGACGGCGAACCGTGCGGAGGCGGCGCATAAGCAGCTGTGAACGGTGCGATGGTTGGCTGTGGAATGACCTCGGCTTGCGCCTGCGGGACTGGAGCAGTCAGCTCGGTCGGCGCAGCTTCCGAGGGCTGAGCCTCGGCGGACGCGGTCGTGCTGAGGAGCAGAGTTGCCAGGGCCTCGTCAGCGGATGTCTCTGACGTTGCCTCGATGGATTCGTCGCTGCCGCTCTCCACGTTCTGCGCGCGCGCAGTCGCGGCCCACAACAGTGCGACCATCGCCGCGATCAAGAACCGTCCACCACCGTCTGTTCGTCTCATGTCGTGCACCCTCGAAGGGCGCAGTGCAGCGTCTGTGCCGAGCAGGATTCCGGCGAAATCGCGTGCGGTGCCCGCGAGGACGTCATGCATGGGCGTGCACGACTGTGCACCGAACTGCACAACCTCAGTTCGCGACGGCGTCGTCCAAACGCCGAGCGGCTAGACTGACGTGATGAAGAGCGAGCTGGTGAAGCGTGCGGTGGCAGCCATCCTCGTCGTCTGCCTGGGCTTCGAGCATGAGGCCATTGCCTGCATCTGGGACGCTGACTCGCTCGAGGACGAGAAGAAGGCGCGCCCCACACTCGCGCAAGCCATCCTGGACCCGAAGTCGCCGACGGTTGACCCAGCGTCGCTCGAAGCACGAATCGAAGCGCTGCGCGCTGCCCCTCGGGAGAGTGAGGTGACGTGGTTCAACGACCTCGGCGGCGCGCTTCTTCGCTTGGGCCGGCCCGCAGAAGCACTCCCCATCTTGGAGGATGCGGTCGTGCGCTTTCCTGATGAGTACGGGGTTCACGCGAACCTCGGGACTGCGTACCACCTCGCCGGAAGGTTCAAGGATGCGGAGCGGGAGATCGGCCGCGGTCTCCAGATCAACGCGGAGGGCCACGACGGTCTCGAGAAATATCACCTGGCTCTCTTGCAGTACCTGATCAAGAGCGACGCCTACCGTGCGAGTCACGTCTACGTCGATGAGTTCAGCGAAAGGTACCGACAGTTCGCGTTCGGGCATCCGCTCAGCCACGACAAAGGTCTCCTGCTGAGTCTTCGGCCTCCCGTCACCAGCTCGAGTGGGGTTCAAGAAACCGAGGAGCATCCACCGGAGTATCGGTTGCGATGGAACCTCGCCGCTGACCCCAAGCGCGACGATGGTGTCATCTACATGGCGACGCTCAACCCGGAGACGCCAGCGGCGATCGAAATGCTGGCGGTTGTTGCTCTCGCTCACGCCGACCAGAATCTCGCTTTGGTAGCCTTGGATCGCGCGGCAGCTCTCGGACCGGTGAATGCCGATAAACTTCAACGAACCGCGGATGCGCTGCGCGTCTACGTAGCCGAGTCCGTCAAGCATGAGGAGCCCCCGATTCGGCGAGCGACGACCGTGATCGCTTTGGTGCTCGTGGCGCTGGGCCTGGGGCTGCTGACCTTCGTCTTGATTCGACGAGCACGCCGACGGAGACGACCGCCGGCGGAGACTGTGCTCTGACCGCTGATCGCGAGGCTTTCCAGTTCTGGCGTGCACGGGTACGCGGCTCTCGCCAGGGAGCTGCATCGGTCGCGCTTCAGCGTCGCTACGCCGTTGGCTGAGCCTCGAGCAGCCCACACTCTCGAGCGAGCGGCTCGATGCGCTTGCGAATCGCGGCGGGGAGGCCCGCTAGCTCAGTGAGGACGACGGGCTTGAGCGCGGGCCTTTGCGCCACGAGCCAGGCGACCGTTTCGAACGCGAGCGCTGCGTGTCTCGCTTCATCGTCGGCGACGCGCTCGAGCCACTCTGCGAGCTCCGCTTCGGGTGCTTGAGCAGCGCGCTCGAGCATGGCCTCCGCGGCCAGCGTCTCACCCACGCAGCCACCGTGGATCACGTCGGCCAAGAGCGCTTGCGCGAGCGCGTCGAGCCCGTGGTTGGCTCCGGGGATATCGGCGACGGCCTCGGGCAACACGCCCAAGGCGTCCTGCTGACCGCCGGAACGCTGGTACCACGCGAGGCAACCGCGCGTGTGTTCGATCTCGTCGGCGAGCGCTCGCTGGGTGCGGGCGAGCAAGTCGAGCGGTGCGCCCAGCGCCATCAACTGACACAGCGTCCGTGCGAAGGCGGCCACGCTGGCGTGTTCTTCGGCCGCTGCGCGGGCGAAGTAGGCGGTCCAGCCGCTGATGCCAGCCTTCGGCGAGCCGCCGAGCGTCGCTACGCGCGCCTCACCGTCTACGCGCAACGGGCGTCCCTCGTAGATGGGAGCCTCCTTTGTGCAGGTGCCCGTCTTCGAGAACTTCGCCCCGTCGAAGCCGAGTGTGCAGTGGAGGTTCGACTCGCAGTCTGTGTCCGTCTGGCAGGACTCGCCGACCTTGCCCCGAACGGTGGCGCTCGCGCTGGGGACGGGGCTCGCCGAAACGGCGGGGCTCGCGGAAGTGGTGGGTGCGGCCGCCGTGGTTGGCGCTGCCGCGGAAGTGGTGGGTGTATCCGCAGAGGCCGAGGTGCGCGCCTCGTGACAGCCCGGCGCCAGAAGCACGCCCACCGCCGCGAGATGCTCGAGCACGCGTCGCCTCGTTTGTGACCACGCGCTCGTGACGGCCCGCACGGCGGGCTCTTCTTGTTCGCTTGCTGTGCGGACTTGGTGCTCTTGGGAGGGCGGTTTCATCGATGACATGGTTGGCTCCTGGCGCTGGCGCACCGAACGGGTCGGAGCATTAAACGTTCGACGAGCCTTGAGGGTCTTTCTTTTGTCGCACCGGCCTCGACACTCGGCAGCGACGACCCGCACCTCGCCGCTAAGACACGCTCGCGCATACTTATTCCATCAGCGCTTCTCGCCAGCTGGTTCTGGCCCGAGTCGGCGAGCGAGGACCTCGCGTTCAAGACGCAGCTCACCCGAGGGGAAATCGCGCGCGTGTTGCTCGAGGAGCGACCGGCCCAGCGCGCTATCGCCTCGCAAGAGAGCGGCCCGTGCACCCTCGATCAGACCGCGCTCGCGCCTTAGCGCAGCATCGCGCGTGGGCATGACTGCAGCGCTTGCGGAGCTGGCCGCCGAAGTGGGCGTGGCGATTGGCCCCGCAGATGCGCTTGCCGAGGCGGCGAGGGTCGAGTCTGCGGGCCTCGCAGCCGGAGGCGGGGCCGCCGAGCGAAGGGTGGTCTCGGCTGCGACTGGTGACGAAGTTGCAGTCAGCGCAGCGCTTGGCGCGCTGCCGCGCGTGAGCGGATAGACCGCGATGCCCGTCCCAACCCCAGCGCTGAAGAGCAGGAGGGCTGCGCCCATCTTGCCGGCGACGCTAGCGAAAATCCGCGCGAAGACGCCGGCGTGCGCCGCCTTGGTCGCCACCGATGCGGTCAAGAGCCCCGCTCCGGCAACGCCGATCATGGTCTCCACGCGAAGGGCTACCCGCGAGCGCGCCTCCGGCGCAAGCGTCCATTCATCCTCGTCATCGCGTAGCGACTGCAGAGCTTGGTCAAGTGGGTTGTTGCGCGGCGACATCGTCGTTCCTCTCGTCTTCATCAGGGATGTGGAGCGCTTGGGCCAAGTCGCGTCGCGCCAAACGGAGCCGATTGTAGGCTGTACCGAGAGGGATGCCGAGCGAGCGAGCGACCTCGGGAATCGGTATTCCTTCAAGCTCGTGCGCTACGAGCACTGCACTTCGTTCGATCTCGATGGTTGCGAGTGCGGCGCGGACGCGTGCGTTCGCGCGCTTTCGGTCGAGCGCGATGTCGGCTCCCTCTCCCCGTTCGTCAGCTGCGTTGACTAGACCTGCATCGTCCGGCGCGAAGGTGCGAGCGCGCACCCGAGCATGCCGCCGATAGTCCGACGCGAACCGAAAACAAAAGCCGAAGAGCCAAGGTTTGATCGGCCGTCGGGGATCGTAGTCAGCGAGGTTCTTGTGTACGGCCAGAAACAACTCGGCGCTCACGTCCTCGACATCGGCCAAGGCAACACCCATGCGGCGCAAGCAGCGAGTGACGTAAGCAAGCTCGAGATGGAACACCGTTCTAAAATCGAGCTTGTTCGCAGCTGGCGTTATGTCGCTCACTCGAACCTCAGGTCCACTCCGACCAACAATCGGCCGGCAAAGTTGCCACCGCGATACTCGAACCCACGCTGGGTCTCGCCAATCACGAGCGGCGCTGCCTGAAGCAGGCCCTCCACTTCGAACGCAAAGGCGAGTAGCTCACCGAGCTCGAAACGCAGCCCCGGTCGGAGGCCGACCCCCGCTTGAGCTTGGGTCGAATCGAGCGTGGCAACCCCATCGAGGTTGCTCTCCGCGCTCGAGAACGCAGCCCCAACGTGGACCGGCACGCAACCGATGAACTTGAGCGAAGGGATGATGTCGCGCCGATAGCAAGGCAACAGCTCCGTCACCACACGCTGCGATGTCACGAGGGCGGTCTGGCCTGTTTGGCTCGTCGGAGGCGCCCAGCTCAGCTCGACTCGAAGCTCAAATGCTTCAATGCCAAAGCCGCCGCCGAGCGAAGGTCCGACGTTGAAGTCCGGACCGTAGCCGCCGCCCAGCCACAGTCGCGCGAACAATAGACCGTCGACGTTGGAGCTCTCGCCCAGAGCGGCAGGCTTGGCCGTCGCTGAAGCCGCAGCTGTCGCCACGGGCACCACGGGCGGCGCGGCCGGAGCAGGGATGGGCGCGGGCTGCTCGCTGACCGCGGGAGAAACGGGTTCGGGATCGAGCAGAACCACCAGTGCGAGTGCGATGGCCTCCGATAGTTCCTGGCAGTCGGCGGTGCGCGAGCGCAGCGTGCGTGCATCCGTGCGCCCGCCTCGAGTGACGCGCAGATCGGCCGCCGCTGTGCCGCGGTCCTTGCGAAACACAACCTCGACACCGGGGCGTCCCACGCTGGCGGGCGAGTTCGGCTGCGGCTCGGCGTGAAACGGGTCGGAGCCAGACTTTGCGACGATCAAAGAGCGCAACTCGGACGCACTGGCACAACCAGCGAGCCCACCGTCATCAACCAAAAGCGCAAGCGCCGGGGCGGCCTGCTGAGCTCCTTCTTGCCCTGGTGCAGTACTTGCGACGCTGCTCGCGAGCAGGCCGCCGACAATCGTCGCCGCACCCCACGCAGCGCGCCGGGCCGGGCGTGGCTCCGCAACGCTCCGAGTCAGCTCAAGCAAGCTCATTGGCAGATGATTGGATCGAGCGGGGCCAACCCATTTCCTCTTTGTGGAGATGGCACAGGATTTTTTTTTCTTGTTTTCGGCGTGGAATCTCAAGCGGCCGGAAATGGATTCGAGCTGTCCGAACCAATCGTGGACAACGAGGCTGCGATCGAACCAGCGCAACCCCGTCTTTAGTTCCCCGGAGAAGAGCCAATGAAGACCTTGCACGCTG
>CAITIQ010000249.1 GCA_903892415.1 uncultured delta proteobacterium | reverse complement strand
GAAGCCCAACCGCGAACCCCGTGAAACCGGCCAGCACCGGCAGCACCACGCGCACAACGGAAGAACGAGGAGGAGCAGCCCAAGCCACATAGACGACGCCAGTCACAAGCGGGCTCACAAAACCGAACACCAATAGGCTCGCCACAGCCGCGAGCCGCAGCCCAGAGCTCGCATCGCTCGAATCGCCGTGGAGCCCCAGCACGCCAGTGACCCCGCCCAACACGGCGAGGGCACACGTCAACACGATGGGTCGCAGCGAGGCACGCACCGCCGAACGCTAGCACGCGAACGACAACCGTCCGTTCAAGCGCTCACACCCGCTTAGCCACGGGCGTGCCCTAAACATCAGTCGGCGAACGCCCCAGAAACATCCGTCGCGGCCAACCATCGATGGTCCATGAGCAGCTTCTCTCCGAGGCCTCGCCCTTGCGCGCGCTGGTCGACCGCGAGCCGACCGATAGGCGCTACCGGCAGGCCTCATGCACACCCACACAATAGCCAGGCGACGGCGACTACCTCTCGTCTGGCCCGCGAGCCCGCCGACGCGGCGGCCCCTGCTTCGGTGCGCATCCGCTGCCCGGGGCGCGCCGCCTGTTCCAGCTTTCGCCCGGGCCTACGTGCCATAGCGTCGGGCCGTTCCAGGCGAACGGGCGTCATCGGACAAGCACACAAGCCGGGGCCGGTCGAGATCGTGCGAGACGACGAGGGCGCGTGGTCACGAATGTTGATCGCGAGCCCGGCGCATCAAGTGTGGGAGATGCGCGACGACGCCGGACGGATCAATGCCTTCGCCGAGCAGTTGCCGATTCGGTTCGTCGAAGGGGCCAACAAGGAACGCCGCCAGCGTCTCCGTCAGCTTCGAGGTGAGCAAGATCGAGCGACGCAATGACGCGCTCGTAAACGTTCGGACCGGGCGCGCACACGCTGCGACTTCAGCCGCTCAACGTGTTGATTGGGGAGACTTCTACTTCTCGACTTAAACGCACGCTGCACAGACTGCTAGGCTCGCCGAATGAACCGCACAACCGTCGTGTTGATTGCCTTCGCGGCGAGCGCGTGCGCCCTTCACCAAGCACCCAAGGAGAACGAGCCGCTCGATATCGACATGGCGGGCTTCGTAGGAACCGTTGGGGGTAAAGACGCCGCGAGGCGTATCGAGTTCGAGCTCAAGCTTCTCGCGCAGCCACCCGACGAGCACACCCGTACGCATTTCATCTTGCCTGGACCCAAGGGGAGGGCGCAGCTCCGCGCCATGCTGCTGGTCGACCTCGAGCGAGCGATCTCCGAACTCACTGCGAAGTCCGCGGCGGATCCGCTTGCGGTCGTCGAGCCGTACACGCGAATCAATCTGAATATCGCGCGGCGCGGCGCGGTGGCCTACGCGCCCGACCGCGCCGCAGTGATCGACGAGCTCATCGAGCGCGCAGCGAAAGTACACGACGAGCGCGCTGCCGCCGTCGGTGTAGGCAGGCCTGCCGCATACCGCTTTCACATCGCGCGCGCGATGTTGATCCGCGGCGCTGGCTCACTCCCTGACGCAAGCAACCTCATCGCCCCGCGGGTCGCGCTGCGGGTGACCGTCGAAGGCAAGAAGTGCCCTTCCTTCGCGGCGAGCCTAGCGAAAATGATGACGTCGACCTTCGAGAGCAAGCGCACGGTCGAAGCGAGCGTGACCCTCGAGCGTTGCAGCGTCAGGTTCAATGAGTCCAAACGCGAGGAGGCCTTGAACTGGGAAGAGAAGGTCGATGGCGGTAAAGAACACGTCACCGTCCGCCACCGTGAGCTCTGTCCGCTCGGTCGCGACGAACAGGACCGGGTGTGGTGCCGCGTGACCGAGACCGCCGAGAAGGAGCTCTGCCCGCCCCAGGCCTACACCCGCTGCTACACTCAAACGCTCGAGACTGTGGAGCGCCAGGTGGTGAAGACCGTGGCTCGTTCAGGAACGCGCACGCAGACCCAGACGCTCTACACGATCGAACTCGGAGGGACGTGGAGCGCGTCGTTCGCCGGGAAGTCTGCGAAGGGAACTTTCGCGGAGCCCCACGGCGACTGGGGTGGCAGCTTCGTCAATGCGCCCGAGCTCGGAAAGCACCGTGCCGTCAGGGAGCCGGTGCTTTCTGCTGACGAGATTCTCGTGACGAAGGGTGTGCCCGAAGTCCAGCGCATCGTCGGCGCGGCTGCCCTGGCCCTCGCGGACGGTGACGTCAGTGCCAAGAGTTCGAATCCCGAGGATCTCGAGGAAGCCACGATCCTTCGTGTCTTGGGCGGCGCCAAGCCCCCCGAGAGTCTGACCAAGCGGTACTGGCTCACGGAAGGGCAGAGTGAGTGGGACATCCGCGAGTCGTTCCGTGAGATCCGCGACGGCGACAGTGTGAGCCGTTGAACACACGCCGGCCGATGCCGCGCGCGCACGCGAGCGACGACCGCCCGCTCAAGCGCTCGCACCCGCTTAGCCACTGGCGTGCAGGCTTCGAGGCGGCAAGCGGGGAGCCGCTGTTGCCGCCCAGCTAGCTGAACTCGATGGCTAGGGAAGGCTCCTGCAGCAACCTAACGGCCCTCGCCGGACGGATACGTGGCACGAAGTCACGGCTCGCTCGTCGGCCCCGCCTCGCCCGTCATGTCCGGTCCGACCGACTCGAGCAGACAGGCAGAGAGCACGCCGAAGTCGAGCGAGTAGACGAATCCGCGCGGGCTGAGGCTCGCGGGGAGGGCGGCGCCGTCGAGGCTGATATCGCCGCCCTCGTCTTCCCACGCGGCGTAGACGGCGTCGTTCTGCAGGGCCGCCGCGCGCAGATCGGAGGCCCACTCGGGCGCCGCGTCGGTCGGCGACCAGCCGGGGAGCATGTTGGCGAGCATCTCGCGGCGGAGCGCCGTGACCTTCGCCTCGTCGACGATTGCCACGTTGAGCTCTCCCTCGTACACGATGCCGCGGTTGTTCTTGTTCGCGGAGCCGATGCTGGCGAAGACGTCGTCGACGATGAGCACCTTCGAGTGCACGTCGATGTCCACGAAGCGCGACTCCGTCTCGTCGAAGCCCCAGGTCTCGACGGTGTCGAACGCACGCAGCTGCAGCGTCGTGTACCGGCCCGGAAAGCTCGACTTGAACAGCTCGTCAGCGAGGTAGGTTTGCGCGCAGCCGGGATCGGACCACTCGTTGACCGGCTTGGTGATGACGACGAGCTCGAGATCCGGCATCTCCTCCATCCGCTCGACGATGGCCTCGTTGAGCATGGGCACCCGGAAGTACTGATCCTCGATCAGGATGAAGCGCTCGGCGTTCCGCACCGCGTTGAACCAGGTCTCGGCGATGGCGTGCTCCCAGAACGGCTCGGGGAGCGTCGCGGTCACCTGCACCTGCACGCCGCCGTTGCGAGGGGCGATCTCGCGCTGGACCTCGAACGAAGAGGCGTTCTCCGAGTACTCGACGCCGAGCTCGCGCGTGTGATCCCAACGGCGCTTGAAGATGTCCGCCGCGTCCTGCGCCGAGGGGCCCTCGACCCGGACGAAGTAGTCCTTGCGCGGCCCCGTCTCGCTGTCGGCCTCCTTGAAGAAGACGGCTTCGCGCTCGCTGACCGTGGCGTCGAAGCCCATCCGTCGAGCGTCGAAGACGTGGTGCTCCGACGTGTCCCAGTCCGCGGCCTTGACGTTCATCCCGCCGATGTACGTGACCTCGTGGTCGATGACGGAGAACTTTTGGTGGTACGAGGCAGCCTGGACCTCGAGGTCGATCGGCCACTCGGTGAGGTCGACCTCCCGCGAGGGCACGGTGGACTCGATCGCGAGCTCGCCGGCGTCGAACTCCGTGCCCGCGAGGTCCTGACGTGAGGCGAGCCGATCCACGAAGGAGAACGGCGCGACCTCGAATAGGAAGGTCCCTTCGGTCTCGTTCGCCTGGCCCATGAACTCGATGCCGTCGGCGGCCTGGTCGGCGTAGGCGAGCAGATCGCCGTCGACGTTCAGGCTGGAGAGGATGCCGTCTTGCCCCCAGAACTGACCGACCAGCACGCGCACAATCGCCGAATTCGACTCGAGCGTCCCGAGCATCGTGTTCTGCCAGCGGGCGGATGGCGTGAGATCCATGTGCGTCGACGGGTCGCGCACGAGCTCGAAGTCCGACTCCCACCACCAGCTGGCCGCGAGGACCTCGCTCGTCGCAGCCTGCATATCCGCGTGGACGGACTTCCAGGCGCGCTCGCCGTCGAGGTAGACGTCGACTCGGTTGCCACGGCGAGCCGGTCGGCCCTGGGCCGAGAACCAGCGGTGGCGAAGACCGAGGAACACCCGGTGCACGACCACCTCGCGCCCCTCGACCGTCTCGATCGCGTGGGTCATCGCGGCGCCGTGTCCCTGCTCCACCGAGCCGATCACGGCGGCGCGGAGGCTCTCCGTCCCGTCGAAGTCGACGCGGACCTCGAGCTCCTCGTGGTGCGGCGCTGCGAGCTTCACGACGAAGGTGCCCGCCGAGTCGAGGTAGATGCGGCCGGGAGAGAAACCGTCGACGCCGATCGCGTCGCCCACCGTGAGCGAGGCGCCGTCGGCCGGGAGCGGTTGGCCCCAGAGGTCCATCGGGACCAGCTCGAGGACTGCCTTGGCCTTGTCCGGGGTGGTCGTCTCCGGATCGGGGACCGGAGCCTCCGGATCCTCCTCATCGACCCCCTGCGTCTAGAACCCTTCCTGAACGGGGCTGCACGCAGAGACGGTCGTGGCTGCGGCGAAGAGGAAGGTCAGGGCGGTGAGCCGGCGGAGCGTCATGCGCGGGCCCCGAGCACAACTCATGCCATCTCCCTACAACCGCAAACAATGTAGGACACCGTGGTTATAGATAAGCATATATGGATGACAACTTATCCACTGGATCTTCTGTCAACCCGGTACTACCCGCCGCATCGCACCGCGCAAGGCGAGCTTGCTCCGCTTGCTTAACACCGCCAATCAAGCGGTAGGCATCGGCGCCACGGCGTCCCATAACTCGTCGTCGTTCGGAGCGACGGGCCGTTGTGGGCACAGCGCTGTGGCGGCGACTCAGCTCACGATGCCGTCAGCGTGAAGTGCGTAGGCGAAGAACTCGATGAAGCGCGTCACCCGCGAGGGCGGCGTGCGGGTGCCTCCGTACACCGCGTGTACCGTGAGCGGTTCGGCGATGCGCCAGTCTGCGAACATTTCCTTGAGCGCCTTCTCGGCGATCGCCTCGGAGACGAGCCAGCGGGGTGCCACAGCGAAACCGATGCCCGCCTGCGCAGCCGCCAGGATCGCCTCGGAGCTGTTGCTGCGGAACGGCCCGCGCAATGCCACTTCGATGCTCGACGTGCCGCGCGCGAACGTAACCGAGTCGAGCGTGATGGGACCCGCGAAGACGACGCACGGGTGTGAGCTCAAATCGCTAGGTGAACGGAGCGTCTTCCGACGAAGCCAGCGGGGTGAGGCCACTGCCGCGAGTGGGACGCGACCGAGAAGGCGAGCGTGCTCGGTGGAATCAGGGAGCGGTCCCACGCGCAGTGCCACGTCGATCCGCTCGCGGACAAGGTCCCGCGGCCAATCGTCCAAGATCAAGTCGACCTCGAGATCGGGGTGCTCTCGTAGAAACTCAGCAAGCCGAGGAACGACGTGTTGCCGGCCAAGGGAGACTGGCGCGAAGACTCGCAAAGGACCGGCCAGTCCTTTGGCCCTTGTCCCGACGGCCGAGTCCGCTTGCTCAACGCTCTCGAGGATTCTCACAGCGTGTTCGAGGTACTCCGCCCCTTCTGGCGTGAGCGACATCTGCCGCGTCGTGCGCTGGAGCAACCTCGCGCCAAGGTGCTCCTCCAGCAGCCGAACCGAGCGGGATACGTTCGACTGGGTCGTGCCGAGCTCTCTCGCCGCCGCCGAGAAGCTCGAAAGCCCGGCGACCCGCACGAAATGCCGCATCGTCTCGATTCGGTCCATCGGGGGCACATATCACGAAAAGAGATAAATCATAGGCCAACGACGTCCCTTATCGATTGGTTCTGCATGAGTCAGATTGGTCTCGTCAGTCCCAAATCACCGCACCGAAGTTCTGAGGCCCACCGTGAAAAGGCTCATCCTCGTCTCGCTCCTCTCTGGTTTCCTGATCAACCTCTGCGACGTCACGATCACCGTCACCACGGTGGCGACGGCATGGAACGCCGAGCTTGCCAGGCAAGGCATCGCGCCCAGCCCGTTCACGCCCCCGTACTACGTGAGTGTGTCGTTCGTAGCGGGCGCGCTTCTGGTTTGGCTTTATCGCCATCTCTGCCGCAGCCGCGGCGCGACCGCGAGCACAGCGCTCTGCGCGTCGACGCTGCTGTGGGGAATCAGCCGGCTCTACGGCGGCGGGCACGTCGTGATGGGGCAGATGCCTCTCTGGATCTTCGGAGTCATGTCGAGCGGATTGCTTCTTGGATTTGTCGTTGCGGGCCAAGCCGTGCGACTGCTGCTCCGCAACGAGCACCTGTCAGCCCCGGATCGGGTTGGCGTGTCCGCGCATTAGGCGTCCACGGCAGGCTCTTTCCAGGTAGCTCCGCCTTTCGTTGGCGGCCCACGCTCCTCCACCCAGCGCCCCGCGTGCGCTACGGCCGCGAACTCGGCGCGGATGGGGAGATGTAACTGTCGCTCAGCAAGCTTCGGCTTCGGCTTCGCGTCGTCGATCCACCAAAGGCCCGCATCGCTGAGCGAGTGGGCGTGAGCCTCGGGATCAACGTGCACGCTCAGTCAAGCACCACATTGTCAACTAAACCTGGATGATGGCCGTCAGGCGAAGGGCGAGAACTCTGCCCGTGGGCGCGCGGGTCTCGTGCCTCCTCGCGAAGGGCCCTGCGGCGCATCGCCTACGACGCCCACGACGCCCACGACGCGCTTCCGTCGCGCGCCGACGCCTACGCGTGCTCGACGAGGGACCGAAGGTGGCTCGCCGTCGCGTCTAGGGCGTCTCTGCGCGCGCCGCCGTCGATCCCGAGCGCGG
>CAITIQ010000248.1 GCA_903892415.1 uncultured delta proteobacterium | reverse complement strand
GCAGCCCGTGCACCACCAGCCCTGCACCTTGATGCGCTTGTCCTTCCCGCCGTAGCGGAGAACGTCCTCTCGCTTCTCGAAGGTCATGCCGCTGGCGCAGCTCGGGCACGGGTGAGTCTCGGTCTTCGGCATGGCTACTTCTCCTTGAGCGAGATGATCAGATGGCCCTTCGGGTCCACCGTGAACTTCAGGTAGAGGGTCACGCTCTTCCAGGTCGGGTGGTACACGTCCTGCCAAACCGTCGAGTCGGCATCACTCGTCATCGCCTTGTAGAACGTGGTGCGCGTTAGGCCTCGTACAACAGTCACGATATCCTGAAGGTTCATGCCCAGGCTAAGCGCGCAATCCTGCGCCGTTCGGGTCATGCGGAGCCCGCCCACAGTGCTGAAAGCGAGCTTGATCGCGGCCAGATCGTAGTGGGGCTTCTTCTTCTCCAACCTCAAGGAGGATGGCACCTTAAAGGTGCCGGGTCAAGGCCGTGCGCCGCCGTCATCAGCCCGCCGACCGGCACGCCGATTGTGCCTCAGATAGTTTATCCAAGGCACAATGGCACTCGAGCCCTGGCCCTCTGCTTACGCGGGACGAGCGGAGGCTGCACCGTGCGCCGGCCGGACCATCGGATCCGCGCAGCTCCGAGGGCGCCCCGAGGGGCCGAGCGGCGCGTGCGGGTGGCGCTCGCCGAACGTGAAGCCCGCAACGGCAGATTGTGCCTTAGATAAAACATCCAAGGCACAATCGCACTCGAGCCTGGCCATGAGCCACGTGACCAGTCCGAGAGGCGAGCGATCTCGGGGAGCGCGGTCATGTCGAGCGGCAACACGCTATTGCGCTCCAAACTCGCTTAGCTAAGGTTAGTCCATGCGCCAGGTAAACATCCACGACGCGAAGTCGCAGCTATCGAAGCTCCTCGAGGAGGTGGAGGGCGGTGCGCGCATCGTGATCGCGCGGGCCGGTCGGCCGATCGCCGTGCTCGCGCCCTTCCAGGTGGCGACCAAGAAGCGAAGGTTGGGGGGGCTTGCGGGAGAGGCGATTCTTCGCCCCGATTTCGATCCGTTGCCAGCCGACATCGCGGCCGCGTTCGAAGGAGACTGAGTGAAGCTGCTGCTCGATACGCATGTGCTGCTGTGGGCCGCGTCCGACCCGGCGCAGCTCAGCCCGAAGGCGTGCTCGAGGAAGGCGCGAACGATGCGGATGTGTGCGTCGTGAGCGCCTGGGAAATCTCCATCAAGCAATCGCTCGGCAAGCTCACCCTCGCGCGCCCCGCCGAGGTCTGGGTGCCCGACGCCATCCGGCGAATGACGCTTGGAGTCGCGCCCGTGGACCTCAGCTCGGCGCTTCGCGTTCGTACCCTACCCTGGCACCACCGTGACCCATTCGATCGCCTGCTGGCCGCACAGGCGCTCGACGCCGGCTGCACGCTCGTTACGCGCGACGACATCTTCGTCCAATACGGCGTTGCGGTCGTGAGAGCGTGAGGCTGGGCACCGAGCCTGGGAACTACCTCCCGAGATCGTCGCCCGTGCGTCGCCGTCGGGGATCTAGCCGCATCACCTCGACGAGCCCTCGCTCGGCGAACCCAACGCCGAGCGGAACGATGGTCACGCGTGCGGGGTCGACGCCTCGCGCGGTCAACGCAGTCAGCGCGGCCTCGGCTCGAAGCCTCGCCAGCGTTGTCGGGTCCTGCTCTGACGTCAGCGCGTGCCCCCAGAGTTCGAGGCGCATCGAAGGATCCTTCAGCGCCTCGAGGACCTCGTTGACGACGAGCTCCGCGTCTCGATCGAGCGCCGCGGAGCCCTCGGAGAACGTGAACCTTGCACGTAGCGACACGCGTTCGGGGGCAGGCAGCTTAGGCAGGGTTGAAACGGGTCTGGCGCCGCCGGCGAGTGCGAACGCCACGCATCCAAAGCCGCAGGCCCGATGGAATGGGCGAGCTCGGTCCAGTACGTCGTCGCGAGCTTGAGCGACGCCTCGAGGAAGCGCTCGTGAGCCATGAGGAAATCATCGAGGCTCTTGGGCAGCTCGTCGTCACCGCAGCCGACATACCCACGGAGAGACTGCGCAGCTCGAGCGTCCTCGAGACGTTCTGAACGCGCAGTCCAGAGCTCAGTGCAAGCGGCCTTTTCTGCGCAAGCCTCCTCACCAGCCGGCTCGAACAGCTTCTCCAACGCGGCGTAGGCTCTATCGAGCCACGTGACCCAATCCGAGAGAGCGAGCGCAGCGATCTCGGGGAACGCCGTCGTGTCGAGCCGAGGCGGAGCCTTCGCGAGGTGCTCCTTCCAAACGAGAGGGACAGGCGCGTTGGCTCCCGTGAGCCCCGTCGAACAGTGGAGCCCCGCGAGCGCTGAGGAGACGAGGAAGCTCCTCCTGGCCAAGATGGCCCTTCGATCGGCTGCGTCGCTCATGCCTAGGGCGCCCCTTCAGGGAAGCGCGCGCTCAGCGGAGGATCGGCGAATGCGCGACCTTCGCAGGTCAGGTCGGTGGTCCACATCCAGGTGAGCGTACCGTCCGGATCTTTGTAGAGCACCTCCTCGCCGCGCCATCCGTCGCCAGAGCAAAAGTGCTTTCGTTTGATCGTGAAGCGGCCGTTCGGGAAGGTGTAGCTGGTGCTGCTGGCGACGCCGTCAGCGCAGAAGCTCGAACGGAGCTCGACCACGACGTGTGCCACGCCGCCGTCGTAACGCCGAACGGTCCACGGTGCGGGAGCCGTCAGGTCGGACGGCAGAATGAGTCTTGGCGGCTCATACGTAATCGCGTCAGGAGGTTTGCCCGGGAACCTCTCAACCGACGACATCAGCAGGAACCCACGCGCGTCGAGCCGGTGGACCGAGGTCGCGAACAACTCGTCCTTCGGTGATGCTCCCGTCACGTGCTGTTCGAGCGTGAACGTCGTGCCAGCGTCGTCGGCGAGAGCGGTCGCGGTCTCTTCAACAGCGGTGGTCGTCGCTGCGCGCTGCGGGAGCTGCACATGGTGGAGGTAGTGGCACTTGCTCGGAACGTGAATCAGCGGCAACACGCTGCGTCGGGCGCTCCCTGACGCCGAAGCAGAGCCCGTGTCGCGCGTAAGCTGCGGAGGCGTTGCGCAGGCGGCGAACGCGATGGCGAGCGCAGCGGTAAGCGGCCGTCGGTTCAGCATGAAAGACGCGGCCAACCTATTGGCCTGGACGAGCGAGTGCAATGCGGAGAGCGAGAGCGACGGGCCGCAGACGGAGGCGCGACACGCCTAGCAGCCGCTGAACGCGCACTAAACCACAAACACGAACGGCCGTGAGACCGCGCTAGACGACAAGAGCTTCGAGCACTCCTCGACACGCGGCATCGTCACTCAGCAACCTGCGGCCGGATGAGGAGCGACATTCGGCCGCGCGATGATTCATCCGGCGCCCCAATGTCGCGTCGGCTTTGGGCTGCGCGGTAACCTCGCGCCGCAAACACCTAAATCTCGATGGGCTCTGGTGCAAACACCCTCAATTGCTCCCTCATGCTTCGAGCCTACGAGGGCGCGAGCGACATTCTAGCAGTCGATAAAACATCGTACGCCTGGATGTCGCATGCCAGCGCGTCCCGTTAGGCTGGTGAGCCATGTCGCTCTTCGGTCAGCTCGCCCTCCGCTTCGGGATCAACTTCCTGATGGGGTAGCCTCCTTGTCGTCTGCCGGCTTCCTCAAGACGACCTTCGACTCGATCTCCTTCAGCTGCCTGGGGTCCTTCATCAAGAGGGTTTGCCTCGCGCTTTCTCCTCTGCTTCTGCGGAAACGGGCCGGAGGCCGTGTGCGCACTTGATCGGCTCGATGACCGAGCAGCGAGCCCTCTCGTGGGGTTGGAACCTTCAACGCGTCCCGCCACGAACCAACCACAGCGCGCACGGGCGCGCTTTGCCCGTGAGCCGCTCAAGCCGACGCTCGACGTCCCTCTGCCAGGTTTCCTGAGCGCTCCCCGCGAGCACCAGCGGCGCCGACACGGAGGCGACCGGGTGTTCGGCGTCCACGCGTAGAAGCTGGGCCCCGAGCACGCGCGCGACGACTGCGCCCTCCTCGTCGAAACAGGGTACGGTGTGGACGCGCTCGTCCTCAAAGGAGCTGCCTGCGTTCTGGAGCAGCGTGCCCCAATACAGCGTCCCGCCGGGGCCAGGTAGCTTGGCTACCAGGTGCCAACCAGCCTCCCGTCGCGTCGCGTCGTCGCTTAGCTCGAGTCCGCCGAGCGGGCTATTGGGGAGATCAATCGGGCTCACTGCGCCGGCGTGCGCGACGAGGACGTCACGGAGCACCTCGTCGACTTGCGCACGCCAGTTGTCCAAGTCGCCGTGACCGAGCCGGAGGTTGGCCCGCACCGCGGCGTGGACGCACGCGATCACGTTCTCGCGAGACTCGCGTACGTCTCGCACGATCGGAGCGCCGTTGAGAATGGCGCCCAGGACCAGCTCGCCGTTGGCGGCGTGGATGGCGCCGAACAGCTGGGTGCTGGGCAACTCGTGGCGGACCGCCGAAAGGAACACCGACTGAGCCAACTCAGTTTGGTCGCCCGAGGCTCGCACACGACAACCATAAACCCAGAGGACCTCCGAATAGGCGGGGGCCTCCACTGGGCTCACGTTCGCGGGTTGGCCCTTGAGCGCCTTTCGGGAGCGCGCTCCGGGATGGGCCTTGGGTGCGGCCAGCGGGCTTATCGGCTGCGCCGGCGTGGCGAGCTCGACACTGGAGAAAGCGGCGGCAAATGCTCGGCGGTTGGAGAGTCCATCGATCAAGTCGTGGAACGCTGCCGTCCAGTCCCCAGCCTCGGACTCCCAAAGCTCGACGCACCGATACCAGGCCGGCCGCCATTCGCGCGAGGTAGCGGCAGGATGCGTCGGCCAGATCAGTGCACTCGGCTGCGGCGTCTCGCGAAAATGGCGGCCCAACAGTTGGGCCCAGTCGTTCGCGTCCGATTCCTCCGCGAGCTCCTGCGCGCTGAGCACGCCTCCGCGGTGCAGAAGGCCCGTCAAGCCGATCCGGGCGCGGCCCGTGGAGGCTCGCCACAACTCGCGCAGTACGGCCAGATCAGCCCCGCAAATGACGAAGCAGATCTCGTCCAGTGACGCTGACCAGTGTGGAAAGCTGCGGATGGTTCCCCCGAGGTCCTCCCCCGGGTCGGAGATGCCCGAGAGCAAGAGCACCACGTCGTCGACGGAGGCGCAGTCGGGATAGGCGCCGATATGGTCGGCCAAGACCCGCCACAACGGCGGAGACTGTCGCTCGACGAGCCCTCGACGTACAAGCGCCCAGCCAACGGCACGCTCCTCGCCATGGTCGAGGCTCAGTCGCTTGCGCAGCTCCTTGAGAAACGCTTCGCCATGAGCCACTTTGGCGTTCTGCACACGCTTCTGCAGCGCCGCGCCCAGCGACCGGTGCGTCACGGCCGGCAGCGCATCCACGAACGCGTCGGCTGCCTCTCTGCTGTCGAATCGAGCCACAGCTCCACATATCACGGGTGCAAACCACAATCGGCGCCACGCGATCGCCGACGCCCATTTCGCCGAAGCGCTGACGCCATGGGAGCGCCATCGTGTCGGCTTCACTCGTCAGAGCCTTGCAAAACGGGTCATGCGCAGCCCGCTCACGGAGCTTCTCTTCATTCAGCGCGGCCGCTAGGGAGCCTCTGGCGCAAACACGAGGGATTGGCTGACCATCACCAAGCCGCCCCCGTGTGGCTCGGGGAAGGTCAATGAGAGAAAGCTCTTTTCAATGCAGCTCACCAGCTCGCCGCTTTGCATGTTGCTGGTCGACTTCGCCCCGCTCGCCCCGATGGTGAACATGGGGAAACGGTTCTTGAGAAACAAGGTCGCCGAGCGGTTGTTCTCGCAGAACATCCGCGGCTCGATCCCCTGCCGAACGAACCCGAGATCGACTCCCGCGATGCCAGCGAAGAGCGATACGGACTTCATCTTACTGCGATGGCGGAGCCAATGATGTGCGTGGAGGATCCCTAGTGCTTAGTGCAAGCGCCTTCCTACGGTGAAACCTACCTAGCCCCTGCGGGAGCGGCCTACCGCGATCTCACGATGACGTCGGCGACCCCGGACTCGCTGCGGGTCCCGTCGAGCACCTCGCCCCGCGGACGACGAGTGCCCCCGGTCCGATTGAAGTAAGCGATGCCCGATGCGTAGGTCCGCACGCCGGCACACCAGGGCCCGCGATGGTAAAGCCGAGCGCCAGCAGAATACCGTTCGCTTCGTCTCCACCGGAGAATTCATTGGGACGCAGTTCGCGACCCGTTGCGTGCGATACCGCCAGCGAGATCACGTATTTCGGCGGGTAGTTCCACCCATCGACAACAAGCTGGAACTTGGTGGACTCGCGTCGAGGAGGCACTCCGTCGCGATCGATGCGAGCGATCGCCGCTTTGACGTGGGACCGCTTCAAGGCCGGAATGGCGCTCATTGCAGAACAACATACGCGCCCGGGCGAACGCGCTGTTTGCCGAAACGAGGGAGCGCGTCGTCTTGCGTGACGCCTTGAAGAGCCGCTCGGCCGTGAAAGCTGCGGCCCTCTGCGAACGACCTCGAACTCAGCTCGTCGCCGAACTACAAACCTGCGAACGCGTTGGTGCCTTCGTCACGCCTTACTCAGCGAACAAGCCGACCTCGAACGACGCTAGGGCCACAAAACTGAAGCCCTCGCCCTCTACCGGCGCGCCCTCAGCGGTCTGCTGTTGGCCGTTGAACGTTGGTACATTCGGGAACCCGCTGTGCACTCCTTAATCTTCGTCGATACCAACGTATTCCTCGACCTCTACCGAAGCCGTGGGCAAGGAAGTCTGGCCCTCATTGACCACGTTGCGCTACACCACCCCAAGTTCATCTCGACCAGCCAGGTCGAAATGGAGTTCCTGAAGAACCGTCAGAGTGTCATTTGTGCGAGTCTCGCCGAGCCCAATGCGATCCCACATTTCCTTCGCGATGATCCCAGGCGTCCCCGCGATAACGCTCCAGCCTGCGAGAAGTGGGTCACTGAGCGACTTCGGGACGTGCTTGTCGACCCAAAGAATGACCCAGTCTACCGCGCGATAAGGTTCCTCTTTTCGCCGAAACGGACGCTGCACCTTGCCTCTTCCCATGCGTCCTTCCGGCGGCTCTCCGACCGCGCCCGGGAGCGATTTGCGCTGAACTACCCGCCGCGCAAGCCGAAGGATGCGACGTTTGGCGATGCGCTGAACTGGGAGTGGATCGTCCAGTGCGCAACGGAGCGAAACGTGGACGTCGTAGTCGCGTCTCGTGACAAGGACTACGGAGTCACGCTCGATGACGAGGCGATTATGAACGACTGGCTGCAAGCCGAGTTTAAGCGACGCGTGGGCAGAGGTCGGCGCGCGCGGCTGACGCCGAATCTCTCAACCGCGTATCTGTTTGCTGGCATCCCAGTCGAAAAAGCAGAGCGCGAGCGCGAACTAGCTGACTTCAGAGCCAAAATTGACTTGAGCCTTGCGGATCTCTTGCCCATCGAGGAGAGGATTGTTCGGATGCGCACAGGTTACCGCGGGGAGTCCGCTGGCGCGCTGCGCCTACTTCGATCGATGCTCGAATCACAAAGAGATGATGACGCCACACCGGACGAGGACGAGTAGTCATGCAGTTGGCACGCTATGCCACCGTGCAACCTCCTCGTTGTTCCTTCACTAACTGCGGGCCATCCTGCCGCTCAGGCATTTCCTCAGCACGAAGCTGCGAGGTTCCAGAGCATGCGGCAGCAAGACCGGTTGTTGCCGATCTGCGGAAGTGGAAGCGGCGTCGTCGTAAGGTTGTGATCGAGACGCAGCTATTTCGTACCTGGGTCCAATGTCTAGCTAAAGAGGATCCGACGAAGCCAGCGCTGCGTTCTTTGTTGCTTCATGCGAAGGCCGGGAGTCGGCACTAATTGAGGACATCTCGGAGGTGATCCGCCTGTTTGGGCGAGGGTGTGGCGGGAGCTGCCCGTCGTACGCTGGTCGGTGCGGATTACGGGATCGCGCGTCGTCCAACCAACCTACCTATGAACCCGGCATCTCAAGTGTGAGTCGGTATTCATCACGAAGGTCGGCCCTCACGAGAGTCTTCATCGCGTCGTGCGAGAGTGCTGCAAAAGGCCTTGCCGGATTTAGGAGACCGCGCTTCGCCGTACCCCATGCCTGGAAGACAGCGGGCTGGTCTTTGTTTTCAACGGCGCGGAAGACATCCGCAAGCTTCGGTCGAACGATATCAACCACGTGCCAAGCGTAAAGGTCGAGGAGCGCAGCTCTTCCGAGGCCGCAAACCTCGACCGTCTTCTGGCCGCGCGCCGTTAGTCCGTACGGCACCCAACGCTCCTTGCCGTTGATTTTCTCCCGGCGGAATTCTATTTCCTTGGTTGGAACGAAGGCGGGATCGGAGGGATCGATTAGGAGCGGCACCTCGGCTCCGGGAGCTTGTTGCTCGGCCACCAACTGGGTCGCACCAGCAGCCAGCGGGTACTGGTCCCGCTTCTCGTCGCGGTTGCAATCAATGCAGGAGAACAGCAGGTTCTCCCAGGTCCACGCGAGCCACCAGTAGGGTGCTTTGGGCCTGTGATGATCAACGTCACGATACTTCGCCTGTTCCTCCCGCTTCTCACAGTAACAACACTTGAGGTGCTGCATCGTCGCGAGGTCCTGCTTGACGACGTCGTATGCAGCAAACGGGATCTTCGTACCGGCGTTGAGTGCGGATCGCGCCGCAGCGAGCATTCGAACGCGCACATTCTGCAGAGCTGGCGGCTCGGGGCTGCGAACGATGCGGATCATTCAGTGGCCTCTCTCTCGACCGGTTCCCATTCGAACTTGACCCCAGCGGCGGCGAGCTCGTCGCGCAACGGCAATAGTTCTGCGTCCTGCTGATCTGAGCGCGTTGAGTCGCTCGCCAGGTACCCGTAGCGGCGCAATTTTGCGGCGAGCTCAACCGGATAGAGCTTGTCGATCTCGAAGAAGGTGCTGAACAACTCCGAGCCCGTCATGAGAGCAGGAGACTGTGCGGCCGGTTTTGCTGTGACGCTCCCCTCCACGTCCTGCGAGAGGATGTACACCTCCTCTGCGGAGAGCGCCGGGAGCACCATTGGTGAATGGGTCGTCGCGATAAACTGGAGCTTGGGGAAGACTTTCTTCAGTGCTGGGATGAGACGCACTTGCCACGTCGGGTGGAGGTGTAGGTCGATCTCGTCGACAAGAACGGTTCCTTCCATATCGGCGGCTTCGACGGGTCCGCCAGCCTCCAACAAGATGTGGCCCACGAAGTCGGAAAGCCATGCGATGAGGGATTGGTACCCTTGCGAGAGCCAAGTGGCCGGAACGCGGATGCGTTCACCATGCATGTCCCGCACGTCCATCTCGAATCGTTGCGCTTGGACCAGGTCCTTGCTCGTCCGGATCCCGCCGTAGCCCCGGAGCTCGAGGGCTGTCACGTGAGGAAGCAAACCCCCAGCGACAAAGACCGACTGGAGGACCTTCGCAAACGAGCGACCCATCTCACCTTCGAGCAACTCCATGAACCCCGTCCCGATGAGACTCTCGCCGAACAAAGGCCTGAGCCGGTCGAGGGTGGGTTCGTTCTGACGCTGGGCCTTCCCAGCGGCCGGTAGGAGTCGGCTCGGTCCGTAGCCTGCGACGAACCAATCACCGAGGGCCTGACTGCGTGCGTCGCCAAGCGGATCCTGTTCCCCGTCGACCCCGATGTATGCAGAACCGCCCGCGAACAGTCGTTTATCCCGTTCCAAGCTCAGTTCCGAAGTGAGCCGCGGTGGCTTCTCCCAACTCACCCGCTTGCCTGGGTACGAACGAACTGCGTGACGGCTCTCGCTGAACCCGAACTCCGCGTGAACTGAAAGCGAGACCAGATTCCTGAGGTCGGGCCACGAGGCTATGACGTCGGTGACGAGTTGGGTGCCGCGGTCTCGTCCGCAGGCTGCCGCCGCGATGGTTTGGAGCAGGGTGGTCTTACAAAGTCGGTTCTCACCGACGAAAACGGTCCACATCCGGGGTTGGTTGTTAGCGTCAACGAAGTTGACCTCCACGTTGCGAAGGAGCTTAACGTTCCGCACGTTCAGGCGCCGCAGATACATTGAGAGAGCCTACCTCGGCCCCGGCCCCTTGCCGAGCGACTCGATGTCGCCCGCCGAGGCCGTCCCTCCAGGCAGGCCGTCCCTCCACCACTCCCGGAGACTTGTCACCGAGAGTCCGTCGCCGGTAGCACCATCTCCTGATGTCGTAGAGCTGCACGACCGCGATCTCCGCCACCGCTCCCGTGCATTCGCAAGCAATAGGGCGACTGCCAGAGTTCATGTCGGCACGGGAAGCGACGTCAAGGTCGTGGTGTCGATGACGGCGTTCGCTCCCACGAAGTTCGGCTTGCGGCGGGAAGTACGCAATGGCTGCTACGCAAACGCGACAGCGAGGATTCCCGGAACCTCATCCAACTCGAACGGTACCTTGGCAAGAGGGTTCCAGACCACGGTGCCCACACTTAGAAGCCCTTCGGGCGTGGCGCCCCAGAAGAACCCGCCGGTGATGAGGCGCCCCGCTGCCGGCCAAAAATCGCGTTCCAGCATCAGCACCGCGCTGATCCGCGGACAGCCGCGAAGCCGCGCTCTGATACCGCGTCGGACCTACGCGATCGGATGCAGGCCAAAGACATCCCCAACCTGGATCACAACGATCGTAGGTTCCCGCGTCGGAAGTTGGGTCTGCTTCTTCCCTATCTTATCGATCGCTCGGGAGAGGTCATTGCACCGACTCGTGGGAAGGTTGTCGAACGGAAAGAAGTTCCGCTGACCAGCCGGATCGAAGGTCAGCTCGACACGGTTCGTCAGTGTCTCGTGCTTTGGCGTTGTAGAGCTCTCGAACGCGGCGAGCTGCTCACGGGCCCAGTCCAGGTCGTCAATAGTCGCGTTCTCGTGAAAGTGGCCGGTTAGTCGGCCAGGCACACGTTCCGCCCAGTTCATTGAGAACTGTGCGAAATCGATCACGGCGGCGTTGTCCTTGTTCTCGTTCAACGCTGTGCACTCGACCGTTGCCCAGCGCTCGGCAAATTTCACTCGCAAGTCAGCCGTTTTTGCGGAGTTCCGTGGCACGAACTCAAGCTCGCAGCCGGCGAGGCGCCACGCGGCTGAGAGCCGCAGTGTCATCTCCCCGGACCGGTAGTCGCAGACCGCCTTCTTTCCGAGGTCCCGGACAAAGTCGTCCAGGCCATGGATACGGTCGAGGGCACGCACGCAGTCAAAGAGTCGCTGTCCCTCGCAAGGTCCCGACTGAAATCGGGTCATGAACGTCGTCGCAAAGGGATGCCCGTGCCGGACTACCGCGTCGCCGAGCATGTGGCGAAAGTAGTCGATTGCCTCCGTCGCCTCGGGGCAGGCGCGTGCAATCGTGTCCCAGCCGGGCTTCGGCATCGCAGGAAACCGTACCATCGTCATCTAGACCTCCAGAATACGCGGGTCGACGCCCACCGAACCTTTGGAATGACATACGCGCACGCCACGCAGAGTCTGCCGCCTAGGAGACCGGCCAAGGGGGCACGACGCATTCAACCACCTGATCGGTCCGTTGCTCTACTTGTTGGGCCGAGACGAGTCCGCCGGTCGCCGATGCCGACGGGATCTCGAGGTCCCGTGCGAAGGCTGCAGGGCGAAAGAGGTTCTGCACGTTCCACGTCGTTAGACGCAACCTTCTCACCCTCCCCTCGCCTTCTTGATCTCGGCCCTCGTCATGGGCCCGCGCATGAAGGTCATGGCCCAGCGGGCTTGGAAGAGGACGGTGTCGGGGCTGTGGGCGTTGCGGAGGACGAACCAGCGGGGGCGGAGTCTTTTGAGGAGGTCTTCGAGTTCGGCAGCGCTGGTGCCGACGTGGGCTTCATTGATCAGACCGTCGAGTACGCGCGCGCGGTCGGCGTCGGTTTGCAGGCGGCCGAGGCACCAGACGCCGGCGTTGCTGAGCGATCGGTAGTCGAGGTCCATCGGGTTTTGCGTGGCGATTACGACGCCGACGCCGAAGGCGCGCGCTTGTTTCATCAGCGCGACCAGCGGCTTTTTGGTCGGTGGGTTGGCGGGGTGCGGCGGCAAGAAGCCGTACACCTCGTCGAAGACGATCAGTGCACGCAGGCGCTGCGAGCCCGAAAGCCCGCGCACGTCTGCGCATATTCGCGGTACGCAGCCTATCCCTGGGGAACTGGCTCTCGAAGCTTGAAGCGGCTGCAGCTGAAGGGAAGTTGGCAAGTGGTCCTTTGAAGCTGAAGAACCAATACTTTGCCAAACGGCTTTGGCTGGATTGAGCTTGCCTTCGACGAACGCACGCTTCTTCAGGCTTTACAGATTTGCGTATTTTCTAGGAACGCACGCCCGCGGCTCCGTGTGCGTTGCTCGATCGCGGCCCAGAATCGGTCGTCCTCACTCATGCTCTCGCCCTCCCGCTAGCCACGCTGCGGTGCCTTCAAGGTCCAAGAGGTAGGCGGCTACCATTTCGACCTGCCAGGGGTCGGGTAGGACGCGCTGGAATTTGCTCAAGCGGTACTCGGGGACCATGGCGGATAGCTTTTGTTTTGTCTCGGTGGCGGCCCAGAAGGCGGGGGCGCGCAGGTCTTCGAGCAGGGCGCGGACGGTCTCGTGGGTTACGCCGTCTCCCTGGATCTTGAGGGCGAAGTTGTCGGGGATGACCTTCCAACGGCCCTTCCATTCGATGGCGTACTTCAAGGTCTGGTTGATGCGCCCGCCGGCGAAGGTCCACCAGGTGACGAGATCGCCGTCGTATTGCAGCTCGTGGCGCGCGCGTCGGAGCAGCGCACCGAGGTCATTGCGCCATTCGAGGAGAGCGTCTTTGGCGCGCCGATCGAGGTAGGAAAGCTCCTCGTCGCTGGTGAGCACGGCCTTCATTTCCTGGCACAGCTCGAAGCCGAGGAACTGCGGCAAGTAGCCGCCCCAGCTCGGCTTCTTGCCGCGCGGCGCGCCCTTCACGCGGACCACGCGCTCGTCGTGGTTGACGGCGATCACCTGCCAGGCGCGTCCACCGAGGAGGAAGGTGCTCATGTCCTCGACCAAGCGATCGACGAACGCCTGCTCGAGGCTGCCGAGATCACGCTTGGTCTCGGTTTGCACCTTGTACAGCACCGGGCTCGAGAACACCGCGTAGAGCTCGAGGAAGTTCTTGCGACCGAAGGCCTTCTCCGCGGTGAGGCCCATGCTCAAAAGGCCGCCCGACTCGAGCAGGTAGCTCTCGCGCTTCATGTGCTCGACCAGCTCCAGGTACTCGGCGTGCGAAATGCCGGTGAAGTCGGGGACGCGTGAAAGCATCAGCCACGCCCGTTCGGCGCTGATGCCGCCGTGCTCCTGCGTCATCGCCAGCATCTGGTGGACGAGTACCGGCCAGGCCCGACGCTCGTCCCTCACCCGCTCCACCCAGCCGCGCGCCGCCAGCCGAACCAGCGCAGCGGCCTGCACCACCGTGACGGCGTCCTCGCACAGAAACGTCATGTTCGCGACGCGGCCGGCGCGTCGACCGGTGCGGCCCATGCGCTGCAAGAACGACGAGACCGTGCTTGGAGCGTTGGCCTGGAAGGCCAAATCGAGATCGCCGACGTCGATGCCGAGCTCGAGCGTGGAGGTGGCGACGATGCACGCGTTGGTCCCGGTGGCAAAACGCTCCTCGGCAGCCAGCCGCTCTTCCTTGGAGACCGAGCCGTGATGGACGAAGACATCCATGTTGCTCTCGCGCATTTGGTCGGCGACGGATTCTGTGAGGGCGCGCGACTGACAAAAGAAGAGGCTCTTCTGCCCGCGACCCTCGAGCACGGCCTGCTCGGCGAACTCGCTCGCGTCTTCACGCAGATAGACCTTGAGCGTGCGCTGAGCCTTCGGCTTCGGCGGGTCGACGACGACGCTCTCGCGCTTGGAGCTACCGCATAGCCAACGCGCGATCTGCTCGGGGTTGCCGACCGTCGCCGAAAGGCCGATGCGCTGCACGTCCTGCTCGCTGAGCCCAGCCAGCCGCTCGATCACGCTCATCAGGTGCGCCCCGCGATCGGTCCCGGCGAAGGCGTGCACCTCGTCCACCACGACGAAGCGCAGCCCCGCGAACAGCTTGCGCGCCGGCACCCGCGACGACATCAGCATCACCTCCAGCGACTCCGGCGTGGTCATCAACAGCTCGGCCGGGTCTGCGATGAAGGCCTGCTTTTGGCTCTGCGTTGCGTCCCCGTGCCAGACGAAGCGGCGCAGCCCGACCATCTCGCTGTACTGGCCGAGCCGGCCGGATTGATTGTTGAGCAACGCTTTGATCGGCGCGACGTACAGCGCGCCTACGCCCTTCGGCGGTTCGCGCAGCAGCGAGCCGAGCACCGGGAACATCGAGGCCTCGGTTTTGCCGCCTGCGGTGGGCGCGAGCACCACAGCGTTCTTGCCGTCGAGGATGGCCTCCCCGGCGAGCTCCTGCACCGGCCGCAGCTCGGTGAAGCCCAAGCGGTTGGCGATCTCGTGCTGGAGCAGCTCGGGCAGGCGTGAAAAGACGCTCATGAGTTTGTTATCGATCGATGAGAGGCGTTACATGTCGACGGTGGAGCCGCTGAACTCGTCGTCGGGCGTGGGGGCCTCGAGTTTGCGACCGGCCAGCACCGCCTCTTCCTCCGCCGAGAGCTCGACGGGAGCGAAGCCGAGCAGGTCCTTCACCTCGCGCTCCGGCTCGTCGGCGAGGATATCGAGCAGGTCTACGAAGCGCCGCAGGAATTGCCGCGGAACAACGCCGACGTCGCCTTTGAAGCCCTTAGTGACGTCGTCGACTAGGCGCTCGACGTAGACGCGCGGCAACTTGGACTCGATCAGCTCCGGTGCGAGTTCGGGGTGGAGCGAGCGCAGCTTGAGCGCGACCTTGATTAGCCGATCGCGATCGAACGGCTTGAGCGCGAGTTGCGACTGGCGCAGGCTTGGTACGCCGTTGAGTTCGTTGTAGGCGATGCGCGAGTGGAGGGCCTCGGTGCCCTTCACGCCGTGTCGATCGTCGAAGAAGGTTGGCGTGCCGGTGAAGAGCCAGAGCAGCCCGCGGTAGCTCTCGGCGGCGTCGACGATCTGCCGGATGGCGTTCATCGAGCTTTTGCGCACATCGCCGCGCATACGGAGGATGGTCTCGGCCTCGTCGATCACGATCACCAGGCCGGTGTAGCCGGCGCTCTTGGTGATCTCGAGGATGCCGCGCAAGTAAGCCATGGCGTCCCCGCTGGTGATGTCGCCCTTTACGTCGGCGAGCTTCTTCAGCCGCGCTGCCACGTTCTCACTGCCGGAGAGCCAGGACACGAGGCCTGCGGCGTCTTGCGGTTGGCCGGCCTGCTTGAGCTCGAAGATCGTCCGCACCACGCGGATCATGTCGGCGGGTGCGCTGCCACCCGGGAGGGCCAGCAGCCGTTCATCCAACTTCGCTAACACCTTTGCGTCGAAGTCGGGCGCGTCCGCCGGGACGCCCAGCTTGATCAGGTGCTCCTCGATGCCGCCGATCCAGCGGTCCAGGATGTCGCCCAGCGCGCCCGTCTCGCAGGCAGGCGTGGACAGCCCGTGCACGACTTTGCGATAGAGCTCATCGAACTTGTGAAAGTGCAGATCGTTCTCGGAGACGACGACGAAGCTTGTCGCGAAGCCGCGCTTCTTGGCGTCCTCGATCACCAGCTGGGCCATGAAGGTCTTGCCGCAGCCGTAACCACCGCGCAGGAACTTCACGTCGCCTAAGCCGGACTTGGCCTCGTCCAGCTTGCGGTGCAGCTCTTTGCGGTGAGCCTCGATCCCGACGGCGAACGCCTCGAGCCCGACGCTCGGGACTTTGCCGCTGCGGAGCGCCTGGAAGATCCTCTTCGCTTCCTTGATCGCCATATCAGTCTGCGCGCCTCCAAGCCTTCATGCCTTCGATCGTCACGACCTCGATCGGGAACGGTAGCATCTGCGCGAAACGCTCGTACTCCCGTGAGAAGGCCCTGACGAAGCGTGGGTTGCCCAGCACCTGCCCGAGCTCTTGCTCGTTGATGCTGCGGCTCTCTTCGATGATCTGGAAGGCCTTGCGATAGCCCGGGTGCTCGATGCTCTCGAGCCACGACGGGTCCTTCACGGCGGGCGGCGGCGCAGGCGGGACGGTGCTTGGGCGCTGGGGCTCTTCATCTGGAGCTTGCGGTTCGCTGCCTTTGGGCTTGCTTTGGCGGCGGTCGCGCGCGACGTCGAAGAAGCCGGAGACGATGGTTGGGCTGACGTTCTCGGCCGCGTCGGGGTGGAAGATCTCGACCCGCACCCGCTCGTCGACCGAGCCGATCAGTTCGAACTCGATCAGCGACTCTTCGCGATTGGCCGGCACGAGGATGCGACCGTCCACCAGCTTGGCCGGCGGCTGGGCATCGAGCAGCGTGAGCACGATGCCGCCCGACCCGTCCAGCGCGCGCAAGGCGAGGCTGATCGGCGGGGGGGAGAGCATAGCGTTGGCCTGCGCCTGCAATTGAACCGCGACTCGCAGCCGTTGCCGCCCAAGGTGCGCCGGCTCTGCGCGGGCCACGACCTCATAGCTCGACATGCGTTTGCCGAGCAGCCCCTCGCGCTGCGTATGGAGCACCGGGATCACGCGCTCTTGCAGGCTATTGCCACCATGAACGAAGGAGGCCACGTGAGCGCTGGTCTTCCATACAGCTGTATCTGGACGGAAGACGAAGTGGAGCGGCTGCTCGGCGTCATAGTCGAGGTTGGCCGGGGTCACCTCGAGTACGTTGGGCATGCCCGACGGCAGCGCTAGGGCCGCATGCCGACGTTGCGGGACACGCATGCTCTCGCCGAACGGTACGCTCTCGACGGTGCTGTCTTGCAGCAAGAAGCCGTGATCGGCCACGATCACACACTCCGGGATGCCGGCCTGGGCGAGCATCGCGATGGCGGACTTGAGCTGCGTCAAGGTGCGCTCGAAGGTGCTGAGGTGAAGCTCACTCTCGCCCGCGCTGTCGAGATCGAGGCTGCGTACGACCACGAGCGACTTGCCGGCGAGCTTGCGTTTGAGCTCGCTCACGCTCAGCTCGTGAAAGACCTCCAGCTGCAGTTCGGCCACTTTGGAGGCGTCGGCGCTGCGCTTGGTGATGGCCTTGAGGCGCGTTTCGGGCCCTAGCACTTGGAACTCCCCCGACGAGAAGCCCGTGATGTCGCCATCGCCGATCACAGCGCGCAGCCGGCCCGCTTGCTCGACAGGCGCCAGTGCATTCATGCCCACCGCGGTCACCGTGGGCAGCTCGGCCAGCCGCGCTTTGAGCGAAACGCGGTACTTCTCCTTGGCCAGCTGCTCCGCGAGCGCCTGCGCCATTTCGAAGCGCATCGCGTCCACCATCACGTAGGCGAGCCGCGCGCCGCTCTCGAGCCGTGGGTGCACCTCGCTGGCGTAGACGCCGCGTTGACGAAAGCTCGCGGAAGGCAGCGGACCGTGTGCAACGCACAGCTCGTGGAAGGCCCGCGCGAGCTCGTTGGCCCAAACACGGTAGGCCCGGCGCACCGCCGAGCGCACCTCGAGCAGGTCGTCGTAGTCCTCGAGATCCGGGCCGATTTGCGCATGAAAGCGCTGCTCGAACAAGCGATGCTGACGGTCCACCGGGGCGAGCTTGTCGGCGTAGCGTTGGGCCGCTTCATCGAGTGAGCTGGCACCCTCGAGCCCACGTGCGTGCTCTTGCAACACCAGGCCGACCCGCGCGGCGTAACGCAAGACCTCCCAGGTGCGCTGCAAGGTCGCCGAGCGCTTCACCCAAAAGCACGACTCGGTCGTGCGCGCCGCCGCGAGCTCACTGCCGGCTGCCCAGCGGCTCTCGGTGAGCGCTTTGATCACCGATTTGCGAACGACCTCTTCTTCGAAACGGAAGGTGTCGATCGAGCCGAACAGGCTCGCCTCGCGGTTCTCACGCTCCCGCTCGAAGCGGCGCTGAATGTCGTTGGCCAGCGTCTCGTACAGGTCGGGGTGCAGCTCGCGCAGGCGCGCGGAGAAGCGTCGACATTCCTGGGCGAACGGGCCGAGCCCGGTCAACGCCGCAAGCTCGGGCGTGACCGGCGCTTCTTTGAGATCGTCGACGAACTCGACCGCCATCAGCCAGCTCGCTACGAGCGTTCCCATCGCGTCACGGCTCAGCGCCGCGCTGCCGAATTGCAGGGCGCGCCACGCCTCGTTGAGCCCCAGCGCCTTCTCCAAGAAGGCGAGGATCTTGTCGCTCTGCGACTCCACCTTGTCGGTGATGCGCCGGTCCCCAGCGACAAGGCCGAGCACCACCTCCTCCGTCGTCAGCGTGCCGAGCACGAGCGCGAGGTCATCCGCGTGCTCGCTGCGTTGAGCCTCGAGCCAGGCGTCTGCGGCCGCGAGCGTGAGACCAGGCGCCTTGACGAACGACTCAATGTCCACCGGCCGCGCAACGCCAACCGCAGCGTGCTGCACCAGCGTGCCGAGGTTCCGCTCGTAGCCGATGCCGGCCTTGTACAGCTCGTACACCGGCGTCTGCTTGATGCTCTCTTTGTTGAGCCCCGGGAGGTGAATCAGCACCTTCTCCGGATCCAGCTTGCTGCCGATATTCTTGAGCGCGATCAAAAGCTCGAGGTAGCTGCCGTCGAACGAGAAGACCGGATAACGAAAGCCGTAGCCTCCCGCGCGCAGCGCCGCCGCAAAGTCTACATAGAGCGACTCCGCGTCGAGCCAGAGCACGATGCCCTGCTCCTTCACCTTCTTGGCCACCTCGGTGGCGAGCAGAGAGCTAGCGGCGCCGGATTGGGTGTTCATGCAACTCCCCGCTTATTGTTGTAGTCGGTCAAATCCTGCACGAGCGCGTAGTCCGCTGATCTGTTCGGCGCGCGCCGCCGGCTGCCACGGAACGAAGAACCCCGCCAATTCGACCGCCCTACGGCAGGCGAAGAGCGGGGATGAGTGCCGAATTGGTAACGCGCACGCCCGATCCCGTCAAGTTAGCGGGAAGAGGTCAGCCGCCCGCTCGATGCCCGGCTGCGTGCGACACATCGGCCGTTGTCACGGTGAGACTCGGCGCAATGTCGCCCCTCGCGGCTCGATGCGCCGCTCGATGCCCGGCTGGATGCGACACATCGCCCGGTGTCACGGTGAGACTCGGCGCAATGTCGTGGGGCCATGGGATGGGCAGTCGAATTGGGCGTTTTGTTGAGAAAGGCGGTCGATCGGGAGGGGATGGGCGACCGAATTCAACAAAACGTCCAATTGAGAGGGCGATCCTCTTGGCAGCTGGCGACACGGTCCGCTGCGGGTGGGAACGCCAGCTCGAGCTCGGACGGCGCCCGAACACGCACGCCCATTCGCCTTCAGATAAACCATCTCGGGCACAATCCGCCATGCGGTCCGCTGGGAGGCTTGACCCGCACGCACGCTTCCCGCGGTTACGGAGCTCGCGCCCGCGGACCTTGCGCGCGAAGCCGCTCCTGGGACGCCCATTCGCCTTCAGATAAACCATCTCGGGCACAATGAGCCATCGTGCTTTGCCGCGGGTGCGAAAGCCGAGCGTCGGCTTCGGAGCCTCGTGGCCGCGTGCCTTGCTTGGCTTGTTTCTGCGCCGGATGGGGGTAAAATCTGGGCTTCACAAGGAGCCCCGACGATGTCCGCCGTAACCCCCAACACGATCGAGCTTCCGGCGGACCTGCTGGCCTTCGCGGAGGAACGCGTGCGCACTGGCAACGGAGCGAGCGTGGCGGAGGTTGTTCGAGAGGCCCTCGAGGAGAAGCGGCTTGCGGTGCTTGGTGCGGCGCTGGATGAAGGCATCGCGGATATCGAGGCGGGTCGATACGTGGAAGGCACGCCGGAGGAGCTCATGGCTGACATCCTCGCTAAGCTCGGTCTCGCGCCGAAGCCCTGACCCTGCATCCCGGCGCTGCGACGATGAACAAGGTCGTTCTCTCAGCCCATGCAAGTAACGACGTTGCCGCGGTGCTTGAGTACACGCTTGAAAAGTGGGGCGAAGGCCAAGCGCTTGCGTACAGCGCGCTGATTAAAGGCGCCCTCGTTGTCGTGGCGAGTAACCCCGCACGCGGACGAAGCCTGAAGGGCAGACCTGACATTCTCGCGTTTCCGATCCGCAGGGCCGGGCAACCTGCGCGACACGCCCTTTTCTACCGAATCCAAGCGGACGGCTCGGTGGTTGTTCTTCGGCTCCTGCATGACGCCATGGACCTTGCGTTGCACCTGCCGTAGCGGCCTGCCGCCGCCACCGGCCCTGTCAGGCGTCCTCGCTCTCGTCCCCTTCCCCGGGTTCGGTGTTGGGGGTTTCTTCTTCGTCGCTGGCGGCGCGGGATTTGGCGCGTT
>CAITIQ010000247.1 GCA_903892415.1 uncultured delta proteobacterium | reverse complement strand
GCAGTCCCCGCCGCCCAGGGGGGCTTTCACGCGGATGCCGAGATGATCGATCCGCTCGCGGTGATCACGGGACTCGAGTTCCAGGGCTTCACCTACGCACACGTCGCGGCAGCCGAGACGCCCCTCGGCTGCGTCGAGTTTCTTTACGGCGGATTTGCCTTTGCTACCTTTTGACGGCCCGCAAAGCTCAAAGCTTGGCTGCGTGCATCCCAGCCGTTCGAAGGACCATCGATAAGCGGGTCAAGCGAACCGATTAGCGGATAACCATGTACCGTGAAAGCCTATCGGCAGGTGATGCGGAAGCTCCAAGCGACAAACCGTACCAAGATCATCCGGCCTCAATACGTAGAGGTCTGTGCGATGAGCGGCAGCGCGGTACACCAAGGACAGAACCCAGCCCTCCCCTTCTGCGGCGCTCTCGGACGCTGGAACGAAGAGCGGTTCCCCCGGGAGATCTGGGGCAAAGTCTCGGAGCGTCTGGCCAGCACGGTGCTCGAAGTGCAATAGACGGTGATAGAACGGACCAGCCTGCTCCGGAGCGGACGATATTGCCCAGAAGTGCCGATAAGGCCGACCACTCAGCCGCGAGTCAATCGTAGGCAAATCCGCTTTGGTAGGAGTAAGTTGGCTTTCTTCGCAGCGACGCGCGAGAGGGTCGATGCTGTAGCGCGTGGGCCGAGCTGGCGGGATGTTGACCGAGCGGCCGGCGAGCAAGGCACGCACCTCGGCAGCCGAGGGCAACGCGTCCATGCGCATCCCATCGACCACGACCTGGCCCTTCGCATCCTCGAAACCGTTGGCGAAGTGAAAAAGGAAGCCTGGCTGCGCGGGGACGGTAATGGCCGGGGAGCCATCACGAGGAACCAGCAGCAGGGTGGTCGGGGCCGAGTCGGCGCTCGAGAGCGAGCCAACGGGGGTTGCAAGGCCACTTAGCGCTCGAGCTACACCGAACGATACAGCAGAGAGGAAGAATATGCTGTAGCGCTTCGTGAGCACGAAGTCATGAACGAAGGCCAAGGCCGGTAGCGGCACGTAGCGAGGAGTGGCCATCGAACCGTCTGGCCTTATGCGATAGAGCACCAACTGGCTGGTTTTACCCATCAGTGTACCGAAGTTGTGGAGCTCACCACTCTCCGGGTCGAGCTTGGGGTGCGCAGAGAAGGGCAAGTCGGGCGCGACCAAGCGCCCCAATAGATCGCCGTGGTTTTGCAGCTGGCCGGCGAAGTCATAGCTCCCAAGCGTCTCGAGACTGCCTGGGTCGAGTTCATGTGGCAGACCGCCCTCCCATAACGCGAGTAGCTTCCCCGAGTGGTGGACCACACTCGTGTTGGCAGCGTTCTTGAAGTGAAGCCGAAGAAAGTTGGTGCGCAGGCCGCCCGGAAGATTGGTCCCGAACGATCGGTAGAGCATGCGCCCAACACGCTCTTCGGCAAGGAACTCCGCCGTGCGCACATAACGATTCCGATATCGGACCGATTGACCATTAAACTCGAAGCGGGTGACCATGCCATCCCCATCGAATGGATGGTCGTAGCGGTGCCCAAACGCCTCTAGCTTGCCCGGCCCATTTCGATAGAGCACTCCGCGTAGCCCAGCCGGCAGCTCGCCTTCCACCAGCTGCAAGGCTTGGTCAAACTCTCGTTGCACCGAGGCGTTCGAGCGGAGATACACGGCGAGACTTGCGGATTCAGATGCCACGGTCCGTGGTCCATGGTCCCTTCACGCAGTAAAGACAAGCTCGCGCACTCTGGAGTTGCCCCGATTTGGTAGACAGATTTGACTGCTTGATTCAGGCGGGTGCGTTGGTCTCGAACTCGATGGGTGCGACGTAGTTGAGGTGCGAGTGGAGCCTGACGAGGTTGTAGTAG
>CAITIQ010000246.1 GCA_903892415.1 uncultured delta proteobacterium | reverse complement strand
CCGGAGGGGCGGAACCGCGCGGCGCGCCCGCCTCTCGTCGCACTCGACGTCCATGCCGCGCGGAGCCGGAGCAACCTCAGCTGGCCGTCGCCTCATAGAACTCAAATGCTCGCTGTCTCAAACACGTTGACACGTTCCGGCCCGACTGCTGGCTTATCGCGGCGTCTTGCAACATCAGCCACTCGCACGAGGTGCCGGCTGGGCAGACACCGTCGTAACAGAACGGTCGCTTGCAGCAGTTCTCGTCATACGCCGAGTCCAGCGCGCCGCAGCCAGCTGCGACCAGCGTTTCCTCCTCGCCACAGAGTGTCTCCAGCCAAGGAGTCCCGAGCGTGAGTTCTTCGCATTTGGTGTAGCACGGGCGGACATAGAAGCCCCCTGGCGGCTCGCACAGGCTGAAGCCCGTCGGCGCGATGAAGGACTCCCGAACAAGCACCACATATTTGCGCCCCGCATCATCGCAAAACCCTCGGAGGTAGGACGATGACGTCACGTCCACACAGAAAGGCACCAGGACACGCTCCTCCGGCTCGGTTCGCAGGCATTGCGCAGCGTCGTCCTGCGGCGCGAGCTGGAGAGTGACGAGCTCCCAATTGATGTCTGGGTCCGAGTTCTTGTCCGGGCACTCCACGCTAGGCGCCGGGGTCGTCTCTACGGTGCTTTCGTCGACCGAGCCGCACGCGAGGCCGCCTAAAAGGACACCCATTGCTAGGCGGCTCATCGAAAGAGAATGCGCGGGCTACAAGCGCTCGTCAACGCCGCGCGACACGAGCAACGCCCATCACCTTGGCTTCTGCAACCCAAGCTCAGGACCCACGAGCTCCAATGTCCAGCCTTCGACTTCGAGCAGCTCACCGGGCGAGAGCACGTCTCCTCGACCGCCTTGCACTCTGACCTCTGCAGCTTCACAGCGGGCTAGTTCGATCACGCTGTCAACGCGAACGCACAGTCTTGCCGCCACCGGCAGGCGGCAGCCGAAGAGCGGTACGTCGACGCCTGCGAGGCCGCCGATTAGCAGCTCGCCGGTGCGCAGGGGGAACCTCCGCGTCAGCGCGTCGATCGCGCCTGCGCGGACCGAGAGCGACGGCACGCTCAGCGTTGCGGCCTGCTCGACGGTGCACGCGGCGTAGTCGACCGGGATGCCGAGCCCGTCTGGCGTCGGCGGAACCAGCTGGAAGCGATAGGCGCCGCACGCGAAGGTCTCGTACGCGGATAGGCTCGTGGGGCCGAGCGCGCCCGGTAGGCCCTCGACGAGAGCGGCCGAGGCTGACACGAGCTTCACGTTCAGCGGCGGCAGCGTCGGGATCGGGATCGCGGAGCCTTCACCGATACGGACTTCCGGCGGGCCCGCGCTCGGCGTGTGCGTTTGAACGACGAGCGGCACGCGCATGAACCTCCAGGCTCCGCGTGCCTCGACCAGCACCAAGCTTGGGATGGCGAGGCGGCTCGCGAGCTCGCATGCGAACGAAGGGAGCGGCGTCAAACGCGCGGACGGCGGCGGGCAGAGTCCGCTGGCGCGTCGCACGAGCTCCGGGTCGATCGGCGCCAGGGTGCCCTGCGAAGCCGCCGCAAAAACAGGCACGCGCGTGCCGAAGGGCGCTGTCGCGTCGAGGTCGACGTCCGCGGAGGGTGCGCGCGCCGCGGTGAGTTCGCGCGCCGTCATCTTGATCGTCAGCGCGGCTTTGACTGGAGCGACGACGACGGGCGGCCTCGCGCTCACGGCCGACTCGAGCTCACGCACGAAGTCGGCCATCGACGCTGGGCGATCCGCAGGGTATCCGTCCGGCGAGGGCCGTTCAGGTTGAGACTTGACGGGGCTCGAGGGGGTTCGCTCGAGCGATCGGACCGCATCGCGCCGACACGCCGCGGCGTGTGAAGGCTGCGCTAGGGCACATGCACCGAGTCAATCTCGAATCGATAGCTTGTGCCTGTCTCAAAGACCCGCAAACTCAGCGCCAAATCCGAGTGCCCCGACTCCGCCGTCCAAAGATCGAGAAGTACCTCCCAGTGACCATCCATCCACTGCGCGGCGGATCGCTCCCATGCTTCCTCGCCCTGCGGAAGTTCACTCAGCAACTCGCCGTAGTCAGCTATCTGGCTGCGTATCTGCTCCGCAATAACAGGCGGTATTGGACTCGCGGAGGTCACGCCTACTTTTAGCTCGTAGTCGCCAGCGACAAGCGCCTCCACAATATCGCGTATGGTCGAACGCCAACAGAACGGCACCACGTGTGATCTATCAGGGTCCTTGAGAACTCCTCCAGACATACTGCGAACTCCTCTTCGCTAAGGTGAGTGAAGCTTCAGGTGACAATCCAAGCAAACCTCCGCGTGGTTAGCGGCATCAGTTTTTCCACCATCTGCGTGTCGTTTCTTGTGGTGGCCCCGCGAGTTTGAGCCGTCAATCTTCGTCCCGCAGCCCGTACCACAATTGTTACCCTGCGCCTGCCTCCTTGCCTCGCGCTCCGCAGGTGTCCAAAGCCGCTTGGGATCGCGGCCAGCAGGGGGCACACTTCCGGCACCGCGCGGTGGCTTTGGGAGCGTGCCAA
Organism: uncultured delta proteobacterium; assembly: GCA_903892415.1. Lineage (GTDB taxonomy): Bacteria > Myxococcota_A > Polyangia > Polyangiales > Polyangiaceae > Xiheicaenibacterium. The sequence continues at coordinate 167 of CAITIQ010000246.1, read as the reverse complement.
CATTCCCGTCTCCACACGTATTGTGAACCCAAAGCCCGGCCTCACCAACGAAGTACGTGTGGTAGTCGGCTACTTCGAGGTTGTACACCGTGGCCGGCCCCATCGCCTCGAGTGCGACGACGGCTGCTCCTTCGTCTTCGCCAGCGAGCTGCTGTACGAGCGAGGTT
>CAITIQ010000245.1 GCA_903892415.1 uncultured delta proteobacterium | reverse complement strand
CGTGTCGAAGTGACGGGGCGTGCACTACCGATAAGCTTTGAATTCACCACAGCGAGCCCGCCTGCGAGCGCCTCGGCGATCCCAACGACCTCATCCACAGCAGCGCCGACCGAACCTCCTCCAGAGGCTGCAGCCTTCCAGCCGTATCGTGCAGAGCAGCTCGAACCTCTGACGGCGAACCTTAAGAGCCGGCGCGTGTTCCGCCATGTGCTTTTGGGCGACATGCCGCACGAACGGCGTGAGAGCTGGATGCTGAGCAAAGACGGTCGGCAGCTGGACCTTGTCTGCGAGCACGGCGTCGAAACTTTTGGCGATGGCTTTCCAGAGCCACGTGCTCGGGAGTGCATCGTTCGTTGCAATCAACCCTTCTCCGGCACAGAGCGGGGCCACCCAGTATCGACGGGACCAGAGCAGCGCGACTCCAAAGCCATTCCGGTCGAGCCCAGTACGCATGACAACCTGTGAGGAGATCGGGGAGGAGCTCACGCTCAGCTGCACCCCCACCAAGCTTCCGCTCCTGAGGCCCAAGGCCACAATGACGTACTCACGCACGGATGACGACACCTACGACATTCGATTGGAGCCGAGCGCTCGTCGCGCAGTGACCGGCCTGTCATGCGTGGTCAAAGCTCCCAACTTGGACAACCCGTTTTTTTACTACGCATTCCCCGGCTCCGGATTTTCCCCATCCGTGGAAACCGAGCCGAGTCTGTTCTTCAGCAATCGCGGCCCCGCGGTCGAGCGTCTCGTCTATTCAGATAGCCTGCAGTACGCCACCTTCCGTGAAGCCGTACTAATGCCATTCGATGGAGAGTTGCCGGCGAATCTGGAGGGGACGTGAGCCCGTAGTCAGGTTCTACGTGGATAAGCCGTAGCGCGGTATCGAGCACGAGCCGCTAGTGCTCAGCCTCAGCGCGACATTGGGCCGCGCGATAACTCATCCGGCGCCCATATGTCGCTTCGTCGGTAAGCGGCGCGGTGACCACGTGTTGCTTACAGCCCGTTGTCGGCGGATTTTCGCGAGCCCGTTATCGGTTGCGCGGGACCTCCTCGGGCCTACCAACGCGGGTGCGACATTCGAGCGGTCGATAAACCATCGGACGCCTGAATGTCACCATCGGACCTGAATGTCGCCTGCGGGCGCTTCGAGCCCCCGTGCCTTCCTCGATCAGACCCTGAGCTACTCCAGGACCTCGACTTGCCCGGCGTCGTCGACCCGCAGCGCGTGCTCGGTCCCAACGCCGAAGCGCGTGAACTCCTCGAGCGTCTGCGGCTCGTAGTTGACGAACTTGCCCTCGGGGGTCCTGAAGATGACGCGATAGCGAGCCTCGCGCGAAGCGCGCTCCTTCTCTCCGGGGCGCACGTCTCGCTCGAGCGCGATCTCCTCGTCGGTGGGCCAAGCGGGCGTCCCGCTCGTGTTCGCGTTGGTCACGACGCGCTGTTGCTTCCAGCCCCACTCCTTCCACGTGAAGAACGGCCGCATCACCGGGACGTCTTTGAACTGAGCCACCTTACGCGTCTTCGTCCGACTGCAATACTTCGTCGTGCAGCGTCGATCGGTGGTGCACTTTTTCTGACCGTTGATCGTTTTGCACGTCTGGGAGCGTGAGCAGTCCTCGCCACAGCGCTCCTCCTCGGTGTACGTCTCCGTCCGTGTCCCGTCGGGGACCTTGTCGACGCGGAAGACCCGCTCGCCATCGCGCGTCGCTTCGGCCGCCTGTGCGGGCGGCGAGAAGCCCTCGTTTGCGACCCACTGGTAGCGCTCGACGATCACCGAGTGCGTCCACTCCACGGCGGTGACGCGCGACGCTGGCGGAGGCCGGAGCAGAAGGTACAGCGTGGCGGCGAGCGCCGCGGTCACAATAGCGGCGAGCGCGCCGAACCAGAGTCGACGTCGACGGCGCTGCTCTTGATGCTTCGCCTCCGCGAGCTTCACCCACAGGGGAACCGACGCCGCCGCTGCGCTGTCATCAGCTTCGGCACCGGAGGGCTCGGGGCTGAGTGGCAACGGCTGGTGCATCGTCCCATCGTAGCGATGCTAGGCCGGCTGTACCCAGACATCGCCGCCTCATGAGCCGAATTCCGCTGGACGGTAAAGGGCGACGACGTGCACCGCCCTGGGGCGCCGCAGCGCGCGCCTGGTGCAGCGCGGAGCTACGCGCCCCGCTCGCAAGAGCAACTACGCACAGAACGCCGCCACGTGCGTTGGTACGGCGGTTGCGAAGCTTCCGGGCGGAGGTGACATGAGCGAGCTTGGTTCTTCGCACAGGGTTCCAACGTGGGGACGCGTCGTCGCGCGGCCGCACGAATTTTTGATTCACATGCGCCGCGGGCAGGTCGTGACCTCGGGTCACGGCGCTACTTGCTTCAAGTGGCCGTCCGACAGCGTCGCGCTGATCTCGACCGCGATCGCCAAGCTGTCCTTCGCTGCCGATCAAGTAACCCAGGAGAAGATCGGCGTGGAGGTGACGGGCCTCGCGGTCTACCGCGTCGTCGATCCACTGCTCTCCTACCGCATGGTCGACGTCGACACGTCGCGGCTGGGCGAGATTCTGCGCGACATGTTCGTGGGGGCCACGCGCCGCATCGTCGCGGGCCTCAGCCTCGAGGCGTGCATCACCCACCGAAAAGAGCGCGTGGCCGAGGCACTGATGCAAGAGATCGCGCCGGTCCTCTCGGGTAGCGGAGAACTCTCCGACACAAGCGCCCAGGGCTGGGGCGTCGTGATCGACACCATCGAGATCCAGAACGTGCGTGTGCTTTCGGAGGAGGTATTTCAGCGACTCCAGGCGCCCTATCGCCAGAGCTTGGCGCTCTCCGCGCTACGCGCGGGCGAGCAGGTGGAGGAGGAGCGCGCGCGCATCGAGCTCGCCCGAAGGCGCGCCGAAGAGGAGGGCCGCCGCGCGGTGATGCAGCTCGAGGAGCAACGGCTCGCGAACGAGCGCGAACGAGCGCTCGTAGCGCGCCGTCACGCCGAGGAGATCGCCAGGGTGACGGCCCAGGCCGAGTTCGTGCGCACCGACGAACGAGACGACGCGGCGGGCCGCCGAGCCGAGCGAGCGACGCAGCTCGAGCTCACGAGGAAGCAGGCGCTGCTCGAGGCCGAGCTCGCCCGGCGCAAAGCCGCGTTCGAGGCCGAGCTGGAGGAGAAGCACGCGCTGCTCGAGGCAGACCGGGAGCGCGCGGAAGCGGACCTCGCCATCCGCAGAGCCCAGGGCCAACTCGACGCCGAGCTGCTAACCGCCTCCCGCGTCGCGCGCAGCGACCTCAGCGAACGCCAGCTCGAGGAGCTGATGTTGACCGAGACGCTTCCGCGCATGGGCGAAGCCCTGCGAGGCACCTTCGGCCGCGTGGACTTGACCAGCGGAGTCGAGAGCGGAGCGCTGTTCTCGTTCCTCTCCGCCGGACTCAAACAGGTCGTTCAAAGCACAAGGGAGCTGAAGCAGGAGCTCAGCGACCCGAACACGGCGGAGAGCTGACCGTATCGCTCGCCCACGCCGCCGATAGTGCGTTAACGGGCAGCCGCAATCGCGGCCGTGGCGGCCGGTTTGCGCCCTTGTCCCATAACGCGCATTCGTTCGCGACGACCCAACGTTATGGGACGCCTAACGGCGCCGCTCCCGGCCTTTGCACTCAACAGCCTTCCGGCGCCTCCGCTACAAGCGCCGCCCGAATCACCGCGAGCGCCTCCTCATGCCGCTGCATCACCGCCTCATGCGATACACGGATAACGCGGTAACCCAGCCGGCCCAGCACGTGGTCCCGCCGCGCATCCGCTACGCCCCGCTCAGCGTGATACCCGCCGTCCACCTCCACGACGAGCTTGCAAGACGGTGCAACAAAGTCAGCGATATACCGCCCGAGCGGCACCTGACGACGAAACCCAACACCCAGCCGCGACCCCTTCAAAGACTCCCAAAGCCGCGCCTCCGAAAGCGTGAGCGAATGGCGGTTCACAGCCGCACGAGCCACGTTGGTTGCAGACGGTGCAGAACAAGGACGAGGAAACGAACGCCTAAACCACTCCTGAGCCCAACCAAGGAGAAGGGCTTCTCCCCATCAAGCGCAGGTCTCCGTGACGGACTTGGGCCCGTCCAGTCCATCCACGGCCAACTTCTGCTAACCACCTATCGACCCCAAGCCCGGCGCGGAACGTGCGCGTCAGGGAGATGCCCTTCTCCTTGGTTGCGCGAAGGTGTTAGCGTACCGCGGTGTCACCGTCCTTCTTGCATGAGGCCCTTATATCGCTATTCCGGGACCGCCCAGAGCTTGCTGCGGAGGTCTTGAGGGACCAGCTCCATATCGCCATTCCAGCTTACACGGAGGCTACCGTTCAATCTGGGGATCTTGGGCAACTCAAGCCAGTCGAGATGCGGGCAGACCTCGTCGTCTTGTTCAAAGACGGCAAGCCGGTAATGGTGGTAGTGATTGAAGTCCAACTGCACAAGGCCGCAGCCAAGCGTCGCGTTTGGGCTTCCTATCTAACCAGCGCAGGTGCCCAATACGCCTGTGACGCATATGTCCTCGTGGTTACGCCCCACGAAGATGTTGCACGTTGGGCCCGTGAACCCATTCGACTCGGCGGTAGCTCCATGGTGCAAGTCCTGGTCCTCGGCCCCGAGACGATTCCTGTGATCACCGACGCAGCTGAGGCCGAACGCCACCTTGAACTTTCGGTCATCTCTGCGCTCGCTCACGGTCCCCACAGGCCAGAGGTTGCCTTTGCCACCATAGCCGCACTCAAAGGCGTCAACGACGCTGTTTCCACGCTATACTTCGACCTGCTGCACATCGTCCTGCCGCAGGCAGTGCGTGCGGCACTCGAGGAACTCATGATCCCTGGCTACCAATACCAAAGTGATTTCGCCAAGAAGTACTATGGCCAAGGCAAGGCTGAGGGCAAAGCCGAGGGCGAAGCCATGGGCGAAGCGAAGGGCAAAGCGGATGCAATCCTCGCCGTCCTCGTGGCACGGTCGATCGGCGTTTCGGATGAACAGCGCGCGATCCTACTGGCGACTCACGACCTTGCTCAGCTCGACCAGTGGCTCACTCGCGCTGCTACGTGTAGCCAGGCGAGCGAAGTCTTCGCGCCCTGAGCGCGAGTACCCTCTCCCTCTTCCTCTGCGTGGCCGGAGCCCCACGCCTCCAAGAAAACCAAAGCCGCTCCCGTACTACCCAGTAGCCACTGTCTCCAAGCGAGCTCAGACAGTGTGATAAAGCCTCCACTCTTCCGCCCGCCTCCCGCAAGCCGACTCCCCCATCCGCGCGCAGCGCAACGCAGTGGAGCGGTCGGGTGGCCCCCGGGGATCACTCCCCGGAGGCTCCCACAGATCCGGACGTGCGGAGTTACCGCATCCGGCTCCTCAGG
>CAITIQ010000244.1 GCA_903892415.1 uncultured delta proteobacterium | reverse complement strand
TGCCGAGCCGAACCCGGCGCTCGACAGCGATGGGGATGGCAAGATCAACGCGCTCGACTCTGACAGCGATGATGACGGCCTCTTCGATGGCACCGAGCTCGGGCTCGACTGCGGCAACGCAGCGACCGATCTTCGCGCAGGACAGTGCACCGCCGACGCCGATGACGGTGCCACCACCACCAGCCCGCTCGACCCCGACACCGACGACGGTGGCGTTTCCGACGGCGACGAGGACGAGAACCTCAACGGCACGATCGACCGCGGCGAGACCGACCCGAACGATCCAAGCGATGACATGGTCGAGCCGCTCCCGTGCGACCCCGCCTGCGAAGAGGGCGAAGAGTGCGTGGACGGGCGCTGCATACCGACGAACGACTGTCTCGATGATGCGGGATGCCCAGACGGTGAAGTCTGCTCCGAGGGCGTTTGCATCGACGGTTGTCGTGAGGGCAAAGCTTGTCCGGACGGAGAGACCTGCACGTCGCAGGACGAGACCATCGGCGAGTGTGAGGCCGATGAAGACGCGGACCCGACGATCTACGCTCAGGGCGCCGGCCTATGCGATTGTCGACAAGCGCCGGGCTCGCAGGAGAACCGGCTCGGCCTTTTGGCAGCGCTGCTCGCCGCTGTTGGCCTCGGCCGACGCCGCAAGCGCAACTAACCGATAATCATCGACGACTTGAGGAGGTTCCCGTCGGGGAGCCTCCTTTTTATTTGGCTATGCGAACGATGGGCCTTCCGTTGCAATGGCGTCGACCTATGCTGACTACCGTGGAACTTGACCGAATTGAAGCAATTCGCGCGAAGTTTGCATCGGTTATTGAAAGGGTGGTGCGACCGTTTGGGTTCGAGGCGCATCGACTGCGGTTACTGCCCAAAGCCAACGAGGGCGATGTCAGGGCCTTCGAGGAGCTTTATGGGCTATCGCTCCCTGAGGATTACCGCGCATTCCTTTTAGGCGTAGCCGCCGGAGGTGCAGGGCCCGGCTATGGCTTGGTGCCCTATGATGCTAGCCCCTCGCATGAGCGGGCGGCGTTTCCTGTGGAGGCCGTAGCTGCAGCGTTCCCGTTTACCGAAGCTCAGCTACTCGACCCGGAGCAACTGCCCGCGGAGTTGCCGTTCCCTTCAGGCACTCTGGTCTTGTGCGACGAAGGCTGCGGGTACCTGCATCTGCTGGTTGTATCAGGCGAGGCTCGAGGGCAAGTGTGGGTCGACGCGCTGGTCAGCGATGTTGGGATCTTTCCCATCGCCCCGACCTTCTCTGATTGGTACGAGCGTTGGCTTGATAACCTCTTAGCTGGAGGGGATGGCTGTTGGTGGCTCAATGAATGAGACAGCACGCGGAATGAAGAAGGAGTGGAAGCGCCAGCAAGAGGCGGCCGCGCGTGCCGCCTTGCCGCTTGAAGTTCCACGGCCAGGCGCGGAGCTCTGCCCTGGAGACTGCCTCGCCTTTCCGCTGCCCTCGGGAAAGTACGGAGCCGCCGTCGTTGTTGCGCGTCACAGTACGCCGGGGGGCGACCAGGTGGTGGTGGTGTCGCGCCTCGCCGCCGACCGGCCGCCTCGTTTGTAGAAGGTCGTCACGACCGATGTACTCATTATCAACTACGATGGCCTGCTGTATCCCGCGCGAGAGATCCATGTGCTGCAGGCGGCCAGCTACTCGATGAGCAACGTTCCGTTCATGCGTATTGGGCACCTGCAGATCGCGAGGGCATTCAAGCCAAGCGAGTATGTTCAAGCTGGCACCGGGTGGGACGGGATTCCTGACACGTGAAGTTCCGCCTGGAGATGAGCTAAAGGTGCTCGAGCAGATAGTCCGTTACCCGCTCACCCGCTAGGTCCACCACCCAATGGTTGACGCCTTGGATGGTTTCAAATCGATAGGGCGCTGTGACGTAATTCTCGGTCGCGAGCGCGGGCTCTTCACAGACCGCAATGTCTTCATCGCTCCAGATAAACAGCGTTGGAACTGTTACCGGGGTTTGCGGGGGGTCCACTAGCCGACGCATATCGGTGTTGGCGCGATACCAATTGAGAGGCGCCTTCAACGATTCGGGCGTGGAGAAGCGGTCGAGATAGAAGGCGACGGTCTCCTCGGGTAGGCCGGCGTAAACGGTTCGCAAAATGCCGGCGTCGTCGGCGAGCAAGAGGCTCTCCGAATCCGGCGTAGAGAAGATCTCAAAGTAGTAAGACGCCTTGTATTGGCAGGACTCCGGATCGGCGAGCTCTGCATCGAAAGCCGCCGGGTGCGGGATGGATATCGCTGTAGCACTGATGACCCGCTCCGGCGCCTCGGTCGCTACCGACCAAGTGACGGCGGCTCCCCAGTCATGGCCAACGATGTGGAACTGCTCTCGGCCCAAGCTGTCTGCCATGCCGAGCACATCCCCGACCAATAGGGGCATAGCGTAATCCTCCACGTCTTCCGGCGTTGCCCCTGCGGAGTAGCCGCGTTGGTCGGGTGCGATGGCGAAATAGCCCTCTTTGCCAAGAGCCACGAGCTGGTCCTCCCATTCATGCGACGTCTCCGGAAAGCCGTGGAGCAGGATGACCAACGGGCCATCATCCACCCCGGCCTTCAGACCGCCAAACTTCATATCGCCTACTGTGAGTTCCAACGGGACGATCTGCGATGGATCGCGCGGAGGAGCTGTCTCCTCCGTTTCACAAGCGCTGTTGGAAGCGATCAGCGTTACGAGCGTGAGGTGCCAAAGCGTCGTTTTTACGAGGGTTTGCATGGCTGTTTGGGCGGTACGGTCGAGGTCGTTCGGTAGCCTGCGCTGCGGTGGTAGCGAAGGCACAACGCTCAATCTACAGGACGATGCCGTCAGACGTCGGTATCATCCGTCAATGCTTATTGGCCGCGTAGCGTTGGGACTTCTCCTGGTTGGTTGCGCGCACGATTGGGACAAGCTTGACCCGCGGCTGGACGGCGGCTCTTCGGGAGACGCCGGGAGCAACGCCACAGGCACCGGCGGCCAGAACAACGGCGGGCAAGGCGCGGGAGGGCAGAATGCCGGCGGCCAGAACAACGGAGGACAGAACAACGGCGGCTCCGGCCCCTGCGATCAATGCCCGGAATCAAAGCCCTATTGCAGCGAGGGGCGCAACCCAACCTGCGTCGAGTGTTTGGTGGGGAATCACTGCGATGGCAACCTCGCGTGCGACAACAATCAGTGTTGCGTGCTCGATGGGAACGGCTGCGGCGAGGACAGCGACTGCTGCAACAACGAGTGCCAACCCTCGGGTGTTTGTGGCGACTTCGCCAGCTGTAACCCCAACGGCGAAGGATGCGATACCGACAACGATTGTTGCTCCGACCGCTGCAAGAAGGGCCAGTGTGAGGCGAACGACTAGAAGCGGCCGCTGAACCAAGCCATGGCGCCCGAGCCATCGAAGTTCGGCATGGCCGAAACCGAAACGGGCGCTTCTTCCGGACCGCCAAAGATGATCATCGGCACGGCGCCGGCCACCATCAGCGAACCAATCACCGCCGTAGTGGTCGCAGCGGCCTCGAGCCGCTTACCCTCATCAATGGATTCCACCACGCTGGCATCGGTGCAGCGAACACCGCCGCAGGCCGTTTCAACTTCACTGTAGAGGTCGTTGGAGGCTACGCCAGTACCGATCGCCGTCGCGATCAGCACCACGCCGCCGGCTCCAACCCCAATGCCGATCCAACGCAGAAGGCCGCCCGTCGAAGCTGTAGTGGACGGAGCCGAAGAGGCGCTCAGCGGCACGGTGCGGGTTTCACCCGCTGGAATGTCCACCTCTCGACGCTCGAGCGGTGCGTCTGCGCGGGTGACCTCGATCACCACGCGACCCGGTAGCACCGTGATTGGCTTTCCAAGCTTGCTTGGGTCGACAGCTGCGCCGTTGAGGGTCAAGCCAGTGGGCGATTTCGACTCGGACGTCGCGAGTACGAGATGGCCAACGCGCGACTCGAGCAGCGCCAATTCGGAGGCCGAGGCGTCACGCGTGCCAACGTACTTTGGTTCTTGCTCCGCTTTCGCGGTGGCGTCGCGCACGGTGGCGACCATTGCGTCGTAGGCCTCCACCGTACGACCGAGCTCGCGCAAACAGCGGGCAACATAGAAGCGTGCGTTCGGACTGCTCGTCTCACGAGTGAGCTCCTCGAAGATGGGCAGCGCGCCGGTAAAGTTCCCGGCGTCATAAAGGCTCTGGGCTTGTGCGAATCGGCTCGCGGCGTCCACGACCGGCTGCGCCTGCGCTGTTGAGGCCGGTACCACGGTCGCGACGGCGAGCGCTCCAACCAAGAACAACGGCGCCAAGAACGACGACTTTCTGAACATCAACTTTGCTACTCGAGGCTGAGGAGAGTGGCGCTCACAAGCCGCCAGGACGAAATGGTTTGTTGGTGAGCGACGTCGGAGGGGCCGACGCGGTCGGTTTGCCGCTGGGAAGCGGCGCTGATCCAGGGCTCGGTGCGGAGCTTCCGACCTTTCCGGTCAGCGGTCGCTCAACAGAAGGTAAAGCCGTTGCTGAAGCGCTGGGCGTGGAGCTGATAGCAGCAGTCGGGCTTGGGACTGGAACGGCTGGTACTTGGTTCGTGGTTACCACCGATGGGGACGCGGCCGGACCAGTGGCTAGCGTTGGCTCGGGCGAACGACGCAAGAGCAGCACAGCGCCAAGCACGAGCACCGCGGCTGCCACCGCAGGGTATTGCCAGCGGAAAGCTCGCTTCGGCAGCACGATCTCATCGGACTGCTGCACCAGACTTGCGACGCCGGTGGTGCTGCTCGAGGATTCGGCGACCTCCGGAGCGCTCGCTCGATCTTCAGCGCCTTTGCGCAATGCCGAGAGCGTCACTGGAGTTGCACGACCTTGTTCCCCGGCGGCTTCGAGGGCAGGCTTGGAGCGGCTGCCCTCGCCCTTCGACGAGTTGGGCGAATCGTGGATGGCCAGCAGCTTGATGAACGCAGAGACGCCCTTGTTCGACGCCGGGTGCAACCCAGCGGCGCGCGCGGCTTCATCGAGGGCGTCGGAGAAATCCGACGCCGTCGGGTAGCGAAGCTCAGGGTCGGTGGACAAGGCCTTGACGCACACCTCGTCGATCGCCGCGGGCACCTCGGCGTTCTTTCCGCTCGGCGGTTCGCTCCGGCCGGCCGCGACGATCGAGACCAGCGCAGCGTCATTGTCGGCCGAAAATAGCGGCTGATTGGTCAAGAGCTCATGCAACACGACTCCCGCGGCGTACACGTCGCTGCGCCGATCGACCGCGGCCGCTCGAACCTGCTCAGGCGCCATATACGCGAGCTTGCCTTTGACCTGACCACCGCGCGTCGATGAAAGCCGCGATTCCGCGCGCGCGACGCCGAAGTCGGTAATGCGCGTGACACCGTCCACACCGAGCAAGATGTTGTGGGGCGAGACATCGCGATGAACGAAGTTGAGCAGCGTTCCCGACGAGTCGGTGAGCTCATGCGCGGCGTGCAGACCAGCCAGCAGATCGAGCGTGATACGAAGCGCCACCTCGATCGGAACCACCTTATGCTGACGCCGCAAATCACGCTGCACAGCGTGTAGCGATGGCCCCTCGACGTACTCCATCACCAGAAACAGCGGGTCGGTCGAGACGTCGATCGTCGGAACCACGTTGGGGTGGCGTACTTGGGCGGCGAGCCGCGCCTCGTCCAAAAACATCGCGACGAAGTCGGGCTCATTCTGAATGTGGGGGTGCAAGACCTTGATCGCCACCAAGCGCTCGAAGCCACCAGCACCGAGCGCGCGCGCTAGATGAACCGTCGCCATACCGCCGGAAGCGACAGCGCGGATCGTCTCATAGCGCCCCAACCGCAGAGTCATTGGCCTGGCAGATTAGCCGAGTTAGCTGACCGCAAGAACAAAGAGATTCCCGAGCACCGGCACACCGCGCTCCAGACGCAGGGTTTTTTCCTCGCGAAGCCGTAGATCGAGTCCCACCTTGTGAGCTGCCGCCAAGACGTAGGCGCTCGAATGACAGAAGCGGCCGGTGCGCTCGAGCTGAAACGCGCCTTTTTCCCCTTGCTCAGTGGAAAAGGCGATCACCGCGCCAGGAAGAGCCCGAGCGCGAAGCAGGCGAAGTGTTGGTTCCAGATCCCCCAGGTAGTTGAAAACGTCGGAGGCCACCGCGAGGTCGAACCCGAGGCTCTCGTCGGACAGGAAGCTCAGCAGATCGTCCACTCGCAGCACGTCATAGCCACCGGCCAAGCGCGCCTTTTCGATCATGTTGGGGGACAAATCGACGCCGGACAGATGCTCACAAAGCGGGCGCAACGCGCGGCCCGCGAGCCCGGTCCCACAACCGAGATCGATCGCTTGTTTGAACGAGCCTGAGGCTGGCGCAAACCGAGCGACCAGCGCGGCGAGCGCGGCGGGCGTGTCGTAGGCGAGATCTTTCAGCAGCACCGTCTCGAAGCGCGCGGCGTAGTCATCGAAGAAACGGGCAACGTAGCTTGGATCGGCGCGGTCGAGCGTCGCGCCGGTGAGAGCTGCGAGCATGTGCGTGGCTTCGGCGTCGCCCGGGTTGATGTTGAGCAACTTGCGATAGGTGTCGGCCGCGGCGTCGAAGCGGCCAGCCTTTTGATGGGCGTAACCGAGGTTGGCCCAGGCTCGCGCGTAGTCGGCGCGCAGCGCGATCGCCTGCTCATACGCCTTGACGCCGTCATCAATCAGGCCGCGCGCAATGAGCAGGTTGCCGAGGTTGAAGGCCGCCTCGGGCAGCGCCTCCGCGGCCCAGCCGTAGTGCGATGCAGCCTCGTCGAGATCGCCTTTCTCTTCGTAGGCCAGCCCGAGGTTGAACACCGCCGCAAGCAAGGTTCCATCCAGGGATACGGCTCGCTCGAGCGCGCTGATGCTGCCGTCGAGATCGCCTTGCTCACCGAGCACTCGCCCCAGGTTCACGTGATAGATGGGCACGTTGGGCGCGCGCTGGATGGCCTCCCGGATCGAGCGAACGGCGCCCTCCAGATCACCGCGACTGCGCGCGATTACACCGAGCAAGTGCAGGGCGTCCGGGTGTCCAGCCTGCTTGAGCAGCACGCGTTGATAACAGCGCTCGGCGGCCTCGAGATCGCCAGCTCGTTGGCTGCGCATTCCTTCTTCGAGCAGCGCAGTCACGTTCGAAGGAGCGATGCGCCCCGGTGCACGTTGGTTCTTTTTGCTCATGGTGCGCCTACCAAAACGCGTAGCCGAAATGCACGCGAGGTCCCAAGCTCGGCAAGATCTCGTTGTCGTAAGGGACCCGCGCACGCCGGAGGATCTCTGAATCAGCGGTGGTCGTCGGATCATCCTCCATGCCCTTGGTACCGGAGAGCACCAGCGCGAACGATGCGCCGATCAACACACCGTCAAAATCGATCTCGGCGCCGAGCTCGGTCATGACGAAGATATCGAGCCCGTTGGACCCGCACGAGGTACGAGCGCCGCTACAGATTCGGCTCGCGGCCTCGAGGTTCGGATCTTCGTAATCCATCAAGTGGATCGCAAAACCGCCGCCCACCGTCCCGACGAAGTGAATCAGCTCGCCTGGGCTCATCAAGCGTAAGACCGGCCCGACGCGGAAGGACGAGAGCGAATAGATCGACTCTTGGCCGGGTTCTGGATCGGCGGGACCTTGCACGTTTCCGTACTCGAACATGCCCTCGAACGCGGCGAAGTTGTGCACACGATAGCCGCCCCGCACACCGACATAGCCACCGCCAGTGGTGTCTCCTTGCAAGAGGTCCGGATCTTTGGTTGGGAAGAGGACGGCGCCGTTGATCGCACCGTAAAGGCCGCGTTTGTTGGGCGGTGCCTTCGGCTTGGCCTGCTTCGGCAACGCGGGCAGCGAGCTCTTGCCTCGCGGCAGATCGATCTCCACCGGGGCCCCCGGAGCAACGTCGATCGTCCCGGTGCCCGTCTCCCCGACGAGCTCCAGCCTGTGTTGGCCGGCCGGAAGCTCGAGGTCGAGCGAGCCCTTCGCCATCGCCTTACCGTCGATCTTGATCACGGTGGTGGGCTTGAGCGCGACCACGCTCAACCGACCGCGCTCAGGGACGAGCGCGACCTCCACCGCTTGACGCTGCGAGGATGCGAGCACCACGCGTTTGCTGACGCTCACGTGGCGTGGCGCTGAAATCACGATCTCGTGTTCACCGGGGCCGACCGCGTAGCCTTCACTCGCGGCCTTGGTCGACACGAGCTCGCCATCGACAAGCACGCTGGCTTCGCTCGGACTGACCGCAAAGGTCAGATAGGCGAACAGCGCTTTCATCTCCTGCACGGCAGCCTGCGCGCCCGCACGGTCCTCGGCCGTCATCGCGTCGAAGTGTTTGTCGAGCGCGAGCGTGAGTCGTTCCACGGCCTTTGGATAACGGCCGAGCTTTTGGTAACAGAGCGCTTGGTTGATCAGCGGGCCCGGCCGATTGACCTCGCTGTAGGCCGCCTCGAACTCGACCAGCGCCGCTTTGAAATCGCCCGACTCGAACAGCTTGACGCCATTGCTCATGTGCGACGCGTATTGCGCGTCTGCGTCTTCACTCGGGGAAGCGTTCGGGCCGGCCTGCGCTCGAGCGGAGCAGGGTAACGCGAGCGCAGCAACCGCAGCCACGATGGCAGCCGCTTGGGCCAAGCCGACACGAGAGAACGAACGCACGCGCGCAGCCTACTGCTTTTTAAGCTGCAATCCTCCACCCAAGCCGCCGGTGGGCACCGGAGTTGTTGACGCAGCGGCCGTGAGGACGGCCGAGGGCCTGGCCGGCGCCCCGGAGCGAGCGGCGAGCACGACGGGCGGGTTGGCCGACTTCAAGGGCTCAGCAGGATCCGAGCTAGCCGCGGCAGCGGCGGAGTCTGCGGGGACGGCGGTGGACACGGCCACGGCCGTTGCGCTTGAAGGACCAGGGCCCGGCGCCTCGGACTGCGGCACGATTGGAGTGGAGGGCGCGCCTGCCAAGGGACGCGCAGAGCTCGTCAGCGTTGGAGCTTGCGTGGCCGTAGAATTTGCGACGACCTCGCCTTCCGGAGGTGCGCTCGACTTGGAGAGCCACAGTCCGAGCAGCAGGCCTCCCAGCGCCAACGCGGCCCCTGCAACCACCATCAGCGCGCGCGACCGGGTGGCGGGTTTGAGTTCGCTCGGTGGCTTGGCTACCGCCACTGTGGAGAACGCACCGAGCGTGGCCGGACCTGGGCTCAACCGCGGGCTGGAACCGGAAGACGACGAGCCCGATTGCGAGCGGGGGCGACGCATCGAGTCACTCTTCATCGAGACAGGCAACACTCCGCCCGACTCCATCACCAGCGCGTCGAGCATTTCTTTGGCCGTAGCAAAACGGTCATTGCGATCACGGGACAGCGCCCGCTTCACGATGCTGGCCATCCCGGCCGGAATATGACTGCGGTAGACGGCCAAATCAGGCGGATCTTGCGTGCAGATGCTGACGATCACGCTCTCGTAGGTGGCCCCGGTGAAGGCCGGACGCCCAGCCAGACATTCGTAGAGAATGGCGCCAATCGCCCACAAATCCGAACGCTCATCGACGTCGGGCATGGCTTGAGCTTGTTCCGGCGACATGTAAACGAGAGTCCCGAGCACCACGCCCTCGCGCGTCAGGGTGCGAACCGAAGCGTGCTCTTTGGGGATCTTCGACACGCCGAAGTCGAGGATTTTGACGAACCACTCTTCGTCATCACGGTCCACGAGAAAGACATTGTCCGGCTTCAAATCGCGATGAACGATGCCTACCGCGTGGGCTCGAACCAGGCCGCGGAGCACCTGCGCGACGATGCGCAGCGTGGCCTCGATCTCGAGCTGCCCAGACCGCCGCAACATTTGCCCGAGGTCTTCACCGCGGAGCAGCTCCATGACGATGTACGGCAGGCCGTCGGCAGTGGTGCCCACGTCGACGACGTCAACGATGTGCGGGCTCTCCACCGAGCTCGCGGCCTTTGCTTCACGCTCGAAACGCGCGAAGGACTCCTCACTGACGTTCTCGCGATCGATGAACTTGAGCGCGAACCGTTTCCCGAGGGACTCGTGTTTCCCCTCATACACGCGCCCCATACCACCCACGCCGATGAGCCGCGTAATCGTGTACTTGCCGACGGTGGTCCCGACTCGGCTGTCCGTAGCAGCGTCTGCCGCCTCAGAGGGCTGCATGGGAGGACGCTCGTTGGGGGTGGAGCGCGAGGATCAAACCATCACCTGGCGGTCAGTGCCGCTCGGCGGAGTCTCGAGCAGACGATCGAGCTCCCCTTTGCGATCGAGCGCTGCAATATCGGTGAAGCCGCCAAGTGCTTTGCCGTTCACGAAGACCTGCGGAACGGTCCGCTGGCCGGAGGCCTGCACCAACCAAGCGCGGATGTCGGGTCGATCCTCGACGTCCACTTCTTTGAAGGCCGCCTGCTTCTGGCTCAGCAGGCTCTTGGCTCGACTGCAATAGGGGCAATATCCGGTGGTGTAGATGACGACAGCTGCGCCCATGTGAATTCCGACCACTTTACCAGCTTCATGCGCGCCTCGCACGAGCGGGATGGTCTAGCCTTCGCGCCATGAGTGAGGAAAACGAGGACCGCCTTCAGTTTTTCGCCTTGGTGACCCGAGTGATCGAGGGAATCGAGGGCGTTGAAGCGATTCTGCCCGACGCAGACCAAATGACCCTTGGGGTGCGCCGCAGGGGCTTCGAGGAGGTCTTTCTCTCGGTCGCGCCGCTCTACCAGGAGCTTTCGAGCGTACCGCGCGAACAACACGGTGAACTGCTGGCCCAGGCCCTGTTGAGCGGCCTGCAACAGATGGAGAGGCGCGCCGAGCCGGAGGAAGGCGAGGAAGGCGAAGATGGGGAGCGGCCGCTGCAAAGTCTGAGCGTGCTGCCGGCTTGGGAGCAAGCCTCGCCCAACATCTTCCCGGTGCTCGGCCCGCCGATCTTCCACGAGACGGGGCTGGTCGGTCTGTTGCGCGTCGAGTTCTTGCCGCTCGTCCATGTCTACCTGGCGCACGATGAGCCGGAGCAATTTCGACTGCTTTCACCGGCCGATAGCGCGCGGCTGCAGAAGACCACCAACGCCTTGGTCGAGGCGGCACTGTCGAACCTCGGCAAGCTCCACCACCGCTTCGAGCCGTTCGACGAAGAGCTGCCTTTTCCCAACTTCCAATTGCACGCGGAAGACGCTTACGCGAGCTCGCGGTTGTGCCTACCGGGGCTCTTGCCGATGATGATGGAGCACGTAGGCGGTGCCGCGGTGGCTGCGGTTCCCGACCGCAATACCCTACTCGTGACAGGCACGGCCGATGAGGCATTGGGCTTCCTGATCGAAACGGCCGAACGGCTTTGGCTCGAGGCCGAGCACAAGGTCTCGCCGATGCTCTATTGCGTCGACAAGGAGGGTCACTTGGCGCCGCTCGAGGTGGCAGCGGACCACCCGCTCGCCGACGCGCTAGCTCGCATTCGGACCTTGTTCGTAGCCAGCGTTTACGAGGAGCAAGGCAAGGCGTTGCGGGCTTTGGCCGAGCAACAAGGGGAAGACGTGGCCATCGCCGAGGCCACCGCGATCGAACATCCGGAGCTTGGTATCGTGACGGTGACGCCCTTCGCCAAAGGCGCTCCGGCTTTGTTGCCGCTGACCGATCTGGTGTTCCTCTCGTGGGCGGTCGAGGAGCAACTGCACCACCTGATGCTGCGCCGTGAAACCTTGAGCGAGGTCTGTCCGCAAAGCCTGATCGAGCTCGCTGATCACGATCCGCCGCGGCTCTTGGCGGCTAGTTTTCCCTCGGCAGAAGCCCTGGAAAAGCTTCGTGCTGCAGCCATTTCCTCGGGTTCACGCCCGCTCGAAGCCGAAGAGCCCGGCTGACCCGCTCCACAACCCAAGCTAGGCTGACGACCGACGCGGAGACCCATGGCCAATCAGATCTCGCTCAGTAACTTCACCAACGACGCCTCCGACCAAGTAACGGCTGCGCAGACGCTCGCCGACGAGAGCAAACATGCCGAGGTCACGCCTCTGCATCTGCTGCTCAAGCTGCTCGACCGCGACCGCGGGGTGCACGATCTCTTTCGCAGGGCCGGCGCCGACCCGGGGGAGATCCGCGAGCTTGCGGACGGCTACTTGAAGAAGCTGCCCAAGGCCACGAGCGGCGTTGCCTACGTGAGCGCGCGCCTCCAAGATTTGCTTTCGCGCGCCGAACGTGAGTCCCAACGCGACAAAGCGGAGAAGGTCGGGATCGAGCACTTGATGCACGCGCTCAGTCAGGAGATCAAGGGCCCGGCCGGCGAGATCTTGAGTGCGCACAACATCGCTCCTGGTTCCTTCCGTCCGCACGTGAGCGTGCTGGCCGAGCAAGCCAACAAGACGCCTGAGAAGGCTGGTTCAGTCGGAGCGGGCGGTAAGGATGAGTTCGTTCGGGATCTGACGGCAGAGGCGCGCGCGAAGAAGTTCGACCCGATCATCGGTCGGGATCAGGAAGTGCGTCGGCTCTTGCAGATCCTCGAGCGGCGCTTCAAGAACCACCCGCTGTTGATCGGTGAGCCCGGGGTCGGCAAGACGGCGATCATTCGCGCGCTGGCCGAGCGCATCGCCGCTGGAGACGCTCCGTCGAATTTGGCGGGCGCGCGTGTGTACGAGCTCGACGTCGGCTCGCTGGTCGCTGGCGCCAAGCTGCGCGGCGAAATCGAGGCGCGGCTCAAGACGTTGGTGGACCGCTTCCGCGCGATGGAGGGCACCGAGGTGATCCTGATCGTCGAGGAGATCGATTCGCTGTTCGGCCAAGGCGTCTCCGGCAGCGGCGTGGGCGAGATCCTCAAGCCGCTCTTATCGCGCAGTGAGATCCGCATCGTCGCCACCACCACGCCGGAAGGAGCCAAGAAGCTGCAAGAGAAAGACGCCAGCGTGTTGCGGCGTTTCTCGGTGGTGACCTTGGAAGCGCCGAGCGTCGATGCGGCGTTCGAGATCATCCGCGGCGTGGCCGAGCGCTACGAGCGCCATCATCGCGTGCGCATCGCCGAGAGCGCGGTCACCGCCGCGGTCATCTTGGCCAAACGCTACCTCTCGGATCGAGCCTTGCCGGAGACGGCGGTGGACCTCTTGGACGAGACGGCGGCGCGCAAGCGCGTGGAGGTGGACGGCGTCCCGACCGGTGCTGATGTTATCATCCGTCGGGCCGAATCGGTGAACGCGCAGATCGCTTCGCTGCGTGATGACGAAGATAAGCAGAGCGTCAAAACGCGTGAACGACTCGAGGCCGAATACGCCGAGCTGACGCCGAAGGTGGCTGAGCTCAAGCAACAGATCGCGTCGCGACGCGGCGTGATGGCGGCGGTGCAGACGCTGCGCAAGGAGGTCAACGACGCCGAGGGCGCCTTCGCCGCAGCCAAGGCCGAGAAGAACTTCGCCAAGCTCGGCGAGCTCGAGCACGTCACGCTGCCCGAGCTGCGTGGCCGTTTGAAGACCGCCGAGGAGGCGGCGACCAAGGCCGGCGTCGAGCTCTCGAGCAACATCGTCACCGAGAATGACATCGCAGCTACGCTCGCCGATTGGACCGGCATCCCGGTCAACAAGATGCTCGAGGG
>CAITIQ010000243.1 GCA_903892415.1 uncultured delta proteobacterium | reverse complement strand
TGCCGAGCCGAACCCGGCGCTCGACAGCGATGGGGATGGCAAGATCAACGCGCTCGACTCTGACAGCGATGATGACGGCCTCTTCGATGGCACCGAGCTCGGGCTCGACTGCGGCAACGCAGCGACCGATCTTCGCGCAGGCCAGTGCATCGCTGATGCCGATGACGGTGCAACCACCACCAGCCCTCTCGATCCCGACACCGACGACGGCGGAGTCACTGACGGCGACGAGGACGTAAACCACAACGGCACGATCGACCGCGGCGAAACCGACCCGAACGACCCGAGCGATGACCTCGTCGAGCCGCTGCCTTGCGACCCCGTTTGCGCAGAGGGTGAAGAGTGCGTGGACGGTCGCTGCGTACCCACGAACGACTGCATCGAAGACGCAGATTGCCCCATCGGAGAGGTGTGCTCCGAGGGCCTGTGCATCGACGGTTGTCGCGAGGGCAAAGCTTGTCCGGACGGAGAGACCTGCACGTCGCAGGACGACACCATCGGCGAGTGTGAAGCCGACGAAGACGTCGACCCGACGGTGTTCGCTCAGGGCGCCGGCCTTTGCGATTGCCGCCAGGCGCCGGGCTCACAGGAGAACCGGCTCGGCCTCTTGGCAGCGCTGCTCGCCGCTGTTGGCCTCGGCCGACGCCGCAAGCGCAACTAACCGATAATCATCGATTCCTTGAGGAGGTTCCCTTCGCGGAACCTCCTCAAGTTCCATCGCTGGAAAAGCGGCAAATCAGTGGCGTTCACGATGTGGTCGGCGAGCAGCTTGCCCATGACCGGGGCCATCATGAAGCCGTGCCCCATAAAACCTGAGGCTTGATAGAACTCGTCGACGCCATCGACTTGGCCAACGATCGGGTTTTGGTCGGGCGTCAGATCGTAACAGCCGGCCCACTGGCGCAGCACCTTGACGGCTCCAACACTCGGCACCGTCTTGACCAGCGCCGAAGCATAGAGCGATAAAAACTTGATGCTCGAGCGCATATCGATGCCCTCGGGCACATCGTGGTTCGATATGCCGCCGACAATCTCGCCGCGCGTCGACTGGGAGAAGTAGAGCCCATTGGACAAGTCGGCCACGAGCGGGGTGAGCCACGGCTTGAGCGGCTCGCTGGAACAGATCTCGTGCCGATGCGGCTTGTTGGGGAGCTCGACGCCGAGCATGGCCGCAACCCCGGGACTCCAGGCGCCACAAGCGTTGACCACGCGGTTGGTCGCGATCTCGCCTTGGTCCGTACACACGGCCAGGATCTTCGACCCTTGCGTGCGGAAGCCGGTGACCTTGGTGAAGGTGCGGATGGACACCCCGTGCGACTCGGCGCCTTTGGCATAGCCCCAAACGAACGGCCAGGGAAAGACGACTGCGTCATTGGGGTTGTAGCTCGCTGAAAGCACGCCCTCGACCTCCAGCTCGGGCACCACCTTCTTGGCTTCTTTGGCTGTGAGCAGGCGGGTCGCGTGACCGCACTCATTCTGAACTTTGACGCTGGCGTGGAGCGAAGCCTCGGATTCCTTGGTGCGGACCAGAAACAGATAACCGCCTTGTCGGAACCACACGTTGATCTTCATCTGCGAGGCGAAATCCGCGCAGATGCGCAGGCTCTCTTGCATCAGCCGGACGTTGGTTTCGCTGGAGAACTGCGCGCGTACACCGCCGCCGTTGCGGCCCGACGCTCCGCTGCACAAGTAGCCTTGCTCGAGCACGACCACCCGTTTGACGCCGTGCTCGCGGGCGAGATTGTACGCGGTGGCGAGACCCATGATCCCACCGCCGATGATCACGATGTCGGCCTGCTCAGACATGCGGGCCGTAGGCTATCAGGCCGGTGCCCGCTTCCGATAGCGCAGCCGATGAATCGGCAAGCCGTCGGCGATCGCGCGGTGTTCACGCGGGCTGCGCGCGCCGTACGGGTTTTCAACCAGGTGCGGGTTGCCCGCTTCGTCGCCGGCAGGCTCGAACGCAGGGTGAGCCGAGACCAACGCCTCATAACGCTGCGCGCGTTCTTCCACGTCGGTCTGGATGAACAAGTGCCCCTCGGGGGTCAACAAGCGCGCGATGTTGACGAGCAGCTCCTCGCCCAAAACCAACCGCTTCTCATGGCGCTTCTTCCACCACGGATCGGGGAACATCAGGAAGACCGCGCGCACCGAGGCGTCCGGGCGCAGCCGCTCCAAGGCGATCTTGGCGTCAGCGGCGAGTACGCGAGCTTGCGCCGAGAGCCCGCCCTTCTTCAGTTTCTCGTCGACGATGTTCGCCCATTTGAAACGAATCTCGAGGCCGAGCAAAGTGACCTCGGGAGCCGCTGCACAGCGTTCGAACATGAAGCCGCCGCGGCCCGGCCCGATCTCGATCTCCCACGGACCTTCACGGCCGGGAAAGATCTCCGGGAAGGCGACCGGATCTGTACCCGGCGGAAGTTGAGCCGCGTGAGCGTAGGGATGTCGGGGGTTGACGACCTTATCCATCGATGGCGAGACGCGTGTACACTCCCGCGCCGCCGATCGGAACCGAAAGTGACATCCCCGCCTTCCTCGCGCACAAAAGCGCTGATTACAAGCCTCCGAGCCCGCGTTCGCCCCTATGCACCGTACCTCCTCGCGAGTTCGCTGCTGGCTTGGCTCGCGATCCGCAACATCTTCGCCGACGCCAAGGGTCCGGCCGTTCCGCTCGACGATTCGTACATTCACTTCGTCTACGCCAAGCGCTTTGCGCTGTTTCAACCGTTCGTTTTCTCACCCGGCGACGGGCCCACGAGCGGCGCGACAAGCTTCTTGTGGCCGCTCTTGCTGGCGCCGTTCTACCTGATCGGTTTTCACGATAGCTCGATCATCTGGGCCGCTTGGCTCTTGGGTACGCTGCTCCATGCTGCAACGGCGCTCGAGACCAAGCGCCTGGCCGAGAAGGTCGCCGGGCCGATCGCGGCGGTGGGCGCCTCGGTGATGTGCCTCTTGTTCGGCGCCTTCGCTTGGTTCGCTTGGAGCGGGATGGAGACGATGGGGCTGGCCTGGGCGATGACGCGCGCCGTCCGCTTGACCGCCGACTACGCGGAGGCAACGCCCGCGCAGCGCACGGGCGCGCTGGCACGCAAGGCCGCGATCGCGGGGGCGCTCTGTCCGCTGTTCAGGCCGGAGGGAGGCTTCATCGCGTTGGTGGTGGCGGGGGCGCTTTTGCTGCTCAGCTTTCGGAACCAACGGCGCATCGCGCTCTCGTCCGCTGCGCTCGCGACCGCGGGCGTGCTGATCTCGCCAGTGTTCAATTGGCTGCTGACCGGCCATGCTCGCTCCACGACCACGATGGTCAAGTGGGGGCCCGGTAATCCTTATTACGTCGGGGAGCGGCTCTCGCAGTTCTTCTTCGGGAACGTACAAATGTTCCTGACCGAGCTGCTCTCGGCCGGCCCGTTTACTACGATATTCTTGCCCGACTATACGCATTACGTATTGGCGGCAGGGCTGCTGGCGTTCCTCGCCATCATCGTTCGAACCAAGAACTACAAGGTC
>CAITIQ010000242.1 GCA_903892415.1 uncultured delta proteobacterium | reverse complement strand
TTCTCCCACGATGGTGCTCGAGACGCCGAAGGAAGGCGGTTGCACGTGATTCACCGGGACCTTTGTCCGGCCAATATTCTCGTTTCATCGAGCGGAGACGTCCGCATCTCCGACTTCGGCATTGCGAAGGCGTTGCGAGATGCCACCTTCTCCGAGACAAAGACGGTGGCGGGACATGCCGGCTACATGGCCCCAGAGCAGATTCGCGCGGACCCGCTCGATGAGCGCTGCGATCTATTCGCGGTTGGCGTAATCCTCTGGGAACTCCTCTCAGGAAGGCCACTATTCCGACGAGGTACCGAGGGACTCTCTGCGCTCGCAATCCTCAATCATGAAGTGCCCCCCCTCTCCGAGGTCTCTGCGGAACTAGCCGCACAATGGGATCCGATCCTCCGGAGAGCCTTGGCGCAAAGTGCGGCCTCTCGCTTCCAGACTGCCAACGAAATGAGCGCGGCGCTGGCCGCTGTTCGCGAATCCCCCGAGCCGTGTCACGAAAGTCTGGCCACACTCGTGGAATGGGTACGACGAGAACGAGAGCATGACGACGCTGGCGAGACCGAGATAGTCACAGCTTCCACGGAACGCCTAGACGGCGAGCCTTGAACGCGATGTCTTCGATCGGCCGCTGACAACAGGGCCTGTGTCGATGGGGGCTTCGAGAACTCCTGCTGCAAGCTTTCTTTTTCTGAGGGCGATGCGCGCGCTCAGGCCCGCCTAGGACGCCCTACCAACATATAGAGGGAGCGCTCTTCCGGCGTGAGCTTCTCCAGCGCGTAGCGCAACATGGTGCGCGGCATCGTCTTCGCGTGTTGGTCCAAAAAGCCTTTGAGCACCGGGACGCTCTTGTGACCTACCTCACGCAGCATCCAGCCGACTGCCTTGTGGATGAGGTCCTCCTGGTCACGCAGCAGGTGTTCGGCCAATGCCAACGTATCGGCGAGGTCGCCTTTACGAATGAAGTACTGCGTGGCCAAGATTGCGACTCGACGCGACCAAAGGTGCTCGCGCTGCACAAGCTCGTAGAGGAGCTGACGCTCGCGGGGGAATAGGTACCCACCAACAATTGCGGGCGCAGATGAGTCCACTAAGTCCCAATTGTTTATCTGCTTGATCGAAGCTAGGTAGAACTCAAAGATCGTTTGCTGCTTCGCAGGCACCTTCCTCGACCGCTCGAATTGCCGTACGAGGATCAATAACGCAGTAAGCCGCTCCTCGTGATAGCCGGACCAAAGCAGCCTGCGGACCTCAGGTAGCTCGAGGTCTGAGAACTGCTTTGCCACGGCACGTTGGGCTGGAACGGTCACCCCAAGAAACGCGTCCCCTTCTCCGTATTGACCCGCTCCGGTCTTGAAGAAACGCCTGGAAACCGCCGCTCTCTGTTCGTTAGCCAAGAGAGCGAGAGCTGCCGAGACTTGGCTGGCCGTTGCAACGCCCGAAATGGGCGAATCGGGACCGTTTGACGACGGCCCCTTGGTCAGCTCGGTTTTGACCCGAGTCATTGGACCTTAGATACGCGCGAAGAGACTGGGAAGGTCACCCTTCGGCAGTTCAATGATGGGCCACGAGTAGGTCTTGGCCAAGGTGCGCAGTCGATTGTCCGGATTGATGGCCGCGGGGTGTCCAACGATGCTCAGCATCGGCACGTCGGAGTAGCTGTCCGAATAGGCGAAGCACGTCTCGAGATCGTGGCCATGTGCCTTGGCGTGATCACGCACCAGCTTAGACTTCTCGGGTCCCGCGACGACCGGTCGAAGCAGCTTGCCAGTGGCAAATCGGTCCTTCAATTCCAGTCGGTTGGCGATGACGCCAGTCGCTCCCAGGTAATCAGCCAGATGGCGAATGACGAAGTCGAGCGCACCCGAAACCAGAACGACGTCGTGGCCCTTATCGAGACAAGAGCGCACCAGGTCCTTGGCCCCGCGAAAGAGCGCGGGCTTGAGGACGCGGGAAAAGGCCTCCTCAGACAGCGTCATCAAGCGGTCCTCACTCATGCCCCCGTACGATGCGAAAAGCATCTCATTGAATAGTCGGCGATCGCGCATTTCCGCGAGGGCCATCAGGGGAGCTTTGGCTACCGCATTTCCAAGCTTCGCGAGCGAGTGGAAAGGCGTCTGTTGCCTTAACATGTAATAGAGCGTCGGATGCACGAGGTTGGTGGAAACCAGAGTGCCGTCGACGTCAAAATAGCTGGCCGCCATGCGGGACGGTCTCGCAGAGGCGTGGCCCTCCGTCAAGCTCCCCTCTTCGCCCGCTGGTAAGCACGGGTTGACGCCAGAAGGCGACCGTCCCACGAAAGAGTTCGTGGCACAAAAGAGTGACTTTCTCGTCGTGGGCAGTGGAGTCGCGGGTCTCACCTTCGCGATCAAGGCGGCCGAACGCGGTGACGTACTTCTGCTGACGAAGCGCGAAGCGCAGGATTCGAACACGTTGTGGGCGCAAGGCGGCATCGCAGCGGTGATGGACCCTGAAGACACCTCGCAGGCGCACGTCGCCGACACACTAGATGCCGGTGCAGGCCTTTGCCACCGGGTGGTGGTCGAGATTTGTGCGACCGAGGGTCCCGACCGAATCCGTGAGCTCGTTGAGTACGGAGCGACCTTCGACACAGCCGCGGACGGATCATTGTCCCTCACCAGGGAGGGAGGGCACTCGACTCGCAGGGTGGTCCACGCGGCAGATGCCACTGGCCGTGAAGTCGAACGTGCGCTGCTCGCCCGAGCCAAGAGCCACCCACGCATTCGCGTACTGGAACAGACCACTGCCATCGACCTAATCATGCTTTCGCGCTTTGGCGGGCCAGAGCTGTGCGCAGGGGTCTACGCGCTAGATACCAACACAGGAAAAGTAGAGACTTATCTAGCGAAAGCAACAATCCTAGCGACCGGCGGAGCTGGCAAGGTCTACCTCTATACCTCCAATCCCGACGTTGCTACCGGAGACGGGGTGGCCATGGCGTACCGAGCTGGCGCCGAAGTTGGCAACATGGAGTTCTACCAATTCCACCCGACGTGCCTCTATCACCCAAAGGCGAAGAGCTTCCTGATCACCGAGGCGCTCCGCGGCGAAGGGGCGATCCTGCGCCTGTTGGACGGAACGCCCTTCATGGACAAGCACGATCCGCGCAAAGACCTTGCCCCGCGTGACATCGTCGCGCGCGCAATCGACTTCGAGATGAAGCGCACGGGTTCGGACCACGTCTTGCTCGACATAACCCACAAACCCAAAGACTTTATCCTCGAGCACTTTCCGACCATCGAGAGCGAGTGCAGAAAGTGGGGGATCGATATCACGCGGGAGCCCATCCCAGTAGTTCCCGCGGCGCACTATATGTGCGGCGGCATCACCACCAACCTTCACGGCCAAACCACCATCCCTGGCCTATGGGCCATTGGGGAGTGCGCCTTCACAGGGCTTCACGGTGCTAACCGGCTCGCGTCGAACTCGCTGCTCGAGGGGTTGGTATTTGGCCACCGCGCGGCCCTCCGACTCGTCGATAGTGTACTAGAGGCCAAGCTGCCCGACGTACCCGATTGGAACCCTGGTAGCGCGGTGGCCAGCGACCAAGCAGTCGTCGTTACCCACGACTGGGACGAGCTTCGGCGGACCATGTGGAACTACGTCGGAATCGTTCGTTCAGACGACCGCCTTCGTCGTGCCAACCGCAGAA
Source organism: uncultured delta proteobacterium (assembly GCA_903892415.1). Taxonomy (GTDB): domain Bacteria; phylum Myxococcota_A; class Polyangia; order Polyangiales; family Polyangiaceae; genus Xiheicaenibacterium. The sequence goes on along the minus strand of CAITIQ010000242.1, from coordinate 2,395 downwards.
TCACACTACTGCAAGAGGAGATCCGCGAGTACTACTGGCGCCACCTCGTCACGCGCGACCTGCTCGAACTTCGCAATATCGCGACCGTCGCGCAGCTGATTGTCGAGTGTGCAGCAGCGCGACGAGAGAGCCGCGGACTCCACTTCACTGTGGACTACCCCAACCTTGACGTTGGGTCCCCGTCCGACACGATCATCAAGCGCGGAGTACCTGCCTACTTGCGTAAACAGAGCGACGCCTGATGAGCGCAGACCCGAGCGAAGCCAGCAACAAGCTAAAGCGAGAACCCGACGACTCCTCCGAAAACGAGGCCATTCGCGGGATGAGCGGGTACGGCGCGATCTGGTGGGCCGCCACGATCACCTTTCTATACTTGAGTCTATGGGTCGTCTTCTCGCGACTTCAGCTCTTTGGAACGATGCTCTCGGCGGCAGTCCTGATTCAATCGATCTCCTATGGTGCGGGCCTGTTTTTATTGCTTAGGGTCTATTCTCCTCAAAGCGATATAAGCTCGATAATAGCGCTCAGGAAGCCGACGCTCATTCCCTTGCTAGCAGCACCAGCACTTGGCTTCGCTCTGTCCGTTGCGTGCAACTACCTCCACGGATTGGTGCTGGATCGCTTTCCACAACCCACCGAGGGACTCTTGGTCAAAGATTGGGAGGCTGCCCAAACAAGAGGTCGTGTAGCCATCGTCATGGCGGTGGCAGTGATCGGCCCCTTTGTCGAGGAGACAATGTTCCGTGGGGCGCTATTCACCTATGTTCGCAAGTACGCCCAGACAGCCGCGCCCTTTTCACTGACGGCAGTCTTCAACAAGGCGCAAGGCCTACCAGCGAGCGAGCGGGAGAGCCTTGAGGGACGGCCAAGTCAACAAGCCAGCTGGGAGACCATCGTCGCAACGTCGTTAGCGTTCATTCTTGTTCACCTAGATCCGCGGTCGTTTCCTCCTCTTGTGGTTGCGGCACTTGCGCTCGGCTGGCTCCGTGCTCGAACCAACTCGCTTTGGCCCGGCGTACTTTGCCACATGAGCTTCAACGCCATGCCGTTCATTCTCGACACTCTCTTCGGCGCAGAACTCGAGACGATACCACTAGCATGGGCGCTAGCCGCCGCGCTTACTGCGGCTGGGCTACTGGGCATGCTACTGGTTACAAGTCGCTCGAAAGCGTTAGAGGTCAATCAATGAAAGTTGCACTTTCACTACCTGGCGGCGGGGTCTCGGGAGCTCTCTATCAGATTGGAGCGGTCGCAGCGCTAGAGGAGGCGATGGGTGGGGTTTCTAGGATCGACGGATACATTGGGCACGCGGGCGGTTCGATCCTAGCGGCCGCATTGGCTGGCGGTGTCTCGGCCACTCGCCTCTATCGAGCTGTGCTCGATCCGGCCGACCCCTACTTTCCTCTCGAGCGCCACCACGTTCTTTCGCTCGACGCTGGTGAGTGGCGTCGCATCGTGGTGCGAGCGTGGGCCACGCTGAAGCAGGCTCTTCCTCGGCTGGACCCAAGGCGAGGGCATACGCCGGTTGGCGTCTCCGATCGTATCCTCGAGGAGGTGGACAGAATCGAGGATTCACTGCCTGCAGGCATCTTCACGCTCGACCGCTTCGAGCCGTTCATCGCTGAGTTCTTCGCCCGTCGCGAGATTCCCAACGCCTTCTCCGCCACACGCAAACCTCTGCGAGTCGTCGCCTACGAACTTGACACTGGCAGGCGCGTCGTCTTCGGCGAGGAGGCAACCGATACGCGCATCTCCCTCGCTTGTGCGGCCTCGTGTGCCCTCCCGCTCTTCTTCTCACCCGTGCGCATCGGACGAAAGCACTATGTTGACGGCGGACTTTCTTCGATGGCGCATTTCGATGTCGCTGAAAGAATGTCGGCAGACTTCACCATCGTTCTGAATCCCCGCGTTCCAGTAGAGACGGAGGGACAATCGGTTCCAACCGGGCACGGAGCCGGCAGGAGCGTGAGGGACAAGGGCCTACTTTGGGTCTTCAACCAATCCAGGCGAATCGCAAACCACGCCATGCTCGAACGCGAAATGCAAACGCTGCCCAACAGCATGGGGGTGCTACGCATTGAGCCTAAACCCGAAGAAGCCGCACTCTTCTTGAGAAATCCCCGCAGTTTTGAGTCTCGACGGGTCGTGCTGGAGTACGCGTTCAAGACCACCCGAGAAATGCTGCGCATGTGGGCGGAGACGAACCAAGAGCTGGCCGCAGCCTTGGGCCTTAGCGCGAACTGAGCTGGCCGCCGAATCTCAAACGATCTGCTAGGCTTGGCAGCGCCTATGATCTGCCCGCGCTGCCATCGCTCGTACAGCGGAGCCGAAACGCATTGTGCTTTCGACGGCACCGAGCTTTCTGCCAGCCCAAGAATCGATCTGCTCAACGCAG
>CAITIQ010000241.1 GCA_903892415.1 uncultured delta proteobacterium | reverse complement strand
GCCCAGGATTTGGATCTGATTGCTTGGTAGCCAACGCTTGAGCGTAGCGTCGAAGTCGCTATACCAGATAGAGCCGTCAGGGGCGCCAGCGATCTCGAACCAGCGGTCGCTGGTTGCTACGACGTCCAATACTGAATAGACACTGTCGCTGCGTCTCCGAGTGCCGTCTCCGCGAAACAGGGTTTGGGCGGTGAGCCCGTAGCCGTGCACCGCATCGATCGAATAGCCACCTAAGCCGTAGGCGCGATTGCTGAAGCCGCCAAAGTCCAACTCGCGGCTTCGGCCGATGACGTTGTTTCCCGCGCTGCGGTTGATGGCTACTCCCACCGAATCCGCACCTGCTATCGCTCCGAAGGAGAACGAGTCGGTCAAGGTGTTGCCGCTCGGCGCACGAACGGCGGATGGATAATTGTAGAAGAGCGAGAGCTTTGCCTTCTGCGGGCCCTGCAGTTCACGGCCGAACGTGTCGCGACCGTCCCACTCCAGGGTGATCTTGCGATTGGGGAGGCAGGGGCAGGTGAGCCGCCGCGATATGACTTTGCCTGCGACTTCCAACTCGGCATCGATCGAGAGGAGCTGCGGGGGTACGGTGCCTGCTGTCGCATTGATCGATACGCTGCGATTGTCGAGGCGACCGGGCACGCGGTCGCTGCGGTAGTGCAGGCGATACGGCGTGCCCGAAATAGCTACGTCTTCTCCGAATATCTGGTTCGTGCATTCAATGGTTGAACCAACCTGCGTGCAGCTTCCATCGTCATCGTTCGGAGGTAGCAACGCGGGAGGAGGGACACAGGCGCTGGGCGGACAGCTGGTTAGAAAGTTGAGATCGTAAAAGGAGAAGTGATTCAGCTCCACGTGCCAGAGGGTGGTGGTCTCGCTGTAGTGATCGGCCAACCAGGCGCGTTCGGCGATCGATATTCCTAAGCCCTCGAGTGCAAGGTCCGAGTCGGCTTGGCCATCACCGGTAGCGTCGATCATTGCCACGCCGGTACTCACATCAAGGATTTCGATGACGCGGCCGTCAGGCTCGGCCAGCCATTGGCCTTCGCCCGTGTCGTAGCTGCCAAGGGGAACGCCCGCGCCAACCGGAGCTCCGCTGAGGTTCTCAACGAAGTAGCTCACAGGCTCGCTGAGATTGACGCGCGATGCGCCTGCGGCGGCGGCTTCATCCACTTGCACGTCCATCGCGTAGGTGTAGGCACTGGCAGCCGGCAGCGGGGCGGGCATGCGCGCAGGCCCGTCCGGGCCCACGGTGAACTCGGTGATACGGAGCGTAAGGTTTGGCAACGGCAGTGTGCCACCATTGGCAAGTACGGCCGTCGCCGAAGTTCCTGGAGTCACGAGCAGGACGCCCTGACGGCTGCCTTCTGCGTCGGTCTCAATGCTACCGAGCGCCGCAGATAGATCGGCGATGTTGGCCAAGTCAATGCTGGTAGCGTTGGGATCAGGCTGAAGCAGCCGCAGCTCATCGAGCGTGGTGATTGCGTCCCAGTTCGCCTGGGCTCGCCGCTGGCCTTCGAGATAGCCGTCTTTCTTCGCCACGATCGTCAACGGCTGTCCGCCGTTCACGGCCAAGACGTAACGCCCGTTCGCATCGGTTAGCGTCTGGCCGAACTCAGGGTGGCCAAGCACGGCGACCGCAACGTTCATGGCTGGAGATCCATCCGCCAAGAGCACGGTGCCCACGAGGCCGGCTGCGCGCACGGTCTCAATCGTGCCTGGGAGCACGCCGGTCTGCACCGGATTGGCGCCTTGGTACAAGAACGCGAGCGCCGACGCTGGAGTGGTACTGAGCGTCGGATCGAGGTCGGGAACCTGTACGTGAATCACCGCATCGGTCAGCGGATCACACCGGTCGATCGTGGTCGGATTGCCATCATCAACGATGGTTGAGCAGGGCGAGGGACCTTGCCCGCCGGCGCCGCCTTGATCGCCCGCACCTTGACCGCCGGCTCCGTTGCTTGCGCCTGCGCCATTGCTTGCTCCTGCGCCGTTGCTTGCGCCTGCGCCGTTGCTTGCTCCTGCGCCGTTGTTTGCTCCAGCACCGTTGTTTGCTCCAGCACCGTTGTTTGCTCCAGCACCGTTGTTTGCTCCAGCACCGTTGTTTGCGCCGCTGCCGCTGGTCCCATTGCCTCCAGCCCCGGTGCTGGTCGAGGTTGACGGCTGGACCTCCAGCACGAGGCGCGGGGCGAATGCGCTCTCGCGCGAGTGAAAGCGCACCTTTCGATGTTTGTTGTCACTCTTCAGCAGCGTCCAACCCCAATTGGTGGCCGAGCCAATAACGAAGTTGGCGACGTCCGCGGTGACATCAAAGCTGACGACCGCCGAGGACTGATTGGAGACACTGACCGTCGCGCTGGCGGTGGGGTTGAAAGCGTCCGCAAAGGTCCAACCAGGAGTGCAGTTCTTCTTGTTGTTCTGCGGTTGGCTGTCGTTGTCACAAAGGAGGGTGGCGCCCGACTCCGTCCAAGGTTGGGTCATGCGGTGCAGGCCGAGCTGCGTGGTCTTGAGCGGGGCCTGCGTGGGACCGTGAGTCAGACATTCCTCGTCGTCGTCCTCATCATCCTCGTCGTCCTCCTGCTCGAGTTGCTGGCTCGGAAGCGCGGTGGAGTCCCTACGAGTGAGTTCCAACGTCGCCTTGATGAGCGTGCCCTCGCCGATCGCCGAGGCAAGGTCCGCCTGCTCAAACTGCACTAGCGCTTGGCTGCGTGAGCTCACCACGAGCTGCGCCTTGCTGCCGAAGTTCTTGTTCTTCCGCTCCTTCGATACATAGGTATCTGCGGAGGAGGTAATTTCAGCCTGGAGCGCCTGCTGCGCAAGGCCCGCGCTTTCCAGCGAGCCACTTTCCTCGCAGGAAGAAAGCAACATAGCCACAACCACCATGCTCGAGCGGGCAACACGCTGTCTCATGTGCACTCCAATGCGGAGCCGCTCGACGACTGAGCGGCACCACCTCAGGCTCCACTAATAAACTATTGAGCGTCAACCAGGAAAACAAACCTAACGCACTATTGTGATAGACAATTAATCCCTTGCGCACAGCAACTGGATGACAGACAAGTGGTTATCAACCTGCCTTTGGCCCGTGC
>CAITIQ010000240.1 GCA_903892415.1 uncultured delta proteobacterium | reverse complement strand
CCGTGCTTGCTGCACGTCGCTTCAAATTTGTCGCTCGTGGATGTGACCTCCGCCGGACCCCACATGAACGTGGATCGCTTTGTTCGAACGTTCGAGCACTGGCACTTGAAGAGTACCTCCTCCTGGTATACCACATCGTCGCGCAAACCAAGAATACGGGCTGATAGTGGCTTCGTCAGCAGCTCGTTCGGGTCCTCTTGCTTACGCGTAGTCGCAGTGACTTGCGAGTTCATCCCCTCTTTTCGGCAAGCGACAATTACCGCCGCCGCGTCCCAGGACCGACCCAAAGCTTGGCACATCGCGTTGGCGAAGCATACGTTTTCACCCGGCGGGTTCGGGAGGCTCAGCATTTGCGCAGGTTCCGCTGGTTGCGCGCCTCCTTGAATGCTCGGCTGGGTACGTTTCGGTGGACTCTTGAAACCAGGAACGTGGACACTCGCGTCGACCGGTTGCGGAGGAACGTACGGGTCGTGTTGTCGTGAGACCCTCAGCCTCAGTGGCACCGTGATGAGATTCAGCAGTTCCAGCGCCTGCTCTTTGCGGATTCCTTGTCTCATGCCCATGAGAAGAGTGCGCCAGTGATGTAGCCGGAGTTCGGGTGCGCGCGTTCCCTCATGACTCGGTATGCTATCGCGTATCGCGCTAACGATGTCGTCGAATTTTTGGGTTGCACATAGGACTCCATACAGGATCACGTGTAGGCCGCATTCGTTGGATCCGTACGGCTGCCGTGCTGGGGTGACGATAGACGCCTCAGTCCTCAACGACGAGCATAGCTTCCGGATCTCGATCCGCGTCGCGCACGCTGGAGCCGAGTCGAGGATCAATGCCTCGAGCTTGCCGTCCTTGAGGGTGAAGATCGCTGTTGTCCAATGGTGGCGTACGTGCAATGCTGCCACGAACCAAGTGTGCTTCGCGGCGTGTTCCATGAACCACGTCGTTGTCGCCACGGCGCTCGTCCTACCTGTCCGAACGTTGAACAGCACATACGCACTCACGTAATGATCGCCGAGCAACGTGCTCAGAAGGCCGTCGATGTCGCTGGCTGCCAGACAGTCGGAAATATCGCCCCCCGTAATTTCCGACCGTTTGCGTCGTACCGTAGCTTGTCGAGACGTGGGCGGCGTAGCCATTTGTGCTTCGGTCACGCATTGAGACGGCGACGCCTGCTGTGTTGTGGGCGTTGCGTGTGGCGGCGCGGATGTAGCCTGTTGTTGTTCTTGTGGCGCGAAGGTCGCCTGCCGTTGTTGTTGTTGTTGATGAAGTTGTGGCGCGGATGTCGCCCGTCGTGCCTCGGTTGTAGGCAGGTGTGGCCGTTGTATGCCCGGGATTGGTTTAACGTCCTGGGGGGGACCAGGACTAGTTAAAAATCCCCCGGGTCTTCCGCTCCGCCGGCCCCATACACACGTCCTCCTCGACCGCCGCGTCCCCCACGACCGCCCCGCCCGCCGCCTCGGTAGGTTGGAGCCTGCTGTTGTTGAGGCGAAGCGGCTTTGGTCGTCTTCAAGAGCTCGCGATAGTTCTTCTCGAGTCGGGACAGTCGGGTTTCGTGCAGTTCGAATGCGTCCTGAACTTCGCCGACGTTCGCCGCGGGGCCGTGTGGTGTGTCGACCACAGGCACGAAGTAGGCCCCTGCGCCCTCCGATGACTCGCGGTAGATCCCCGTCGGTAGTCTCAAAGCGCGGCCGCCTCCCGTGACGTCCAGGCACGCCTTCTTCAACTCGCGGTTCTGCATGATGAACTCTGTGCCGAAGGGAAATAGCGGCCACGGCAGCTTTTCGACGATGCCCCCGAACTCACCGATCGCGTGCTCGCCTCCTTCTTCGATGACGAACCAGTTGTGCAACTGGATCCGACGCAGTCCGTCGTAGTTAGCGATCAAGCCCACCCAGAACTTGACACGATCCTGGCGCGTCGCTTCCTCTCCGAAGTACATGTAATTCATATTCATGACCTCGTCGGGCGTCAGTTGGCCTTTGTCGGCCATCTTGACGATTTGGGCGTTGCGCTCGCGAGCAGGCGTGGCCATGATGTTCTTCTTGACTTCGATGAACCCATCGAGCTGGTAGCGCCACGGCTGAATGTGGCGGCGCTCCTCCTTGATCTTGGCCTCGGCGAGTAGGTGGACTGCTTGCTCAAGCGAAGACATTGTGCTCGTCGAAAAAATAGAGGAGTCTGTGAGGAACGGGGGTTCGAGGGCAGACTAAAATAGGAAGAGGATGGGAAAGGAAAGGGAGGGCGAAACAGAATGATGT
>CAITIQ010000239.1 GCA_903892415.1 uncultured delta proteobacterium | reverse complement strand
TCGCGCGCTCGAACTCGCGCGCAGTTTGGAGGAGGAGCTCGCAGCGATGAAGCGGCGGGTGCGAGCGACCCTGGAGCAGGAGCTGGTTCGAAGCACCCAGCCAGCGAACTCCGTCGGGTTTGGGGATAGCCACGAACAGCGCCAACAAACCCAACGAGCCGTGCGCGCGCTCGCCGAGAAGCTCGAGGGGCAAGCGCGTGTTCGTGAGAAGCGAGCTCGACGGGGTCGAGTCGAATTACGCGGCACGGTTCGCGCGGCTCTTCGAACGGGCGGCGTTCCGATGAAGCTGGTCCGCAAACGTCCGCGTCGCGATCGAGCCAAAGCGATCGTGCTCTGTGACCTCTCCGACTCGGTTCGAAACGTATCGGTATTTCTGCTGGAGTTCATTGCTGCGGCTCAGAAGCTGCTCCGGCGCGTACGCACCTTCATCTTCGTCTCCCAGGTGGCTGAGGTCACCGCGCTGCTGCGCGAGAACGGTGCCGACCAAGCGCTCTCCACGATTCAGAGCGGGAGGCTGATCTCGCTCTCGGCGACCTCCAACTATGGGCGTGCCTTCGCTGACCTTTTACGCCAGGTGGGAGAAACGGTGGACCGGAGAACGACTGTGGTGGTGCTAGGGGATGGTCGTACGAACTTCGCTGGAGACGGGCTCTCGGACCTGCTCGAACTCAAGCGAAAAGCCCGCGCCGTGTTCTGGCTCTGTCCGGAGGAGCCGTCGCTCTGGGGGCAGGCCGACAGCCGAATGAACGTCTACGCGCAACATGCGACGGTGCTCCTCGCGCGCTCACCGAGCGAGCTGGAGGCGGCCGCACGCAAGCTCGTTCGAGCGAGCAGCTGACGTAGCTCGTTGATGTTGCTGCTTCTGTTCGCGACTTGACGGCCGCCATTTGCTATCGTGCGCGCGCGTGAATGATTCCTCGCGTTCAACACGGATGACCATACTGGCCAATGCCGTGGTGCTCGTCGCAGCCAGCCCGGGCTTGTCGATCACGGTGAAGCACGCCGTTTTGGAGGCGTCGGGCGGTACTGTGATCGCCTGTGACTTGGCCTCGGTAACCACGGTCGCTGCTGAATCACGGCCTTATGCCATCGTCGTGCCACGGGACGTCTACGAGTTCGGCGGCTCCGAGTTCGATGCGCTGGCCCGCGACCTGGACACCGGCTTGGTGATCGTGCCGGACGGGGTACGTCTCGCGTTGGTATCCGCGATGCTGAGCGAAGAGGCAATGCGACTGGGCTGAGGTTCGGTCGAAGGACGGCTGGCATCAACCTTCGGTTGAATGCCCAGCGCGGAGCGGCTAGCAACCTCGCATGTCGACAGACGCGCTGAAGAGCCAGATCGAAACGGGCGGAGCCCGCAAGTATCACGAGAAGAACGCCGAGCAGAAAAAGCTGTTCGCGCGCGAGCGCATTGCGCTCTTGGTCGACGAAGGGTCATTCGTCGAAGACGGGCTGTTCGCCAACGCCGTGGATCCCGAACTTCCAGCCGATGGTGTGGTCACCGGGATGGCCACGGTGGCTGGCAGGCCGGTGGCAATCATGGCCAATGACAGCACCGTGAAGGCTGGTTCCTGGGGAGCGCGGACAGTCGAGAAGATCCTTCGTATTCAGGAGGTGAGCCTCGCCAATCGAGTGCCCATGTTGTACCTGGTCGACTCGGCTGGAGCCCGAATCACCGATCAAATCGACATGTTCCCAGGCCGCCGTGGCGCTGGGAGAATCTTCTTCAACGAAGTGCAAATGAGCGGGGTAGTACCGCAACTTTGCTTGCTGTTTGGGCCCTCCGCGGCCGGCGGCGCCTACATCCCTGCTTTCTGCGACGTAGTGGTGATGGTCGACGGCAACGCGAGCATGTACCTGGGCTCGCCGCGCATGGCGGAAATGGTGATCGGCGAAAAGGTTACGCTCGAGGAGCTCGGCGGTGCGCGCATGCACTGCTCGGAGTCCGGCTGTGGGGACGTGCTCGTCAACTCGGAGCAAGAGGCGATCGCCTGGGCCAAAAGCTACCTCGCGCTGATGCCCACCAACTGCGATCATAAGGCGCCCAAAGCTGAGTCGCGCGCAACCAAACACCCAGCCGACAAACTGGCGAGCCTGATCCCGGTCGATGAGAACAAGCCGTTCGACATCATGGGCGTGATCGACTCGGTGGTTGACGAGGGCTCCTTCCTCGAAATCAAGAAGCGCTTCGCGAAGGAGATCGTCACGGGGCTCGCGCGCATCGACGGCAACGTCGTGGGCATCGTCGCCAACCAGCCCAAACACAAGGGCGGCGTGCTGTTCGTGGACTCCGCAGACAAAGCCGCACGCTTCATCTGGCTGTGCGACGCCTTCAATATCCCGCTGCTCTATCTAGCCGACGTCCCAGGTTTCATGATCGGCACCGTGGTCGAGAAGCAGGGCATCATTCGCGCCGGTGCGAAGATGATCGCGGCGGTGAGCGAGGCGACGGTGCCGAAGCTGTCGGTGGTCGTGCGCAAAGCCTACGGCGCTGGCCTTTACGCGATGTGTGGTCCTGCCTTCGAGCCAGATGCGTGTATCGCTTTGCCCTCGGCGTCGATCGCAGTGATGGGGCCGAGCGCGGCCGTGAATGCGGTCTACTTCAACAAGATTCAAGCCGTGCCCGAGGGGCCGGAGCGGGACGCGTTGGTCGAGAAGCTGCGGGCCGAGTATCGCAAAGACATCGATTTGGTGCGGCTCGCCAGCGAGCTGATCATCGATGACATCGTCCAGCCCGAGCGCCTGCGCAGCGAAATCGTGCGTCGTTTCGCGATGGTCGCCAACAAGCGCGACAGCCGGCCGGCAAAGAAGCACATGGTTCCACCGGTCTGAACGTCCTATCCTGAGCGCGTGTTGACGAGCGCGCGCGCCCTTTCATGGTTGGCAGTCGGACTGGGCAGCTTTGGGTTGCCTGCCTTGGCGGTGAACGCCCAGCCACCAAGCGCTCGCTTGGTCGAGCTGATGACGCCCCATCCAGCGAGCGGGAGAAAGCACCCGCTCGCTGACGGTGCAGGGCGCATCCCGTTCCTCGTGTCCTTACCGAAGGGCACCACGGCGGCCGAGCTTGGCCTGCTGGAGATCGCGCCGGGGATCGCAAGTGGGCGATATCAACCGGCTGACTACTTCGACTTCGTCAAGCGCCACCCGGACCTCAGCTACGCCTCCGGTCCGACCAACCTGCCGCTGCTCAACGAGGTCGCAGCCCACCTGCACCTCGAGGAGTTCGTGGCAGCCACCGAGGGCGCTGGCACCGGAGCCGGCGTCGTCGTGGGCGTGGTGGATACGGGGATCGACATACGCCACCCCACGTTCCGCAACGTCGACGGGACAACGCGGATTGCCTGGCTACTGACCTGGGGTCCTCCGCGCGGCTATCACCCTGAGCTCGAAGAGCGCTTTGGTTGCACCGCGGAGAATCAGGCTCGTTGCGCCGTGTACTCCGCCGACGAGATCAACGAGTTTCTGAAAGAGGACTCGCTCACCAACGACCTGCGTGACCCGGTAGGCCACGGCACCCACGTAGCTTCGATCGCCGCAGGCAACGGTCAAGGACCGGTGCTCGGTACGTTCACGTCCCTCTCGGGCATCGCGCCGGAGGCTACCTTGGTGATCGCAGCTCCGAGTGAAAATGGCGGCTTCGGTGACGGGGAGATCATACGCGGCTGTGACTTCATCTTCGAACGGGCTGAAGCGATGGGCATGCCCGCCGTCGCCAATTTGAGCCTTGGCGGTGAGTACGGTCCACACGACGGGACGAGTCTCCTGGAGAAGGGCACCGCGGCGTTCGTGGCGCAGAACCAACCGGGACGAGTGATCGTCGCTGCAGCCGGCAACAGCGGTGGGCTCTACAAACTGAGCGAAGAGGAGACGGATGATGATCGCCTCGGCTCTCACACCGAAATCCATGTAGAACCACACGCCCCGGCCGAAGTGCCGATCTTGGTGCCCGGAGCGGACGGCGGCGATCTCTACATTTGGATCACCTTCCGCCCGGGTGACGAGGTTTCGGTCGGGCTCGAGGGCCCGAATGACGAGGGCTGGATCGGACTCGTTGGTCCCGGCGATGAATCTGGTTACACCACCGACGACGTCACGGCAGCGGTCATCAACAACCTGGTCAACGAGAACTCTTCGATCAACCCCGACACCAACAGTGCCGTTGTAGCGGTCAGTGGAAGCTGGGAGAAAGACGGCCAATTTCGACTGCTGTTCGAGGGTAGCGGCGACGCACAGATGTGGGTCGTTGCCAGAGGAACCGACACGAGCGGCGCCTACTTTCGACGTGCGACCGTGGAGGGCACCGTCAACCAACCTGCAACCCACCCCGACGTCTTGGCCGTTGGTTGCACGGTGAATCGGCTGCGCTGGGGTTCGAGGGACGTCGGCTTGATCGAGATCCCGGAGTTCGGTGGGAGCAAGGACCCGAGGGTGGACATGCCGTGTTACTTCAGCGGCGCTGGGCCTACCCCGCTCGGCGTCGCCAAGCCGGAGATTACGGCGCCTGGAGCCTTCGTCGCAGCGGCGTTGGGCGAGGACGCTAGCCCCGACGTCAACGATGATTCGATCTTCAACCCGCCTGGTTGCCCGACCGACGATTTTTGCTTCCTGCTCACCGATGAATACGCGATTCAAAGCGGAACCTCGATGAGTTCGCCGGTGGTTGCCGGAGCGGTGGCGTTGCTACTGCAACAGCGACCGGAGCTAACGCAAGCCGCCGCCACCGAGCTCATTCAGGCCTCGGCTCGCAAGCCCAACGCTGCCGCCCGCTATCAAGCGCAGATGGGAGCTGGCGCACTGGATCTCAAGAATGCGCTGCAAGCGCTGGCCGAGGAACCGGAGACAGGTCAGGCCCCGAGTCTGGGCAACAGCTTTTGGTACTTGAGTGGGGAACACCCGCGGCCAGACGAGAGCTGGCCGCTCAAAGGCATCATTCAACTTCGACGTGAAGACGGCACGCTCGCCTCCGGGCTCTCGGCGAGTTCGCTGAGCATCGATCTCGACGGCGGTGTTTTGATCGAGGCCCCGCGTAAGATCAGCCACGGCACGTACACCTTCACCATCGCAGGGCCGAGTGGCGGAGGCGGAACCAACTTGCGGGTCGGCGTGCTTTATGACGGCAAGCCCATCGGCGAGACACAGGTCCTTTCCGTGGGGATCGACGCTTGGGCTGGTGGGGGTATCCCCACGGTAACGGGTGGACTCTGCAGCGTATCGGGCGTGAAGGGCGGTGGCGCTGTTACCGGTTGGGCGCTCACCATGTTGCTGTTGACGCTGCGACGCCGAGCTCGACGCCTGTAGCAAACCGGAGCACCGCGACCAGCGCGTGATCGGAGCCTTGCTGCCGACCGGCGGCGTGAATAAGCCGCTACCATGAAGTGGCAACCCGGACACCGAAGCTCGGATGTCGAAGACCGGCGCGGACAGGCTGCGCCGCGCGGCATGGGCATCAAGCTGGGACTTGGCGGAACGCTGATTCTGGCGCTGCTAAGCGCTGTGCTCGGAAAGGATCTACTGCGCTCCGTGAGCGGCGGCGCGGGCAAGGAACCACGCGCCGCCGGCGCCGCAGATGACAAGGCGCTCGAGTTCGTCTCGTATGTCCTCGACGACAACCAGGCCACCTGGGCCAAGCTGTTTCCCGAACAGTTCAATCGGCCGTATCGCAAGGCCACGATGGTGGTCTTCAGTGACGCTGTGGACAGCGCCTGCGGCGAAGCTGATAGCGCGGTGGGGCCCTTCTACTGTCCCGGCGATGACAAGGTCTACATCGACCTCACCTTCTACCAGTCGCTGAAGGATCAGCTGGGTGCCCCGGGCGACTTTGCGCAGGCCTACGTGATCTCGCACGAGATCGGCCACCACATCCAGAATCAGCTCGGCACCGAACGCAGCGTTAGGCAAAAGCAAAAGGGCCTGTCGAAGGAGGAGAAAAACCAACTTTCGATCCGCATGGAGCTTCAGGCCGATTGCTACGCTGGCGTGTGGTCCAAAACGACGCAGGACCGCAAACTGCTGGACGACGGCGACATCGAAGAAGCGATGGGAGCAGCGTCCGCTGTCGGTGATGACAGGTTGCAGAAGGCGTCTGCTGGCCGCATCGCCCCTGAGAAATGGACCCACGGTTCCAGCGCAATGCGTATGCGCTGGTTCAAACGAGGCTTCGACAGCGGCCTTGCGAATCAGTGCGATACGTTTTCCGCCGCCACGCTTTGACTCGTGACCGCGTCTCGAGCGGGGTGATTCAGTCCTAACGGCAAAAACGGGCGGTTGGTATGCTGGCGCCGCGATGCAAGGCCGAATGGGAATAAGAGTGGTTTGGGCCTTCGTCGTAGCGATGCTCATGCTCCTCGCTGCGGGCTGCAAAGAGCGACCGCCCCAGGTGCCGGGCGAAACCAACGTCTTGGTGCGCAAGGTAACGATCGAGCCGGCGGACGAAAGCGCGCCGCTCGTGGTAGCGCACGATGAGCTGTTCGAGCGCTTGGGCGAACGGCCCGGGAGTTTGACCAATCCGGATCGCGCCTGGAGCCCGTTCAAAGAGGCGGAGGACCGACGGCGCATCGAGGCCTACTGGCAACAGCGCGGCTACTTCGACGTTGAGGTCTCACCGGCGAGCACCAGCTTCGACCCCGAGGACGGAAAAGCGTCGGTGACCTTTCGCGTCAAGGAGAACGCTCGCTACAAGCTCGGGCAGGTCGTCGTTCGCTTCGCTCCGGACGAAGAGGGAGAGTCGCTCAACGGCTTTCTTCGACACAAGAGCGAAGAGAGCGAGATCGACCTCGAGGAGTCGCGCAAGGCCCGCATCGACATGCAGGAGTACCTGCGCCGGCGCGGCTACGGTCACGCCAACGTGTACCACCGCGTGTACCTCGACAAGCAGGCGCGCAAGCTCGATCTCCACTACTTCGTCGACGCAGGACCCAAGACGGTGATCGGGAACATCGTCGTACAGGGCAACTACAAGATCCCAGCGGCCGACGTGATCGCGCGCAGCGGGCTCGTCTCAGGAGCACCTTACTCTGAAGAGCTGCGCGAGAGCGTGGTGCGCGATCTGTTGGATACCGGCGCGTACGCTGCGGCGTTCGTGCGCGTGGACTCAGACATCAAGTTCATTGCGCCGGGCACCGCGCCGGATAGCGGCGGAGAGCTGCGCGATGAGCAGGTGGACGCGGAAGGAAACCTCGTTCCTCGCAAGCTGCCGAGCACCATCAACATCACTTTGCACGTGGTCGAGAGTCCGAGTCAGACCATCAAACTGCGCGCGGGCTTCGAGATCGATCCGGCGCGCGCGGATACCTTTCTCGCAGGCACGCTCTGGCTGCGAAATCTGTTTGGACCAGCGCATCACCTCGTGTTCGAGGGCCGGGCTGGCTTTGGTTGGCTTTTCGGCTCGCCGCTCGAGGAGCGGGTTGGGCCTTATGGCGAGGCCACGCTGCGTTCGGTTCATCCTGGGGTGCTCGGGCGCCTCGGCGATTTGCGAACCACGTTGCGCTATCAGGGCACGCTGTTCCCCGGCGCCTTCCTTCACCGCGGCAGCACGGGCGTGGGCGCGCGAACCACCTTCGACAAGGGCATCTTCCTCGACGTTGACGTGCTCGCCTTCGTCGAGCTCTCCGAGAGCTTTGGACCGTTCAGCGCTGCCGAACGGAGTGAGCTGGCGCTGCCCGAGAACGAGCTGACGGTAAGCCCGGAGCTGGATATCGCCTTCATTTTGGATCGCCGGGATGACCCGATCGAGCCGATGAAGGGAGGCTTCGCGGCGCTCTTCCTGCGGGCCAACCCGGTGAGCGCTGCGGCCCCCGCGGACCACCCCTTCGTCAACGTCGCGCCCGATCTGCGCGGCTTCATTCCGCTCACGCGAGCGCTCTCTGTCGCGGTTCGCGGTTCGGCCGAATGGTCGTTGCTAGCCGAGGGCGACGGCATCCCGCTCGGCGCACGCCTGTTCGGCGGTGGGAACTACGGCTTTCGCGGCTTTGGTCGCCAGCGCCTTTCACCGGTGGTGACGCGCTGCATCGAGACCTTCTGTGGGAGCTACGAGGTCGGCGGGCGGAGTTTGCTCGAGAGTGCGCTGGAAGTGCGCTTTTTGCCGCCTCAAAAGCAGATTGGCGCAATCGTCTTCGCTGATCTCGGCGGAGCCTCGGGCAACCTCAACCCCTTCGACGCCGGACCCAGTGTGGCCGCTGGCGTCGGAGCGAGGCTACGGATTTGGTACTTACCGGCAGCAGTAGACGTCTCCTATCGGCTCTTGCACCAAGGGGATTTGCAAGGTCTCGACGCTGAGCCGTTTCACGTTTTCTTTCGCATCGGGGAGGCCTTCTAAATGAGCGACGCGGCAGCCGAGAACGATTCGAAGAGCGAAGGCCAAACCAAGCCTCCCTCCCCTACCGCCAAACGCCCGAAGAAGAAGCGCGGCTGGCTGTTCCGGATCGCCCGCGGACTTTTCGTGTTCGTGCTCGGCGTCGTGCTGCTGCTCGCTGGCGCGGTCTTCTACCTCACCACCGACAGCGGCAAAGGCTTCGTCAAACAGAAGCTGACCGCCGGCTTGCAGAAGCGTTTCAACGGAACCATCTCGATCGACTCGCTCGATTATGAGCTGCTCGGGCCGATCTCGATCGGTGGCTTCAAGGTGCAGGACAAGGAAGGTCGCACGGCGATCGCCGTCGGCGAGCTGACGTTGGCCCTCGCATGGAAGGAGCTCGGCGGGCCGGTGGTTCCGATCGACAGCTTCGTCCTGCGCGACGTGTCGGTCGACATCATCAAGAACGAGGATGGCAGCTCCAATCTCACCAACATCTTCATCAGCAAGCCGATCGAGAAGACGATCGACATCCGCAAACTCACGGTGGAGAACATCGACGTCAGCATTAGCAACGCGGACGGCTCCAAGACGCGCGTTAGCGATCTCGGGATTGCCGGCAGCGTTCGAACCACGCCGGCTAGCAAGAACTTTAGCGTGCTGCTCGATCCGATCACCCTCTCGCTCGGGATTGAAAAGCCCACCGGACTTTCGGTCGGGGTCGAGACGATCAAAACTGGCGTGAAGCTCGAGTTGGTCGAGGGCAAAGGCGCGGTCACCGTCCTGCCGCTTTCCGCTGAGGTCGCGGCGGAGATACCCAAGATCGGCAAGCGCTCCTTTCCGGTGCGCTGGGAGGGCGTGACGCTCACGCTCGGTGCCGAGGGACTCGACGTTTCGTTGGGAAAACTTGCGCTCGACGCTGTGTCGCTGGCAGCCGTCAACGTGCACGGCGCGTTGGAAGACGGAGCGCTCAAAGGTGCGCCCGCTGGGGAGGTCGTGGGCTTGCACTTGGACGCTGCCAAGCTCAACGAGTTCCTGGGCCGAGAGCTGCTCAAACACGATGTCGATCTTGGGACGCGCATCCGCGAGGAGGGTGGTGAGCCGCGCATCGACCTCGCGCTAAGCAGCGGCAAGGCCCAGGTAAAGCTGCTGGGCAAGCTCAACGCGAGCCGCTCCGATTCACCGGTTCACGACGTCAGCTTGACCGTGACCGACATCGACACGACAGAGCTGCTAGCCGATCCCGAAGGGAAAGTCCCGCCGATCAAGATCGCTTCTTTGTCGCTGCAGGCCAACGGCTCCGGCAAATCAGCCGAGGCAATCGATACGCGAGCGAAGCTCAATCTCACCGACGTTTCTGTGCGCGGCGTCCCCATCCAGAGCGTAGACGGAGATCTGCAGCTCAAAGGCAACGCCGTGACCATCGAGTCGCTCAAGGTGGCTGCCCTCGGGCAAAAGCTTCACGCCACCGGGACCTTCGACCGCGCGAGCAAAGAGGTGGACGCCACGGTGCGGCTCTCGGGGGACGTCGGTCAGCTGCTGAGCGAGCTTGCGGCAGCAGGCATCCCGATCTCAACGAAGTTGCCGCTGCGTACGGTAGAGCTGCCGGAAGATGATCTGCATATCAAGGTAAAGGGCGCGGTTGGCGGCAGTTTACGGGTCACCGCGGGAGCGACGGCGCTCAAAGCGTTGGGCGGCAAAGTCGGACTTCGCGCCGACGTCTCCTTGCGCAAAGGCGACCCTGACAAGAACGAGAAGTCGCTGGTGCTCGAGGGCGGCGAGGCCGACATCGATGTGACCGGGCTCCGGCTTTCGTCGATCTTGGCGTTGCGCGGCCGCTACCTGCCCAAGACGCTCGGACTCGATGCCGGTATCAACCTGCACGTCAAAGCCAAGGGCACGCGTGCCGAGCCGATCCTGGATTTGCGTGCGGACGTTACCACCTCACGCAAAGACGGCGGGCGACGCGTGCGCGCCGAGCTCGTGGCCCACGTGGACCCGCGCACGGCGCGCTTGACGCTCGATGCTCGTGACGCCGCAACACGCGAGGCCTTTCTGACGATCGCCGGCGAGGTGCCGATCGTGCTCAACGAGACCGAGCGCAAGCTCGATGATTCGCGACCCTTCGACGTGCGGCTCTCCTTGCCGAATCGCGCCTTGTCGGAGCTGCTCACGTTCGTGCCGCCGAGCGCGCTAGAGGGCAAGAAGCTCCCGCAAGCCGACCTCGAGGCGAGCGTTCACGCGTTCGGCAGCTTTGCCAACCCATCGGGCAGCGTGAAGCTCACGGCCAAGGGGCCGCTGCTCGCGCCCGACAACCCCAAGCTAGTCTCCAAGCTTTCGTTGGAGGGCGAACTAACGCCTGGCCCCAAAACCTCGGCGGACTTCGCTGGAGAGCTGGCGGTCTTCATCGATGCGGCCTCCGAAAAAACCGTCCGCTCCAAGCTCGCGCTTCATCTCCCCTACTCGGTCGCACAAGGCGGGCTCAACGCCCTCACCTACGACGCGATGGTTGACGTTGGGCCTCTCGATCTCAGCAAGCTGCCGGACGTCGAGAAGCTTGCGCGGGTGCGCGCCGTTGGCGGCAAGGTATCGGCGAGGGCGCATGTGCACGGCAATCGACGCGATCTCTTGGCCGAGCTCAGCCTCGAGGCGGCGGGGCTGCTGAACAAGCTGAACCCAGCGCGCAATGAGGGCCAGGCCGGCCCCTTGGCGCTCAAACTGCAGGCGGATTTGGGCGGCGACACCACCACCGTCAACCTGGCAACGACGCTCGAGGGCGAGCCCCTCGCCGCGATCGCCGGCTCGCTTGGCGTAGCCGGAACAGGGCTGCTCACCCGAATCAAGCAAGGGCTGGATCCGGCGCTCAACCTCGAGCTGACCATTCCCGAACGCAGCCTCGCAAGCCTCGCGCCGCTGAGCGGTAAGGTGCAAAGCCTGCCCGGCCGCTTGAGCGGCGCCGGCAAGCTTCACGGCAGCGCAAAGAACGTCTTGGCCAACGTCGATCTACAGGTCAACGCCGTGCCGATGTGGAGTGGCACCGACGGTGGCGCACAGATCAAACTCGACATCAGCAGTGAGCAGCTGAGCGCCGTCGTGGGCTGGGGCTCGGGCAAAGAACCGCCGCTCAAGCTCGTCGCAAGCGTCCCCCGCGCGGCGCTCAAAGGCTTCTCGGATAGCGGAGCTCCGCTTCCGATCCACGCGGGTCTCGAGGGAGATCAAGTGGACCTCCGGGATCTGCTGCCCAAGCTCGTCTCCGAAAAGCTCCCTGTCGAGCCCAGCGGAAAGCTGAATGCCAACCTCAAAGCAGAGGTGGAGCTGGAGAAGGTCGAAGGCAAGACGGTGGTCAAGCAAGGTGGCCTCGACGGCCTGCTGAAGCTCAGCGGCAACGTGCCGATCCCCGGCACCAAACGAGTCGTGAGCGACGTGCTGCTCGAACTTGCGGCCCAGGGGGACACGGTCACGTTGCAGCAACTCTCGGCCAAAGAGAGCGACCAGCAGGAGAAGAACCGAACCCTGAAGATCAGCGGAGCGATCAACCTCACGAAGCTCAAGCCGCAGACCGCGAAGCTTCGAATCGAGGCCAGCAAGTGGCTACTCTTTGGCACCAAGAACATCGGTATGGCCGATGCCCCGCGAGGCACGCTGAGCGCCGACGTCCGCGTCGAAGCCGATCTGTCGAAGCCGATTCGCGCCGTGCAGGTCGATGTCGACAAGCTGGAGGCGCTCTTCCCCGACCGCTTCGAGAAGGCCCATCAACCCGAGGACGTGCACGCGGGAGATCTGATCGATGTCACCGGCAAAGAGAGCGAACGCGGAAAGCTACCGGTTCCGGCGAGCGTGACCGAGCGACTGGCCAAGGAGCGCGCCGCAAAAGAGGCTCCGGCGGATGCAGCCAGCGCAGCAGAGCCAACAGGCACCGACATCTCGCTTCGCGTTCACCCGGGAGCGCGCGTCTTTCAGTCTCCGATCGACTTCACCACGAGCGGCCAACTCAACGTGGCCATTCGCGGCTCGGAGCGGACCATTCGCGGCAAGCTGGTGATGAGCAAGGGCGAGCTGTCGCTGGGAGGCGGCGTACACCCGCTAACTGCGGGCTCCTTCGTCTTTGATGACGCTCATCCGGCGGGTCACGTCGACCTTACCTTCGAGAAGAAGCTGGAGCCCTGGGCGCTGCGCGGGATCTCGGAGAAGAGCGCCGGGCAATCGGTGAAGATCCAGATGACCGGTCCGCTCTCGGATCGCAAGACAGTGATCTCGGGCGCAGGAAGCCCAGGCGCACTCTTCGACCTCTTGGCAATGCACAACGAGGGCCGCGAGCGCTTCGTCAGCGGGCCCGATATGCCGGAGTCGGTGACGGTGGACTTCCCGCAGCATCAAGGCCTGCTCGTACTGAGCTTCATCGCGGTCAACCTGCCGCATCTCTTGTTCCTCGATCGCGTGAGCGGCTGGGGCGATCCGTACGATCAGCACCGCGCCTACGGTCGAATTGAGAACTACGACGCTGAGCGCTTCTTTGCCGATGGCGACGCTCGCTTCAAGGCGACCATGCGCCCCGAAGGCATCGGGCGCAGCGATGCCGAGGTTGAGGTGGACTATCTGTTCACCAACGAACCACGGCTGATGTTCGGCGTTGGCGTTGCTGCAGGCTCACGCGGTGGCGGTGGACCCGGGCTCATGCTCGAGTGGTCGAGCACGGACTAGCGGCGCCAAGCGGCCGCGCGCGCGGAACAGTTGCTCGGAACAGTTGCTCGCCCCAAACGCCAAGCGCCCCGTCCGGATTCGGAGCGGGGCGCTTTCTTCGGCGCTATTCGCAGCGGCGGTACTCAGACCACGAAGTCGAGCATCTGCAGCTCGGTCATGTAGGCCGAGAGCGCGGTTTTGTACTCCTCGATCAAGAGATCCAGCTTGAGCAGCGCGCCGTCGGTGCCAACTCGCTCCACCCGGCCGCTCACTGCCAGCTCATGGCGGGGCAGCGAAAGAACGCCGGAGACCTCGGTCCCTGCGTCAAAGCCCGCGTCATTCGAAAGCTTGAGGAAGCCCTCGGACAACTCCACGATAGCGACCTTCTTGCCCTCGAGCCGCAGCTCCGCGGGGTGCGTGACCGTGGGTGCAACCCGATAGTGGCCGCGCCGATTCTTCTCAATCAGCTCGTCGAGCTTGTCGCACAGCGGCTGCGAGAGCGAAGTCTCCTCGGCCGAGAGCACGATGTCACGCAGCTCCTTCATCGACTTCTGCGTGCGAATCAGATTGGAGCGGATCTCGTCGGTGCGACCTTTGTCGCGCCGTACTTTGTCCGCCACCACCTCGATCAAGTTGCGATAAAAGCCAAGCGCAAGGGCCGGCGTAGCGTCGAGCAGGACGGTAAGTTCAGCCGACGGCAGCTCGAGCACGGTGACCTCGGTCAGGGCCGTTGCCGTCGCGTTACGCGGCAAACCAGCGAGCGCCCCGAGCTCGCCGATGGGCGAGACCGGTCGCAGCACGATCGGCGGCTCGCCAGGCTCAGCGAGCGACAGCTCTCCCGCCGCAAGCAGTTGAAAGACCTTGGAGACCTCTCCGGCGCGAAAGAGCACCTCGCCCTTCGGCAAGGTTCGGCTCTTGAAGGCCTTGAACAGGGGCGCGAGCGCCGCTTGGTCCAGGTTACGAAACAGCGGCAGATGAGTGACCTGAGATGCGTCTGCGTTCACAGGGCCGACACTACTTCCCCACGCCGCGTGCCGCAATCCATGATTGTCAGCGCGCGAAGGGGGCAGACACCTACTCGGGAAATGCCGCTATGCTGCGCTCATGCTTCGACTTGGCTGTCTTTCGCTATGTCTGGTGATGGTTGCCTGCGGGGATTCTGGCTCCGGTGGCGGAGGCAGCGGAGGCAACAGCGGCGGTAACGGTGGCCAGGGCGGCACAGCCGGCTCGCCTGAAGCGGGTGGCGGCGGTCAGGGGGGAAGTCCCGTCGTTCCAGAGGGCTGTACGCTCATTACCTACGCCGGCGGAGACAAGCTCTACAGCGCCAACGGCGTTGGCTTCGAGTTCTCGCCTAGTGCTGGCAGCAACGAGCCGGAGGTGGTGATCGTTTCGCCAACGGAGGGTGGAGTCACGAGCCTTGGGCTGGTCAGCTTCGCCAGCGAGGACGCGCCAATTTTCTCCGGTGCGATTCGGGATGCCGTTGATCTGTTGACCTACGAGCCGGGCGACATGGACGGCCAGATCCTCGTGGCCGTAGCGGGCACGGTGACCTTGGAAGCGGCCCCAACCTACCCCACGCAATTCAAAGCGCGCGTCAAAGGCACGCTGTCGAAGGTGCAGTACCGTGAACTCGATCAGAACGGCCTGGTGATCCCCGGCGGGGAGTGCCTCTACCTCGAGGAGGCCAGCTTCGACGCGAGCGACCTCGACGCTAGTTGCGGAACGTTCCCAGAAGCAGACGGCTTCTGCATGAGCAACTACGTCGACATGGGACACGACTGCAACCCAATCACCAACGATGGTTGCGAGCCCAATGAGGTATGTGACTACGGCGGTAACTTCAGGTGCTACGCCGACCCGGTGACGCAAAACGTTTGTGAGCCCTGTGACAACACCAACAAGGTGCTCTGCAAACAGGGAATGACCTGTGACTCCGACTTCGACTCGGTCGGGAAGTGCTTTAAATATTGTTGCACCGACGCCGATTGTGGCGCGGGTGGCAGCTGTGTTTCGTACAGCTTCGCCACCAACATCGGGGTCTGTTTCACCGCGAACTGAGGCCAACTTGAAGGTCGCGCTGCTTTATCCGCCGCCTTGGAAGATCCCCGAAGAAAACGAGCCGGAGGACGCAAACGGTGACGGCCCTCCTCCGGGCTACCGAGCCGGAGATCTGGACGCTGATTTTTATCAAATCCCCTATGGCCTGTTGCAGCTTGGTGCAGAGGCCCAGCGAGCCGGTCACGCCGTCAAGGTCCTCAACCTGTCCTCCTACTCGTGGAAGAAGCTCGAGTCGGTGCTCGACCGGCTCGACGCCGACGTTGTCGGACTCTCCTGTTGGACGGCCAATCGAAGAGGCGTTGAACTTGTCTCCCGCGCCATCAAGCTGCGCCGGCCCGATTGTCACGTGGTGGTCGGCGGGCCCCATGCGTCGCCCTTGGCCAAGGAGCTTTTAACGCACTATCGCGCGGTGGACAGCGTGGCCGTCGGGGAGGCGGATCACACCTTCTTGGAGCTGCTGCAGAAGGTGGAACGCAAAGAGCCGCTAGCGACGATTCGCGGACTTTGGTCGCGCCGCGGCGAGGCTCGCGATGAGCTCGTTTACGGCGGTAAGCGAGAGGCCGTGGCCGACCTCGATACCTTGGCGATGGTGCACCGCAGCTTCGCCACGCACATCTTGATGACCTCGCGCGGCTGCCCGTGGGCGTGCACCTTCTGCGGTGCCGAAACCACCTGGGGACGCGGCTTCCGTTCGCAGTCGATCGAGTACGTGCTCGACACGATCGAGCAGGCGCTGGCCAAGCTGCCTGTGCGCATGATCCAAATCAAGGACGACACCTTCACCACCAACAAAAAGCGCGTGCTGAAGCTTTGCCGTCGCATCCGCGAGCGCAAGCTCAACTTCTTCTGGAGCTGCGATACGCGAGTGGATCTGCTGACAGACGAGCTCTTGCGCGAAATGCGCCTCGCGGGCTGCCAACGGCTAAGCCTCGGGGTCGAGAGCGGCTCGCAGCGCATTCTCGACGCCATCGACAAGAAGATCACCGTGGCTGAGATCCTGCGCACCACCGAGCTGTGCAAACGCTACGGCATCAAAGTGCGCTACTTCATGATGCTCGGCAATCGCGGGGAGACGGAGGAGTCCTTTGAGCAGACGCTGGAGTTCCTCGAGCGCGCCAAGCCGCACGAGTACATTTTTAGTTGCCTATCGGTCTATCCGGGCACCGGGGATTTCCACGAGGCCGAGCGGCGGGGCTGGCTCTCGCGGGAGCTCTACTTCCGCGAGAAGTTCCAAGAGTTCAAGACCACCTTCGACGCCGACGAGACGCTGGCCGAGCAGATGAACCGGTGGTTCCGCACGCACTCGGGTCTGCAAACCATGCATCAGCCGGACATCGCGGAGCTGCGCGAGGTACTAGCGCGCATCCCCGACTGTCACAGCGCACACATGGACGTAGCGGGCGCGGCGATCGAGCTCGGCCTCTGGGATGAAGCGATCGAGCACCTGGATCGCGCGGGCGAGCTTGGTTACCCGTGCCCCGGCCTGATCCTCAATCATCGAGCCGTGATCGCGGCGCGGCGCGGCGACTACGAGACGATGATGAACGCCTTCTCCGAGGCGGCCAAGGTGGACCCGCAACACTTTGTGCTGATCCGAAACATCAATCGAGCCCGCGCCTGGTTCAAAGCCGAGGGCCTGAAGAAAGGCCTGCCGCTCGAGTTCGAAGCCCGGCACGACTTCCAATTGCTGGAGCGTACGCTGCAACCGACGCTGCCCGGTCCCTTGCCACAAGACCTCGAGGAGTGGGCCGCTCCCAGCGCACCGAGCGAGGCGCTCACCTTCATCAAGACGCCCGAACTCGAAGGGTCGAAGCATGAGCTGCGACCCAAGGGAAAACTCAACGTCCTCTCCTAAGGCGACCATGGCTTTGCTCCCGGCGACCTCCTTGCGTTCCCACTGGCTGCTGGATGAGGCGGTCACCTTTCTGAATCACGGCTCCTTTGGCGCCTGTCCACGCGAGGTGTTGGCCTATCAAAGCGAGCTACGCCACACGATCGAACGCGAGCCGGTGAACTTCTTCGTACGGGAGCTCGAGCCGCTGCTCGATGCACTGCGCGTTCGCTTGGCGCAGCTGCTTTCCGCGAAGCCGACCGACCTCGCTTTGGTGCCCAACGCAACCGCCGGCTGCAACGCTGTCTTGGCCTCCTTTCCGCTGACCGAGGGCGACGAGGTGCTGGTTACGAGTCACGGCTACAATGCCGTCAACAACGCTGCTGCGCGCTGGGCCGAGCCGCGCGGGGCGAGCGTACGCTTTGCGCCCCTCCCCTTCCCCGTCGCAAGCGAGAGCGCCATCGTCGCGAGCCTGGAGGCCGCCTTCAGCGCGCGCACACGCCTTTTGGTGATCGACCACGTAACTAGCCCCAGCGCTCTGGTGCTGCCGGTCAAACAGCTGGTGGACGTTGCCCACAAACATGGTTGCGAGGTGCTCGTGGATGGCGCGCACGCGCCTGGCATGTTCGCGCTGGACGTCCCATCGCTGGGAGCTGGGTTTTACACCGGTAACCTGCATAAGTGGGTATGTGCGCCCAAAGGCGCGGCCTTCCTTTGGGTACGTGAGGATCTGCAGGCGCGGCTACAGCCGATCGTGACAAGTCACGGCCGCAACGCACAGCGCACCGATCGCAGCCGTTTTCAGCTCGAATTTGATTGGACGGGGACCGACGATCCAACCGCCCATTTGTCGGTGGCGAAGGCCCTCGACTTTCTCGAGGGCATCTCCGAGGGCTCGCTCGCGACCCACTACGCCATCAATCACGGCCTACTTTTGCAAGCCCGCGAACTATTGTGCCGGCGGCTCGGGATCGAGGCCCCTGCGCCCAGCGAGCTGCTCGGTACGATGGTGACGCTCCCACTCCCCGACCGGCCCGAGCACGAGGCGGACATCCCTGGCCTCCCAGGCTATGCGGACCCACTGCAAAAACGCCTGGTGGACGAGCACCGCATTCAGGTGCCGATCATCAACTGGCCCACCCCTCGCTCGAGGTTCTTCCGCGTTTCGGCGCAGCGCTACAACCAGCTCGCAGACTATGAGCGCTTGGCCGACGCGCTCGAGAGCTTGCTCGGCCGCAGCTGAACCATTCGCCGTAGCGGAGCCAATCGATTGGCGATAACGGTCCATCATGTCCGCTATCTCCGCTCTCCTCGCTCGGCTCGGCCTCCAGACCAGCAGCGCCTTCTCGGGCGCAGCTTCCCTCGAGTTCCTCGCGGCAGCAGGCCCGGCGTTGAGCTCGGAAAGCCCGAGCAACGGGCAGCAGCTCGTTCAGCTCAAGCAGGCGTCGGTCGGCGACTATGAGGCCCTGCGCACGGGTGCCAGCCAGTGCTTCCATGAGCTGCGCAAAGTCCCGGCGCCAAAACGTGGAGACATGGTCCGCCGGCTCGCAGAGCTGCTGCGCGAGCACAAAGAAGATCTAGGTCTTTGCATCACGCTGGAGGTCGGAAAGATCCGCTCCGAGGGCCTCGGCGAGGTGCAGGAGATGATCGACATTTGCGACTTTGCGGTCGGCTTGTCGCGGCAGCTTCACGGTCTCACCATCGCCTCGGAGCGAACCAGCCATCGCATGATGGAGCAATGGCATCCGCTAGGCCCGGTCGGCGTGGTGACGGCGTTCAACTTCCCGATGGCGGTATGGGCCTGGAACGCAGCGCTCGCTACCATCTGCGGCAATCCAACCATCTGGAAGCCGTCCGAGCACGCGCCTCTGTGTGCCCTCGCCGTGCACGCGTTGTGTCGACAGGTGATGCGTGAGTTCGCCATGCCGGGCCTATTCAGCCTGGCGATCGGCGGCGCCGAGGTTGGCAAAGCCATGGCGGCCGACGCGGCCGTGCCGTTGATCTCTTTCACCGGTTCGGTGCGGACGGGCAAGCAGGTAGCGGCCGTGGTCGGTGGTCGCTTGGGCAAAACCATCCTCGAGCTTGGCGGTAACAACGCCATCATCGTCGAGAAGAGCGCCGATCTCGATCTGGCCGTACGGGCCATAACGTTTGGAGCGGTGGGCACCGCTGGTCAGCGCTGCACCAGCACGCGGCGGGTCTTCGTCGAGCGCGGCATTCAAGAGGAGCTCGAGCGTCGTTTGATCAAGGCCTACGGAAGCGTGCGCATCGGGGACCCGAGTGAAGCCAGTACGCTGATGGGGCCGCTCATTCACGCTCAGGCGGTGGAGAGCTTCAAGTCGGCCATCGCACAGGCGCTCGAACAAGGAGGCAGTTTGATCGCAGGCGGCAAGGTGCTGGAGGGAAATTTTGTGCAGCCAACGATCCTGCGCGCCCCTCGTCAGGCCGACTTCCCGATCGCCTGGGAGGAGACCTTCGCGCCGATCCTCTATTTGTTCAGCGTGGATTCGCTCGACGAGGCGATCGACGCCAACAACGCCGTTTCGCAAGGGCTCTCCAGCGCGATCTTCACCGACAGCGTGCGTTCGGCCGAGACCTTCCTCTCGGCCTGGGGCTCCGATTGCGGCATCGCCAACGTCAACCTCGGCACCAGCGGCGCTGAGATCGGCGGGGCCTTTGGCGGGGAGAAGGACACCGGCGGCGGGCGTGAATCCGGCTCCGATGCGTGGAAGGCCTACATGCGCAGGCAGACCTCCACCGTCAACTTCGGCCGGGACCTTCCGCTAGCACAAGGCGTCTCGTTCGAGACGGAGTGAGCGCGGCCGACCGAAGGTGAACGGCTCGAGCTGAAGGTCACTTCACGATCGGCAGTGAGCCTTTCTTACCAACGTCATCAAAGAAGCTGTGACCCTTGTCGTCGACTACGACGAAGGCCGGGAAGTCGCGCACTTCGATCTTCCAAACGGCCTCCATTCCGAGCTCCGGATACTCGAGCACCTCGACCTTGGTGATGCAGTCTTGCGCCAGGCGCGCCGCCGGACCGCCGATCGATCCGAGATAGAAACCACCGTACTTTTTGCAAGCGTCGGTCACCTGCTTGGAGCGGTTGCCTTTGGCCAGCATCACCATGCTGCCGCCGTGCGACATGAACTCGTCCACGTAGGAATCCATGCGGCCTGCGGTGGTGGGTCCGAACGAGCCGGAGGCCATGCCCTCCGGAGTTTTGGCCGGGCCAGCGTAGTAGACCGCAAAGTTCTTCAGGTACTCGGGCATGCCACCGCCCGCGGCCAACCGCTCTTGGATCTTGGCGTGGGCGATGTCGCGCGCGACGACCAGCGGGCCGCTGAGACAGACGCGCGCCTTCACGGGTAGCTTGCTCAGCAGCTCGCGGACCTCCGACATCGGCCGGTTCAGATCGATGTTGGTCACTTCACTCGCGAGCTCCTCCGCTTTGGGCTCAGGCAGGTAGTGCGCGGGATCACGCTCGAGCTCCTCCAGGAAGATGCCGTCAAAGGTGATCTTCCCGAGCGCCTGCCGATCGGCCGAACAGGAGACAGCAAGAGCCACCGGGCACGATGCGCCATGGCGCGGGAGCCGAATCACGCGCACGTCATGACAGAAGTACTTGCCGCCAAATTGCGCGCCGATGCCGGAGTTTTGCGTCACGCGCAACACGGCCTCTTCCAGCTCAGGATCACGAATGGCGTGGCCGAGCGCGTTGCCCTCGGTGGGCAGGCCGTCCAAATAGCGGGCCGAGGCGAGCTTCGCCGTCTTGAGCGCCATCTCCGCGCTGGTACCGCCGATCACGAGCGCCAAGTGGTACGGCGGGCAGGCCGAGGTCCCGATCGACATCAGCTTGTCTTCGACGAAGGCCAGCAACTTCGGCTTCGAGAGCAGCGCTTTGGTCTCTTGGAACAAGTAGCTCTTGTTGGCCGAACCACCACCTTTGGCCATGAACAGGAACTTGTAGGCATCCCCGTCGATCGCTTCGATCTCGATCTCGGCGGGGAGGTTGGTGTTGGTGTTCTTCTCGACGAAGGTCGAGATCGGCGCCAGCTGCGAATAACGCAAGCTCGTCTTGGTGTAGGTATCGAACACGCCGTTGGAGATGGCCGCCGCGTCACCACCGCCGGTGAAGACGAGCTGCCCCTTCTTGGCTTTGATGATCGCCGTGCCGGTGTCCTGGCACATCGGCAAGACGAAGCCTGCTGAGATGTTGGCGTTCTTGAGCAGATCCAAGGCGACGAACTTGTCGTTGGCCGAAGCCTCGGGATCATCGAGAATTTTGCGCAATTGCGCGAGGTGCCCCGGGCGCAACAGATGGGCGATGTCTTTCATCGCCTCGAACGTGAGCAGGCGGATGCCTTCCTTATCCACCGACAAGAAGCGTTGACCGTTTGCCTCGAACGAACTCACGTAATCGCGGGTGAGCAGACGGTAAGGCGTTGTGTCCTTGGCCAGCGGGAACATCTCTTGAAAGACGAAATCCATGGCGCGCAGCCTAGCGCGTTTTTTCGATCGCGCGGGTGAACTGCGGAAAGCCGTCGGCGTCGTAGAACGTGCCGAGGATGCGCCTTTCACTCAGCTGCAAAAAGAGAAAGCCGAGATCTTCGGAGTTCTCAAACAGCGTCGGGTTGTCCCCCGGCAGACTGCGTACGGTGGAGCCAGCTCCGGAGACGGTAAACTCGACGCCACATTCTGGAGCGAGCCACTGCCGATTGTGATCGTGCGCGCCCAAGTAGAGATCGATGCGATCGCACATCGATGATTGCACCAAGGTCTGAAAGGCCACACCGTTGCCACTCACATTGTCGAATTGGCCGGCGTTTCCGTGCGAACCGTTGGACTTGTAAGGGTGGTGACCAGCAGCGATCTTCCAACGCGCCAAGGAGGCTGCAATCGCGCTATCGGCCCAGGCCGTCTGCTCAGGATCTCCGGTGACGACGAGATGTTGCGTATCGAGCATGAAGAACTCGACGAGCGGCGATGGACCGGGCTTCACACCAGCGAGGGAAAAAGCGTAGTAGCGGCCGGGCATACTCCACTTGTTGCTGAAAGCGCTGTAGTCAACCTGGGCTTGAGCACGGGCTAGATCAAAGCCGCCGCCGTAGTCGTGGTTACCCAGCAACACTTGGAAAGGAAAATCCAAGTCTGCGTAGACGTCCTCGAACTTCGTTTGCAGTTGCGGATCGGCCGTTGAACTGACGCCTATCGGGTAGATGTTATCGCCGAGGTAGAGCGCCAACGAGCAGCCACCGTGCGATGCACAGACAGCGCCCATCGCCTGGCCGACCTTGAACTGATCAGCGCTGCCCGTACCCGCGTCTCCGAGCACGACGACGCGCACGGCGTCGGGTTCGATCGGTGGGGGATACACGGGAGAAACGCCTGCGTGCCCAGCTGCCCCGGAGCTGTCCGCGGACTCTCCACCTGCGGAGCTTCCACCGCTTGCCGCGGGGACGACGGCGGCGGGCGAGAGGTCCTCGTCAGCGCAGGCAGCGAGCGCACCGAGGAGCACCTTGAAGTGCAACGCCCTGCGCACGCGCTCGCTCACGGTCCGCGCCGCGCGTCCCGCCGGTCAAACATCTCCTGAGACATCGCCGCCTCTTCCGCTGGCGCGAGTTGGGCGAAGAGCGGGAACAGGAACTCCTCCTCGAACGCGAGGTGATCCAAGAGCCGCGGCGTCAGCTCGGCGAGCACTGCGGCCAAACGCACGCGAGCCGGGTCAGCCTCAGCGAGTGCGAGCTGATCGCATAGGGTAACTAGCTCGCTAACCAGGAGCTCATCGCGCACGTGCTCGGCGATCGCCCGATCGGCGAAGGCAAGGGCCGGCTCGGCCAGCCCCGCCAAGCGCGGAAACACGCTCAGGTTCTCGTCGGCTGTGTGATCGGCGAAGCTCTCCCGAAAGTAACGAGCGACGTCATAGGCGCCGTCGCGACACTGCTGCTCGTCGCCCTCGCGCTGGACGACGCGTTGAGCGACGTCCAAAAACAGCCGAATCTTGTCGTGACAACGCAACATGCGCTCTTGAACGCTGCGATTGCGTCCTCCACCACCGCCACCACCACCAGGCTGAGAGAGGTTCACAGGGGCCATGAGAGCGTGATGCCACTGCCGCGACGGGGCGTGAACCCATCATGGGCCGAGTGCGCCCGTTCGTTTACAAAAGGAAGGGCAACAGCGCGCGGCGACGGCTTGGGTAGTCGGGAAAGTGCGCCTTGTACCAACGGTGATGCGAAAGCGCGCGCGGCCCGAGGTTGGCCGCCGCATAAAGACAGAAGGCCAGGCTCGCGAGCGACTGAGACATGGCCAGGAAGCCCAGCCACTCAATCAATTCTCCCAAGTAATTGGGACAGGAAACCAAACGAAAGAGCCCGCCCTGCGGGACCTGATAGTCGGCGCCGACTCGCTCTCTGCGCAGTCGCAAAAGCAGGTTGTCGTGATGGATGTTGATGCCCAGCCCGGCGACGAAGAGTACGGCACCAAGGGCGAAGAGCAGCGGCTGACCAAAGCCGACCTTGGCCCCCGCAGCAAAGCCGTTGGCCAGGCCGTTGAGCGAATTGAAGCTTGCCCCCAGGGCGGTGATCAAGAGCGGAGAGGTCCGACCTTGGCCGCCCGCAATGCGCAGCGGATAGACGAAGGAGCGGTGCACGTAGTGCGTTTGCCAAGCAACCAGCAGCAGGAGCGCGGCCGGCGCCGTGGAAGCACCGGCCGCGACAAAGCCCCAAGCGAAGGCGACCACCGCCGGAGCCTCCATCAGCAGCCAGGAGATCTTTACCGGCAGCGAGGGCCCAAAGCCCTCCCGACGGTGTCTGCCGTAGGGCGCCGCAACCCAGGAAAGTGCGAGGACGGTTGGCAAAACCAAGCCGAGTTCGACCAGAGCGAGGGTCCTCGCGAAGCCTTCATCCACGGGCGAAGCGTCCCGAATCGTTCACTTCTTGCGCAGGCGAAGCACAGCGATCTTGGTGGGGTGCTCGAAGGGTGCGGGGTCCGAGGGCAGCGGCCGCGCAAGCGGAGCTCGACAGTCCGCGGGCACGCCGATGGTGCGCTCCAACTTGGCATAACCATCTGCGCAAACCTCGGCGATCTTCTGCAGGAACTCCTCGCCCGAAACGAAGAGCGCGTTGTTGACGACGATCAGCTCGCCGCCGTCTTTGACCAACGGGCGGACTTTGTTGAGCAAGGCCGGAAGGTTGTTCACCACGTCGACGACGCCGGACTTACCGGCGGCGAAGGGCGGCGGATCGACCACGACCTGATCGAAGGCAGCGCCGCTCTTGCGCAGGCTGCGTGAAGCCAGAAAGAAGTCCTCGGCCTTGAAGTGAACGCGTTCGATGTGCAGACCGTTCATGCCGTAGGAGGTCTTGGCTTGATCGAGGAAGATGCGGTTTTTGTCGACGTTGACGACGCGCGCCCCGCCTACCGCGGCAGCGACGCCCAAGCTGCCGGTGTACGCAAACAGGTTGAGCACGCTCTTGCCTGCCCCCGTCTCGCGCAGATACGCGCGCAAGAGCGCTGTATCGAGGAAGAACGTTGCGTCGTGATGAGCGAGCAGCCGCACGCAGTACTTGATCGACGCTTCTTCCACGCGGCGAGTCACGTCTTGTTCGCTGCCAAACACGACCGTGCCTGTGTCGAACGCGCCCTTTTGCTTCCAAACGACGGCACGTAGACCAGGTAGGGACTGCTGCAACTTCGCCACGAGCAGCGCCTTCTCGTCCGAGGTCACCTCGCTCGAGCGCACGAAGGTGACGGCGGTCTTGCCGAAGACCTCGATGGTCGGGGAACCTGGCTCCCCCTCTCGGGGCCCATCGTAAAGACGAAACGCTCGGTCTCCTGGCTGAGCGATCAAATCCGCGCGCAGGGAAACGGCGCGGCTGAAGCTGGCGTCGTCGATCATTGGCCGGCCTTCCTTTGCAGGTTAGGGACGGAACTTGCCGCCTCGCGCGAGGAGTGCTTCTTTGCAATCACGATGAAGAAACGCGTCGGGATCATTGGCTTTCGGGGCATGGTCGGCTCGGTCCTCGTCGAGCGAATGCGCGCCGAAGGCGACTTCGAGCTGATCGAGCCGGTCTTCCTTTCCACCTCCCAGTCCGGAGGGCAAGCTCCGCTCGGCAATGAGCCTATTCGCTCGGCGCTTTCGCTCGAAGAGCTGCTCAAGCTCGACGTCATCGTCAGTTGTCAGGGCGGCGACTACACCACGCAGATGCACCCGGAGCTGCGCAAGCAAGGCTATAGCGGCTACTTCATCGATGCGGCCTCCACGCTGCGCATGGCCGAAGGCGCCACCATCATCTTGGACCCGGTCAACCGCGCGCAGATCGACTCCGCGCTCGCAAACGGACACAAGGATTTTATCGGTGGAAACTGCACCGTCAGCCTGATGTTGATGGCGATTCACGGGCTCTATCAACGCGGTTTGGTCGAGTGGGTCAGCAGCATGACCTACCAGGCGGCCTCAGGCGCTGGAGCCAAGAACATGCGCGAGCTGCTGCTCCAGCTCGGGTTCATCGCCGAGCGCACCAGCTCAGTCGTGGCCAATGCCGCAGAGAGCGCCCTCGCGCTCGATCGGGCCGCGGCAAACGCCCTGGCAGACGCAGCGCTTCCGCAAGCAGAGTTCGGCGCGCCGCTAGCGCTCAACCTGCTGCCTTGGATCGACAAAGCCGTGGGTGAGGGCGCCACGCGCGAGGAATGGAAGGGCCACGCGGAGAGCAACAAGATCCTAGGCAATGACCCCGAAATCCCGGTGGACGGCATCTGCGTGCGCGTCGGGGCAATGCGCTGTCACAGCCAGGGCTTGACCATCAAGCTCAAGCGAGATGTACCGCTCGATCAGATTGAAGGCATCCTGCGCGAGCAGAACGCCTGGGTGAAGCTGGTCGAGAACGAGCGCCAAGCGACGCTTGCCGAGCTCTCCCCCAAGGCAGTCTCCGGCTCACTGACCGTGGCGATTGGGCGCTTGAAGAAGCTACGCATGGGGCCGCATTATCTAGGGGCCTTTACGGTGGGGGATCAGTTGCTTTGGGGCGCCGCCGAACCGTTGCGACGGATGCTGCGCATCCTGCTCGAGCGCTGAGCGTTCGCGCGTCGCGCGGCGAAGACCGTCAAGCTTTCGACGCTGAGCCCTACGGATGGACCGTCAACGATCCGTCACTCTAGCAAGCTCGGTTTCGAAGGAGGCTCGATGGAATCTTCCGCTTCGGTCAATAGTATCAATCGTACTCACGCGGCAGAATCAACGATGGAAGGGCCTGCCGTCACATCTGCACAGCGACTCGAAATATTGGAGGCACTAGAGGAGCTTCGCTGCGTCAAGGCCGACCCGGTCTCCCCGCTCGCGGAAGCGATTCTTGCCTACGGTTTTCCGGTCTTGGCGATCTTGCCCGAACGCCCCGAACAGGCCGAACTCGAGGAAGCGATCACCTTGGTAGTCGCGACCTGGAATGCCGAGGCTCTGGCGACCCCAGCCTGGGGCTCGACTGAGCAAATCATGGAGCAGAGGGAGATCATCGCCAGCGCCGACTCACCACGGCTTCTCGTGCGAGCCCTTTCGGTGCTTGGCCAAAGGCGCAAAAAGCTCTTCAGCTCCGATTCGCGGGTGGTCGCATCGTGGCAGCTGACGGCCCAGCCAGAAGAAGAGCGGCCGTTCTACTTGAGCTGCCGGTCGCGAGTGCCACCCCGCTGAATCGCGTGGATAGCCCTTCGGCGGAACACACTGTCAGTTCCAGCAGCAGGCTCCTTGCTTTCCAACGTTAGCTACGATACTCCCGAAGGGCACAATGGCGGGCTAGGCGACCCAGACCTTGCGTAAGGGCTGAGGAGAAGCGGTCTCTCAGCTGTGTGGGATGAGGTTTCCTCATTCCTGCCCCGTTCCGAGGTGGGCGGCAATCGAGGGACGGATACCGTAGGAACGTGGTGGCCGCAAGAGAGAGAGTCGTTGATGAGCACGCGCCTGTATGTCGGCAACCTACCGTTTCACGTGACGGAACAGATATTGCGTCAAGCTTTCGGTGAAACGGGCGAGGTCGTTGACGCCCATGTTGTGATGGATCGCGAGAGCGGTCGGTCACGCGGTTTTGGATTTGTGACGATGGGTTCGCCCGAAGCGGCGGAGCAGGCGATGGCTCGCATGAACGGTGCGGATCTCGAGGGGCGGGCCCTCCGAGTCAATCCGGCTGACGAGCGTCCGCCGCGCCGAGGCCCGGGTGGTGGTGGCGGCGGCGGTGGATTCGGCGGCGGCGGTGGATTCGGCGGCGGCGGTGGTGGATTCGGTGGTGGCGGTGGCGGCGGTGGTCGCCCGCGTGGCGGTGACCGCGGTGACCGCGGTGGCGATCGCGGAGATCGCGGTGGCGATCGTGGCGGTCGTCGAGGCGGTGGTGGCGGGCGCTGGTGACAGCCACACTGGCGTTCGTCGCTGAGTGAAAGAAAGCGCGCAGCGCGCGCGATCGGCTAGGAAGAGGGCGAGCTTCGAAACGGAAGTTCGCCTTCTTCATTGGTGATTCATGATCTCTTCCGTCGACCTCACGCGGCTGCGAAAATTTCTCGAAGAAAGGTGGCCAGATCTTCGGGGAGAAGCGGTGAACGTTCTCGGCTCGGGTTGGGATCACGATGTCATCGCCGCGGCAGGAATGGTCTTCCGCTTTCCGAAGAACCAAGCAGCGGCCGAATCAATCGAGCTCGAGATGACACTGCTCCCGCAGCTCGCGCCCGCCCTTCCCACACGTTTACCAGTGCCAGTCCGAGCGACGCTGTTCGAGCCAAGCCGCGGCTGGAAGTGCGTGGCGCACGCGTTCGTGCCGGGAATTCCCCTCTACGATGCCGCGCTCGACATCGAACTCTTTCCCGACTTTGCGGTTCGACTCGCGAACTTCGTCAAGAACCTCCATCAGCTCGCGCCGACTAGCCTGCGCTGCGAGCTGCCCCGTGATTCACTTGGCCGTCTCGACGAGTCCAAGCGCGGACGTGGCACACGAGAGCAGCTGTTCGAGTGGAAGCGTGACGGCGTGTTCTCTAGCGAGGTGGTTTCACGTTTGTTTCGCGTATTGGATCGCTGGCCAGGTGCCCCGTCCACGGCTGCCGATGCGTTGATTCACGGGGACCTGCACGGTCGCAATCTGCTGGTCACTCCTGACGGGCGCCTCTCCGGCGTGCTCGACTGGGTCGACGTGCACGTTGGTCATCGTGAGACCGACTTGAGCACCGCCTTCGAGGTTCTTCCAGCCGCCAACGTCGAGGCATTCTTCGCCGCCTACGGGCCTGTTAGCGCGGAGGCCTTCAGTCGGGCTCACTGGCGGGCGATCGACCATCTGACCCGTGCATTCGCCGGCGCGATCGAGAAGCGCGATGAGGTGTTTGCGCGAGCCACCCGTGACGCGCTCATCGAGACGAGTCTCGTAGGTTGACCAGCTGCTAGATCAGTCCGCGCCGAACCGACATGCAAGCGCGTGAGCGAGTGCAGACACGCACAACAAGCTGGCGGTGAGCACATGCGCGCGGCGCGATTTAGGGCGCCCACGCAGTTTGGGGTCACGCAGCTTTAGCCCCAACCCCGAGTGAGAAATCAGAATCACGAAGGCCAGCCCTCCAAGCGCAAGGCCAAACACCCCCCCGCCAATCGCTGATGGCGAGCCAAGTTGAAACAGCGCCGTTAGTGGGTGGGCGGCTCCGACGACCAGGGCGCTCATCCCAAGAACAACGTGGCGTTGAACACTGCCGCTGCCCAAGTCGGCGCGCTGCTTTGCACGAAGTCGAAAGACGATGGGCACCAGCGCGGCGAGCAACGCCACCGCGACAGCTATCCAACCTGAGATGGCGGCCATGCACCCACTCTATGAGGCAATCTCGCCCAAGTCGACGAAGCAGCGCCAACAAACCATGCTGCAGTTTAGCGGCTTCAGGTACTTTAGGTCCTCCTTGGAAGTCTTCGCGCTCCGCTACAAATTGCTTCGAAAGCTGGGCAAGGGCGGGATGGGCTCCGTGTGGCTCGCGGAGCGGCTAGGACTTGGCAAGAACGTCGCGATCAAAATCCTGGATGGCGCGACGTCGGAGAACGCCTCGGGGCACGAGCGCTTCGCCCGGGAGGCCAAGGCGCTAGCGGCGTTGAAGAGCCGGAACATCGTTTCCATTCTCGACTTCGGAGTGCACAACGGAACTCCCTTTCATGTGATGGAGGTGCTCGAGGGAGAGGACCTCGAGCACCGACTCCGCCGGGTTGGGCGCATGACTCCGGTGGCGTTGGCTCCGTTCGTTGATCACGTTTGCCGCGGCCTACTGCGCGCCCATGCCGCAGGCCTCGTGCATCGCGACCTCAAGCCCGCAAACATCTTTCTCGCGCAGGAAGAGGGAGAGGAGATCGCCAAACTGATCGACTTCGGCATCGTCAAGGTGATGGGCAAGGACGGTAAAAACGTCACACAGACAGGGGACGTGATTGGAACCCCGCTGTACATGAGCCCCGAACAGGTGCGGGGGAACCGCGACGTAGATCATCGTTCGGATCTTTGGTCGCTGGGCGTCACCGTGTTTCGTGCCTTGACCGGCCGAGTGCCCTTCGACGGACAGACCAGTGGCGACATCCTGGTTCGAATTTGCACGGACCCGGTGCCCAACATCCGAGCGCTAAATCCCAACCTTCCGCCCGAAGCGGAGGGCTTTATCGAGCGGGCGCTCGCGCGCGAGCCGCACGACCGCTTTCAAACGGCGGAGGACTTCGCGAACGCGTTCCAGTCCGTGGCGAAGGCCCAGAGCAGCCATTCCGGACCTCAGTCCTCGAGGCGCACCCCTGTCATCAGTGTGCCTCCTGTCGCGATAGGAGACTCTGGCGCCAGGTCACGCAGCGGAGCTTCCATCAGCGAAATGGGTTCGGGTCCACGCCCCGCCATGACTGGCATTGACTCCGCGCCCGTTTCAGGACGCCTTAGCGCGTCAGGCGCGCGGCCCAGACCAGAGACGTACAACTCGAGAGGCAACGCGAGCGAGCGCAACCTTGTGCCGTGGTTCGCCGCCATGTTGGTGGTGATGGCGGGAGGGCTGTTCTTTTTTGGCTATCTCGCCTGGCAACGCACTCGGCAACCGACGACCTTCGGGGTCGGTACGGTGGTTTACGCTCCGGTGTACGCCGAGTGCCTCAATCCGGTGGCGCCAGACGCTCGCGGCTGCGATGACCGCAACACACTCACGGTCGACTCAGACTTCCGACCCGCCGCCATGGTCACCAGCACTTCCCTTGGCGCCAGAGGCGCCTTCTTCCGGTTTGATCTCGATCAGCAACTCGTTGGTCGCGTGATCGAGAGTGCCTTCTTGGAGCTGAGCGTTGCTGACTTCGACGAGGCGAAGTCCCCGCAGACAGGTGAGCTTTGGGAGGTTGAGCCATTCGATCCGGCGACCACGAGCGTACGTAGCCCCGCACGCGTAGGCGCCAACCTCGCACCGAGCCATGGCCCCGTAACTCCGGGAACGAAGGTTCAACTGCAGATCCCGCCGACGAAGCTCCGGCCCAACAGCAGCCTTTACCTGGGCGTGCTCCCAAGCTCGAACGATGGGGTGGACTACTACGACAAGTTGGGGGTCAAACCACCAACGCTCGTCATCCAGTTTCGCTAGCGAGCTGCAAGACTGCAACGGAGATTGCAGGATTGAAACGCCACCGGCGGGATTGAGTTGCCACAGCCTCTGATTTCGGCTCGAAGTTCGATAGTCGGCCGGTGGCACGAGAGGTGCTAAACGGTGAAACAGAAGCGCCTGTGACGGTATTGCCCCCCCAAACCGTCGAGCAGGCGCTTTGTTTTTTTGTCGGTGCGCTCAGTTTTTGCGCATGTCATCGACGATGCGCAGCGTCTCCTGAACCCACGCATCGCGCGCGAGGTCTTCCCGCCACTTGTCACGTGCGTCGGGCCGTCCAGGAGGGGTCGCCGGCGGGAGCCCTCGAGGCTGCGAGAGCACAATCTCGAAGCGCGGCTTTTCATCCGTTTCCTTCGGTCGAGCGGCGTCGAGAGCGTCCTTCGCAAGTTTGCGTTCTGCACGCCAAGTAGCGAGCTTGAGCGAGTACTTCGTATCTTCGCGTTGTGCCTTGATGGTCTTGTTGAAGAGGTCGATCTTGGAGAAGGCAGCTTCACCGACCTGTCGGCTCTTGCTCTTCTCAATCAACAGCGGAAGGTTCTCTTCCCGCTTCTCCGAGACCATGGGGACTGCGTCGGTTCGGCTCCAAGGGATCGAGTGGTCGATGAATCGCTCCTGCGATTCGAGGAACTCGGTCGGATCAGGCAGCAAGATGTCGGGAGTCACACCACGCCACTGCGTCGAATCCCCGGTCACCCGGAAATATTGTTGCGTCGTCAGTTTGACCACGCCCAACGGGCTCGCGGCGTCCGGCTTGAGAATACGATCGAGGTCCACCAGAGCCTGCACTGAACCCTTGCCGTGCGTCGGGCCGGTCCCCACGATCACTGCGCGCTTGTAGTCCTGGAGGGCGCCAGCAACGATCTCCGAGGCGGAGGCGCTGAACTGGTCGACCAGAACCACCACGTTGCCCGAGTAAGCCGCCCCCTTGACGATGTCGGAGAGCACCTCCTTCTGGCCGCTGCTGGTTCTCGTCTGAACCACCGGGCCCGAGTCGATGAACAGCCCCGTGATGTCGCGAGCTGCACCGAGAATACCGCCGCCGTTGCCGCGCAAATCGAGGATCAGTGAATCCACCTTCTGGCGCTCGAAGTCGGCCGCGAGCAGCAGCACGTCATCGGCCGCGTTGCGGTCATCCTTGGAACCGCGGGTATCCCCGTAGAACCCAGGCAAGTGGATGTAGCCGACGGGCGTGTCTTTGGGCGAAAGCTTCAGCGTCGCCCCTCGTGCGTAGGAGGCCTCGATGCGAACCACGTCCCGAGTGATCGATATGTCCTCCACGCGACCATCGGGCTTCTTCACAGTGAGGGTAACGACAGTACCCTTCGGGCCGCGCACCATGCGCACCACCTTGTCGATGGGCATGTCGATGACGTCCACGGCTGGCTGCCCCTGTTGAGCGACGGCCATGATCAAATCGCCAGCCTCGAGCTTGCCCTGCGTCCAGCTGGCGCCACCTGGAACCAGCTCACGCACCGCGATGTAGTGATCTTCTTCGCCCAGCGAAGCGCCGATGCCCTCGAGCGAACCACTCATGTGGATGTCGAAGTTCTCCTTCTCGCTGGGTGCGAGATACTGCGTATGGGGATCGTATACCGAGGCAACGGCGTTGAGCAGTCGCTCGATTGGTTCCAATGCAGGCGTTTCGGTCGAGCGCACGAAGCGTGTTTGGAACCGCGTCGCCAACTCCTTGCGAGCTTGCTCCTCCTTCCCAGCGAAGGTTGGTGGAATGGGAAGCGCAGGCTTCTTCGGTGCCGATTTTCCGTCGGCGGGCGGCTTCTTCAGTGCCTCCTCCACCTCCTCGAGCTGCTCGACCCGCTCCAGCACCTGGAGCTTGAGCACCTTGCGCCAGCGGTCGCGCTGGGCGGCGTCGTCGACCGCGTACTCAACCTTCTTTGGATCGGCCTCGAGCTCCTCATCCTGCTCGAAGTCGAACGGAGCGGCGAGCAGCTCCGCGACCATCTTAGCCACGACTTGCCGACGTTCTTTGAGCACCGCCGCACCTTTGCGTGCGACCACCAAGTCACCGCTCTTGAGTTGGTCGTCGATGGTGGTCTCGTAGACGCGGAGCTTCTCGACTTGCCCGGCTAGGAGATAGAGCTTGGAACCGTCTAGGTCCTCGAGGAACTTGGGAAACGCGTCCTTGGAGACCTTGTCATCCAAAGCTTGGTTGCGAACGTGCTCCTCAACCAAGAGCTCCGCAACGCTCTGAGCCAGCAGTTCCTCGCGTGGGTCTCGGGGAAGCTCGGGTAGGCCGTCATCGATCTGCAGGTTGACGGTCGGCTCGTTGCTGTTTGCTACCTCCGTGGCGGTTGCCATCGAACGGGCGCTACCGGGCGCCGTCTTGGAGCCGCAGGCCAACGCGAACAGCAATGCCAGCGGCGCGACTCGCAGCGGGAGCCGCGCGAAGCGAGCACCGTAGGTCTCGTCGCAAACATCATGCGTCATTCTGCTGACCTGCCAACCTTCGAGTGATTCGTTCGTCCCAACATCGCGATTCATCATCTCCTCTGCGCATGATTGGCGAAGACAAGGCCGAGCTGTCTCGTTCCTTCCCGCCTTGCTCAAGCGACGCGCCCGAGAGTCTAGCGTTCAAACTCGGAGCAGGCACATCATCCGCTGAACAAGGACCCGCCCCAAGTCTCGGAACGAGAGCAAAGACCGGAGCGCGTCGCATCTGTGCTCCTAGTCGGCTGCGCAACCCAGGATCGCGACTGGCAAGGTGTTGCAGCCGAAAAAGGACTGGACAGAGGCTGCAGCGCGTTATATCCGTTCGCCCGGCATCGAGCTGGGAGTGGAAACTTGCTCCTCGCGAGATAGCGAGTTACAACACGGCCTCCTTCTGAGGTCGCCTCAGCAGCACGTTTCACTTCACTTCTGCCAATAGGTTGCAACGTCCACTTTGCGGTGAATACGCCGTGAGGTTGGAACGTCAGGGGAGAACTCCTGAGTCCTGAAGTAGAACGGGCAGCTCGGACAACTCGGTTACTTTCCGTAGAACACACAAGGGTGGAGACAATGAACTTGAAGACGGCATTGATGGCATTCGCGATGGGTTGCTTGGTTGTTGGCGGCGTTGGCTGTGGCAATGACTGTGATGACGCTGCAGACCGCGCTGCTGCAAAGGCCGACGAGTGCGGTCTCACGACCACCGACGGCGGCAGCGAGACCGGCGAGACCGTGGAGTGCACGGACGCGCTCGGAACCGCAGCTCAGTGCGCTGCTGATTGCATTGAGGCAGCTTCCTGCGAAGCCCTCAAGGGTGAGGACCTCGAAGCTCTCGCCACCTACGGTGAGTGCACCGCGGCCTGCTGATGACTCGAGGCTGAGCGCTTGACGTTCGGCCTCTGTCTCGCAACCGAATCGGCCAGGGAATTTTGGTTCCCTGGCTGTTTCGTTTTGTAGCCGCGACGGTGGTCGGCTGAGCTAAGTGTTGCGGTGAATTGCTGCGGGTCTCATTCCGCCGAAGGCGGATGCAGCAACAAAGAATGACTCGTGCCCTCTCCGGAAAAAACGTCCGCAGGCCCGTTGGACCATCAACGTGGCACAAGTCATTCAACCGAAGGTTGATGCAGCAAACAAATGACTCGGGCCCTCTTCGAGAAGGACGGCCGAAGGCCCCAATGAGCCTTCGGCTTTGGCACGAGTCATTCGCAGCGCTTTCCGGCCTTGAGAAGCTCAAGCGCCTCCTGCTGATTGCAGTGACGGTGCTTCATCTAGCCGCGATGGTTGGCAGTGGAGCCCCTCGGGCGGTGAGGACGAGCGCGCAGAAGTTGTTTCGGCCGTACACCAGTGGGTTGCGCATGGGCAGCAGCTGGGAAATGTTCATTCGGCCGCCGCAAGACTCGATCGTTGAGATCGTGGGCGTGAAGAGCACGGGGGAAGAGCTCACGCTGGAAACGGCGAATGCCACCGAGAAGTCGTTGCTGAATCGGGTCCGTGACGCACGTCAACGCAAGATCCTAAGCACGCTCAGCTCGCCACCTCAGTTGTTCCGGATTGGGCGAGCCATCCTTACGCACGCCTGTCGGCAGGCCGTCTCACTCGACGTTGTGCAGGTGCAAGCTGTGGTCGTTCACGCCCGTAAGCTGCATGCCGACGGTAGTGTGGAGCGAGAACAGTTTCGGACGGTGGTGCTCAAGCATGACTGCGCCGACACTGCGCCAGCACCAACGGTTGTGGCGACGGAGACGCCCGACGAGCCGTGAGTGACCTCGAAACACCGTCGCCTGGGAGCCAGTTGACCGGGGAGCGCGCGAGCCTGCTCGCCAGGTTCTTCCTCGCACCAACGGACGGCTCCGCTGCTGCGCTATTTCGAGTCTTCCTTGGGACGATCGCCACCTGGCAGTCGCTCGGCATTTGGCTCAACCTCGAGCGCTACTGGGGACCCGCGGGGATGATCCCCTTCGAGTTGGTTAGCCGAGATCCTTTCATTCGCGTGAGCATCCTTTCGTGGGCCCCGC
The DNA here is from genome assembly GCA_903892415.1 of uncultured delta proteobacterium. Lineage (GTDB taxonomy): Bacteria > Myxococcota_A > Polyangia > Polyangiales > Polyangiaceae > Xiheicaenibacterium. The sequence continues at coordinate 13,915 of CAITIQ010000239.1, read as the reverse complement.
AAAGCCTGCTGCTACTCAAGCTGGTTGCGGCGCTCTTCAGCTTTGCTTCGGTGGCGCTGCTGCTCGGACTAAAGCCGCGTCTTGCAACGCTGCTGCTGGCCTACCTGCACATCTCGCTGCAACATCGAAACCCGTTCATTCTCAACGCAGGGGATCGCCTGTTTGCGATCGTGCTGGCGCTTGCCACACTGATGCCGCTCGCGAGCCGCTTGAGTGTGGATGGCTGGCTGCGCGCGAAGCGCGGGCTGGCTGCACGCACCGGCATCGTGTGGGGGCAGCGCTTGGTGGGGCTACAGATTGCGTGGGTCTACCTTGCGTCGGTGATCGAGAAGCTCGCCTACGCACGTTGGCGAGAGGGAGTGGCGCTGCGTGAGGTGCTGGCTTCACCGCTGCTCACAGAGTGGCCTCTCGAGGTGCAATCCAAACCGCTGTTGTGGTTGATGACCTACGGCACGTTGCTGTTCGAGACCGCCTTTCCCTTGGCGATCTGGTGGAAGCGAGCCCGCCCCTACCTGATCGTCGTGGGCGTCTTGTTCCACGTGAGCATCGACGTGTTGATGGTGATCCCAATCTTCTCGTACTTGATGATCAGCTGTTACGCGGTGTTCCTGAGCGACGCCGAAGCGAACGCGTTGCTACGGCGCTTCACCCGACTTTTCAAGCGCGCCGACGCGAGCTGAGCTGCCAGCGAACTAGAGCGCTACGCGCTGGATCTCGCGCAGCTTTGCGACGACCAAGGCTGGATTTTCGAGGTGGGGGCTGTGGCCGATGTTGGCGGGCTCTTCAAACGAAGTACCCGAAGGCAGCGAAGCACGAAGAAACGCTAGGCTCGAGCGCGGCAGGATGCGGTCGCTCTGGCCCCAGAGCACAACGATCGGACAACGAATGCTGGCCAGTGCTTGCTCGCGAAAGAAGTCCTCTTCCTGCAGCGACGCCAAGAAGCCTTGCACCGTCTCCGACCCCAACTGCTCGACCAAGCCGCGCTCGAGCAAGCGGAACACCGCCGGCGGCCGATGCAACAGTTCGCTGAAGAAGCGGCGTGCGTCCTCCCGTGAGCGCAGGTTGAAGCGCGTACGCAGCTCGCCTAACTCGGCGTCGCTGAGCGGGGCTCCCGCGGGCGAAGCGAGCACCAGCGCACGCACGCGCGACGGACTCTCCAGCGTGTAGCCGAGCGCCGTGGCCCCCCCCAGCGAAGAGCCGAGAAAAATCGCCGGATTCGACTCGCTCACCCAGTGATCGAGCGCCTCGCGCACGGCGGTAGCCAACGTCGCGCGATCGAGCTTGGGCGGAGTGGCGCTGCGGCCGTGACCCGGCAACTCTGGAAGCAGAATCCGCTCGGCGAAGGGCCGCATCATCCTCGCCACGGCGAGATACGCCGTCGCCGTTGCACCGATGCCGTGCAGCATGACCACCGTTCCCCGACCAGGACCGCGCAGCTCATACGCATGCACGCGGCCTGCGCTGGTTTCCACATGGAGGCTGCGAGCCCCCGAGAGCCGAAGGGCTGCTTCCGAAACGCGTTCAATCAGGGCAAGCACGTAAGTAGTTTCATCGCGTGGCAGCAGCGAGGCAAGGGCTCGCCGCAGGGCCTGGACCTTCTGGAGAAGATTCAACGAGCCGACTCGCCGCTCAGCGCTGTAGACTCTCGCGCCGACGCGAACTCGAATGCGTCAGAGGAGAGCAGCGTGCCGACCTACGAGTACAAATGCGATGCTTGCGCACACGACTGGGAGGTCTTTCAGTCGATGAAGGACGACGCTCTGACCGAGTGCCCCGCGTGTCACGCCCAAAGCGCCCGACGTCAGATTTCCGCTGGAACGGGCTTCATCCTCAAGGGAGGCGGTTGGTCCGGGGGCGGCGCGGTGAGCAGCGCTGCCGCGCAGCCTAGTTCAGCGAACGAAGCGACTGGCGCGCAGGAGAAGGCGATGCACGAGCGCTTCGAGCAGGTGAGCGGCATCAAGTTCGGGCAGTCGTAACGCATGGAGCCCGCCTTCTGGCAGAGTCGTTGGCAGGCTGGCCAAATCGGTTTTCACCGCACCGAGGTGAACCCCAACTTGGTCACATTTGCTTCCTGGTTGGATCAGGATCAGCCGGCAAAAAGGCTGTACGTGCCGCTCGCCGGAAAGAGCTTGGACCTGCTCTTTCTCGAACGTCGCGGGCATCAGGTGTTGGCGTGCGAGTTGGTTCCGCAGGCGGTGATGGCCTTCTTCAGCGAGGCGGGCCGCGTTGCTGAGATCGAACAGGTACCGCCCTTTGAGGTCCATCGCGCAGCCGACATCACCTTCGCCCGCGGAGACGTATTCGAGCTTACCGCTGAACGAGCGCGCTCGATGTTGAAGGTTGGGCCGGAGCACGCAGCAGTGGACGCGATCATGGATCGCGCAGCGCTCGTGGCGCTGTTGCCCGCTGATCGCGAGCGCTATGTGGCCACCCTGCGCTCGTTGCTCGCCGTTGGTGGTCGCATCCTGCTCGAGACCATGGAACACGACGCCGGGAGTGGTCCGCCGCATTCGGTGGATGAGGTGGAGGTGGCAGCCCTTTTTGGTAAGAGCTTCAGCATCGAGAAGCTGCGCGACGCCGACATCACGAGTGAATCAGCCAACATCACGGCGAAAGGCGCACGCTTTGTAAGGGAGAAGGTGTTTGGCTTGGTCCGCAACGGTGACCGCTGATCTGCCCCAAGAGCCGCATTGCGCGCTGCTGCCTTGAGACCCCTGTTCCCGTCAGCTATAGCCTTGTCATGCGGCCTTTTACGGCAGTCTTTTGCTTTGCTTCTGTGCTCGTCGCTTGCGACACCTACGACTCCACCTTAGTTGAGGGCGGAGCTGGAGGAGGGACGAACAGTTCTGGCGCCTCCGGACCGGGGGGCAGCGGGCCTGGCGGAAGCAGCACGGGCGGTGGCGGCAGCGGCAACGGGGGAAGTGGGAACGGAGGAAGCGGAGGAACGGGCGGAGCAGCAGGCTGCACCAGCGCCAGTGAGTGCCCCGGCTTGGACACCGAGTGTGGGACCCGAACCTGCGTCAACGACGTATGCGGGTTTGACGCAGCGGCGGCGGGTACCGTGATCGCCGAGCAGACGCCTGGGAACTGCCAGCGCAACATTTGCGACGGAACCGGTGAAATCACCACCGAGTCGGACGACCAAGACGTCGACAACGACGGCAACCCGTGCACCGCTGATAGTTGTCTCGACGGTGCGCCAGAGCATATTGCCGTGCCAGCCGGCACTGGTTGCGGTGGCGTAAGCGACGTTTGCACCGCGGATAGCGAATGCGTGGATTGCCTGCTCGACTTCGATTGCGAGGGAGCGGATCTGTGCACGCCAGAGTTCAATTGTGTGCCGCCAACCTGCGACGACAGTGTGCAGAACGGGCAAGAGACCGACACCGACTGCGGTGGGCCAAACTGCGCGGATTGTGGGCTGACGCAGGATTGCCTCGTCGGTTCGGACTGCCTCTCGGGTGTGTGCACCAACGGTGTGTGCTCCCCATCCTGCACCGACGGCTTCGAGAACCAAGGCGAGAGCGACGTCGACTGTGGTGGGCCCTGCGGTGATTGCGAGGTCGGTGGGGGCTGCGGGGATGACGACGACTGCACCTCGGCGGTTTGCACCACCAGCGTCTGTGCCGAATACAACCTGCTGATCAGCGAGGTGCGGCCCTCCGGCCCTAACGGCGCAACCGACGACTACATCGAACTCTACAACCCGCGTAACAACGTGGTCACCCTGCCGACCGACCTGCAGGTTGCGACCCGCGGGAGCGGAGCGAGCTACGTCGTCAAGTTCACCAGCAACGGCCAGGTGATCCCGGCACGTGGGCACTTGTTGCTCTCTGGCAGCGCCTACGCAGGGATCGCGGATCAGAAGGAGAACAACGCAGGCCTCGTGCCCGACAAACCGAGCGTGATTATCCGACGCGGTAACACGATCATCGACGCCGCCTGCTTCTACTTTGGCGCCAACCCATTCGTTGCGGGCTACACCTGTGAAGGCACGCCGTTCGTTTACATCAGCGGCAACACCGAGCGCGGCTTCGAGCGCGGCCCCGGAGGCGCAGCAGGAAACGGCACGGACACCGCTAACACTGCGAGCGACTTCACGCAGATCATGCCGGGCAATCCGCAGCATCTGGGCAGCGCGCCCACTCCTTGAGGCGGCTCGCTTGTTGAGCGCACGCAAACGATTGATGGCGGTGGCGCTGCTGCAGCTTGGGCTCGGTTGTACGCCGGTGCCTGCGTTGGTCAGCGCTGAGCCGGCCGCCTTGAAAGCCCTGTACCGAGAGCGGGTTTGCTCGGCGGTGGTCGCAGCCTATGAAAACGGTACGCGACCGTCGGTGGTTGGTATCGAGCTACCAGGGCCCACCTCGGCGGATCCGCCGGCGCACATTTTCTTGATGGCCCCCCATATCCTGAGCGCCGAGGACTGCCTGGGGCTGGTTGCTGCACCAACTGCAACGCCAGCTTCAATGCCAGAAGCAAAGGCCAAGCCGGCTCGGCCGGTGATGCCCCTCGATACGAGATACTGATGCTGGACAACGCTCTTCCCAAAGCCCCGCGCCGACCTCCGGGTTGGCTCGCTCCAGGCCCGCAGCCACGCGGCGCGCTGGGAGACCCCGAGCTCGCAGCTCGCGCCGACGAAACGTTGAGCTACCTCACCGGGGACTTTCGCATCTTCCAAAAGCGGGACGGCCATCGCTGGTCGCTCGACGACTTCGTCACAGCGTGGGTCGCTAGTCAGCAGCCGCAGACCTCACCGATGCGCTGCATCGATCTTGGCTGTGGCATTGGCTCGGTATTGATGATGGTCGCTTGGTGCTTTCCGCAGGCCACCGTGCGCGGCGTCGAGGCGCAGGAGGTCAGCGTGGGCATGGCCAGGCGGTCGCTTCGGTTCAATGGGCTCGAAGACCGCTGCGAAGTGAAGTTGGGGGATCTGCGTGAGCTCGCTGCGGAGCCCGAGTTCGATCTGGTGACCGGTACTCCACCGTACATTCCGCTCGGTCACGGCCTGGTGAGCGAGAAGGAGCAACGCGGGCCGTGTTGCTTCGAGACGCGTGGTGGCATCGAAGAGTACGCTTCCACAGCGAGCCGCCTGCTCGCGCCGAATGGGCGGTTTGTCGCCTGCACCGGCGCCCTGCTCGATCAGCGCGGGGAACAAGCGGCGGCTGCGGCCGGCCTGCAGGTGGAGCGACGCGTGGACGTCGTGCCGCGTGAAGGCAAGGCCGTGCTCGTGCGGGTGTACGTGATGCGCAAGGCGGCCCCTGAAGCACTCGAGCCTTCGATCGAGACCTTCATCGTCCGTGATCGGCAGGCCGAGATCACCGCCGCGATGCATGAAGCGCGGCGCGTGATGGGCCTGCCGCCACCGATCACCTAGCGAAAGCGAGGCGCCCACGCTTCTTGTGGCTGCTCGCCGTGCTTTGATGAGACGGGATGACCGCGGCTCGCCGTTGTGCGAAGGCCGAGCCATGAGCTTCGATTTCACCGACAAGAACGTGTTTGTGGCAGGCGGAACCAGCGGCATCAACCTGGGCATCGCCATGGCTTTCGCCGAGGCCGGCGCGCGCGTCGCCGTGCTCTCCCGTTCGCAAGCCAAAGTCGACGCTGCGGTCGCCAAGCTGAGCGCCGCACGCGAAGGCGGCCAGGCCCTCGGCTTCGCAGCCGACGTGCGCGAGCACGCCTTGGTGGAGGCCGCGCTGGCCAAGACCCAAGAGACCTTCGGGCCGCTCGACGTGCTCGTCTCCGGCGCCGCCGGAAACTTCCCTGCCCCGGCCATGGGCATCTCGCCGAAGGGCTTCCGCTCGGTGGTCGAGATCGATCTGCTGGGCACCTTCCATGTGCTGCGGGCCGCCTTGCCGCACATGAGGCAGCCGGGCGGATCGATCATCAACATCACGGCGCCGCAGTCCTACGTGCCGATGGAGATGCAGATGCACGTGTGCGCAGCCAAGGCCGGCATCGATATGGTGACGCGGGTGGGCGCGATGGAGTGGGGCCCGCTCGGCGTGCGGGTGAACTCGATCTCGCCGGGGCCCATCGCCGACACCGAAGGTGTGGAGCGCCTCGCGCCCACCGCCGAGCTGCGCGCCCTGGTCGCAGACACCGTGCCGCTGAAGCGCTTTGGCACCGTCCGCGACATCGGCAACTGCTGCTTGTGGCTGGCCTCCCCGATGGCGAGCTACGTCACCGGCACCGTGATCGCCGTCGACGGCGGCTGGGGCCTCGGCGGCGCTTCGGTCTCGGTGGCGGCGATGAAAAAAGCCTTCATGGGCGGCTGAGCGCGAAGTCCTCGTTCGTAGCCGGCAGCTCTACGGGGCCGGCTCGTCAGCGGCGTCAACCAGCTTGTCAAACGCCGTTGGGTAGATGCCGTGGGTCACACGCTGACCGAGGCGGTTTTGCAAGAACTGCTCGAGCGCGGCAGGAACACACCGCGCTGCACGCCATCGCGAAGAAAGGCCTGCCACTGCACGTCAACCTCGCGGCGCCGCACCGGCGCACCAACGTCGCTGAGGTGCATGCCAACCACCTGGTCATGAGGCCGACCGAGCAATGCGCACGCCGCACGATTGGCACCAACGTGGTAGGCGGCGTCGTTGGCTAGCAGGATGGGTCACGGCTCAGCGGAGAACCTCACTCTTGAGCGTAGAGCTCAGATCTTCACGGCTCTCGCATGCGGAACACCGTTCCGTAGCAGTCGATGATCGACGAGGACACCACGGTCTCGCGGTCGGTCTCCACCGCGCGAACCCAAAGGCGCCAGCCAGCGCCTGTGGCCGCCTGCGCGCGATGCAACGACAGCCCGTCGGTGCGCACGATGGTCGACGCCGGCTGAAGGGCGAACGGCGGCGAGAGCTCGCGGATCGCAGCGTCGAGGCCGTTGAAGTTGGGGATGAGCTCAGGCAACGTGAGCGTCACCGGTGATGTGGCGAACACCGTCGCGCAGTGGTCGGAGGACTGGTAGGCGAGGTAACGCGGCGGGGCAACGCCGCTCGCGAGGCGCGCTTTCATGTCGTGGAGCAAGGCGTGTCCAAGCGCCTCAACCACCTTGCCCCGGGCCACGATGCTCCCGTCCACATGCCAATGCTGGCTATCGACCGGAACGTCACCCGGCTCGAAGTACTGGATCTTGGAGTCGACGTAGACGTAGCGCTTGTCGCCGACGAGGTGCTCGCGCATCGCCTCGAGGACGCGGGCGGTCAGCGGGCCCGCCAACGTGGCCGCCTCCTCGAACGGGCACCAACAGAAAGTGACGCCGTCATCGCGGACCTCTTCCTGCGTGGGCAGAGCGAGCTCGCGCTCGACAACGTAGAGATTTGAGAAGGTTGCCTCGAAGTCCCTGATCGGTCGCGGATCGTCGAGCCGATACCCGTCGAGGGTGCTCGGCCTCATTTCTTCCACGACTGGCGGTAGCGCGGCGGAGGCTGCTACGGCCCGCTTGTTCGTCGAGCCGTGGTACGCCCCCTCCCCGGTGAAGGGGGCGACCCGTTGCGTGTCGATGGAGTGTGTCTGGACGAGGTGGGTAAGGCTCATGGCTCACAGGATCAGGTGAAGTCGAACATCGCTTGGAAATACTGAAGCTTGGCAGTGGGCACTTGCGAGAGCCGGACGACCTCGGCGACGCGCTCCACGAGGTGCTCGTCGGAGGCCACGATCGGCTTCGACGCGAGGTAGCGATCGGGCAGACCATACGAACGATTGTAGTCGACGTTGGAGATCACCTCTCCTGCGCTGTTGCGCATCTCCGGCAGAGGGGCCCAGTCGTGCTCGATAAAGAAGCTCTCCGCCCCCCACCTCAAATAAAAGCCGAGTCTCTCCATCCGCTTGAGCCAAGGCGGGTCGCCGATTTGCCAGAAACCCCGGCCGCACAGGAGGTGCTGCGAGTGCTCGACGCGAACGCCTCGCGCGACCATGTGGTCGCGCGAGTACTTCTCCAAGATCTTGGCGAGCATGAACCGCGAGAGGCTCTGTCCGCGCTGCTCCTTGCTGACCACGAAGTTCGCGATGTGGTGATAGGCCCGTGGCTTGAAGCAATCGATCTCGGGGAACGCAAACCTGTCGAACCACCGCTCTCTGGGCCTGTCCGCGTTGGGCTGCTCGAAGTCGACCGTCTTGCGTAGCGTCGAGTGGCGCAGGTTGTTGTAGCGACCGGTGAAGAAGAAAATCGTGTCCTTGCTGCGTCCGACCAGGATCGTACCCAAGAGTTCGCTGCGGTCCGGTCCGACCGAGCGCGAGAGCACGAAGCGATGACCTGTGATGCCCCAGATATGCGCGACACCGTATGGCGAGATGATCTCGCGCTGTACCCGCTGGACGACCTGCGGAGGCAGGTGGCCGCCGCGGTCGATGCGTGCGTCCTCGAGCGATCGGCACAACATCGACGAGACCGCACGTGCGATCTCCGGCACCGCGCTCGAGACAATTCCGAGCTCCATGCCGTCATCCAGCGAGACGTAGTTGGGAGCTTCTGGGCTTTGCGAAGCTTCGTGACGCACGTAGGCGTCGCGGAGGCCCCGTGTGGACACGAAGCGGTCTGCGGCCTCCAGGTTGATGTACTTGTCGAGTACCCGGCCCGCAATCCGTCCGTCGCGGCATTGAGCAATGGTCTCGATGACGTCCAACTCCAGGCGCGCATCCCGAGGCCCTTCGATGGACACCTTCGGGGACACGCCCGGCTCCTCGAAGCTCACACCGGCGCTCGTGCGCAGGCTTCGATCGGCGCCGCACGCGAGCAACATGTCGACGATCTCTCGATTGCCGCGGCGCTTAGCGAGGACCAGGGCGGAGTATCCATCGGCATTTTGCAGGTCGGGCTTGGCGCCGACCCGGAGCAGGACGCTGGCCAGCTCCGCGCGGCCCTCACATGCCGCCCGAAGCAGCGCGGTGTTCCCGTCGACGTTTTGAGCATTCACGTCGACGCCCGCTTCGATCAACGTCACTGCGATGTCGTGATAGCCCTCGCTGACGGCCCAGGTCAGCGGCGTGTCGTTGCGCTCTTCGAGCCTCACGTCGAGAGTCTTCCCGCTCTGAAGCTTGTTGAGCAGCTCGCGAAGTTTGTTGACGGTGGCGGGAGCTTTCTGGTGCACCTGCATCGGTATCATGGTGCTGGCCTGCGGCTGCTTTATCAAGCCTCGGCTAGCACCGGCCGCCGCAACCGTGATAGCAGCAAGACATGACGCTCACGCGTGATGCTCACTGCTCGTACTGCGGAACGCGATACGCGGAGCCGCTCGCCTACCCTCGCACGTGTGCCTCGTGCTCAACGACGATCTGGGCCAACCCCATCCCCGTATCGGTCATCCTGCTTCCCGTGATCGTTGCAGAGCGGACAGGGCTGCTCGTCGTACGGCGCGCGATCGAGCCCAGGTTGGGTAAGCTGGCGCTGGTTGGGGGCTTCCTGGAGGAACACGAGACCTGGGCCGAAGGCGCGGTGCGCGAGCTCCGCGAGGAGACTGGTGCCTCGATCGCGGCGAGCACGCTGACGCCGTTCTGGTTCACATCGACGGAGCCGCGGCCCAACCGCGTGCTCCTCTTCTCCACCGCAGAGCCCATCACCAGCGCGGCGTTGGGCTCGTTCGTCGCAAGTGCGGAGACCTCCGAGCGTGGACTGGTCTTCGGCCCCCGCGGCCTCGACGAGGTCTTCGCGTTCCCCCTCCACGTGAAGGCGGCCCAGCGCTACTTCGAGGAGCGCAGCCTTGGCGGCGAACACGACTACACCGTCATTTAACCGGTAGAAGTTGGGCCAAGATATCGCTGGGCAATGGCCGGTACACCGACTGGCCCAGCTCTACTTGGCCAAGACGCCGGCCACGATCAGGCCCTTGATGGCAATGCCCAGCAAACTCTCGCCAGCGATGAAGCCGCTGGAGACCGGAACCACGGCGACCGAGGCGAGGTCCGGCTTCACGCGACGAACGATCTCAGCGCTGGCACCGCCGATGAACATCGAAACGGCGTTCCAACCGGGAACCACCATGGCGATGCCCAGCCCGGAGGCCGAGGGGATGTACGGGAGGAAGTGCTTGGGCAAGAGCTTCTCGGCGAGCGCGAGCACGAGCCCAACCACGGCGCCGATCAAAGCCAAGATGCGAATGGTCGGATGCATGGCGTCCACACCGACGGCGAGCGCCTTCGATACGCCGGCCCACACCTGAACGCCGGGCGCCGGGAACTGATCCGAGCCGAGCACCGAGGCTTCGGGGATCAAAAGATTGAAGGCTGGCACCACGATCAAGGCGCCGGCTACCACGCCGAATAGCTGCCCAATCACCTGCTTCCGCGGATTTGCGCCAAGCAAGTAGCCGCTCTTCAGATCGGTTAGCAGGTCGGCCGAGTGAAGGCCCACACCGCCGGTGACGTTGGCGCCCATCACGTTGGCGGTAAGGTTGCCAGGGAGCACCGCTCCGTAGATGAACTGCGTCGCCGGACCGAGCGCTTTGGTCGGCGTGACGTCGGTCTCGCCGGTGACGCGCGCTGCGACCACGCCCATCACAACCGAGAGCGGCAGCGCCATCAACGCGGCCCACCACGGGATGCCGAACAGCACCACCATCAGCAGCACTACGATCGGGCCGAACACAAGAAAGCCGGCGGGGAACCACCAAGCCGGACACTCCACCTCGTCCATTTCGTCCGCTACAGCGTCCTTCTTCTTGGTGAAGGCGTTCTTCAACCCGGAGAAGCTCTTGAGCACGCTCCGCCATTGAAACGCAAAGGAGGTGAGGCCATGCGCCAACATCATCGCAGCGGCGGGCCACAACGTAGAGGTCACCATCACCTTGTACTCGACGCTGGCCACGATGCCCTCGCGGACGAGCCACGGACAAAGGAAGCCGTAGGTGAGCACTGCGCCCACGACCAGCGAGAGGCAAACGCGAAAGCCCATGATCGCGCCAGCCCCGACGAGCAGCAAACTGCCCTCGATGCCCACCGTCCACTTCATCGCTGGGAGGCCGCCCCACGAGAGGCCGGGCAGCGCGATCTTGTCGGGCAAGTTGAAGGGCATGAAGCGACCTTTGGCATCGCGCAGGATCGCGATCAGTGCGCCGATCAACGCCGCGCCGCCGAGATACTTTGCCTTACCTCCGTTCGACTTTTGTCCCGCCTCGCCAGCGTGTGCCGCCTCGTGTAGCGAGGTGATCGTCTCGGCGGTGGCAATGCCGGTGGGAAACGGAAGTTGCTCAATGTTGATCAGCTGGCGCTTGATCGGGATGGCGGCGAAAACGCCGAGCGCAGCGATCACGCCGAACCAAACCATCAGCGAGGGAGTATTGGGGATCGCGCCGGTGAGCACGAACAGCGCGGGAACCGCGGCCATGTTGCCACCACCGGTCATGTAGCCCGCCGCAGACGCCACCGAACCCATGGCGTTGTTCTCGAGCGGGGAGAACTGGCCCTTCAGCAGACCCACCTTCGAGAGCAGCGAAAAGAGCGCGAAGGCGATGATGCAAGCCGTGACCGTGACGCCCAAACTCCAGCCGGTCTTGAGCACGACGTACAGGTTGGAGAGGCACATCAGCATGCCGATCAACATCCCGGAGATCACCGCCCGCACGGTGAGCTGGCGCGCGCCACGCTTGTAAACGTCTCGAAGCCAAACGCGCTCGGGATCTTCCGCTGCTGACATCGGCGCATGAGACCTGGTCCGCACCCGCGAATGCAAAAAAGTGAAGCGGCCCCCTTGCACGAACGAAGTTGTCAGACTAATTAGTCTGACATGTCGAACGAACCGACCCTGCGTGAAGTGCCTCGCGTTCAGCGAGAGCTCGCCGAGCGCATCGTGGGAGGGGCCTTTCCGCCTGGGGTTCGGCTTCCGGCGGAAACCGCATTGGCCAAGGAGTTCGGCTGTGGCCGCAGCACCATTCGCGAGGCACTCGGCCAGCTCGCGGCAGCCGGCTTGATCGAGTCGCGGCGCGGCTCCGGGGCGCACGTGCTGGATTGGCGGCGGCACGGCACGCCCGCGCTGCTGCCCACCTACCTGCCGCACGCCATGCTCGGCGGGGACGTCAAACCGATGTTGGTGGAGCTTTTGTGGATGCGCCGGCTGCTGGCCAAAGAGGCCGTGCGGCTCGCCGCCAAGTACGCCAAGCCGGCCCCCCTCAAAGAGGTTCGCAAGCTCTTCGAACGCTCCGGCCAAGAACTCGATCCACAAGCGCACGTCACGCTCGAGTTAGAGGTGTTTCGCAGCCTGTTGCAGGCCAGTGAGCTGTGGCCGGTGGTGTGGTTCGCCAACAGCTTTTGGAGCCCCATGCTCGAGCTCCACGCCACCTTCGCTTTGGCCCTCGGCGGGCCGCCTGCGGACTACGCCCAGGCGATGGATCGGCTGCTGACGCTGATCGAGGCGCATGACGAGGTCGGCGCTCTTACTGAAGTGGATCGTTATCTCGACCGAGTGGATGCATCACTGGCCGCTGCGTTGGCCGGAGAAGCCGCTCCCGCTGAGAAGGCCGTCGCTGAGAAGGCCGCGCCCTCAACTACCAAAGCTTCCGCCAAGCGCGCCAAGAGCCGCGCCGCAACTGTCTGAAAGGTTGGTCTCCATGCTGTTTCCCTCGGTCGCCATCGCTTCCACCGCGGCTCTCGCCAAAGGGCTTTTCCTTGGTTACCCGGACAAAGTCGTGCCGGACGGCAAGCTCACGCACAAAGAGCAAGCGGTGGTTGCCGCGTGCGCTGAGGCTCTCTTTCCGAACAACGGGCCGATCCCGATATCGGCCAAAGAAGCGCGCTTGGTGCTTTACATGGAGCGCTACCTCGGTCGCTTGCCGGAGGGCCAAGCGCGCTTGGTGCGGCTGCTCTTTTGGTTCGTCGAGCATGGGCCGTGGCTGTTCGGTCCCAAGCGCAGTCGCTTCAGCTCGCTATCGGTGGAGGAGCGCATTGCCGTGCTCGAGTCGATGCGCACGAGCCCGATCTACTTCCGTCGCATCGCCTTTCTCTCGATGCGGACGATGCTCACCATGGGCTACCTCTCGGATCCGCGGGTCTCAACCGCGATGCGCATGAAGGCGAACACCAATCCGTTCAACCTGGGGGATGCATGAAAAGCCTGGATGTCCTTCGTACGGAGGTTGCTCCCCTCACCTTTGGCGCTCGTGGTCCACATGAGGGCGTGAAGGTCCACGCGGACTATCACGGCCCGCTCGAGCTCGATTGCGAGGTGCTGGTCGTGGGCAGCGGGCCTGGCGGCGCGGTCGTCGCCAAAGAGCTGGCCGAGGCTGGAAAGGACGTGATCCTGCTGGAGGAAGGCCCGCCCATCGCCAGCAAAGACTTCACCTTGGAGGCCGGCGAGGCCATGCACAACATGCTGCGTGAAGGTGGAACGCGAGCGAGCCGCGGCAACATGTTCATCCCCACCATGCAGGCCAATCTGCTCGGCGGTGGCTCGGTGATCAACTCGGCGATCTGTGCGCGCGCCCCCGATTGGGTGTGGGACAAGTGGCAACGCACCACCGGCGTCGAGCTCTCCGCGGACCTCTTGCGCAAGCACTTCGAGCGGGTGGAGAAGTTCCTTTTCGTCGAGCCGACGCCGATGGAGGTGCAAGGCCCGCGCAACCTGCGCTTCAAGCAAGGCTGTGATCGCTTGGGCATCTCGAGCGAGCCCACCTGGCGCAATGTGAAGGGCTGCAAAGGCTCCGGGGAGTGCTTCACTGGCTGTCGCAACGGCGCCAAGAAGTCGACCGACGTGAGCTACGTGCCCGCGGCGATTCGCGCAGGCGCACGTGTCTACACCAGCGTGCGCGTCGAGCGCGTGAAGATGAGCGGGCGCAAGGTGGTCTCGGTGCACGGTCACGTGGTTACGCCCTTCACCGGTGCGGCTTCGCACGAGGTGACGGTGCGCCCCAAGACCCTGGTGCTCGCCGCCGGCTGCATGCAAACGCCGGTGATTCTGCAAAAGAGCGAGGTACTGACGGAGAACCGCTGGGTCGGC
>CAITIQ010000238.1 GCA_903892415.1 uncultured delta proteobacterium | reverse complement strand
GGCACGGTGGTTCCGCTTCCGCCGCCCGATGCTCAGGCCGACGACGAGGGTGCGGCATCAGCTGAGCCTGGCTCCGATTGACGGTACTTTCCTCGGTCCTACGAGGTGGAGGCCGTAGAGGGAGCAAGAAACTCTGCCCGGCCTTGACGAATCGCGAATCAGGAATAGTGTTTCCCTACCTGGCGTGCAGCTCCCAGTGGTTTTGCCACTTTGCCCCGGGTGTTCTGGCTTCGCTCCCACGAGCGAGGTTGCCCCCTGTCCTTTGGAGCTGCACCCATGTTTCACGCGATTCGCGTTCGAGTTTCCGTCGTCGATCCCACGGGCTGGACCGACGAGACGGTCGATGATTGCTTCCGACGGCTTGCTGAGTTCGAGCCGTCTCTGCTGGTTGACCTTCCCCTGACCGCGGTAGCCGCCCGGCACGCGGCCTCGCGACATCACGTCTCCGTCTCTTGCCGCGGGACGGCGAGTGACATCCTCCGCCGCTTCACGGACGCTCCAGCTCCCACCCTCGCCACGGTCGTGCTGCGCGACGACGACGAGTTGGCTACGGAGCTGTTCGAGCGCATCTACGACGCGGGCAGCATCGTGGTCATGCAAACTCCGGACTCCGTCGACCTTGGCGGCCTCACGCTGCCGAGCCTATGGGAGCGGCGGAGCGACCAGCAGCGCCCTATCTCGTTCACCGTGAACCAAGCCGGCTGCGCTGAGCGTGCGTCGGCCTTCGGGGATCCGCTCATCACTTCCGCCCCGGTATGGGAGCTGAGCGTCGACCAGATCCTAGCGCAACTCGAGCTCTCGCCAGCGCCGGACGAGGCGATTGAGATGCTGCCCTCGCACGACCCAGTGACGCTCGTCGACGGTCGCGTCTGGCGTCGGTATGCGCTCGGCGGCACCATGGCGCTGGGTCACCAGCGCTCCCAGGCCGAGGGGATGGCTGCGCTCGGGTTCGAAGACGAACAGTCGTTCCGTGCTTGGGCCAACGAGATCCAGCGTGACGCGCCGAGCGCGCAGCTGGAGTTCCCTAGCCATATATCCGGAGTCCCGTTCGGTGGAGCATTCGTGGGTCCGGACGGTGGGGTGTCGGTTCAGCCGGCTCCCAAGGTCGAGGCTCGGATCATCCTCGCCGCCTGGCTCGCTAGCGGGGACTTCGAGAACGCACGCGCGTTGCTCGGGCTCGGCGCGAGTCGGTTCGATCGCGCGGAGCGTGTCGATCCTGACCACCTGCCGGTGCAGCAGCGGGCATCACTCGTGAGTTCGAGTCGTAAGGCGCTGGCCGAGGCGCTCTTCGTATTGTCTCTGTCTGGGCTGCCTCGCGGCACTCGCACGAGGGTCGCCAGCCTCTTGCCGTGTTTGGGGCTCGAGCACGCACGGCATCTCGCTCGTCACATCGTGGGCTCGGACCCGGAGTTTGGCCAACCAGTAATTGATCGGTTTGGAAGCAACTTTGTTCAGCGTCGGTTGAAAAAGGCCAAGAGCGATATCGACAAGGCACGGGGCTACGTGGACGAGGTGCTAGGCGAGCTCGAGACCATCTTCGGAGGCGCGAAGTGAGCCGCGCGCTGCTCGTAGTTCCGCCTTTGGTCAAGTACACCGCAGGGCCGCTCCTTGGCCCGGCGATGCTCGTGGGGGCGGCGCGTGACGCCGGCCACCAGGCTGAAGTATTGGATCTCAACATCGCGTTCATCCGTGCGTCGGGCGTCCCGCTCGACGGCGCCAGGAGCGCGGTCACCGGTGATCATGACAAGCCACGGGAGGCTCTGCGCCGCGTGGACGCGCTCTTCCGTCGGCAGCTTGGATTGAGTGGTGAAGCTAGCGGACGCGTCGCGGATCCAATCGGTTCAGCGGCCTTCTCGCTTGAGCTGGTCCAACAATCTGCGGAGCGCGTGCTCGAAAGCTTCGGTGCGTCGATCTGCGAGGCGCTCGCGAAGCAGGCTGAGCCCGAAGTCGTCGGTCTCTCGGTGCTCTTCGGCGGACAGGTCTATTGGGCGCTCGCCATAACGCAGGCGGTCAAAGAGGTCTGGCCTCGTGCCGTGGTTGTTTGGGGTGGCGCCCATGTCACGGCGATCCAGGCGTGCCTTTCCGAGCTGTTGCGCGCGGCGCCGTCCATTGATGGGTTCGTCGTCGGGCATGCCGAACGGACCTTCGTCGAGCTGCTCGATCGCCTGGCCGACCCCGCGCGCTGGCCCGCGTCCGTCATGCGCCGTGAGCGGCAAGGCGCGCTGGTTCGCGCGGAGGGTGACGCCACCGTGATGCCGCTGTTCGACGCAGTCGCGCTCTATGACCGCGGACGACTCACGCTCCCGGTGCAGATGTCACGAGGCTGCTCGTACGGCAGGTGCAGCTTCTGCACCTATCCAGCGATCGAAGGTCGGTACGATCCCGTCAGCGCGCACTTGCTGCAACGGCACGTCGTACAGGCTCGAGCCCTCGGCGCGGCGCTCTCCTTCAAGGACAGCTTGGTGGATGGGCAGCGGCTCACCGATTTCGCAGCTGTGATCAATCGTCGGGTGAGGTGGAGCGCTTGCACGAAGCTCGCCCCTAGTCTCTCGTGGAGACTTCGTGAGCTCGGCGAAAGAGGCTGCGACACGCTTGAGGTGGGTCTCGAGACGATCGTCGGCAGCTCGCAGCTCTCCATCGACAAGCGGCAGTCGTGGCAGGTGTTCGAGCGCGCGCTGGAGGCCTCCACGAGCGCCGGCATTGCACTCATCGTGAACTACATGACCGGATTCGTGAACGAGGACTCAGTCGAGGCTCGCGCAGGGGTGGAGCGGGTGGCGCACGCGCTGCGGCAGTCGGGCAACCGCGGACGCTTGGAGGTCAACGAGTTTCAGCTGGAGCGGCTAGCTCCCGAAGCTGGGCGAAGTCACCTCCGCATCACGCGCACCTGGCCGTGGGCTTCCGTCTGCGATTGGGAGCCAATCGAGAGGCGGAGGTTGCATGCACTGGTTGGATAGGGGACTCGGTCAATCGTCTGGCCAGTACACCGCTTTCAACGGCACCAGCGCCCTCGTTTCCGGGGCGAGTTGATCGTAGGTGTCGATGAGTAGCTCCCGCAAGCGGGAGAGGTCGATCAGTTGAACCGGTATGGCGGCGCGGTCGGCCTCATAGCGGGCCTCCTTCGTGAAGCCTCCTGTGCTCACGTACAAGCACCGGTCACCAGGTCGCCGCCCGCCTAGGAAGCTCCGAATCTCCGGCGCGTCCATCTTTGCTTTGCGGTGCTTCACCTCGACGAAGATGCGTGGCTCTTGCAGCCCGAGTCCATCTGGAGACGCGAAGATATCGACGCCACGATCTGCGCCTGGGGGTGACACCCGGGCGCGATACCCCATGGCTCGCAGAATCCCTGCCACGAGCTCCTGCGCGTCATCCCAACCGAGCGCCAGAAGCCGGTCCTCGATCAGCCCCGACGCCTTTGCCATCGTGTCGGCCAACACCTGGGAGGTGGCAGCGGCATCCGAGCTGGGAGGGTCGGTAGACGGTAGAGCTGGAGTTGGCGACACGCCCAGCGGGACCGCCTTGAGCCAGACCTCGTCACGTGCATCACCGGCGACCTGGAACAGCGTCGCAATCGATCCGAGGCTGTTGCGCGTGGAGACACCGAGGTCGTCGCGCGCGACTTGATGGCTCCAATTCACCGTGCGTGCGCGACTCAGCTCGTGTTTGCGAGCCTCCAACCCTGAGGCGATCTCTCCAAGGAAGTAAAGCCGCTGGTCAGGATCGTAGGTCATGACACCGTCTCCGACGTTGATGTCCCTGATGAAACGGCGGACCACGCTCTGCCACGCTCGCCGCGTCCCGGGCTTCTCGTCCGTATAGAATGCCGAGAATCTTGCCCCCAGTTCATCGTCCGAAACGTCTGCGCTGATCGGACCCAGCTCGCTCCAACCAATCGCGACGAGTTTGCTCGATAGGAAGTCGCCGACGTGGGCGGCTCCTTCGCCTGCACGGACAAACCATAGCTTCAACGGAGGCATGGCCGCAGGCTACCCTCGTCAAGACGTTCACGGCGACGGTTCCAGGATGGGCCCACGAATTGGTGGTTTTGTTGAATTGGGAGCCCGATGCCCTGCTGATCGACCTCGCAATTCAACAAAACGTCCACTTCGAGCGGCGATCCCCGGCGCCCGGCTCGGCTGCGGCCTCCCTAGCAACGCGTGCTGATCGCGATCAGGTCCGGGGCTGATCGATCAGATCGCGGCCAAACGCGGAGCTCCCAAACGCCGCTGAATCGACTGGTTCGCGGTAGGCACAACGCGTGCTCAAGCGAGCTCGCGCCGCGTTGGGCGCGAGGAGGAAGCATGAACGAGGTTGTCGAAGGGGCCGGTCACCGATTCTTGAACGCCGTGGAGCGGATGCTCGCTTCGTCTGGAGATATTCGCGCGGTGGTCGACGGCTACCGGCGCGAGGGCGCTGTGAGGCGGAGTCAGCTGAGCGATCGGTTGATTTCGCACTATTCGAATCGGAGCGCGCTGGTCGGGGGAATGTCGGCGCTGCCCGGCATTGTCCCTGGGATCGGGACCTTGACGGTGGCGATCGGTACCTCGCTCGTCGACATGGCGGCGGTGTTGAAGCTTGAGACCGAGCTGTGCCTCGCGCTGTGCTACGCCCACGGCTTCGATATCGACGATCGACGCGAACGTCAGCTCGCGCTGCTGTTGGCGGCTGTACACACTAGCGAGGTCGCGACGGGCAGGAACATCCTGCTCGACATCGGTGATGTGACTCTGACCGCCACGTCGAACTACACCTCGCGCGAGCTACAAAAATTGTTGCTCCGCGTCTCGGCGGCGTTCACGCTCAGTCTGGCGATCAAGAACCTCCCGAAGTCGGCACTGAAGGCGATCCCCTTCGTGGGCATCGCGGTCGGGGCGGGCCTCAACAAGGTTTTGACGGTCAAGGTTGGGCAAGCCGCGCGACGTTGGTTGGCGTGGCGCTGCGCCGCGTCTCTTCAGCCGATGCGCCGAACCAAGTAGACGAGGATCAGCACGTCCAACGCCGCGACGAGGGTCGCACCGATCCAGTAGCGTACCCGGCCGGGTGTTCCGTGGGTCGCGAGGAGGAGGGCCGCCGCCGAGAGGATGTGGAGCGCGCTCGCTTCGGAGGGAGCGAAGAACGCGGCCGGGGCGCGGCTCTCGCGTCGTCACGGTCCGAGCCTAGCCGGTAGCTCGCGCGATGTCCGTTTCGGAGCGCGACCACTTTCACGTCGTATCTCCTCTCCCACCCCCGCGACCCAAGCTCGGGAGGATGCTCTCCGCGCGGCCCCGACGTCGACCAGCTGAGCAAGGCGCGGCGCGAGTATTAAATCTTTAGCTCTCTCGTGCGCGGGCCCCCACGCCAGCGTGGGGCAAGCAACGAGAGCCTACTCGCGCCGAGCGACCTGTTTCGACGTCGGGGCCGCGCGGAGAGCGTCCTCCCGAGCGCCCACAACGCGAATCGACGTCGGGGCCGCGCGGAGAGCCTCCTCCGGAGCGCCCTCAACGCGAATCGACGTCGGGCCGCGCGGAGAGCCTCCTCCGGAGCGCCCTCAACGCGTCCGTCACGCATCGGCGCGTCGTGGTACCTGGTGGGTATGGCTCGCCAACGTTGCAACGTCGTGTCTCATCCATCGTGTCGCCGCTTGGGCTCTGTGATCCTCGCGGGGTGGCTCGCGGCGTGTTCGGGGGCGCCGTTGCCCGGCTCGGAAAAGCTTCCTAGCGTGTCGGCCGGTCCGGTTGCTTCGGCTGGGCCAAGCGCATCGGCGTCGGCCTCTGCGTCGGGCGCTCAGCCGACACCGTCGGGCTCGGCGGTCACGCCGGGGCCGATCCCCAAGGTCGCGGTGACCGAGGTCGAGCGGAGCAACCAGTTCGCGGCGCGGTTGCTCAAGGAGGTCGCGCGGGGCTCCTCGACCAACACGACGCTGTCTCCGACGAGC
>CAITIQ010000237.1 GCA_903892415.1 uncultured delta proteobacterium | reverse complement strand
GTGGCCGACTACATCGACAACTACTACAACCTCGTCAGGCTCCACTCGCACCTCAACTACGTCGCACCCATCGAGTTCGAGACCAACGCACCCGCCTGAATCAAGCAGTCAAATCTGTCTACCAAATCGGGGCAACTCCAGTCTACCCACGGAGGCGTGCCATGGTTTGGTTGGTGACACGCAACGTCGTGCATCTCGCGTTCGCTGCGCTGTTGGTCGCGCAGGGGCTGGTTCCGTCGCCCGTGGCAGGTATGGCGTCGCTTTGGGTGCTTGCGCTGGTCACGCTGCCGCACTTCACCTGGACGGCGCTCGCGTTCGCCGTCGGACTGATCGCCGAGAGCGAACGCAAACGTCGTGAGGAGCTCGCGGAGCTGCACGAGGCGCTGAGGTCTGCGCAGCTTCGGCTCGCGGACCGCGCGCGGCTAGAGGAGCGGTTCGAGGTCGCGCGCGAGCTGCACGATAGCGTTGGCCACCACTTGGCGGCGCTGAACGTCCAGCTCGAGCTGGCCCGCCATCTCGAAGGAGCTGGCTCCCGCGCAGCGGTTGCCGAGGCCCACGGCCTCGGACGCCTGCTCCTTTCCGAGGTTCGCGACGTGGTCGCTACCATGCGGACCGAGCGCGCGCTCGATTTACCGAGCGCGCTCGAGCAACTAGCGAAGGTCGTCCCGACTCCAAAGGTGTGCCTTTCGATCGAGCAAGGGCTCACCGTCAGCGAGCCTGCCTCGGCTCATGCGCTGTACCGCTGTGCGCAGGAACTCGTGACCAACTCGGTGCGGCACGCTGAGGCTCAACATGTCTGGCTCGAACTCAAACGTCGCGACGGTGGACTCTCGCTCCGCGTGCATGACGATGGACGCGGGAGTGAAGCGCCGGTTTGGGGTCACGGGCTCCGCGGCATCCATGAACGCGCGCAGGCGCTGCATGGCGAGGTCAGCCTCCAATCAGCTCCGGGCAGCGGCTTCTCACTCGAGCTTTGGTTACCGGAGGTCGGGGCTTGATTCGGGTGGTCGTGGTCGAGGACCAGGAGCTGATGCGCAAAGGGCTTTGTGGTCTGCTCGAGTTGTCGGCTGACGTGCGCGTGGTCGGCGAGGCCGCCGACGGCCAATGCGCCCTCACGCTCCTGCGCGAGCTTCAGCCCGACGTAGTGTTGCTCGACGTGAGAATGCCCGGCCTCGACGGTGTTCGCGTGCTCGAGCGCATGAACCCACCGATCCCAACGATCTTGCTCACGACCTTCGACGATGATGCGGTGCTCCGCGCTGGGGCCCGCGGATTCTTACTCAAGGACATCTCGCGAGATCGCCTGCTCGATGCGGTTCGCCGCGTAGCCGCTGGCGAGACGCTGATCCTCCCCGCCGTTACGGAGGCCGTGGTGCGCCGGCTTGCGCGTCTCGAGCCCAAGCTCGCGGTCGAGCCCCAGGTCGAGGTGCTCACGCGACGGGAGCGCGAGATCCTCCGCCTGCTGGCGAGCGGCATGAGCAACCGCGAGATCGCCGACTTCCTCGGGAACAGCGAAGGGACCGTCAAGAACCATACCTCCGCCATCTTGGCCAAGCTGGGCGTCCGCGATCGGACCCGCGCGGTCCTGCGAGGCCTTCAGTTGGGCCTGATCTAACCGCGCGGCTGGCTGCCATTGTCCGACACAGTCGCGGCCTCAGTCGTCCCCGCGCCAGCCGCTAAGGCGGCTTTGATCCTGCGCTCCTCCGCCTTGGACCTGGGCGCGTCGAGGACCGCGCGGTCGCTTGGCTTCGCGCGGCAGGACTGCAGCTCGAACAGGCCGATGAGCGGCGTAACTCCAGCGATCAACAGCGCGATGAACTCGAACGGTCCGAAGGTGAACGGCCCCTTGGCCTCGCAAACGGTGGGCCTTAGCGGGAGATAACGAAGGGTCAGCCTGTCACCGACTTTGGGCTCGCGGGTGAAGTGCATCGGCATATCCGAACAAAGGAGTTCGCTGCCATCCGCGGCGGTAAAGCTAGCTCCCATCACCTCATAGGTCTTCGGCCCGCCCTTTTTCGTCGATAGATTTGGCCTTTTGTAGATCCTCTCGACGGTGCCTGTCGCGTCGGCGCCGAGCAGCGGCAGAGAGAGGGCGCTCAAGGTCGCGAGGAGGGCGAGCCCAAGACCAAGTACCAGCATGACTTTGCCTCGCAAGGGCGCGCCGAGCCTGTTGGCAAAGGCCGCCGGCGCCGAGGGCAAGTAGACCGTCGCGTTCGCCTGTTCGGGGGCTCGCAGGATCCAGCCTCCTGACTCACCGCGGTAGCCGCCCGTCCCGTCGCGCGAGAGCTCGCCCTCGATCAGCACGCGATCGCCTGGCAGGAGCTCGGCGAGCAGTCCTGCCACTTTGTGCGCTCGCCCTGTCATTGCATCGCTTTGCGGGTAACGCTGAAGCCGCGCGTCCGCAGCCAGCGTTGGGTGCGCGAGATCTCGCGCCGCAGATGGGATGGAGCGGGCGACGGGACGGCGTTTGGCGCGGTCGCGTGCTCCCACAAGTCCGTCGTGCCGAATACGTAAAGGTTGTTCTCTGCGACCCCAGTGAACGACTCGACCGGAATGGTCGCGATGCAGCTCTGATCGACCGTCGCGTTGGGATCGCCGAGGAAGCTCAGCATGAGCGAGAGGCCACACGGCTGATCTCCGGGTTGCGCGACCGGCGTGGAGACAGCGACGCAATGAGCCGAACGCGGCACGAGCACGAACTGCTGATTGGCTGCGTTCAGTTGCTCGCCTGCTGGAGCAGCCACCCAGATCGGCGTCTGTGGATCGAGATCGCCGTTCATCATCAGGATGGGGATGCTCGTCTCGGCCCATTGGTCGACAAAGACGTCATCGGGGTAGGCTGGCCAAAGGTCTTGCAGCGCCGTGACTCGCGGGCTGAGGCCCGTAGTGACCTGCAAGCCAGCCTCGATCATGTCGATCTCTTCTGGTGTCGGGTGCTCGGGCGCGTTGGGCCAGAGCTCCGACAGGGCCACGTTGTAGAACAGCGCATCGGACGAAAGCTCGTCGTAGTAGCTGGTCTCCTGCGGTCCGCCGAAGAAGACGGTCAGCAGCTTGTCGATCGCCGCGACGTCTCCTGGCTCGCAGCGCGCGTATCGATAAACCACCGCGGGCATGTAGGTGCGCGCAACCGAGCTCATGAGCAGGCTCGCGAGCACGACCGGCAAGGTCGATGCGTCGAGGCCCCAGCTCGCGGTGAGCTCGGGGCAATGGCCGCCCTCGAGGGCGGTGGACAGATCGACGAGCGCAGCCCACGGATCGCTGTCGAGCTTCTCGGAGCACAGTGCGTCTGCACCACAGAGCGCCATGAAGTCTTGCGCCACTTGATCGAAGTCTGCGTCGTAGGCCACGAACGATTCTCCCGGCGGCGCAATCGAGTCGAGGATGACGGCCGTTGCCTGATCCGGCGCGATTTGCAGATAGCGATGCGCCCAATAGGTGCCGTATGAGACGCCGTACACGAAGACGTCTTTGGAAGGCTCGGCCGTGACCTCGATCAGTCGCGCGAGATCGCGCGCTGCCGCGGTGGTGGAGAACTCCGCGAGGTCGTCGCCCCAGGTCTCGATCAGCGCGTCTCGGCAAAGCGCCGCCTCTTCAGGCGCAACGTTGATGCCCCACGCACTGGCCGGCGACTCTTGCGCCGGACAGCTGAGCCGCGCCGAACGACCTACGCCACGATGATCGACGGCGTAGAGATCGAGCGTCGGATCGAGGTCCTGCATTGCCTCCATGAATGAGTCGAAGTCGGCGCCGGAGCCGCCCGGCCCGCCCTCGAGAAGCCAGAGCTGGCCGCGCACGTTGTCCGCTGTGCCGCGTAGGCGCTGTACGAAGATGCCGATCGTTGGGCCGGTTGCTTCCTCCCAGCGCAGCGCCACGTCGATCCATGCGCACTCGGCCTTGGGACCGTCGGGTTGGTCGACGTAGAGCGGGCACTCAACCCATTCGACGTCGCTCGTCGGAGGTGCGCCAGCGTCGCCGCCGCTTCCACCGCCACCGGGCTCTGGCGCGCCGCCAGCGCCTCCCGTCGGCCCGGGCTCGGGTTCCACCGAGCCGTCGCAACCGATCGCGATGGCGCTGCACAAGGTTAGCGAAAGCCCGAGGGAGATGAGGCGAAGGCCCATGGGACGGGCAAAAAAGCAAGCGGCGTGCCGAGCGATCAGACCAGCAATAGCAAGCCAGTCGCGCGCTAGCGCTGCTCAACCGTCAATTCGGTAACAGACGCTCACCGGTGGAGCCTCGGCCGCCGCAGGTCGGACCGAAGTTTGTTGCTTGAGGTACGTTGGTCGAGCCATGGCCATGCCCGACTACCAGACCGTCGAAGCCTACATCGCAGCCCAAACCGACGCCGCACGCCCACGGCTCACCCGCATGCGGAACGTGATTCGGAAGACCGTGCCGCGTGCGGTCGAGAGCATCTCCTACAAGATCCCGACCTACAAACTGCACGGTAGAGCGCTCGTTTTCTTCGCGGCATGGAAGGAGCACCTCTCGCTCTACCCGGCGTCGTCCCGCGTGTTCGAAGAGATCCCCGAACTCTTGGCCTTCAAGCACGCCAAGGACACCGTGCACTTCCGCTACGACGCCCCTCTGCCGGTGCACCTCGTCGCGCGGTTCGCGAAGGTCCGCGAACTCGAACTCGATGCTGAGCAGGCGCTCGCTCGGCCCACGAAGCCAGCCGCGAAGAAGCCAGCCGCGAAGAAGCCAGCCGCGAAGAAGCCAGCCGCGAAGAAGCCAGCCGCGAAGAAGCCAGCCGCGAAGAAGCCAGCCGCGAAGAAGCCAGCCGCGAAGAAGCCAGCC
>CAITIQ010000236.1 GCA_903892415.1 uncultured delta proteobacterium | reverse complement strand
CTCACAGCTCCCCAGCGCTGGTCTGCACAAATACTTCCCACTGCGGGGCTTTTCTGCGTTGGGATCGAGGACGAGCGTGCACTCCTTGGAGTCCATGCAGGCGGTTCGGGTCAGCTTGGAACAATCGGCGACCAGGTCTCCGGCGCTCTCGCGCTCGGGCGATTCGGCGTCTGCGGAAACGGCTGAATCGCCGTCGGTTCGGAGCTGGACCGTCGCTGGCTCGGCTGGCGAGTTGGCGTCGGCTGCGGAGCAGCCGAGCGCGAAGAGTGAGGCCAAGCCCAACGTGATGGCGACGATGGGGCGAGCCGAGGAGTGAACCTGCGTGTAAACCATGCGCCCTTGGACGCAGCCTGTGACCAAAGGATCTTGATATTCGTGGGCGGACGCTAGAGGCTCATCGTCCGATGAAGGTTTGGAAGGTTGGTTGCGGCCTCGCGAACGCTACGCTCCTGCTCGCAATCTGGGCCGCCGGCTGCAGTGATCCCGGGGCTTCGAGCAAGGGCTCGGCTGCGAGCAGCGCTCCGAGCGCGTCTGTGACTTCCAGTGCGAGTCTCCCGCCGAGCGCGAATCCCACCGCTTCGCCGAGTGGCAGCGCTGTTAGCTCAGCTGCTCCGCTCGCGCCGCTCGGTAAGGAGGCGTTCTGTGAACGAGCCGTGGCGCTCGGGGAGCGCAACTATGCTTCGTGCACCGATAGTCAGAGGGCCAACACGCCCGCGCTCGGTCATTTGGCGGCCCTGTTCAATGCCAAGCAGGAGTGCCTCGCCCGTGTGAACTCTGCCAAGGTGGACTTCCACGGTGAGGTAGCGGCCGCGTGCCTGGCCGCCGCAGAAGCACGCGCAGCAAAGACGACGTTCTTCATCTTTGATCTGCTGCCCGCGTGTCAAGGGGTGGTGACGGGTAAGGCTGGGGCAGGCGAGCCAGCGCTCTACGCCGAGGAGTGTGCCAGCGGGCTTTCGATGTTGAAGAATCGCTGCGTCAAGCCGATCCCAAAGCATGGGTTGTGCGAGGCGTATTGGGGCGGGTTGCTAGGAAAAGCGACCGACCATCTTCCGTGTGAGCCCGGGCTTGCGTGCCTCATGACTGAGGGCTCATCGGACGGTTATCCCGCGGTGTACCATTGCTTGCCGCCGCTTGCCGTCGGCGACCGCTGCAAGCTGGGCCAGGAGCTTTGCGGCGCGGAGGCTTCTTGTTACCAAGGCCGTTGCCGCGCGCTCGCGGGCGCGGGCGGCGAGTGTATGTCGATGGTGGATTGTCAGCCCAAGCAGCACTGCGAAATCAAGGGCGGGGTGTTCGGTCGCTGCGTTGCTTCGATTGCGGTGGAGGGCTGTCATCCAACGGTGCGACGTTGAGCCCGGCTGTACTGTAGCTCACTGCGGCACGGGTACGTTCAAACAGACGCCGACCTCGAGGATCACGTAGAGCAGCGCGAGCTCTTGCGGAAGCAGGCCGTCGGAGGATTCAGAGTGGTAGGTGCTGAAGAGCACGCGGCCACATTTGTCCTCGAAGCTGACGGTGAGGGGTTTGTTGCCTTGGGGCGTAGCACCCGTGATCCAGGTCTTGGGCGTGACGTTGACCGGCTGCCCTTGGGTGTCGGTGGAGGCCACGGTGTTGAGCTGATTGATATAGGTATAGGCCGCCTCGAAGGAGGGGTTGTTGATGCCTTGAGCCGCGAGCCAGGCTTGAAGATCGGCGTCCATATCGCTGGCCTGGGCTGTGTAGTTGTCGAGCGTGCAGGCATCGCCGCTGCTCTCGTCGAAGGTCACGTAGCCGGGGAAGGGCTGCTGCATCCACTGATAGGACCAATCGGT
>CAITIQ010000235.1 GCA_903892415.1 uncultured delta proteobacterium | reverse complement strand
GGATGACGCCACGGCAGCGCTCCACGCCCTCCTTCGCCGGCGCGTGATCGGCGAGCGCGGACTGGGCCTGCAGCCAATGCGACAGCGCCGCATCGTGGTCGCCGCACGCTTCCGCTTCGCGCGCCGCCTTCGCTAGCCCGGCAACTTGCGCTTCGCGTTCCTTGCGAGACGCCACGGCCTGCGGCAGGCCCACGTCGACCATGGAGGCCAAGTCGGCATCCGACGGGGGCAGCAAGCCGGCCAGCCGCCGCAGGATCTCCTGCGCGGAATCGACGTCGAGGGTGAGCAGGTGTTCCTGGGCCGCCGTCTTCAATGCGGCGATGTCGCTAATCATCGACTCGACCTCGCGCAGGCGCATGGCGAGCCCAGGCACCGCGTCGTGGAGACGCGAGGCGGCCTGCAGTTCGACGAACACTTCGCGCCATTCCCGGGCCTCGACCTTGGCGTTGGCTCGATCGACATGGCGCAGCGCGTTGCGGTACTTGGTCAATTCCGCGCCGCAATGCGCGCAACCATTGGCCCTCGCCTTGTCGGGTTGCCCGCACTGGTAGCAGTTGTCATTCGCGGGTTGGCGGCATTCCGTGCAAAACGCAACCTCAGAATCATTCATTGCACCGCAATGAATGCAACCAAGTTGCCTATTTAAGTCTCTATCCACTGGCGTGGAATAGCCGGGTGCTCCGATTCCTTGCGCTAGCACAGCCAGAAACTGCTCTGCGGACTGATAGCGGTCCTCGCGTCGGTACTCGAGCAGCTTCATGATGGGCTGACGCACCGCCTCGGGCAGGTCTTTGTCCTTGAGAAAACGAGGCGCCTTGCCTGTTAGAAGAAAGCCTAGCGTCGCTCCAAAGGAATACAGGTCATCGCGACCGTCTGCAGTCCTTGCGTCCGCGCTCTGTTGAGGCGATGCGTAGTCAGCGGTCCCCATGCCAACGCCGGCCACAGAAAGTTGAGCGTCGACTTCGCCTCCTGTAACTAACCCGAAATCCAGGAGCTTCGCTTGGCCACTAGGCAGGCGATACACATTGGAGGGCTTGATATCACGGTGGACTACCCCATTGGAGTGAATATGATGAAGCACCGCACCAATTTGCTCCGCGATGGAGAGCACCTTGGCAACTTCGAGCGGCCCGTCGCGCTGAATAATGCGCAAAAGATCCTCGCCCTCCAGTAGCTCCATCACAATGTAAGGGCCATGACGATCGTCGCCATAGTCGAACAGCTGAACTATGCAGGGATGTGAAAGGGTTGCAACGGCCTTGGCTTCTCGAGCGAAACGCTCTCTCGAAGCTGAGGAACCGATTGCAGCACCCAACAGCCGCTTTAACGCAACGGCCCTTTGTAGTCGCCGATCCCAAGCTCGGAATACTTGGCCCATACCACCACGACCAAGCAGCGCCTGGATCTCGTAGCGCCCATCAACCAGATACCCGATTAGCTGTTCAGAAGAAAACTCCAAACCGCTCCCGGCGACCGTCGGACTCTCACCGATTGAACGGTCTGAAAGAGCACCGAGTTCAGGAGGAGCAGGTTGGCCGTGGTTGTAGCCGGAAGCTCCCATCGTTCGATCTGAGCCAAGCGAGTCGTCGTTCATATAGCCTCTTGCTGAATTGAAGCGACGAGGGTGCGGACACGAGGACAGAAATTTCTAAAAAAAGCCCCACACCACGCACTCCCCTGCGCGGGGAGAACGTGGTGTGTGACTGTGGTGGGCCCGTGGTGGTGTCACGGGCTACGCGCGGCTGTCAGACCGGCTCGACGTCGAACGCCTTGACGAGCTCTTCGAGTTGCAGCGCGAGGCGGCTCAGTTCGTCGGCGGACGAGCGCGTTTCTTCGGCGCCGGCCGACGAGGCTTGGGCGTTGCGGCTGATCTCGGCGATCACGGCGCTCTGCTCCTCGACGGCGGCGGCGATGCTGTGTTCGTGCTCGCTGATCTGGTCGATCACGGTGTGC
>CAITIQ010000234.1 GCA_903892415.1 uncultured delta proteobacterium | reverse complement strand
TTCGCGTGCCCATGGTCTCGGGCCGGGGCCTTGGTCACACCGGTGGCACCCTCGACAAACTTGAGGCGATCCCGGGTTTCTCAGTGACGCTGGACGAGGCGAACTTTCGTAAATTGGTGCGTGAGATCGGCACGGCGATGATTGGGCAGACGGCCCGCATCGCTCCCGCAGACAAGCGGATCTACGCGCTGCGTGACGTCACGGCGACGGTTGAGTCGGTGCCGCTGATCGTGGCGAGCATTTTGTCGAAGAAGCTGGCGGAGGGCATCGACGGTCTGGTGCTCGACGTGAAGGTCGGGCGCGGAGCTTTCATGAAATCGTTGCCGGCCGCACAAACGTTGGCCAACGCGCTCGTTCGCGTGGGCGTGGCTGCCGGCAAGAGCGTTTCGGCGCTGCTCACGCGTATGGATACGCCGCTCGGTCTCACGATCGGCAACGCCAATGAGACGCAGGAGGCTTTTCAGGTGCTGGCAGGCGGCGGCCCCGCGGATCTGGTCGAATGCACCTTGGCCTTGGGCGAAGAAATGCTGGTCGTTGGGAAGGCCGCAAAGGACCGAGCGACGGCGCGAGCCAGGCTGCAGCGAGCCATTGAGAGCGGTGCAGCAGCCGAGCTGATGGAGCGCATGGTGGCAGCACAAGGCGGAGACGCTCGCGTGGTTCGCAAGCCGGAGCTCCTCGCGCAAGCTGAGGTCGAGGTCGCCGTGAAGGCCGACCGCTCGGGCTTCGTGCGCAGTCTCGACGCGCTCGAGCTTGGGCTCACTGCGGTGGCTATGGGCGCCGGCAGAACCCGAGCCGATCAAGCGGTGGATCACGGCGTAGGCATCCAGCTCGAGAGGAAGCCTGGTCAAGCCGTGCGCGCAGGAGAGGTGCTTGCCGTATTGCGCGTGCGCAAGGAGTCCGACGCCAACGTGGCTCGGGTGCTTGGCGCGTACAGCATCGGGGATGAGTGCCCTTCGGAAGAAGCGCTGGTGATCTCTCGCATCGACGGGACAAAAACCGAGAGCTGAGCCAGCGTGGGCTACAGACGCATCGTTCTCCTGCTGGTCTACCTCGGGATCGTCCCCGCGGTCTTGCTATCGGCGATCGGCGTGCTGCTGCTCTTCGTGGGTGAGGCGGCGCTCACCCTGCTGATGGGCATTCTGGTGCTGACCTTCACGGGCACGCTCGTCACCGGCGTAATCCTGGTTTGGGTGTTCGTGCGCCGCGAGCGCAACCTCTCCGAGCTGCAAGCCGACTTCGTCTCCAAGGTGAGCCACGAGCTTCGAACACCGCTGACGTCCATTCGCATGTTCGCTGAAACGCTAAAGTTGCGGCGTGGCGATCTGAAGTCTGAGGAGCGCTGCATCGAAGCGCTCGACCGCGAGAGCGCGAGGCTACAAGTACTGATCGACCGTCTGCTCGACTGGGGCAAAATGGAGAGCGGGATGCGGACGTACGAGCTCGCACCGCACGACGTACATGCGGTCGTGGATGAAGCGATCCAGTCGTTCGAGCCCACTCGCACCGGACGTGATGTCGAATGCAAGACCGAGTTCATGAAGGACTTGCCCGCGCTCGTTTGTGATCGCGCAGCCATCGTCGATGTCCTGGTGAACCTGCTCTCCAACGCCTACAAATACGGGGGCTCACCCTGCAAAGTGACCATCCAAGTCAGCGCCAGCAAAGAGGACGTGAGCATCTGCGTGCGGGACAACGGCATCGGCATCGAGCGTGGCGAGCACAAGCGCATCTTTCTCAAGTTCTACCGCGTCGACGACAAGCTCACCCGCAAGCGGGAG
This sequence comes from uncultured delta proteobacterium, assembly GCA_903892415.1. Lineage (GTDB taxonomy): Bacteria > Myxococcota_A > Polyangia > Polyangiales > Polyangiaceae > Xiheicaenibacterium. The sequence continues at coordinate 135,754 of CAITIQ010000234.1, read as the reverse complement.
GGCTCGGGGCTCGGGCTAGCCATCGTCCAGCACGTGATGAAAGCTCATCGCGGCAAGATCGAGGTTGAGAGTACGCGCGGCAGCGGAAGCGCCTTTACCCTCTCCTTCCCCAGAAAACGCCCTGTGACTGAGGCGCTCTTCACCGAACCGAAAACGGAGACGACATGAGCCCGCCGAGCAACAACAAGACCGTTTTGGTCGTCGAGGATGACCCGAGTATCGCGATGGGGCTCGAGATGAACCTCTCCGCAGAAGGCTACTCCGTCCAGCTGGCAGCGGACGGTGAGCAGGGGCTCGAACTCGCACGCCAAGGAGTGGACCTCGTCGTTCTCGACGTGATGTTACCCAAACTGAACGGCTTCGAGGTTGTGCGCACGCTGCGCCAGGAGGGTTCGAGTGTGCCGGTCATCATGCTCTCGGCGCGCGGCGCTGAGATGGACAAGGTGATGGGGCTCGAGCTCGGTGCTGAGGACTACATCACCAAGCCCTTCGGGCTAGCCGAGCTGATGGCGAGGGTGAAAGCCGTCTTGCGTCGAGACGCGATTGCCCGCCGTCCGCAGTCTTCGCGTCGTTACGGCGACATCGACATCGACGTCGATGCACGCGAGGTTACGCGTGCCGGAACTCGTGTTGAACTTACCGCCACCGAGTTCGACGTGCTCTTGTGCTTGATCCGCGCAGAAGGGAAGGTGCTCTCCCGTGAACAGATTCAAACGCGCGTTTGGGGCCCGTCCCATCACGGAACGCCCCGCACGATCGACAACTTCATCCTCCAGTTGCGGTCGAAGTTGGAGGATGACACCCAGAGCCCCAAGCACCTGCTGACGGTCCGCGGCGTGGGCTACCGCTTCGGAGCCTGAGCGTTCCCCAGGGATTGGCTCAGCGTGCGCAGGTCTTGTTGAGGTCGAGCACGATCGGGTCCTCGAGCTTGAAGGTCTCGTTCAGGCTGTTCTTGGCCTTCTTGACCTCCTCGAGCTTCTTTTCCTTCTCGGCGTCTGCCAAGGCGCGTGCGTGCAACGCGGCCTCTTTGGCCATTTTCTGGTAGCGACCAGAGAGTTCACGAAGCTCCGGGGTCTCCAGAGACACCGCCCCGGCCTCGGCAGCCAACTTCTCGAGCGCATCGGCCATAGCCCTCAGCTCGACCGTTCGGTCCGGGTTGTTCTTGAGTTGTTGCTGGCTAGTCTCAATCTGGTCCAAACCGCGGTTGATAACCCCCATCAACTTCTCACATTCAGCGTGTTTGGGGCCATCGCAGGCCGCCAGCGCCACCGCGAACCCGACGCCAAAGACGCAAGAGAGGGTCTTGCGTAGGACCCCCTCGGAGCCAACCAGGCGAGCGACTTGGTGCACGTCCGGGACAGTAGCGAGGTTGCGATTCTTTGGGCAAGTCGGGACTACAGCCCACGGCCCGCCAATGCTACCCCTCGCTGGGTATGGATCAGGTCCTTCTGCGCGGTTACTACTCAACCGTCTACGAGCTGCCCTCTCGCGACGCGCCGCTGCGAGTCTCGCTCGACGGGGAAAATACCGTGGATCCGGGAACGTTGCCCGAGCTGCTGACCAAGCGGTTCGCGCTGCTCACGGCCTACAACCCTCGCTCGATGCTGCTTCCGCGACGGGTAAACGAGGGCCGGCACATGATGCTGCGGGATCTCTTGATCGTTGGCTGCTACCGCGTGGAGCCCGCGCTGGGCAGCGAGGGAGACGGAGAAGGGCCCTTCCGCGAGCCAGTATGGCTAGTCCACTCGATGGACCGCGACGAGGCGATGGCCTTTGGTCGGGTCTTTCGGCAAAACACGATAGTTTACGCGCAAAATGGCCGGCCGGAGCTCATCGTGACGGACCCAACCGCCGACGACGTGGGCCGAACGTTCCCCGGCAATTTCCGAGTGCGCACGTGAAGAGCGCCGAGGAGCCGATGATCCGGGCCCGGCGCCTGTCCAAGGACTACGGAGCCTTTCGTGCGGTGAAAGACCTTTCATTCGAGGTGCACCCTGGCGAAGTCGTGGGCTTTCTCGGCCCCAACGGCGCCGGCAAGAGCACCACCTTGCGCATGCTCTCTGGGTTCTTGGGTGCTACCAGCGGAGAAGCCTGGGTGAACGGCTTCAGCGTGATCGATGAAGGAGACAAAGCCCGTGAGTCGCTTGGGTACATGCCCGAGTCATCGCCGCTCTATCCCGAAATGCGGGTTCGCGAGTACCTCGCCTTCCGGGCCGAACTCAAGCGCGTTCCGCGCGCCAAGCGGGCCTCGAATTTGCGCCGCTCGCTCGAAGCGGCGAACCTCGTGGAGGTCGCCGACGTGCTGATTGGCCAACTTTCGAAGGGCTTTCGCCAGCGGGTCGGCATCGCCGACGCGTTGGTGGCGAACCCGCCGCTCCTGATTCTTGATGAACCGACGGCCGGGCTCGATCCAAACCAGATTCGAGAGGTGCGCGCGCTGATTGAAGAACTTAGCGAAGAGCACACCATCCTGCTCTCGACGCACATCCTGTCCGAGGTGGAGGCGGTCTGCTCACGAGCCGTCGTCATCGCGCGGGGAGAACTCGTCGCCGATGGCACGCTGGAGGAGCTGCGCGCGCTGCAAAAGCCCAAGGGCGTTAGCGTCCGAGTCAGAGGCGGTGAGGCTGAGGTCAAGCAGACGCTGCGCCAGGTGAGCGGCGTGAAGAAGGTCAGCGTCGAGCGTTACGACCAGAGTTCGGTACGAGCGTCGGTGGCCTTCAACGACCCGGAGCTGGGCGAGGTCAGCGTGGAGCAGTGCGTAGCTGCGCTTTGTGAAGCCAAGCTCGGCGTACTGGAGGTCCAGCCTCAATCCGGGCTCGAGCACGTATTCGCGAAGCTCACCGAGGCTTCGATGGAGAGTCGCTCATGATGGGCTTCGTACCGATCTTCAAACGCGAGCTCCATAGCTTGGTGGTGACGCCCATCGCCTGGGTCGTCTCCACGGCCTTCTTGATCATCATGGGGCTGTTCTTCTTCTTCTTGCTGGTGAGCTTCGGCGCCGCAGAAGACGTGGTGCGCTCCTCTGGTCCGATCGAGACCTTCTTTGGTGGTTCGGTGTTCTTCTACTTCCCGCTGGTGCTGATCTGCCCGGTGCTCACCATGCGGCTTTTCGCAGAAGAACGACGCACAGGGACGATCGAGGCGTTGATGACCACGCCGTGCACTCCTGCTGCGATCGTGCTCGGAAAGTTCGGCGCGACCTTCACGGTGTTCATCGCCATGTGGGCGCCGACGTTGCTTTACATGGTGATCTTAAGCCGCTTCGGCGAGATCGATTGGCGCATCGTCGCCACCGGCTACCTCGGCGTGTTCTTGGTCGGCGGGGCCTACCTCTCGGTGGGTACGCTGGCCAGCTCGCTCACGCAGAATCAGCTCTCGGCGGCGGTAGGCTCAGCCGTGTTCATCCTGATGGTCTTCTTGGTCGGCTTTCTGTCGACCATCGCTGAAGAAGGCCCGCTACGTTCGGCAGCCGAGCACGTCTCGGTTTCGTCCTTGATGAATGACCTCTCGCGCGGCCTGCTCGATACACGTCGGCTTGTGTTCTGGGGCTCGTTCATCGTGCTGCCGCTGTTTGCCACCGTCCGAACCGTGGAGGCCTGGCGATGGGGCTAGACGACGAAGAGCTTCAGCCGAAGCCCAAGAAAAAGAAGAAGCGAAAGCCCGCATCGGGTGCCACGACCAAGCCCGAACGGGCTGAGCGTGAAGAGCCGGAGGCGAGCGAAGAGGCTGCTTCTGAGGCCCCCGCCGCCGAGCGTGCGAAAGCTCGCGGCTCCGAGCTGTCGACAAAGATCTCAGCCTCGGTCTCGTTGGCAGCAGCCGTGCTGCTCGCGGTGGTCGCCAACATCTACGTGGGTCGGCACTTCAGCCGTTGGGATTTCACCAAGGGCGGTGAGTTCACGCTCTCCACCGGCACGGTCGAGACGCTGCGCAGTCTCGATTCCGAAGTCACCATCTTCGTGCTGCTCCCGCGCGGGGACGCGACGGGCATCAGCGTGGCAGAGATCCTGGACACCTACTCGGTGCACACCGACAAATTGAAGATCGAGTTCGTCGATCCGGACCGCGATCAAGAGCGGCTGTTCGAGCTGCGGAAAAAGTACGGGCTGCTGAGCAATGAGGTCGGCGGGCGCGTCGAGGTGAACGCAGCCATGGTCGTAGTGAAGGGCGAGAGCCACCGCTACGTGCTCGAGTCTGAGTTCTACAAGGTCGAGGACGCCGAAGACATGCGCGTGCGACCGCGGCTCGAGTACGCGATCACCAGCGCCATTCGCCAGGTCCGCGCAGAGAAGAAGACCACCGTCTGCTTCACCACCGGCCACGGTGAACTACCGCTCGAGGCAGGCGGGCTCGAGGGCATGGCGGAAGTACGGCAGCGCCTGCAAACCAACAACTACGACGTTCAGGCCGTGTTTGACCCGGCGGACACGCGCACCGCACCGCTCGCAGACTGCAACCTGCTGGTGGTGGCAGCGCCGCGAGCACCGGTTCCACCGGAGCACGCGCAGGCGATGAAGGACTTTATCGAAAAGGGCGGGGACGCCTTGATCGTGGTCTGGCCGGTGCCCGAAGCGTCACGCAAGAGCTGGGTCAAGATCGGGCTGGACGAGGTGATCGCAACGGCCGGAGTGAAGGTCGACGAAGACATCGTGTTCGAGGGCGAGCCCGCCATGCGCGGCAGCCGCGGAGACGGCACCATCTTCTTCGCGTCGCCGCTCGCGCACCCCGTCACCTCGCGCCTGATCGAAGAGGAGCAAAAGGGCATCACCGCCTCGCTCGCCTTCGCCAGCTCAATCATCGACAGCGGCTCGTCACTCAAGCCCGAACCGCTGCTGCAAACGTCGAAGAAGTCGTTCGGCGCCAAGAACTACTGGAACCGCAGCGAAGCGGACCGTGATCTGACCCCCACCGCCTCAGACAACGAAGGCCCGCTCACCATCGCCTCAGCGACCGAGCGACCCAAGTTGCCCGGGAAAGACCGTGGAGCTCGCGTGGTGGTGGTCTCTTCGGCCGTCCCGCTGTGGGGAGCCACGCTCACCACCCCCGAACTCTACGGAACTTCGTTGTTCACCGACGGCGCCATCTCCTGGCTCGCCGGCCACGAGCAGTTCCTCGACATCCCGGACAAGCCGCTCAAAACCACCGGTCTTCGCCTGACTGAAGATGCGCTCACCCAGACCTTTCGCTACGTGGTGGTGTTGATCCCGTTCTTGACCGCGGTCGCGGGGATTTTCATCTTCTACAGGCGCCGCGTGCGCAAAGCCGCCAAGGTCAAACCCTGATGCCTGCCGAGAAGAAGCCAGCCAAGCCCATCGCCAAGCCATCCTTCCTCCGCAAGCACACGAGCGCGGTGGTGCTGTCCGCCCTCGCGCTCGGATTCGGCGGCTACGTGCTCTACGACAGTGACTCGCTCACCACCAAGGAGGTCGACGAGCGCAAGAACCAACTGATGCCGGCTTGGCGACTCGATGACGTCAGCAAGCTCGAAGTCTCGTTCGAGGACGTCAGCTACAGCTTGAGTCGCGCCGAGGAAGTACAACCGAGCCGCCCCTGGTCGATGAGTCACAACGGCCAAACGCTCCCCGCAGAAGAGCAGACGGTCGACAAACTGCTGACGGTCTTTCAGTTCGCCCGCGTGATTCGCAAGCTCGAGGGCGCCGCCGTCGACCGCGAAAAACTCGGGTTGAACGCTCCTTCGGCGACCTTCAGCTTTGCGATGGGCAAGCTCAACTACAAGGTCAAGTTGGGCGCCAGCGCGGGCGCGGATGGAACCTACGCCGAGGTCGAAGGCTCGGGCGTGTACGTCATTCCCACAGCAACCGCGCTCGCGATGAAGGTGCAGCCCGAAGAGCTTCGCTCACGATCGTTTGTGCCCTACTTCAGCGTCGATCTCAGCGAGCTACACCTCGAGGGCGAGGGTGGAAAACGCAAGTTCGAGCGCGCACCTTGGAACGGTGGTCGCGGTAGCGGCTTTCGCTTCGCGAAGGACTCCGATGGGCGTCCAGGCTCCCGGGTCGATGGCGGCCGACTCGATCAGGTGTTGGTCTCGCTCGGCAAGATGCAGGCGGAGACCTTCTTGGACGAGGCGACCGCAAAGACAGCTTCCGTACCGCGGGTCACCATCACCATGATTCCCAAGCAAGGTGAACCCGGCATCCTGAAGGTCGGAGGTGCCTGCCCCGGTAAACCCGGACTGATGGTCGTCGTTCGTGAGAAGCCAACCTGGCTCACGGCCTGCGTCCCCGAAGGCATCCTCGATCCGCTGCTTCGCGAAGCCGTAGAGTTCGAGGATGACGGTGTGATCGGCGCCGTGGTGGACGAGGTGATCGAGCTTTCGATCGTACGCGGAGACAAGTCGCTGGAGATGGCGCGCCTCGGCACCGGCTTCAAAGTGCGCAAGCCAACCGAGATGGAGATCGAGGCCGAGGTTGGCAACGAGCTGTTGCGCGATATCCAGAACGCACGCGGCAAGCTTGTCCCCGCAGACACGCCCCTCGCCGAGCCGATCACCATCGTCAAAGTCCGCTCGGGCGCTTCCGAGCGCAGTGTGGCCAGCCCCGACCGACTGGAGGAGCTCGAGGTTGGCGCAGTCGCCGATCAACAGGTGATCGTGTTGCGCAAAGAGGACGGTCAGAAGGTCGCGCTCGAGGCCAGCGTCGCCGCCGCCCTCGAACCAACCGATCTCGTGCTGCGCGACCTCACCATCTTCGGCATCGCGCCGATCAACCTTGATCGACTAACGATCGACCGCTCGAACAAGCGGCAGATCCTCGAGCGCAACGGCGCTGGCTTTTCGCTCAAGGAGCCTACCGGCAAGGGCCTTTCTGCCGACGATTCGTATGCACTGGAGGCCTTCAACGCGCTGGCAGGCCTGCGGGCTTCTCGCTGGGTCGCATCCGAGCCTTCGAGCATCCACGGCTTCGACAAACCGCGCGTGGTGCTCAAGGGGCGCGTCTCCGAGAACGAGGGCTCATCACGCACCATTGAGCTGCTGCTGGGTGCACGCAGCGACGAGGGCGTTTACGCCATGGCAACCGGAACCAACGCTGGGCTCGCTGGCGCTCAAAGCCAAGAGAGCGGCGTCTTCCTCCTGCCCTTCGAGAAAGCTGCGGCCTTCAGCCGCAACTTCGTCTCGCGAGAGAGCTTCAGCATCGAGCTTTCGACCGCCGACGAAGTTGTGCTGAGCGTGGGCGATAAGAAGAGCGTGCTCGCGCGAACAGGCCGTCAACTGCGCCTCAAAGACGGCTCCGAGGCAATGTCGGCCAGCATCGAGCGGGCGGTGGTCGAGCTCGTTGCGATCCGCGCCGTCGGCGTAGGACCTGCGCCCACGAGCCTCGGCTTCGACAAGCCCGTTCTCGAGATCACCGTGACCCCTCGCAAAGGCTCAGCCTCCGACAGCAGCTCCGGCCGTTTCACGGTGTTGCTTGGTGGAGCCGACACCATCGAGGGCAACAGCGTGGTTTATGCGCGTCGTGACGACGTCGACGCGACCTTCATCGTGACCGAGCCTGCCTACCAACGGTTGCGCGCGGCCCTCCGTGGAGAAGAGGTCGAGTCTCCTTAGTGCGGGGCCTGCGGCCGTTTTTCTCGAAGAGGGCACGAGTCATTGTTGTTTGCTGCATCAACCTTCGGTTGAAATTCGGCCGCACCACAAAAGCTGTGCTAACCGAACGCCATCCCGTGCCCACCGTCGTTACCCCTACTCCAGACCGAGATCGCGCGCTCAACGGCATCGTTGGCGTCGTAGCCTTGGTTGGCTTCGTCGTTGGGATTGCTTGGCCTCGATTTCTCGGGGTTAAGGTCGGCCCTGACGTACCGGGAGGCACCACGCCCAGCCCCGCAGCCAGTGATAAGCCGAACGCGACGACCACTCCCGGCACAGCTTCGGCAACCGTCAGCGCAACGGAGCCCAGCCCCAAAGGTGAGGGCCCTGATGAGGAGGCTGGCGTCACCAACAAGCAGCAGGTCGTGATTGGGGCTGGTGAAGTCAGCGCGTGTCGCAACAAGAAGGGCGAAAAGCAGGACGAGTGCGGCAAAATCGCGTTTGATGCGCACGCCAAAAAGCACCTCGAGGAGCTTGCCCGCTGCCCTTCTGCGATCGGGCTCGAGGGCACCCTGAGCCTCCAGGTCAGCCTCAACTTCGAGAAGAACGTCGTCAGTGTAGACGGCTTCAAGAAGAAGGCGGACATCCCGAGCTCGACCCAGAAGGGCGTGCTCAACTGCGCCGGCGAGGCGTTCAAAGGCCTCGAGCTCGAGGGCATCCCTCACACCCACCTGCGTTACAGTCTCATCTATCCCGTGAGCTTCTATCCGCCGGGGAAAGAGCCGCCGAAGCCCGCTGCGCCTGGAGAAGAAGCGCCGGCTGAAGAGTCGGGCCTCGGCAGTGCCTCGGTCAAATGGGAGAAAGCGCTCGTTCGAGAAACGCCGGAGGAAGGCAAAGTCGTCGCCCGCCTCGCCCAAGGCACGCGCATGAAGCTGCTCGAGCAAAAGGGAGACTGGTACCGTATCGAGTCTTCCAAGGCCAAAGGCTGGGTCTACCGGCAGGCCATCGGCAAGTAGCGCGCTACCCGTTAAAGCGCTCTGCAATAGCGCGTTTGCGCAGCTCCAAGGCCATCCGTCGCAAGGCCTTCGCAGGAGAACGCCGCATCAAACTGCCACAAAGCCAATCCCCTTCGACCACGGTCGAATCGAAAAGACTCGGCTCCCGCGTGATCATCGCCTGCCGATACTGCGCCTCCGGCGCGTTCAAGCTAAGCAGATTGACCCGCACCGTCGTACGCAACCACGGCGTCTTATCGCGAGTAACGATGTCCTCTTCGATCTCGAGTTGCGCGCCTTCAAGTTCCCCCGTCATCAGCAGCATCGTACCGTCGGAGCTGGTCTCTAGACCTAGCCGCTGGGCAGCCTTATCCCAACGGATTCGTCGCGCGGAACGGTAGGCATCCGCGCGCATGCCGTAGAGCAGCAGCAGCCCGGCCAGCCCGAGGAGCAGGTACCACACGCAGGCCAGCGTATCAGCGCACTGGATCGGACGAACAGTCCGTGAAAGCCTCTCAGGATGCCTGTTGGCGCTCTTAACACCGGCCTTCGACTGAGCGCCTTCGCTCTCTTGCTCTTGGCCTGCACCCCGCTCGAGCCCAGCGCTGCGCGGAGTCCAACTCCATCGACGAGCGCTGCGCCTGAGGCAAAGGAGCCAGCCCTCGACCTCAACGGCAGGCGCGAATACGTCGCACAAAGCAACGGCAAGAAGCTGGGAGAGGCCCTGCTCGAGTTCGCTCAGCAGCCCGATGGCGGCCTGCTCGAGACCAACCACCTCGTGATGGAGATCAACACGCAGGACGGCCTGCAGCGGTTCATCACCGACCGCGAAGTCGAGTACGGGCCTGATCTGCAGGAGCGGCACTCGCTCAGCGTCGATCGCGAGAAAGAAACCGAGACGCGCCTCGAGGTCACCACCACCGGTCGCACCATTATCGTTCACAGCACCGATCCCGGTCGAGACGAGCGGCGCACACTCACAGCTCCCGAAGGTCTGAGCTCCGAGTTGGCCGTGTTTCATGCCCTGCGCCGCGAAGCGCTTCGTGGCAAAGCCCTCCCGCTCGAGCGCAGCTATCTGCAGCTCGATGAAGAAGCGCGAGACTTCGAGCCCGCGCGTTATCGCCTGGTCGAGCGCACCACGATTCGCGGTCCCGAAGGAGAGATCCAAGCCTGGCGCTTCGAGTCCTTCGACGAAGGGGACGACCGCGCGACCCGCGGCTTGGTGGATGACCGCGGCCTGCCGCTCGAACTCGACTTGGACGGCATCACCATCGCGTTACGAGGGACCAAAGCGGCAGAAACCAACGGCTTGCTCGAGGTCAGTTCGGACATCCCGGTGGAAGGCAAGCTCGCGCGCTCCATCAAAGAACGCTCGGTCTCGCTGGTGGTCGACGGCGGAGAGAACCACGAAAAGCCCCTGATCGCGGACACGCCCTACCAGCGCGTAACGCGCAATGGGAATACCTATTCGTTGCTACTTTCAGCGCGCAGACCAACGCTGAAGACGGCTCCTTCCCTGCCCCTCTCTGCGCTCCCAGCCGATTTACAGCGCTATCTTGCGTCCAACGCTAACAGTCAATCGGACGCCCCAGAGATCGTCGAGCTCGCGGCGAAAGTCGTCGGCAAGCAGAAGGATAGCCGCAAAGCCGCGCGGGCCATCGCCGAGTGGGTTTATCGCAACCTACAGAAGGCAGACGGTGTGCGCGGCCAAGCCAGCGCCCTGGAGACCCTCGCGGCGATGCGCGGAGATTGCACCGAGCACTCGGCCCTCGTGGTTGCGCTCGCCCGAGCCAGCGGCATCCCGGCGCGCGTCGCCAGCGGGATCGTCCTGGTCCCCGGAGAAAAGCCGGGCGCTGGCTATCACGCCTGGCCCGAACTTTGGCTCGGAGAGTGGGTGGTCATGGACGCTGCGTTGGGCGTATTCGACACCGGCTCTGATTACATCTTCTTCGAGTACGACGAACCAGGCGAAGCCGATTCCAACGCGCTGATGAAGCTCGCCGGGAAGACCAAGATCGTGACTACGAAATAGTCGCCGCAAGCAAAACGCCGACTAGCGCACGACCTGTCCCACCGGGGCCGACGGCCGCGCTCTCGGCACGAGCCGCGAGCGCTCCTCGGCCACGTGCTCAATCAGCGGTAAGGCCGCACCGAGAAAGCGCGCACCATGCAACGCGAACGCGCTCGGATCTCCCGACGAGAGCACCCGCAAGGTGCCGCGGCCGTCTGCCCGCGGGACCGCATAGCCTTGATGCCGCAATAACCACTCACGCAACCTCTCAGCAACAAACGGCGCTGGGTCGAGAATGGCAACTCCTTTGGGCAGCGCCGCCTCGAACGCGCTCACCAATAAGGGGTAGTGCGTACACCCGAGGACCAACGTGTCGATATGCGGCCAGTCAGCCACATAGCGAGCCACCGCAAGTCGGGCGATCTCGGTGTCCTCCCAGCCCTGCTCGACGATCGCCGCAAGCAGCGGTGCGGCGCGCAGACTTACCTCGCTCGCCCCGAGCTTCTCGGCCTCGATCGCAAAGGTCCCCGAGGCGACCGAACGCGCAGTACCGATGAAGCCGATCTTGCGGCTGCGCTGCACGGCGGCCTCGGCGGCGGGAATGGTCACGCCCAGCACCCGCCGCGGCGCCTGGCCGACCGCCTCGCTCGCGTAGCGACGCTGCAAGTGCCGCAAAGCGACGCTCGAGACGGTGTGACAGGCTACCACCACCAAGCGACAGCCTTCGTCGAATAGGCGCTCCACACACTGCTCCGACAAATCGAGAATCACCTCGGTGTCCCGCCCACCGTAGGGCGCACGCCCCGTATCACCGAGATAGACGAAGTCGTGCGCCGGCAACGCTTTTCCCAAAGCGCGCAAGACCGTGAGCCCGCCAAAGCCCGAATCGAACACGCCAATGGGTCCCGGGTGGAACGACGAGGCAGTCATCGGCGCACCTTCGCGCGCGCGCGAAGCCGAGGCAAGCGTTCAAGCCCGAGGACGCGCGGCCCTACCGGGCGAAGACTCGAACCAAGAGCCAGACGGCGAATCCGACGTAAGCGATACCCGCTGGTATCGCGACGACGCGAATGGGACGCATGAGTGGCACCTCGAGCTCATCCTCGGGTTTGGGGCGCTTGGCCATGACCTCGAGAAGTCGCGCCGTCGATACGACGTGCAACAAGCCCATGACCACGATCCCCAAGAACAAGCTTTTCACCTCAGTGTCCGCCCGCACCTCGTATGGATGACCGAGCATCGCTTTCGTTGCGCCCGCAAGCAAGACACCGGCGGTAGTCAGGGCGAGCAGAGCCCCCACGAGCCCTACCACCGCTCGCCAACCGCTAACTGCTTTCACAAACAGCGCAGGCCCTGATGCGATACCCTGAACCGCAAGGGCGCCAAAAGAGAGGAAGGCGAAGATAAGAATCTCGAAGCGAGCTTGCTCCGTCCGCGAACAGCCCGACAGGAACACAAGCAAAGGGACCAAGGCGCTAAGCAACCTGCGCGAGTTCATGTTGAACCGTCCTGCAAACTTCTCGCCGTTCTTCAGAACGCCGTAGGCGCTAGCAAAACTGGACCAAAAGGGCCTTAGCCGGCGCCCTCGAGAGGATCCGCGAAACACGGGTAGCGCGTAATGACGCGGCGCAGAATCCAAGGTTTAGCGATTGAAAAAGGAGGCCTGCTGAAAGCGCAGCCCATCCAATACCTGCTGCACCCGCGCCTCGCTCAGCGCGCCGATACGCTCACCCAGCCAGTGCTTTTCCACACTGCTTATCTGCGAAACGACAATCACACTTTGCTTCGGCAGATTGCCCTCCCCGGGCTCGAGCAATACGTTGCCCGGCTCGTTTGCCCGTTGAAGGTTTGAGCTGAGCGCACAGACAACAACGGTGGCGATGCGAGAATGATTGAAAGCGTCCTCTTGCACCACGACGTGCGGGTGAGCGTAGTTCGCCGCGCTGAACGCCTCCGGCGCTATCCAGTAGATGGTCCCGCGATCAATCCGCATGTGTAGGCGCAGTGTACAGCCAATGCTCAGTTCGTGATCCCGCGCTCCCGATCCCACTGCTCGCCATCAAATACACAATCACCGAGCAAGACGGCTACCCCGTGGGCGCCGATACTTGAACGACGCGGGCCACGGTGTTACCGCATGCGAGTCGGTCGCGATCGCCGCTCGATGGGGGGTCTACTATGCACGCTCGGAAATCTCGCTGCGCCTTTGGGCCGTTATTCGCCTTGGTCTTCGCTTGCGGCTGCGCCACCAGCACGGGCGACCTCTTCAGCGGTGCGACGAACAGCTCGTCGAGCGATGGGCAAGCCGGAGCTCAACTGAGCGGCGGCGGCGGCTCGACCAGTGACGGCGGCAACGCAGGCGTTGGAGGCGAGACCACGAACGTTGGAGCTGGCGGAGCTGGCGGAGCTGTAGGAACTGGCGGAGCTGGTGGGCAGCTAGCGATTTGCGGCGACAACGTTGCCGAGGGGTCTGAGATCTGTGACGGCAGCGATCTCGGAGGAGAGAGCTGCAACACGCAAGGCCTTGGACAAGGTCAGCTGGCTTGCACCGCCAACTGCGCAGCCTTCGACCTCAGCAACTGCGGCCAGGCGGCTTCCGATTGTTGCAGCGCGCACGCCGGGACTGGCTGTGGAGACCTTGCCTGCGAATCGGCGGTTTGCGCTGCGGACGCTTTCTGTTGCGACACCGAGTGGGATGACGCGTGCGCCTCCGAGGCTTTGGCCGAGCCTGCCTGTGTCGCATCCGGTGGTAGTTGCCCGGACGAGGCGCCCTGCGGCAACGGCGCCATTGATGGTAACGAGCTTTGCGACGGCGCATTGCTAGGTGGCGCCGACTGCGTGTCACAGGGCTTCGCGAGTGGCACCCTAGCCTGCACGAGTGATTGTCTCGATTTCGACACCACCGGTTGCCAAGTTCCAGCGACGGATTGTTGTGCAGCGCACCTCACGCCTGGTTGTAGCAACGCGGCATGCCAACAGTCGGTTTGCGCCGCCGACAGCTTTTGCTGCAACAACCAGTGGGACAGCTTCTGCGCCAATGCAGCAGACGTGAATCCCGCCTGCATCGGAGCTGGGGGTACCTGCCCTGCGCCAGCCGTTTGCGGGAATGGCACTGTCGAGGGCGGTGAAAGCTGCGACGGCGCGAACCTCAACGGGCAAAGTTGTGCGTCGCAAGGTTTTGGAGCGGGGACGCTTGCCTGCGCCGTAGGCTGCGCGAGCTTCAACGTCGCTGGCTGCGGTGGCCCCACGGTAGACTGCTGCGCCGCGCATTCGACAACAGGCTGTGGCAATCCCGGCTGCGAGAATGCCATTTGCTCCGCTGACCCGTTCTGCTGCAACACCCATTGGGATATCTTTTGTGCCGACGCAGCAGCAGTTAGCGCCGCCTGCGTGGGTGCTGGTGCCAGCTGCCCGTAGCGCACATTCGTCCTTAGTGCCGACGGTGAAAGCCCGCCAAGAAGCGCTCGAAGTCTTCGAGCGCAAGCGGGTAGAGCTCCCGCCACTCACGCTCCACAGCGTCTGCGTCCCACAGCGGAGCAAGCCAACTCGCAAGCCTGGAAAAGTAATGATCGAGGGCCCGCTCGGACTGCTCAGGCGTTAGACCGTGCAGGAGATACGCTACGTCCCGCACCCCTGCCCCAGCTCCAACATATTGAAAGTCAACGGCCGCAACACCGTCGCCTTGAGGGTTGAAACAGAAGTTGGCCGGCTTGGCGTCACCGTGAACCAAGGTTTGATACCTACTTTCGGACAGCCTCCGATCGATTTGCCGCGCTCGCTCCTGCTCAGCAGGAGTGAGTAACGCAAGTTCTTCGGCACGCGTCGCTAGGTGCCAATAGCACCCCACCGGCCATAGCCCCTGCGGCTCCACGCCGAAGAAGCGACCGTGAAAGGCTGCAAGCCAATCCAAGCTAGCGGTGAGCTCTCGAGGCCGAGGAGCGCGCGTCCGACCGGGGTAACCCGCAGCGTCCAGGTCCTCGAGCAATAGTAGCCATTCACCGTCACGCTTGTCCTCTGCGAGCAGCCGGGGAACTCGGCACGCTTGCTCACAGCGGCCTGCGTAGTCGCGATAAAAGCTCGCCTCCACATCGAAGGAACGGCACTTGCGTAGGTAAGAAGCAGAGGAACGCTCATGTAACGGCGGCCGCGCCCACTTGAGGATCGCGCGGCTGTAGGCTCCGCCTTCGACTCGAAGCCGCAATAGCTCCCCGTAACCCCCCCAAAGAGACTGCAGTGCGTCCTCGACCACGAGCTCCTTGACGCCGAGCAGGTCTGCGAGTCGAGGGAGAACAGGCGATAACGCACTATGCAATCTGGCTAGCCCCATAGCGACCACGGCCTAGCTCTCGGTAGGAGAACGCCTGGCTACCACCTGCTCCACCTCGAGCGCTAGCTCCTCCAACAGCGAGATGTCGTCCCCCGCCATGCCATCCATACTGGCCATCCGCTTCACCACCCGCGCGACCACCGCCTCTTCGACGGTGTTCTCAGCAAATGCATAGTGAATCAATGCCCGTTGCCCATCCCGATGACAGCGACCCTCGATCTGCTGCAGCTGAATAGCACTGTGACGCATATCATGAATAATCATCTGTCGCGGCTTCTCTCCGCCCGGAAGCTCATACTGGTGAAGCGAGATTGATTCGGTCACGGTAAAGACCACCACAGAAAGCTCGCCGGTCTGAAACAGCGAACGAACTTGCTCATTCTGTGGACCGCTCTCTGCACCGTTGATTTGCCCCGTGCGGTAGCCACGATTACTCAGCTGCTCACTCAAGGCTGCCCCAGTCTCCAGAAAAGCCACGGAGATTGCTACTTGCTCGCCATTCTCCAGCAACGCCTCGGCGAAATCACAAGTCCCAGGCACTCGCAGCAGGCTCGCCTTCTGCCGAAAGCGCAGCTCCGCCACCCTGCCCGCCCCGTGGCGAGTGCTTCCACCGCACAAGCCCAATTCGGTACGGAAGCTACGCCAAGAACTCTCGTACAAGCGCTGGGCTTCCGGAGTCAGCGCAACCGCCGCCAACTCGCGTTGTACCTCCGGCCAACCAGCTATTTCTTCGGGTCGTCGCCTTAGGCCGATCGCGGCCTCACCCTTATAGAGGAGGTCGGCCATGGCGGCGCGGTCCCGCTCATTCGGCTCCCAGGACCAGTTCTTCCAGCGCCCGCGAGCCTTGCCGATCTTGAGCGACTTCATCAGCTGTCGGAAGCCATCCATCGTGCTTGTATCCGAACCAGCAACTTGCCCCAGAAGCCGACCGAGATAGGACAGCTCATGCGGAGACTGACCAGCCGTCGCGCTCAAAAACAGCGCAAAATTCGCGGCATCTGCGATCTGCCGACAAGCCATCGACTGTTGTGAATTCGGATTTCGCAGCCGATGGCTCTCGTCGAATACAACAATAGGCCAAGTGGTTTTGGGCCGACCATGCCGTGCTAGTTCATTGTTCTTCGCGCGCACGGAGCGCTTGCTGCTTGCTGCAACGGGAGCCAAAAGAGATTTTGTGCGTTCATAGTTGATGAGCGTGACCTGCTTAGGCTGCGTTCCCGACAGCGCGATCGTGCGACGCCACTGCGGCATGCCCCCTTTGGGGCACACGATGAGCACCTCGCGCTCCGGCATCGCGGCAACGGCAAGCCAGGCGGATAGCGTCTTACCGAGACCCGTTTGGTCCCCGAGCAGAAAACCTGGCCGCCCCTCCTGCCTAGCGCGCAAAATCCGATCGCAGGCCTCGCGCTGGTGGCTTCGAGGAACGAAGAAGGGCTGCTCGACCATGTTAGGGGGCAGCCTGCAGCTGCAGCCGCGTTTGAATGCGTCCTTCCCCCCAGGTCTCCCATACATAGAAGGTGTCAGCTTGCAGCTTGAGGGCGTGCTTCAAGAAGTAGTAGCTCACACCTCCGCCGAGCTCCTTCTCTGGGTTAAAGCCACTTTCGGGGTCTCCCAAGACATGCAGCGTTCCCACGCGTGCGGAGATCTCAAACTGCTTTTCTATCAACTGCCCAGCCTGAAAGAAGCCACCATAGCCCGATCGGGCAATATCGGTTACCTCAATACCGTCCACGATCTCACTGTTGCGGTCCTCGAGCGCGCGACGCAGAAAGAACTCCCCGGTAAGGGAGAGCCCATTGTACTTGAAGCTGGTGTCTGCGCCGACGTGAGCGTAGTCGGCCCAGGGGCCCGTCTCAAAAACGTCGCCTATCGTGCTGCGAACGCGGTCGGACTGGTGGTTGAAAGCGCCCGAGGCCGCAACCTGCAAACGCGGCTTGGTCTGCTTGAAGTCGACTTCATCCAGATCATCCCCAAGTTCGCCCCCCACCGGTCGCACCGAAATTCGCCCGGCGTACAAGAACCCATAGCCGCCAGAGACGCGATTGCGCCCGTCGCCACCGAAAACCCCGACGTTGTAGCCGAACAAACCGTTCAGCCCGAAAAGGTCCTCCGAAAAGAGCTGCAGCCCCACGTCGCGATCGAGGTTCAGCTCACCAGTCACGATGGAACGATCAACCAATTGTTGGCTGCCCGAGGAGACAACGCGCTGACGACCAAAGGGTACTTTCATTTGACCCACGCGTAGCTTGAGGTCCCGCGTTGGAGCCACCGTTACAAAAGCATCGCGGACTGGAAAAGGCGCTACGGGGTCCTGATCGAGTGGAGCGAACGCGAGCTGAACTCTCAGGCTAACGAGCTCCTCCCAACCGTGCGCCTCGAGCGTGACGCGAAGGCGTCGAATCTGGAAGTCGGCGCTTGGTTCCTTTTCTTCATCCTCGGGAATGCCAACGGTCGTCCGAACCTGAGCACGCGCCTTTAACGACATACCGAACGAGCCATCTTCCGACTCGATGCCCATTCCCTGCCCATAGGCGCCCTTTAGGCGAAGCGGTAGCCCGGCCTCCTCAGCGTGCACTGGGAAGACCATCCAGCAGGCCCCCAACGCTAACAGCGCACACAAGAGCTTCATCGCGGGGCTACCTAACATCGTTGCTGGGGAGTTCATGATCTTTTCACCGACCGCGGATTCCGGCGCCCATAGGGACTTCTCCCTGCTAACCAAGAAACGTGCAAATCACCCCCTCTGGCGAACGGGCACTATGCATATTGCGGTAATTGGTGCCGGGGTCGCAGGTCTTTCGTGTGCCCAGGAGCTCTCGCGGGCAGAGCATCAGGTGGTCGTCTTCGACAAGGGACGCTCGCTCGGCGGTAGGCTCGCCACGCGCCGCATCGGGTCCCATAGCTTCGACCTGGGAGCGCAATACTTCACAGTACGGGATCAACGTTTTGCAGCCGTGGTCGAACGCGCGCAACAAGCAGGCGCCTGCTCCCCATGGCTGGGCGCAATCGGGGCGCTCGAGGAAGAGCAGGCTCGGATTCGCTCGGTGGAGCCAGTCGATCGCTACGTTGGAACGCCCGGGATGAACGCCTTTGCAAAGTTCATGGGCCACGGTCTGGACGTACGGAGTGGCTGTCGAGTGGACCGCATTGAGCCCGTCGATAAGCAGCTCTCGCTCACGGGTCGTGCGGCTCCGGCAGGAACAACGCTCGGCCCCAGCTCAAACCAAACTGGCGCGCCGGGCGAAGTGGCCGCCGAGTTCGGTACGTTCGACTTCGTGTTGGTCTGTCTTCCGCCCCTGCAGGCGGCTTCGCTCATTGGCCATTTGAGCCCAGCGCTCACGGCCGTTACCGCGCAAACCGAGGTCTGGCCGTGCTTCGCGGTTGGGGTCGTACCCAGTCTCGCCGACAATACGCAGTCCTGTCCGTGGGACGGCCTCTTCGTCGGACGGGATGAAGGGCGGCGGTCGGCGATCGCCTGGCTCGCGCGCGACTCGAGTAAGCCGGGCCGCCCACCCGGGGAACGCTGGATGCTGCACGCATCGCCAGCATGGTCAAAGGCCTCACTCGCGCTCGCGCTCGAGCAAGTTCAAGCAACGCTGCTGCAAGAGTTTGCCCGCCTGCTCGGCAACACAGCCTTCGAGCCGGAGCAGGTTTTTACGCACCGCTGGGCGTTCGCCCAAGTGCCTCGCCCACAAAACCAGGGGGCCGTCTTAGACACCTCGGCGAAACTTGGCCTTGCCGGGGACTGGCTTGCTGGAGGTCGTGTCGAGGGAGCTTACTTGTCCGGACTAACACTCGCCGAGCAGCTCATGGCGCAGCCCTGAAGCAAGCCCTTGTCTTGGACGGCACTGATCTCTATCTCAGCGACATGAATAATCGAGTGCGCAATGAGAACGAGTCCGCCTCACGGGCCGACACCTCGAGTCCCTCGCGCCGGGACGTACTGCTGCGACTTGCGCTGTTTCCGGCTGCAGCGGCGTTCGGACTTGCATGCAAGAGCGGCCCGGACTGCACCGACACCAGCGCGCTTACGGGCCCTGAAATTACTCAGCGACAGAGCCTCGGCTACGTCGACAAGGCCGCGGACGCTACGAAAGCGTGCAAACTGTGTAGCCTCTATCAGGCCAAGGGCCCTGAGGAGTGTGGCGGCTGCACGCTCATGAAAGGTCCGATTTCCCCAGAAGGCGGCTGTACGTCCTTCGCTCCCAAGACGTAGGTAGAAGCTCGCTCGCCCCTGATTGCCCAGTATGGCGTGCCTCATGGTCGAGCAGCCAAGCCTTCCTTTCCAGCCCGCCGGAATATCCAGTTAGCGCACCGCTGGCGCCGATCACCCGGTGACAGGGCACCACGATACCAATGGGGTTCGAGCCATTGATTCGGCCGACCAGGCGGCTGGCCTTGGGGTGACCGACCTTAGCCGCCAGTTGCCCATAGGAGAGCGTGCTCCCAGGCGGAATCTGGCGCAAGGTAGCCCACACAGACCGCTCCAAGCTCGATCCGCCCTGCCAAACAGGGAGCTGGTTGAGACAGCTCAGGTCTCCCTCGAAATAGTGACTTAGCGCATCACGAATCGCCCCCACGAGAGGGCGCTCCGGTAGCTGCGAGAGTTCCACCCCATGGTAGCGACGGCAAAGCTTGGCGAGCCGGTCGCTGCCGGAGTAGTCGAGTGCGTACAAGACGGATTCTCGCAATACCGCGGTTAGCAGCCCGAGCGGACTTTCCAATTGGTCCCGATAATACTGCATAGTAGGCTCCTTCATCCAGGGGCTCCAGCGTCAGCTCGCCATAGATATTGTGCGGCGTAGGCGCGCCACGGTCGCCAGCTCTCTGCTCGCTTGCTGAGCGCACTGGGCGGGCTACTGCCAGCTAGCTCATTAAAAGAGCGCTGTAAGGCCGCATCACCATGGGGAAACGCATCCGGGTCATGCAAGGCGCGCAGCGCGATATAGTGAGCAGTCCAATCGCCTATCCCCTTGATTGAGGTAAAGCGCGTGACTGCAGCCTCCAGGCTCGAGTAGCGCTGCCACTCGAACAACAACGGATCCTGAAGTACTGCCTTGGCGAGCTCAGCCACGGCTTGGCTGCGCGCCTTCGGCAGTGGCAAGTGTGCGAGGCTTTGATTCGCGAGGTCAGCGGGCTCCGGGAACACCCGCCGAAGCCCGTTTCGCTGCAGGGAAGGGGCAAGCGGCCGCCCATATTCTGCGACTACCAGCGATACGAGTCGACGGGCTGCGGCTACGGATACTTGCTGCCCGAGAACGGCTCGCACCGCCTGCTCAAAACCGTCCCAAGCGCCAGGGACGCGCAAGCCCGGAGCGGCTCGCACGATAGGCGCAAGTAGCTCGTCCTTTGACAGCTGGCGGACGATCGTCGCGGTGTCGGCCTCGAGGTCGAACATTCTTCGGACACGCGCAATCACCGCTGGCAAAAGCCTGGTTTGGCCCAGTTGCAGCGTCAGCGAAAGCGTCGACTGTAGCGGAGCGACCGAGAGCGTACCTTGCTCCCCTTGCAAGCAAAAGCTTCGGCGATAACTACCATCCTCAACGCTCTCACAGCCCTCCGCTTCGCGCGCAGCAAAAAACTGCTGCATCGCTGGCCAATCATAAGGGGCGCAATAGCTGAGCTGGATCGTCACGCTCGTCCCGCTGCTCGGCGAGCGCGTTACCCGTCTCAAGCTCGTAGGCGCGAGCCCGACATGCGTTAGGAACGCGGCATTGAAGCGGCGCACACTACTGAAGCCTGCCGTCAGCGCTACCTCGGCAATTGACAGGTTGGTTTGATGCAGCAGCTGCTTGGCCAGCAAGACCCTGCGGGTTTGGGCTACAGCGATGGGCGAGACGCCCAAGTGTTTGTCAAACAGGCGACGCAATTGACGCTCGCCTATACCAAGACACTCAGCCAACCTTGAAACACTGGCCTCCTCACCATCGAGCGCGCCCTCTTCGATCATGGCGAGCGCCCGTGAGACAGTCGACCAGGTGCCTCTCCATGTTGCGAGACGCGGAGACGACTCCGGCCGACAACGCAGGCACGGGCGAAAGCCCGCGACCTGCGCCTCCGCTGCTGTTCGGAAAAACACCACGTTCTCGAACTTCGGGCACTTGGCTGGACAAATAGGCCGACAGTAGATTCCGGTCGTCCGCACAGCTGTGAAGAAGCGACCGTCAAAGCGTGCATCACGCGTCTCGATAGCGCGGTAGCACCTCGTAGGATTCAGGTTGGCCTGCAGCTCGGGCGTAGACACAAGCGCACTATGCGGCAAGCGAGCGTTCGAATCCGGCCATTTTCGGACCTGTTAGTAGAAGCACCGGCTAACGCGCACTGAGCAACAAGGACTGCGCACTGCGGCCAACTGGCCCACCCTCGTCGAACAGAAGGCTCTCTGCGATACCTACGCCGTGAGCATGCGCAGACGCGCGTACGTCGAGCCCCAGCCACTCGCCGAGCAGGTCTCGCTCGAAATACACCGTTAAGTCCGGGTTGACGAAGCTTGCCTGCTGCGGATCGAGTGGCGGACAAATGCCACTCTCGGCATCGACGATGATCAAAGTGCGCTCCACAGATGAGAGGCTTTCTCCCTCGACCAAGTCGACAACGGGCCGAGCCCAAACCACGACGCGTCTATCACCCCATTGACCCCTAGCAAACCGAACATCGACTGCACGGTGGTAGCCGAGCTCGTGTCGAAAGAACGGGAAGGAAAAACTTGGAAGTGAGTCGGGCGGAGGAACCTTCGGCGCGTCTATCGAGCCGCCCCCCGAAGGCAGTTGGAACGCTCGCCTTCGGATCCGGAGCCCGACGCTACGAGCAACCTCGGTATCATCGCAGAGCAGCAACGCCTCGAGCCGCTCTACCGACTTGCCCGGCCGAACGACCGAGCAGCGCACAGTGAGTGGCGCGATCGGCACCGGTCGCAACAGCTCAACGGTCATCCGAGCTAGAAAGAACGAATCGGCATCAGCACCATGGCTCGACAGTGCGCGCCCCAGCAGCGCACAGGGCGGACCACCGTGCTGGTGCTGGTTACTCCATGGCCCACGCGTCAACTCGCTGGAGATGAAGCGCTCGCCGTCCAAACTGTAGAAGGCAGTGCTCATTGCAGTCTGGCCTCCAGTCGCTCGAGCGCGGAGTCCAACGCCCGAACCTTAGCCTGTAGCTCCTCGAGCTGCTTCTCCGACGCCGTCGCCGGGCTCACTGCGCGAAGCGCCGCGAGAATGCGGTCGATCTGGGGTTGCTCCTGCTCTGATACGCTGGCGCGATAAGCGACTAGTGCGGGGGCCGCTTCCGCGTCCCCAAGCGTCTCGAGCGCAGTCAGCGCCGACTTGCGCATACGCTCATGCGGGTCGCGAAGGAGGTCGACGAGACATTCGCGGACTTGCTCTCGCGGGCCGCGCTCGAGCGTCCGCCCGAGCTCTGCGAGCGCAGCCGCCGCGGCTGGCCGTGCCCGGTTCGACGTGGCGGCTGGCTGACAACGTTCAAGCAACAGGGCGAGCGCCTCCGGCCGCCGCGAAGCGCCGAGCGCGCGGAGTGCACCTCCTTGCACGTGGCCGCCAAAGCCCTCCGACGCGCTCGCAGATACCAAGGTATCGAAGGGGGCTGCGGCGCGTTGCGCGCCCAAACCCTCGAGCGCCGCTGCTGCTGCGCGATAGGGTAGCCCCGCGTCGAACCGAGATTTGAGCGCCGTTGCGATACGACTGTCACGATGGACACCAGCCGCGCGCAATACCGACTCGAGCGCGAGCGGCATTTGCTCCTCCGAAACAAGCTCGGCGAGTGCGCGTAGGGAGGTCTCACTGGCAGCCTTTGAGAGAGCGCGCGCCCATTGGATGCGCACCCCCCAAAAAGGCTCAGCCCGATAAGCCGATAGCAGCGCCTCCAAGTTCTTGAAGCGCCCAGTCTTTGCCAGCTCCTGTCCAGCCCGGATCCGCAACACCACCGTATCGCAGGTCAATTGACGGCGCAACATGTCCTCGCCGGGATTGAACTCCAACTTCATCAGCACGCGCAGTCCCGGGTCGATTCGAATGTCCTCTGGAGCCTTTGGCATCTTCAGTACAACGGTATGAACACCGTGGACGAGCTCTACGTTGTGCGACTCCGAGCGACCCTCTACGGTCCACGCGAGCTCGAGCTCCAGCTGAAATATTCCCACGCCGGATTTCTCGTCGACTTGCTTCTGCTCGATGCGAAAGCTGCCTTCCCCTTTCTCCGCGTCGTGCGAGAACTCCACATGGAGAATGGGGTAGCCCTTCCCGAGGAACCACTGGTCGAAGAAACGTACGAGCGAGCGACCGGAGTGCTTTTCGAGCACACGGCGGAAGTCGTCGGTCTCAACGACCTCACCGCCAAACGTCTGCAGATAGTCCTTTACGGCAGGCCAAAAACACCTCATCACCCAACAGCCGCCGCAACATATGCAGACGACAAGCACCGCCGGGGTAGAGGTGACGGTCATAGAGGCTCCATGAGTGATCGAAGGTACGCGTAACGATTGGCCGCTTGTAGCGCTCATCCGCTTCTGTGATGTAGGCCGAGGCGTTAGCGAAGAAGTCATAGTCTGCTTCGTCGCGACTTACGTTGTCTTCGAGCCAGCAACTCTCGATATAGGTTGCCCATGACTCTTTGAGCCAAGCGTGGGCGAAGTCGCGGCACACCACCCAATCCCCAAAGTAGGTATGGGCCATCTCGTGAATGTTGATTTGGTCTACGAGCCAACTCCACTCTTCCGCAAGACGTTCATCCAAAACGAAAACATCGTCCCAACTCACTAGCGAGATGTTCTCCATCGCCCCACCGAAGCCGGGCAACGCAAACTGGTAATACTTAGGATACGGCAACTCACAGCCTAGCTTCTTGGTCAGCCACGTGAGCATCTCCGGGGTGCGGCCAAAGGAGCGCTTGAGGTGGCTCGGCTCGAACTCTTTGGTAGCGAAATAGGCGATCGGCTTGCCCTGGTGTTCGCCGTCCTCGAAGCGGACAAACTCTCCTATGGCAAAACAGGTCAGGTAGCTCGGACATCGCTGCTCGAGCCGATAGTGTGCAGTCTTGCTGCCGTCGTCGTGGCCGGTCTCGGCTAGCAGTGCGCCATTGGCCAGAATGGTAAAGCGTGCGTCGGCGCGCAGCTTGAAGTCGAGACGGGGGCGCACGTTGGGCAGGTCGACGCAAGGCAGCCAGTGCCGCGCGCGCTCGGTCTCGTGGTCGGTCGCGGCGAACCAAGGAGCATTCTCCGCCCCAGGGCCAGGCTTGGAAAAGAAGAGGCCCGTTACTGGCCGCTGTACCCGATAGTCGATCTGCAGTTGACGAGACTCGCCTGCCGCAAACGGCTCGGCCCACGTAGCTACCAACACGCGACCGTCGTAGCGATATGTGAGCGACCTCCCGCCTCCATCGCGGACCGCAAGTAGCTCAAAGTCGACCGCATGAAGGCGCACTGCGCGTGGCCCTGCGCGGCGCGCATCGACCGTCGTAGTGACCGTGCCTTGAGCTGTCTGCTCGACTAAGTCCAACCTCAGGTCGATCTCGAGGTGCGTCGGCTCGAGTTCGAGATCCGGCGGGTAGTGAGCCTCGGCGCCGCTTAGCGCAAAGTCCCGCGCGGCAGCGCGACAACCGCAAGCATCATGCATGATGGGCATAGCGCCTTCATAGCGCAGACGCCGCTAAGAAGGCGCGCGTTTGCGCCGTCCGAGTAGGCCTGGTTTCGATGCTCCCCGAGCGGTCAGGCATGCCCTCGCCCGCAGTGAAATGGTGCTGACATTGGACGTCGCTCAGAATTCGGTACGTTGCTCCAAGATGGAGCAGTCAGCCTTTGAAAGACGTTGAGCGCTTGTCTCCAAAGAAATTCTGGTCGCCTCGCTTGCCCCTACCGCTCACTGCGTGCGTGCTGCTTTGCGCCTGTACCTTTGAGGTTCCATCGCCCAACCTCGACGAGACACCGACGACTGGAGGCAGCGCTAACGGCGCCGGCAGTCCCGAGGGCGGCGGAGGCAGCGGAGCAGGCGCAGGGGGCGACGGTGGCACGGCTGGCCAAGGTGGCCTGGGTGCGGCGGGCGGCCAAGGTGCCACTGGAGGACAAGGCGGCAGCGCTGGTGAGGGCGGCGCTGGGGCATGCGAGCTGCCACAAGCAGCGTGCGTGGGGCTTGACGGCTGCTTCGACATTCTAACCGATGAAGCCCATTGCGGCTCCGATTGCGACACCTGTCTCCCCGGCGGCGAGTGTTTTAGTGGGGTATGCGGTTGCCCTGCGACCAGCGATGAGTGCTCCAATCCGCCGGGCTGCTACGATTTCCTGACGGACGAGGCCCACTGCGGTGACTGCGCAACCGACTGCAGCCTTTCCGAATACTGCAGTGAGGGCCTTTGCTGCCCCATGGGGTTCGAGCACTGTCTATTGCCGAGCGATGCCTGTTACGACATCGCAAACGATGAAGCACATTGCGGCGATTGCAACACAAGCTGCGATGCTAGTGAGACCTGCTTAGGAGGCAATTGCGTGTGCCCTAGCGGGTCGCATGCCTGCAGCGGTCTGACTGGCTGCTACGATGATGAAGACGACGCTCATTGTGGTGCGACCTGTAACGCCTGTAGCGGCGACCGCAGCTGCGTCGCGGGAGTATGTACCTGCGATCCTGGCACGGTGGACTGCAACGGCACCTGCGTCGCGCTCGACGACAGCGCGCTTCATTGCGGCCAGTGTGATCACGCCTGCGGCACGGCTGGCTTTCCCACGGCTGCTTGCGTGGCTGGGCTATGTCAGCCCGCGGTTGCAGTGGGCTCGCTAGGGCTTGGAACCACCCGCAGCATGGGCCTCGACGCCAGCACCGGCCAGCTCTACTCGTTGGAGCTGGGCAACGGGGTATTCCATCGCTTCGACCCGGCCCAGAGCACCGCACTTGGCACGGCTAACTCTGGGCTCAATCCAGTTCTCAGCAGCTTCCCGATCTCCGTCGTCGCGAACACCCTTGCTTTCGGCTATCGCTTCGGGAACGGACCTCTGCGCGTTGGCTCGTTTGGCGCCTTCAGTGACGCTACGTCGGTCGGCGGCCTTACCCTAGTCGAGCAGCATGCTGGCGCCACCTACTTTGGTACTGGTACTTGCTTGAGACGAAACCCCGCGGCCCCGAGCGACGTCGTTTGCTTCAGCTCGGCCTATCCCAGCTCAATGATCCCGCTCCCCAATGACGCCACCAAGGCAGTAGTCCACCCGATCAGCACGCAGGGCACGCAAGGGCACTTGCAGCGCATCAACCTCACTACGAACCTATCCGAAGCCACCTTCACCAACTTCCCGATCGCGCAGAACGCCGATGACGCTGGACACACCTTCGCCCTGGACACCACTGGCACTCGAGCGTTCTACTTTGCTCTCGACGGCACCTTGGGCCTCTATCGAAACGACCTAACAACTAATAACTTGGTGCGCGTATTCGACATCGGAGACGGGGGCCCGGTGACCGTGCTTCGCGACGGCGGGACCCTGTTCTTTGCGGCTCGGGTTAGCGGATTTGTGCGCATCTACGCAGCGTCGATCGCGACGCTCAATCAGGCAGCCGGGCCCGCGGCCAACGCAGCCTCGCTCATTGCCAGCTATGCCCTACAAGGCTCATTTGCCGGCGAGTTCGAGCAGGACGCGCAGGCGATCTACTTCATCGAGGGTGGCGGCCTCTTCAGGCTCCGCAAGCCAGCTCTGTAGGCGCCTGCGCAGTAGAACAAGGGGTATCCTAGCCCGCGGAGAGGGAGCATACTTACGCTCCGTATGAGCCAACGCCTCGCCAACACGTTTGAAGCGTCGTGAAAGCAACGGAAGCACTCGCGCGCTATCTCCCCGGCTTCCGCACGCTACTCGATTATCAGCGTGCATGGCTGCGCGATGACCTCATCGCGGGGTTGGTGGTCTCGGCCATTTTGGTGCCCGCGGGCATGGGATACGCGGAGGCTGCAGGTCTTCCGGCCGTCACCGGGCTCTACTCGACCATCGTTCCGTTGCTGATCTATGCGCTCTTTGGACCGTCACGGATCATGGTGCTCGGCCCAGATTCTGGCCTAGCCGCTCTGATCGCAGCGGCGGTTCTCGCGCCCGCCGGAGGTGAAAGTCCCGAGCGAGCCGTAGCATTGGGCAGCGGCCTGGCGCTCGTCACCGGAGTAACTTGCGCCGTGCTCGGGCTCACACGCTTTGGCTTCATTACCGAGCTGCTCTCCAAGCCGGTTCGGGTTGGCTACACCAACGGAATCGCGCTCACCGTGCTGATTACGCAGTTGCCCAAGCTGTGCGGCTTCAGCGTGAAAGCCAATGGGGTGGTGGAGGCCAGCTTGGGCTTCGTCCGCGGCGCAATCGAGGGCAAAAGTAAACCCGAGGCGCTCGGGTTGGGCCTTGGCTCGCTGCTGCTAATCTTGGGACTGCGTCGGGTAGCGCCCAAAGTACCGGGCGTCTTGCTGGCGGTAGTAATCTCTACCTTGGTTGTGACTGCGCTCGAATGGCAGTCGCGATTGGTGGTCGTCGGAGCGGTACCACGTGGACTGCCGCTGCCTTCCTTGCCGGCGCTCAGCGCCGATGATCTGATGCAGCTGCTGGTCGCAGGGGTGGGAATAGCGCTGGTGGCGTTTGCTGATACAAGCGTGCTTTCTCGCACTTTCGCTGCTCGCAATGGCTACCGCGTCGATCCTAACCGAGAGCTGATCGCGCTTGGGGCCGCGAACTTTACCTCCGGGATGTTCAGCGGTTTTCCAATCAGCAGCAGCTCCTCGCGAACCCCTGTTGCAGAGTCCGCAGGCTCGCGCACCCAGCTGACAGGCGTGACGGGAGCATTCCTCATTACGATGCTGCTGCTGGTTGCGCCGGGCTTGCTCAAGAACCTACCGAGCGCGGCGCTGGCTGCGGTAGTGATCGCCGCAGCGCTGCGGATCTTCGACGGGCAGGCGCTGCTATTATTCTATCGGGCTCGGCGTACGGACCTCGTACTTGCGCTATTTGGCTTCTCGGCAGTCGCGTTCGTCGGTGTCATTCCGGGCATTGCTGCGACGGTCGCGGTGTCGCTGCTAGACTTTGTGCGACGTGCCTGGCGTCCCCACGACGCCGTGCTCGGCCGCGCGCAAGGAGTAAAGGGCTATCACGACCTTAGGCGTTACCCCGAGGCCAAAGAGATCCCTGGGTTATTGCTCTATCGCTGGGATGCACCGCTGTTTTTTGCCAACGCCGATACATTTCGCACCCGTGTCCTCGCGGAGGTTGACGGCGCATCCTGCAAAGTGCGCTGGGTATTGATCGCTGCCGAGCCGATTACCGATATCGACTCGACTGCGGCCGAGATGCTCGAGGAGCTCTTGGCAGAGCTTGCGACACGACAGGTCGACTTGACCTTCGCCGAGCTCAAGGACCCAGTAAAGGATCGTCTGCTGCGCTACGGTTTGCAGCGCCCAGCCCGTGCGCCCACCGCGAAGGGAGAGCCGGCGCAACCCGGAGCCCCGCTCGACGACACGTCTTTCTTTCCAACAATCGGCGTCGCAGTGAAGGCGTTCCTCGCACAAAACGCTGTGGAGTGGACCGACTGGGAAGATCTCCCAGGCGGCTGAGCGGTCGTGTACCTCCGCGATCGCCGTACGTTGGCCAATCCACGCGCGACCACTTTGGGACTACGCTGTTTCCGCGCATGGTACGCCCAGTGAACCCGCAGACCCGCAGCGTCGGGAATCGAGGAGACATCCTTAAACACTCCGCGCTCGTGGAGTTGGCCCATGCGCTCACCCAACGGGGGTCGCGCGTCCACTACATCGATACCCATAGCTTTTTGCTCCATTCGGCGACGAATGAAGCTCGCTGGAAGCGCGAACTCGATGCTTACATTGCGATCCCAGCTTTTGCTCGCTACGCCCATATCGAACGTGAAGCGCTAGAGAGGACTGATCGCTACCGGTGTTCGGCGGGGCTTGCGCTCGACGTGCTAGGCGTTCATTGCGTTTCGGCGACGCTGGGCGAGGCTCACGCCGCAACCCGCGACGAGCTACGTGAGCAGCTACGTGCCGAACAATTGACGCACGCCAACGTGGTGGACGACGCGGTAGCCGCGTTGCGTGAGATGAGCGGTCAAGGCCCTACAACCCTACTGATCCACGTTGACCCATTCTCACTGACCCCTGCGCTATGGGCCAGTCTTGCTCCCTGGCTCGATAGCCTGTGCGGACCACCAATAGAAGCGGTGCTTGTGGTTTATCGCTATACCCGGATGGCTCCCTCGGCTTGGCCGCCAGCCCCGCGCGGAATGCTCGGCCCGTTGGCGCAGGTCCGGGGCGGAACCCACGAACTTGCGGCCTACGGGTCTCCGGGCCTCAACGAGCTCGTTTGCGAGGTGTGCACGAACCTGCGCTGGAAAGTACAGCCAGCGGGCCAGGGCGACGAGCCCGCTCAGCGCCGCGCTGGGTCCGCTTGGTAGTAAGTCGCTAACACCGCGTACAGTGCAGGCTCCCGCTTTAGGAGCTGCTCAGGCTTCTCGAAGAACGTCTCGGTAGCTACTGCAAAGAACTCGGCCTCATTGGTCGCACCGTACTCACGCATTAGGTCAGCCTGCCTGCGACCCACTTTGGCAGATAGCTTATTAAATGAGCGCGTCACCACTGAGGAAAATGGTCCGTAAGCCTCCACGGATTGGAGTTCCGGCGTACCGTCGAAGGCACCATCTGCTGCGTCGAGGGCGTGTGCAAATTCGTGACTGGCAGTGTCGTGACCGTCGTGTGGGTTGGACAGTCCTTGCAACACTGCTCGGTAAGAGAGCACTACGACACCCGGCCCGAAGGCCTCCCCTAGCACCGCGACGCCCTGCTTATCCTTATGCTTGTAATGAGATGGATAAACAACAATCTCGTTTAGCCGCCCATAGTGCTCATTCGGCAGGTTCATCACAAGCCGCGCTGCGGCTGCGGAAACTACCACCTTGACCTCATCGGTAATCACCATACCGCTGGCACCGGAGAAGGGCTTGGTGCGTGCAAACACCTGCAGCTTGCGCTCGAAGCGCTGTATCTCCGCGGAGGTGAAGCGTTGATAGAAGGGAACGCGAGCACGCAGGATCGCGCGCCAGGCTGGAGGGAAGGCCTCGCGCTCAGCTAGCTTGCGCCGCACGAAATCAACCAGGAAGAACACACTGTGAGCCTAGTCGAGGACGGTGACTTGTGTGACGTTTGCGTGTCACCGTCCTACCCACAATTGGGAGGCGCGGGCATCCGACATTTCGCTTCACTATGCGCCTGAGGCATCAGCTCCTCACAGCGCGAAGGGCTTCCGGATTGCCCAAGGTTCGGTACTATGACGCAATGCCCAATATGCCTGCGCGCTTCGATCTTTTTGAGTCTTCAGTTCGGAAGTACCTGCTGGGAAGCGCTCTCTTGCTCGCCTTTGGTTGTGGTGACATTGAATTAATCCGTTCAACGACGGGTGGCGGTGGCAGTGGAGCCAGCTCGAGCGGCGGCGGCGGCACAGGGGCGGAGGGGGCTGGGTTCACCACAGGTGGCAACAGCTCCGGCGGCGGCGGGCAAGGTGGAGAAGGGCCGGGCCCCTATTGTGGGGATGGCATCAAACAAGCGACTGAGGTCTGCGACGACGGGAACGCCGAATCGGGAGATGGCTGCACTGGCACGTGCAACGCCATTGAGTTGGGCTTTGGCTGTCTCACTCCAGGCGAGCCATGTTTCTCGACGATCGTTTGTGGCGACGGCACCATTTCTGGCGCCGAGACCTGCGACGATGGCAACGACACGAGCGACGACGGCTGCTCGTCCCTATGTACGGTCGAGGCTGGGTGGGTCTGCCCCGACCCTAACGAGTTGTGTGAGGCCGCAGCGTGTGGCGACGGTATCCTCGCCGGCCAAGAGGCGTGCGAGGATGATGACGCTCCGCCCACCGCTGGCGACGGGTGCTCGGAGCTCTGCCAGCTCGAGCCCGGCTACAAGTGTGATGTTCCTGGTCAGCCTTGCGAAGTGACTGTCTGCGGCGACGGCGTGGCCGAAGGCTCTGAACAATGCGACGACGGTAACAATGACTCGGGAGATCTTTGCACGCCCCTCTTTTGTACTTCAGAGCCCGACTGCTCCGCGAGCCCGGCCCTGCCTTGCACGACCACCTGTGGAGACGGGATCTTGCTGCCGAACGGCACCGAAGAGTGTGAGGACGGAAATACCTCGCCTGGGGATGGCTGCTCAGCGACCTGCCAAGTAGAGCCCGGCTACATCTGCCCACCGTCGACGGTCGAGCCCACCGAGCTCGTGCTCCCTGTGGTCTACCGTGATTTTCTTGATACTCACCCCGACTTCGAAAGGTTCACCATCGTAATCGAGCCGGAGATCGCGGCTGATCAGCTGGGAGCCGACGGTAAGCCTGTTTATGCCGATCCCTACGGTACAGGGGTGACCGTGAGCACCTCTGGTCAAGCGAACTTTGATCAGTGGTACCGCGACGTGCCCGGAGTCAACGTCCCTGTGCTGCAGACGCTGACGCTCGGGCAGCTGCCCTCCGGCGCATTCCAATTCGATGACCAGAGCTTCTTCCCCATCAACAATCAGGGTTGGGGCAACCAGGCCAACCCGAACAACTTCCACTTCACGAGCGAGGTTCGTTATTGGTTTGAGTTCAAGGGCAACGAGGTGCTGGACTTCACGGGGGATGACGACGTGTGGGTCTTCATCAACCGCAGGCTCGCCGTCGACCTCGGTGGCGTTCACGACGCACTCGACGCCACCGTGGATCTCGGCGCGCAACAGGACGAGCTCAATTTGCAGGTTGGCAACGTCTATGAAATTACGGTTTTCCAAGCCGAGCGTCAGACCACCGAGTCACATTACCGACTAACCCTTTCGAACTTCCTCAACGCCACCACCACCTGCGAGAGCGTCTGCGGCGACGGCGTCAAGACGCCCGACGAGGCCTGCGATCAAGGTGCAGCCATGAACGACGGCAGCTGGGGAAATTGCACCCCAGACTGCAAGCGAGGCCCCCGCTGTGGGGACGGTATCCTGCAACCCGAGTTCGAGCAGTGTGATGACGGTCAGAACTTGACTCCCTATGACGGCTGCGCGCCCGGCTGCGTCACGGGAGCGTTTTGCGGTGATGGCAATGTCAACAGCCTGTTCGGCGAGCAATGCGACGACGGCGTGAATGATGGGGGATACGCCGAATGCGCGGCGGGCTGCGTTCTCGACGAACGTTGTGGTGATGGCGTCGTGCAGAGCGAAGGCAATGAAGAGTGTGACGATGGCAACACCGTTGACGCAGATGCCTGCGGCAATGACTGCCTGGTCAACGTCGCTGAGTAAGGTTCATGATCACGCGCCGAGCCGCCTAACGAGGGGACGGCGGCAGCGCAGTTAGCCCATCAAATCGACGGTCAGTGGCCGTCGATTCGACTGATGGGCTGGGCTTCCGCCCTTCAAAATGGCCGTTTTTCCCCCAGCGCGGATGGCGCGCAGGTTGCCAGTGCGCCAGGGTGTTGAAGATTGAGTTACGCGCGCGGCAGAGTACGGCTTGAGTTCGAGCGAGCCGACGGTGTCGCGCCATGGGCAGCGCCTTGCGCTCACTGGCCCGCTCCACCTCGGTACCGCCAAACAACTATCAGAAGCGCTGGAGCTCGCTTCAAGCGAGCCGGGCGCTCGGCTCGACCTTGACCTGACTCAGGCAATTGAATTGGACGGCGCGG
The DNA here is from genome assembly GCA_903892415.1 of uncultured delta proteobacterium. GTDB lineage: Bacteria > Myxococcota_A > Polyangia > Polyangiales > Polyangiaceae > Xiheicaenibacterium. Next base: position 103,206 of record CAITIQ010000234.1, on the reverse strand, counting down.
CGATGGCGCTCTTGGTTCACTGGCGCTCGCGTCTGCAGTCAAAGGGCGTCGATTGCTCCCTGATTGCCCAAAGCGAACGCGCACGTGCCTTGATCGCCCTTTATGGCGGGGACGCGACCGCCCCCAATGCGAGTTCGGTTGAGTCGACCAGCGCAGCCGCAAGTCGCGCAGGTCTGGCGGTGGAAGCGCTCGGAATGCGAACACAAGCGCTAGGAGCCGACCTCACGACGTTGGTCGCCTTCATTGGCAGCGCCACCTCGGCGTTGGGGGCCGTTCTCAAGCGACCTCACACAGGGAATCTGCGGTCTCTGCTCGGGTTGGCGAGCAAAGCTGGCGCGGACGCGTTGCCCATCGTGGTGCTCATCAACTTCCTCGTGGGCTTCGTGATGGGCTTTCAATCGGCGCGCCAGCTGCAGACCTACGGTGCGGACATCTTCGTAGCCGACATCGTCGGGCTGGCTGTTACACGTGAATTGGCGCCACTGATGACGGCCATCATCGTGTGTGGCCGGTCGGGTGCAGGTATTGCAGCAGAGCTCGGGACGATGAAGGTCTCAGAGGAACTCGATGCGCTTCGTGCAATGGGCTTCGGCCCAATGCGCTATCTCGTATTCCCACACGTCCTGGCCCTATTGCTGGTAGTGCCCTTGCTGACCGTCGTAGCGGACTTCTTTGGGGTGCTCGGCGGAATGACCGTCGCACGCTACAACCTGCAGATCGGCGCCACTGCGTACTTAGCTGAAACGCGTACGGCCATCCTGCCGTGGGACATCGCTGGCGGCCTCATCAAAGCGGCCTGCTACGCGCTAGCAATCGCACTCATCGCTTGTCAGCAAGGATTTGCTACCTCGGGCGGCGCGGCGGGTGTTGGCAGGCGTACGACCTCCACAGTGGTCATTGGGCTCTTCGTCATCGTGCTCATTGATGCATCCCTCACCGTGGTCTTTAGGCTCTCGAACGTATGACACAGCCCACCTTACAGGCACGAGACCTCAGCGTTGGCTATGACGCCAGCGAAGTGCTGGTTGAGCATGTCAGCTTCGAAGTATCCCAAGGAGAAATCGTCGCCATCCTGGGCAGGAGCGGCTGCGGAAAATCCACACTTCTGCGCCACCTCATCGGCTTGGAGCCTCCACTAGCTGGAGAGGTGCTGCTGTCCGGCGCCACACACAACGGACTCGACGTGGGACGACCTTCCTTTGGCGTGATGTTTCAAGCCGGAGCGCTCTTTGGATCGCTGTCGCTACTCGACAATGTTGCATTACCAATTAGCGAATGGACCGAGCTTCCGCGGGAGCTGGTACGCGTCATGGCGCTGGCCAAGCTGAGGCTCGTCGGGCTCGAGCAAGAGGCCGACAAACTGCCGGCGGCGCTCTCCGGCGGCATGCGCAAACGCGCAGCTATCGCTCGCGCACTCGCGCTCGAACCAAGCTTACTATTCTTGGACGAGCCGTCTGCGGGGCTCGACCCCATCACGTCCGCCGAGCTAGACCAGCTGATTGTAACGCTGGCCAAAGTCATAGGCGTTACGGTGATACTGGTATCTCACGAAATGGCCTCGGTAGGTGCCATTGCGGACCGCTGCATTCTGCTCGATGGGCCCAGTCGCAGCCTGATCGCCGAGGGAGCTCCGCAGCAGCTGGCACAGAGCAAAGACAAGCGGGTAAGCGACTTTTTTCAACGCAAAGCGAGCGAACACCGTGGCAGCTAAGAACCATGCCTTCAAACTGGGACTCTTCGTCCTATTCACCGTCGCAATCAGCATCGTGTCGGCGGCCGCGCTGGGAGCGCACTCTACCAAGAAGGAGACGGTGAGCTACCACACGTACTTCAACGAATCGGTGCAAGGCTTGGAGGTAGGAGCGCCAGTACGCTTTCGTGGTGTACCGCTTGGGGTCGTCAGCGCGATCGTGATCGCGCCTGATCATCGGCATGTGGACGTGGAGATGGCGCTCGATGTCGCAGCGATTCGCCGGATGGGACTGGTGGAAGACGGCAATGCCGAAGTCCCGCGCTTTCTGGTTCCAGTCGACCTGCGAGCGCAGCTGGCTTCCCAAGGTATTACAGGCTTGAAGTTTCTACTGCTCGACTACTTCGACGTGAAGGTCAACCCAGTGCCGGAGTTGCCCTTTGCGGCCGATCCCAACGCCATAGCGGCAGCGGTTTCATTGTTCAAAAGCCTCGAAGAGAGCTTGATCCAAGCGCTGGACAACTTGCCTGGGCTGATGGCGAGGGCTGAATCCATTCTGCGTAATGTCGATTTGGTCCTGGAGGAGATACGACTCAAGGGCTTACCTGACGAGGTGCTCGCCGTCGTGCTCAGTGCGCGGGACGCACTCAAGGACTTCCGCCAATTCGCAAAGGCAGTAAACGAGGCGGAGCTGCCGCAAAGCACAGCCAACGCGCTTGCGGGCATCGACCGCACGGTGAGGCAGCTCAACACGCTATTGGCTCACCTCGATGGCAAAGAGGGCCTAGTCTCCAGTGTCGTAAAAACCAGCAACTCCCTGGGCCGCGTGGGAGACAGCGCGGAGGGACTGGACGAGACGCTGCGTGACGTAGGGGAGGCCGCGCAGGCAATCCGCGACCTGGCCGAGGTACTCGAACGAGACTCGGACATGCTGCTCAAAGGACGCGACAAAGGAGCGCAGCCTTGAGCGCCACCGACGGCCCCAGTTGGCTTTGGTACCTCATGCTCTCCAGCTGCGCGCTCACAGACAAACAACCTGCGCTCAACGTTCACTACTATTCGATGAGCCCGCCATCGCTCACCAGTGAACCTCTATCTCCCTCAGCCAGTTCGCCTAACAGCCATCTGCGCTTGGTGCGCATAAGTCGAGTCAAAGCCAGCTCTCACTTGAACAAGAAGCTCTACTTTCGCTCGTCGGCCGTGGAGGGTGGCTACTATGAGGACCGTCGTTGGACGGAGAAGCCAGCGGAGCTGGTGCATCGCGAGCTTGACCGGGCGCTATTCGAGCAGGGTCGATTCAGCGAGCAACTCGCTGGGGATGCGCTCGTGCTCGAAGTGGAGGTGCTGGCGTTCGAGGAGGTACGCCTTGGGGCCAGCCGGCACGCGCTGATTGAGCTACGCTACCAACTGCAAGACGACTCGAAAGTACTGCTTGCCCAAACCGTTCGCGTCGAGCGCGCTGCCAAGGCTCCTGCCCCGGAGGAGGTCGTCAAAGCTCTCTCCCTAGCACTGGAGGAGGCTTGCCAAGAACTCGCGGTTCGCCTCAGTGCGGCGGCCGAGCCAGGTCAAGTCGCTGACGAATCGGCCAGCCAATAGCTACTTGACCGTCGGGTCGCTCACTCGACCCATGAACACAGCGAGTCCCGTGGACTCATCTCGTAACACGAAGAGAAACGGGTGGTCGGCAGTGAATTCACAGTCATTCTGAGCAGCAGCGGTGGCTTTGGCCATCACAACCGCGCTGGCAGCAGCGGCTTCTGTCCCTTTTTCATCCAGCTTGAGGAAGGCTTTGTGGAACACCTTCTCAATGTGAAGCCGGTCTTCCACGGCTGGGGGATTAAAGATCGCTGTAAAGTCAGCCTTCCTTTCATCAAAGGCCGTCGGCATGCCCATCCTTGATAAGACTTTGTCGAGCGACAGCGAATTTTGCGGATCAATCTCGAACTTTGGGAGGGACACGACAACGCGCTTATCTTTCTCGAGCGCGCCTACCAAACCATCGAGCTTCTCGAGCGATAGCGAGTTCTCGAGCGCCGGCAAGCCATCGATCGCGTCGGGCAAAAGAAACAGCATCGACATCGCCCTACCCTTGTAGGGGATGGATAGTAATTTAACCCCATCCTTTGCGACGAAGGAGTAGGAGCCATTATCGGGGGAGTGCATCATTGGCGTGGACTTGACCTCCCCAGCACCTGTCCGGAACGGAGCGTCATAGGTTCCTTCCTTCTCAAACGGTACTTCCCAGTCCCCAAAGAAGTAGAGCGCATTCACCAATACGAGCCGGGTATCAGCGTTGAGGCCTCCCTCGGGTATGAGGTTTTGGATCTTGCGATGCGTCTTGGCTGCAGCCCATTCATTGATATCGACGCGGGCTTCAGCGAAGTTGCCAAGGAAGTCGACCTGGACCAGCGGAGCTCCAAAAGCGTCACGCGTGCGTTCCAGGAACGGTTGCTCCAACTTGATCGAGGCCTCACCGAATAGCTGATTGGCGATTTGGAAGGTGACCGGTCGTGCAGGGTCTTCGAGCTGGGAAGCAAGGCGACCAGCTGCTCCCGCGACCTCTTCAGCACTGCCCTCGAAATGAAGAACACGCTTCATCTCGTCTGCCGTCTCACCCTTTGCGCCTCCCCAGGTCATGGCTAGCGCCATTGAAAGACTGGCTGGCGAGAAAGCCAGGTTTCCCTCCTCCGTGGCGACATTCTTGTAGAGATCCACACCAAAGGCGTTCGACCCGCGAGCGAAAGACTGCGCCTCGGCTGGCGTCGGCGGGGCCAATTCGGGCCGGGCCGAGACCGGGATGGTACCGCTGCAACCAGCCGAGCCCGAGAGGGTGACTGCGGCCACCGCGGCCCCGCCAAACAACGAGAGTAGAAACGGAAGAACACTACCTCGATACTTCATTGTGCGTGCTGCTTGCTCCTAGCCATTGAACGCGAGGGCTCGGCGCACCTTACACCTGCGAAGGCGGAGCTCGATTTCTTCGCTCGCGTAGCAGCCGTGACAACCATGTCGTGTTCGGAAGAACGGCAAGACACACCGGCGAGGCTCCTACAGATAGTTGCTTCAATCCAGTTCGCGCGGGGCACCGCCAGCTTGGCACGGTGGCTGCAATGTCCGGCTACGCGAGCGACTACTCGCTACAGCTTACCAAACAATACGACCGTACGAGCTTAAGGACATCCAATGAAAACCAGCCTCTATTCTGCTCTCTTCGTACTTCTGGCGGCCTGCGACGGAGAGGCTAATTGGCAACAATCGGCTTCGGAGTTCATCGATGGTGGATGCAATCAGGAGGAACTCACTGAAGCTGGACATTCTGGTGGAGACTGCAACGTCCTACGCTTCGCCAAGGTTGGCACAGGCAAGGGAGATGAGGTGGAGATCAATCTCGCTGACAAGACGATTCAAGGCCTGGCCGGAGGTTGGGAGGGACAGTGCTGGTACAACTTTGAGCTGGCCTCTACCCCCTTATCGGACGAGCAACTAGCGAACCTACAATCAGCATTAGACAAAGTTATCATCAGTCAGCTAAGCGAGGATGAGTGCACAGCCCTTCACGCGGAGCTTGAAACGAAATCCGAGGTCGACGCGACCATTCTGAACATCGGCGACTCCCAATTTGCGACAGATAGCTGCTTTACAATTCAATCACACGAAGAGGCATTTGCCCTCGCGTTCTCCATCTTCTCTGCCTCCGCTACGCAAACCTACAATGTGCAAGAGGTGGAGGGAGAGCCGGCTCGGCCGGCGGAGGACGGGGAGTGCTCGGTCGAGCTAAACTGAAGGTTACAGCGAGGAGCCGCAGGCGTCTCTTGAGCGGTCGTAGCGCGCGTTCAATGTCTCATGAGCTTATTGCGAACGACCACCGGCGGCTGCCCTTCCCAGCGTTTGAACGCCCGACGGAAGTTGGCTATATCGCGATAGCCAAGTCGATAGGCGATCTCCTGAAAGCTTAGCGTCCCCAGCTGCAGATAATCCCGAGCGAGCTGGTTGCGCAGCTGCTCGAGGATCTCCCGGAAGCTCGTGCCTTCGTCGAGCAAGCGGCGGTGCAATGTGCGCGGCGTTACCTGTAGCAGCCGCGCACAAACCGGCAGCGAGGGAAAGCCATTCGGCTGCTCGAGTAGCAGCCGGCGCACGCGACCCGCAAAGGTCTCGGTCGTCGCCAGCCGCGCAAGCTCGCGCTCACAAATGTTAACCGCCTCGCGAAAGGCGAGTGGGTCTGCGGCCCGGAGCGGCCGATCAAGCCCACGACTCGGCAGCGTAAAGCCAGCCCAGCGACTGCCGTAGCGGACGCGGCAACCGAATAACTGACCTGCAAAGTCGGCGTAGCTGGGCGCAGCAAATGGAAACGAGACGAGATTGATCGGGCAGCTGCCCATCGAGATAGCCTCCAGAATGTTTTTCACCGCCATGGCCACCGCTTCAAGCACCGGACGCTGTGCCGCCCCCAGTGGCCAGCGCTCCAATATGCGCACACGAACCGTGTCTCCCCGCTCTTCCACCACCACATCGAGCAAGGAGAGCCGCGCTCGGGTAAAGGCGCCAAACAGCCCCAGCGCCTGTCGAAGCGAGCCACTGCTGAGCGCGGCGTAGCCAAGATAGCCGTGGGTTTGAAGCTGAAGCGATTGGCCCACGAGCAGCCCCAGCGCAGGTTCGCGCGTTAGCTCCAGCGCCTCGCGCAACAATCGCTCAAAGAGCGGTAGCGGAAAGTCCTGCGCGAGCTCTGCGAGCGAACCTGCCGATAGCCCCGTAGGAGCAAGCCAACGGCCCACGTCAACACCGCAAGCCGCAACCTGAAGCACGATCTGCTGCAGATAGGGCGGCGGGATGGCGAAACGCACAGCCTCGGGTTCAGCGGTCACCCCTTCACTGTCAACAAATGACCCCACGTTGTCAATAAATGACCTGCGGTCACTGGCTATGGTTCTTGAGCAGGAGGAACCATGACCAAGCACGCTCAAGGCCCGCGGACGGCACAGATCAACGAGCAGCTCATCACGCTATTGCCCAAAGAGACGGTGCTTCAGGCCGCGCTCCGCAACGGCCTCGACTTTCCAAACAGCTGCCGTGTCGGTGGTTGCGCCTCCTGCAAATGCAAGCTCGCCACTGGGGAAGTCAACGAACTCACCGACACGAGCTACCTACTGACAAGGGAGGAGCTCGCCCAAGGCTACATCCTGGCCTGCCAAAGCATCCCGAAGTCGGACGTTCGAATAGAGGTCAAACTAAGTGGCGCAGCTCAACGCAAGGTCGCCGGGCGAGTGATTGAGCAACAGCGCGTCACCCATGACATCACGCAGCTCACCGTGCAGCTCGATGAGCCGTTTGCTTACCGCGCCGGCCAATTCTGCAAGCTGAGCGTCGACGCCCCCGAAGGCCCGGGCGCTAACGTGGCGCGGTCCTACTCGTTCGGCACGCCCAGCAACGCGCAAGGCACGCTGACCTTCTACGTGCGCAAGGTCTCGGGTGGCAAGCTCTCCAGCTTCATCAACGAGCAAGACCTCCGTGGAGAGAAGGTCATTGTCGAAGGCCCGAGCGGAGACTTTTGGCTTCGCGACAGTGAAGCTCCATTACTGATGATCGCCGGGGGCAGCGGCCTCCCGCCTATTCTTGCCATGTTGCAAGATGCGGCCGTAAGGGGCATTAAGCGGCCTGTTACTTTGATATTTGGAGCAAGGGAGGAACGTGATCTTTATGCCCTCGCGGAGATTGAGGCGCTGTCCCTCAGCTGGGGAAACGCCTTCCGCTTCATACCGGTGTTGTCGCAACTGGCGCCGGACGCACGCTGGGGCGGAGAGCGAGGCCTTGTCGCCGAGAAGCTCCCGGCGCTGATTGAGCCAGGTGCGCATGCCTACCTGTGCGGGCCTCCGGCCATGATCGACTCCGCTGTTTCCGTTCTCCTCACGCATGGTATTTCCCCGGAGCACCTGCACGCCGATCGCTTCTTGACCGCCGCGGACCTTGGCCCTCAAGCGGAGATGGCTCCGCGCGCAGACGCTTTGCTGCCACCGACCGTGAACCAGAGGACCTCCGCCCTCCGCGACGCCTTCGACTACGCAAAGTACTTCCTGTTCCATGGGATCGGCTTGTTCTCGCTGATCGCGCTGCTCGCAGGGAGCTGGTACGGGACGGCCGGATTACTCGCGGTTCTGGCGTTCTATATCCTTGGAGACGCGCTCGCCGGAGACGACACGAGCACGCCGCAATTGCGGCACAACTGGCTGCTGACAGCGCAGCTTTGGCTAGCCTTGCCGCTGCTTACGACGATCGTTTTTACAGCGATATGGACGGTTTGCCCGGGGGACCCTCTAGGCTTCGGCGCCTGGGTATCGCAATGGTCGGGCTACGACGTACTGGCGGCGCGCGCCTCCACCAGCATGGGCCATCACCTCGCCGGCTGGGTGCTCACTGGCCTGATGATCGGAATGGTCGGGACGATCCCCGCCCACGAGCTGACCCATCGCACCTGGGACCCCATCTCAATGTTCGTCGGACGCTGGCTATTGGCGTTCAGCTTCGACACCACCTTCGCTATCGAACATGTCTATGGGCATCACCGCTACGTCTCGACGACCGAGGATCCCGCAACCGCGCCGCGCGGTCGCAATGTCTACTTTCACGTGCTGAGTTCGACCATCCGGGGCAATCTAAGTGCCTGGAAAATCGAAACGGAGCGACTGGCCAAGAAAAAGCGGGCTGCACTCTCCTGGCACAACGCGTTCCTGCGTGGCCACGCCATGAGCGTGCTCCTTGTAGCGCTGGCCTGGCTCATGGGAGGGTGGCAAGCCGCAGCGTTCTTCGTCGCTTGTGCGCTTTGGGGCAAGGCGCTGCTCGAGATCGTCAACTACATGGAACACTATGGCATGGTGCGCAATCCGGTTACGCCGGTACAGCCACGCCATTCATGGAATACCAACCGTCGCGTTAGCTCCTGGGCGATGTTCAACCTCACGCGACACTCTCACCACCACGCGCAAGGAGAGGTTCCCTATCAGGATCTGCGGCCCTATCCGGATGCCCCGATGATGGTAGGTGGGTATCTGACGACGCTACTCGTCGCGATGATTCCGCCACTTTGGCACGCACTGATGACGCCGAAGGTGTTGGCCTGGGATCGCGACTACGCAACCGAGGAAGAGCGACGGTTAGCCGCGACCGCCAATCGCAAGAGCGGCATCCGTACCATGCAGTCGCAAGCCAGCCCGCTCGCTTCGGGTCCGCTTCAAGAGCGCTCCGTTGTCTGAAGCTTCGGCGAGAAACCACCTTTGCCCGCCCGCGGGCTGAGCTGATCACTCAAGAACAGTTTGCGAAACCAAAGCGACGCGGCGTCGTCCTCGTGACGCCGCGGCCAGAGTGCGACGATGCCAGCTGCAGGCAAGGCGAGCGGCGGCGGCACCAAGCTGAGGCCGAAAAGCTGTCTCCCACGCTCCGCTACGCTTGCGGCGATAGTACAAATGCAATCGCTCTCGGCCACCGCAAGCAACGCCGAGCTGAAGTGAGGGACACGTAGCTCGATCTCGCGCGTCTTGCCCAGCTTCGCCAAAGCTCGGTCGACAGGGCCCTCCCCTCTACCTTCAACGTTCACGAGCACGTGCTTCTGCGCGACGAAGGTCTCGAGGTTTAGCCCGCGCCGCGCGCCAAGCGGATGACCTTTGCGCAATATCACTGCGAAGGGGTCCTCATACAGCAACGCTCGGCGAACGCCCGGGGGCGCCTTCACCGCGCTACCCACCAATGCAAGGTCGACCTCGCCGCTGACCAACGCCGGCAGGTGATCGCCGGAAAAGCGCTCAATCTCGAGTCGCACCCCGGGTGCGTGCCGTTGCAGATAGTTCATCAGCCGGGTTAGGGTCGTGAGCTCGAAGTAGTCGAGCGTCGCCACGCGAAAGCTGCGCCTAGATAGCGCCGGGTCGAAGGGACGCGCTCCCCGAACCGCCTCCCCGAGTTGGTCGAGAGCCCGCGGCAAGACGATCGCGAGCTCCTGTGCACGCGCGGTGGGGACGAGACGGCGTCCAATCTGCACGAACAGCGGGTCCCCTAGTGCTTCACGCAAACGGGCCAAGGAGTGACTCATTGCCGATTGGGTCACGTGTGCCCTGCGCGCGGCTCCGCTCACGGTGCCTTCGATCAAGAGCGCCTCCAAGGCCGGGAGGAGGTTGAGATTGATCGCTCGCACATCAATATCGCTCATACCAGCCATTATATACATTCGCTTTCCTTCATTCTTCACGGAACCCATGCTGAGCCCATGTCAGCTTCTGAAGGAGTACGAGTGTCGGTTGATGCGTTGGTGACTGGAGGGACGGGGTTCATTGGGCGCTGGCTGCTAGCGGCGTTGACGAGCCGCGGGCAACGCACCATCGCCTTGGTTCGCGACGCAGAGCGTCGTCAGCCAGAGCTACGGGCGTTCGTTAGGAGTCTCGGCGGGAATGACGATTTATTACACATTGAAGAAGGCGACGTCCTTAGGCCCAACCTAGGGCTGGCCGGGGCTGGCGAACCGGAAGTGGGTGACATTTATCACCTTGCTGCGCGCTTCGAGTTCGGACTGACGGTACCGGAGGCTCGCGCAGCCAACGTTGATGGCACCCTGAACGTGCTCGAGTGGGCTCGCAAACGCCGTCGCTTGCGCAGGTTCGTCTACTTGGGTGGCTACCGCATGACGAAGCCCCCTGCTGCACTCAAGGGCCTGCGGTTTCCGCTCACCCCGGCTGCTCGAAATATGCTGTACCGCGACCACGGCGCGTACGAGGCCTCCAAGTATGAATCTTATGCCGCCTTTCGTTCGTTCACGGAGCAGCACAAGCTCCCTTGGACGGTGGTGCACCCGAGCGGAGTGATTGGGGACTCTCGCAACGGAAGAACGACACAGGTCGTTGGCCTTGGCGAGACGGTGGAGCGACTTTGGCAAGGCCGTCTCCCCGCGCTAGTGGGAAGCTCGAAGACGTTCGTACCCGTCGTCACGGTAGACCACCTCGCTGCCGTCCTAGCCAGTGTGCCCGTGCGACCGGAAACGCTCGAGACGGAGCTAACCGTGCTCGATCAAACGACGCCGGAACTACCAAAGCTGATAGCGAATCTCGCGAAGCACCTGAGCGTGCCTGTACCGAAGCACCTGCTGCCCCTATCACTGGTACGTCCGCTCCCTTCGGCAGTCACAGGGCTAAGCCGCGAAGCGCTCGGCTTCCTGAGCGAGGATCGCTACGACACAATCAGCAGCGATGCGCACACAGCGGCCGCTGGGCTTGCCCTGCCGGACCTGAGGGAAAGTCTTACCCGTTGGTGCGACGAGCTCGTGTCCACGCGATTTGGAGCGGCGTCCGGAGCCGAGCGAGGCAAGCTGCGTGGTGGCACCTTCGTGGTTGGGGACGCACAAGAGGCCGAGTTGCTTTTCCTTCACGGGCTCCCCTGGAACGGCGACTCCTTTCGCCCCGTGGCGAAACGATTGGAGCTACCGAGCCTGCGAGTCGATCTTCCGGGCCTTGGTCGCTCGGCGGCAGCTCTAGCCGGTGAGACCGGCGAGCGCTGGCTGCTCGGAGTCTTGGAGCCGCGTAGGCGCCCGCTCGTGCTGGTCGGCCACTCGCTTGGTGCCGTGACAGCGGTGCGCTTCGCTCTGGCCCACCCCGAGCGGGTCTCGGCACTAGTACTTATCGCCCCACCATTCCTACTCAAGCCGGCATCGATCTTGGCACAGCTCACGCCTTTCGTCGCTCACGTCCTCGAGCATAGCAACGTAGAAGAACTCGCTAGACGCCTATTACCCAACGAGCTCACGATTACGCAAGAGGTTCGTGAGACGCTCGAGAGCGCCTCCTATGACCTCAAGCGAAGAGGCGTGGCATGCCGGACGGCGCAACAGCTGGCGAAGGCTTCCGCGGCTGCTTCCCACTCGAGCCTCCTCCACGACGCAGCCAAGCTCCGTTGCCCTGTCCACGTCATTCACGGCTCGCTCGAGCCACTCACGCAAGCCCACCCATGGGACACGTCGACAATCGACGGCGGAGGGCACGCCGTACACGTCAGCCACCCAAACGAGGTCGCGGCCATAGTGAGGTCAACGTGGAGTCGGCTGTGCTCCAAAGGAGCTTGAAACACGCCTGCGCGCCTCTCAAGGCCAACCACGGTCGCGATTCCGCGCTACGGTTCAGCGATGGTCGACGACGCGCAACCGCTGTTGTTCCTACGCGGAGGGACGGTCTTTGACGGTTCCGGAGCCGAGGGTGAGCCGCTCGACTTATTGATTGAACATGGCCGAGTGCGCGCGCTGCTGCCTCACGGCTCTTCTGCTCCCGAGGCTGCTACGGTCATTGACGCGAACGGGGCCTGGGTTACCCCCGGGTTCATCGATCTCCACACCCACTATGACGCGGAGGTGGAGGTCGGGCCGGGCCTGAGCGAGTCGGTGCGGCAATGGCGTCACCACCTGCATTGTCGGCAGCTGCGGCCTTTCGATGGTCGAGGGTAGCCCAGCCGATCTGGCGGACATGTTTTGTCGGGTGGAGGGGATCCCACGGGCAATCGTCAAACCGCTACTCGAGAAGAGCAAGACCTGGGACGGACCGACGGAGTATGCAGCACACCTCGAGAGCTTGGCGCTCGGGCCCAACTTGGCGGTGCTGCTGGGGCATTCGGCGATTCGCGCGAGCGCCATGGGATTGCGCCGTTCGCTGACCAAGGGGGTAAGGCCGGATGCCGCAGAAATGCGCCAGATGGAGCTGCGCCTGGAGGAGGCCCTCGAGCAAGGCTATATCGGACTATCCATCAACACCTTGACCTGGGACAAGATGGATGGCGACGACGAAGACTTACGTAGCCGCCCCACACCAAGCGTTTTTGCTACCTGGTCAGAGTACCGACGACTTGGGCGTATTCTCAGGCGCCGCGGTGCCATCCTGCAGGGCGTACCCAACGTAAGCACCAAACTCAACGTACTCCTCTTCTATTTGGAATCGATCGGTCTCTTACGCCACGGCTTGAAGACAATGTTGATCACCATGATGGACGCGAAAGCGGCGCGCATGCCCTTCCGCCTGGTGGGGCTACTGTCGCGGCTTACCCGCTGGTTAGGCGCCGACGTGCGCTTCCAATCCCTTCCCAACGTGTTTGACCTCTGGGTCGACGGCATGGAAGCACCCGTATTCGAGGAGATTGCGGCGGGGACGGCGGCGCTACATATCAAAGACCCGGTCGCTCGAGCGGAGCTACTCCGCAGCGCGACCTTTAGAAGGAGCTTTAAGTCTCAATGGGCGAGTCGCCTTTTTGGTCGCGCATACCATCGCGATCTCGATGACACCGCCATCATTGCCTGCCCAGACCCGAGCCTCATCGGAAGTAGCTTTAGCGCGCTCGCCCGCGCTCGCAAGCAGGCGCCGGTGGATACCTTCCTCGACTTGGTTGCGGACTACGGAGAGGAACTGCGCTGGTACACCGTCATTGGCAACGATCGACCCGAGTGGCTGCGCTGGATCATGAAGCACCCCCAGGTCTCGGTTTCAGCGACGCAGGCGCCCATCTACGCAACATAGCCCACTACAACTTTCCCCTACGCATGTTGCGTGAGGTACGCGAACAAGCGATCCGCGGCACACCGTTTATGACGATCGGCCAGGCCGTGGCGCGACTAACGTCCGAACTAGCCGACTTCCTGCGCATTGACGCCGGTCGGCTTCGACCCGGGGGACCGTGCAGACCTCGTCGTGCTGCGGCCCGAGGAACTCAACGCTTCGCTTGACGACATTCACGAGCAGCCAATGGCTGGCTTTGACGAACTCAAGCGACTCGTGCGGCGTAACGAGAAAGCCGTGCAGTTGGTCGTGATTGGAGGGCGCATCGCGGTGAGGGATGGGAAGCCGGAGAGCGCTCTTGGCACAACAAAGCTGGGCACGCTGCTGCGGGCTTCGCTTCCGCGCAGCTGAACTCCAGCGAATGCGCTAGGTTACTCGGCAATTGCGCCATGTCCGACTCTGAGGTCTACCACATTGCACTGCCGAGCCAATGCGGGCTCGCGCGCTTCGTTCTTCGACGTCTAGCGCGCGAACAGTGGCTCGAAGTTCCATGGGTCCACGCCACCGGTCCGCTTGAGTTGCATGACGCAATTCCGGAGGATCCTGCCGACTTCCCAAGGGCTACGATGATCGAAGCTGGAGTCGTAAGCTCGGCGCTGCGGCAGGCCTTCTCTCCCTTCTGGCAGGACTTTGAAGTCTCGCAATACTCCTTTTGGCCGACCACAACGCTGGAGACGCTTGACGCTATCTTGCAGTCCAAAGGGCACACGCGGGCCGCAGTCAAACCGAGCTTGGGGACGGAGGCAAAGAGCGCTATCGCTCAGGACCCCACGGCGCTCGAGGCCACCCGTCGACTTCTCTCGTTGTGGTGGCCCACGCCAGCAAGCTTTCTTCAGCCGCTGATTTGCGATCTGATTGAGTCCGATTTTGAGGCGGCGCTCGCACTGCTCGAGGCCCACCAAAGCCACTTGGCAGCCTGCTTCTCCGAACAAGCGGACGTTCCTCGAGCACGGGTCGCAGAGGCGCTCGCAATGATCGGGCCGAGGCTATCGCAGGCTGCGCGTGCGACGTTGCTTGGTGGCCTGAGTTCGGCCAAAGATCCAGTCGCACTTGTGCAGGCGTTAGTCACCGCATCACATCCGCTCGGTGGAAGCCCGCCAGCGCTCACCATCGCAGTTGCGCGAGAGGTTTTTCCCAATAGTCGGCTCGAGACCAAGCTGAAACTGCTCCAACGCGATGGTCGGCTTACAGATCTCGGTGTGAAGGACGCCCACTCCGAGGTTCGCGCGGCGGCGGCTCGGTCAGCGTCTGCTGCAACCGATATTGCGGTCTTGCTCGCAGATCCGGCAGAGAAGGTACGGGTTGCGTTAGCAAAGAACGGCCGACTTTCGAGCCATCATCTTGAAGCCTTATCACGCACGGTCTTTAGTCCGGGAGCGCGAGCAGAGGTAGAGCTGGATCTTGCGCGAAACCCCAAGACCCCCCCAGAGGTGCTCGCTCACTTGGCAAAGTCTGAACGAGTCGACGTGCGTTGCGCAGCAGCTGGGCACGAGCAGCTCAGCGAGTCGTCGATGGAGGAGCTAAGTCGCGACAGCGCAGACACAGTACGACAGCGAGTCGTCCGCCGAGGAGACCTACCAGACCGCCTGCGAGAATGTCTGCTTCGGGATTCAGTCGACGTCATCCGGTTTCTGGCGCTTGCCGGAGCAAGCAACTCAACAGACGCCGAGCTCAGCCAGCTTGACGGTACCCTGCGGGTAGAACTGCGCGAGGCCGTCAGCAGGAACACCAAGGACCCACACAAGCTTGTCCGCTTTGCCGCGGACTCGGCGCAAAGCGTTAGGCAGTTAGTCGGAGCGAACGCAGCAACCCCTCTAGCGATATTGGAACAACTGTCGCGCGACGCGAACGCCTACGTGCGCGGGGCCGTCGCTAGCAATGTGGCCGCGGGCGCCGAGGTTCTCGGTCGGCTGTCAGTAGATCCAACGCCACAAGTTCGAACGGCGGCCGCTGCGAGTCTTGGCAAGCTCCGCGCTGTTGCGCCGCAAGCCGCCACCCTCGAATCAGAACAAGTACCGCCTGAGCTGGAGGAAGTTTTGCTCGACCCAATCGCAGCCTCTCGCCGTGAGCTGGCGCGCCAGCGCAACTTACCGCGAGCCGTATTGGAGGCGCTTGCGGAGGACGCAGACCTTAAGGTCCGCTTGCAACTCGTTCGCGCTGTCAGCACGCCGCCTGACCTCTTGGAGCTGCTATGCACAGACGCAGACAGCGAGGTCAGAGCGGCGGTGGCTGCCTGCCCGAGAGCTAGCGTCGCCGCGCTTTCGCAATTGGCACAGGACGAGAACCTTCACATCCGGGCGCTGGCTCTTGAGCAAATGGCAAAAAAGACCGGGTCCAAGAAGACCTCGTCGAAGCAGAAACGAACACCATGAGCGAGGCCGAGCACAAGGGACTACCGAAAGCGCTTGCGGAGGCCCAAAGCGCTCGCACGAGTGAAAAGCGGTTATCAGCACTAGCCAAGGAGTACCCACACCATCACGAACTCCTCACCAAAATCGCGGCGCACACTAATACACCATTAAAAACACTATTGAGCATAGCGCCGGCCATTCCTAAGCAAGTCTTGGCACACCCTGCGATTGGGCTTGCTTCGCTCGGGGGACCGGAGGCCTTTGCCAAGTTTCCTGTACCTGCAGTGATTGCCTTCCTGGTTCATGGCGCGCCGCCGGAGCTCAGCGCTTGGGCCCGGGACCCGTCGATTCGCCGAACGGGTGAAATTCGTGGCGCCTTTCGTATTGCTCTTGATGTTCGCGAGGGCCGCGCCGGCCGAGAGGCTAATGGGCCTCCACTACTGCTCTTGGCCGAGGCGCTATCACCAGCAGAGCCACCTGCACCAGAGCTGTTCGCCGAGCTGGGAAGCTTCTTTCATGCTCACTATGTGCACACCTCAAGAGAGAAGCTCGCTGAGCTATTGCAGCGTGCGCTTACTACGAGCGACCACTGGGAGATTCTAGAGGTTCTGCGTGGACTAGCGAAGCAGCCTCGGCTCAGTGAAACTCAGCTTCAAGCCATCTTAAAACGTTATCTCGGCAGCCCTGGTGAACGCAGGTTGTTCCTTGACGTAGAGTCGTGCGCTCGTGCCGTAGAGATTGTCCTCTCGCATCCAGCTTGGCCTCTCGCGTCCACCCTGAACTTACTAGATTTAGACCCAACTGCGGGAGAGGCGCGCGACGCAGTGGTGCGAGCCGCGATTCGCGTGGCGGCGCGCAGTGGGCAGCTCGCGCCAGCCATCCGTAGCGGCCTTGTACGGCGAGAGCTCACGGCGCGTATGGCGATCGCTTCGCTGGAGGACCTTATGGCCGAAGAGTCTCAATTGTTAG
This sequence comes from uncultured delta proteobacterium, assembly GCA_903892415.1. Classification (GTDB taxonomy): domain Bacteria; phylum Myxococcota_A; class Polyangia; order Polyangiales; family Polyangiaceae; genus Xiheicaenibacterium. The sequence continues at coordinate 86,632 of CAITIQ010000234.1, read as the reverse complement.
CAGCCGATGCCGACTATCGAGTTCGCGAACAGATTGCCAACCGCGCCACAACAGCACCAGAGGAGCTCGAGAGACTGGTGATGGACGCGGTAGCGAGGGTTGCGATTGCCGCTTTGCAGAACCCGGGCTGTCCCACCTCAGCAGTGATTTCCGCCATGAGTCACCCACGGCGAGCTGTGAGACGGGCGGCGGTGGCGATTACGAGTCCGGAACTGCTGGCGCGCGCGGAGCCCGCATTGCTATCCGAATCGGATGGGCTCTGCCGCCTTGCTGCGGCTTCGCGCAAAGACACGCCACCAACACTACTAGCGAAGCTGGCCAAAGACAGGAGCCCAACGGTGCGCCGAGCGGTGGCAAAAAACCGAGCGACGCCTGAAGCCGCACTTGCGCTGCTGGCGAACGACGAGAGCCCCCGTGTGCTCGATGGGCTAACAAAGAGGCCGCGCTAGTCGACCATCCGAATCACGCGACCGAACGGAAAGCGCTCATCCCGTGCCCCCCCCGGGGCGACAGCCCAAAGCACTGGGAGCGTCGGAACGAAACTCGGAAACTCTCCGAAGCCATCCGTTAGGTAGATTGCTACCCGACTGGCTCCGGCCTCTGCATTTCGCTCGAGTGCCTCAAAGAATGGCGCAAAGGAGGTGCCTCCTCCACCCGAAGCCGTAGGGATAGGCTGCTCGAGATCGTAAGGACCGTACAGCGCGGCGTCCGCAAAGTAGAGCTGGCCGCGGACACGCGGGTAGAGGCCAAGAATGGCCTTCACCTCACTAAGAAAGCTACCGAGGAGCGGCAGCGAGACAGAGCCGCTGGTGTCGAGTGCAACGCTCAACTCCAGCGTTTCGGCGGTGAGGGACTCAAGGTAGAGGCCTCGATGAATGAAGCGGCGATCAAAGTCCTCGAAGTCGTCTGGGGTCTTTGCGGCAAAGCGCCAAAGCTCGGTGCGCCAATCCACCCTGGCGTCTGCGAGCCTAGCAAGCTCACGCTTGAGTCCTGCTGGTTGTGAGCCGTGCGCGCTAAGCACCTCCGCCTGAGCGCGGGCCTGCCGCCAATAAGCTTCATTCTCGCCCCTTGACGCATTCGATTGGGGTCCCTCGGACTCCAGCAGGTCCGGTTTGAAGCCGGCCATGGTTTGCGGAGTTACAGGTACTAACTCATAGACCTCCTCGACGCTGAAGGTCTCGAGCGCGGCTTCGATGATGGCGCCGTCCGGGAGTTCAGCCCAATTGAGAGCCCGCACGATTCCGTTGGTAACGATGTCCGCGGCGAGATTCCATCGAAGCGGCTCACGTAGACCACGTCGATTAGGGTGAAGGAGCGCTGCGTGGAGCACTTCATGCAGCAGCAGCCCACGCAGCTCCCTACGAGAGAGCTGGTTGACGTACTCCGGGCAATAGAAGATCGTTCTCCCGTCCGTGGCAGCTGTTTGCGTCCGCTCAGGCGCTGCAACAAGCCCTGCGAAGAGTGCCAGCGTGCCGAAGAAGGGCGAGTGAATCGCAAGCTCCAGCAGGGCGCCGCGCGCCTTGCGCATAGCGGCCTCAGTCGGGTCGGACGAGCTCACGATACTCTCCCAGGAAGCGAACTAGCGCAGGCTGCTTCACGGCGGCTTGGATGAACTTGGCTTCGAGCTTTTTATTGCGCATTCGTTCGAGCACCTGACCTGCGAATAGGCGGCCCCACTCGGCATCGGAGCGTTCACATAACCAAACGAACGCGTTGACGGCCTGAGCGACCGTCTCCGGGCGCCCCGCCAATGCAAACGTCATGGCATATCGCTGTGACGGTTCCTGCGGGAACGAGAGCCCGCTACCCGCTCCGTTCAGGATGGACACCACATCGGGAAGACTGTGAACAACGCGTGAGTAAGCGGCAACCTCATCCGCTGCGGGGCCGCCGATGGCAGCAGCAAGTGGCAAATCGGCGCGCAAGAGCCGGCCTGCCATCTCCCAACTTCGCGGTGAGGGCCACGCCGGGGAACCGGGATCCAGCTTGTGCAGAAGAGTCGGACGAAAAGCCAAAAAGCCAAGTAGCAGCTCTGGCAACTCGCGCCTCGCTGCGTACCTCAAGAAAGCCTCTAGATTTGGCTCTACATTGAAGTGTAGGAAGCGGTTAGCCAACGGAGCTGGCATATCGTACACCGCCGCACGGTCCTCTCGCCGGTTGCCGGCTGCCCAGACAAACCACTCCTCAGGCAAGAGATACGAGCCAACGCGCCGATCAAGAACCAACTGCTGCGCAATTGCTTGAACCGCAGGCGGTGCCAGGTTGATCTCATCGAGAAAGAGCACGCCTTTGCCGCTTCTTGGCAGGAACTCTGGCGGCAGCCAGCGAGCGACTCCTCCATCGGGGACAGGGAGGCCGCGCAAGTCCGTTGGAGCCAACTGACTTATGCGTAGGTCAACGAACGGCAACTTACGTTGCTCTGCCACCTCACGCACCACGCTTGACTTACCAACGCCTGGTGGCCCCCAAATCATGACGCTGAGTCGAAGCGAAGCGTCAACTACACGCAATAGGGTCTGTTCGAGAACGTCGGGCGTCACGCCGCGTATTCTGCCCGTCGCGCGAGCCGATTGCATCGGCTATCGACGCGTCAAGTCAGCTAGGGTCCAGGCCGTGTACTCCATCGTCGTCCGCTGGCCATCGCTCGTTGCTACCGCTTTAGCTACAACTACCCTGCTCACGAGTTGTGGCGATAGCGAATCGAGCGCCGGCGGAACCGGCGGGCTGGGCGGCTCGGGCGGCTCGGGCGGCTCAGGAGTCGAATGGCAGGTCCCCCCGAAGCCTGCGTTCGATTGGAGCCCTTGCCCAGAAGATGGCTTTGCAACGATGGAGTGCGCGGCGATCCCAGTCCCGGTGGATTGGGCGCAACCCGATGGCCAAACGCTAACGATCCTGACGCGACGGATCGAGGCGACCGAGCCAGTGCGCGGCTCCCTGTGGCTCTTGGCTGGAGGCCCCGGCGCACCCGGCACCTTCATGCTCAACTCTGCAGCGTTCCTCGCCGAGCGCCATCCAGACCTTGAGATCTTTATCCCCGATCATCGCGGGACTGGTGGCAGCGCGCTTCTGCAATGTATGCCCAACACAGATCCACCCAGCGAAGAGTGTATGGCAGGGCTACCGCAAACTTTACTACTCAATACCAACACAACGAATGCCGCGCTGGACGTTGCTGCCTTGGCGTCTTGGACCGCACCAAACGACAATGTCCTGCTCTACGGCGCTTCGTACGGCACGTATTGGGCGCATCGAACCGTTAGCCTTGCAGCGTCGGTATTCAGCGGCGTGGTTCTCGATTCGCCCTGCGACGCGGTAGAGGGATGTTCGTCTGCCCGCCGTGAGGAGTTCGTCGATGCGGTAGGACGTCAGTTTCTGGAGCGGTGTGGGGAGAACGCCAGTTGCGCCGCGCACCTTCCTGGCGACCCAGTTGCGTTCGCGCGTGAGGTGGTTGTCGAAGCGGATGCTGGCGCTTGTGTCGGCGCACAGGATGCTGGCGTAACGGGCGTCAGGCTACGCAATATACTTACGCGACTAATGCTTTCCGAGGACACGCGCGGGCTGGTCCCGGCGCTGCTGTTCCGCTACAGCCGCTGCCAGCCACAGGACGTGCAGGCGCTGGCTACCGTTCATCAGTACTTTGCTGCCTTCGAGTCGGTGCTTGAGCTTATTCCTACCTACTCGGTACCGACCAACTATCAAGTGACCTACACAGAGTGGTGGGACAGCTCCTTCAGCGTGGCCGATGCTGAGGCACAACTCAATGCGACCATCGTCGCGAGCGGTGCTGGCTTGCGCTGGGCACAGACCTTTTCAACAGGGGATTGGCAGGCCGCGCCATCCGACCCGAGCCTCCGCAGCTGGGCGCTTGGGAAGCTGCCTGCACTCGTTTTGATCGGAGGGCTTGACCTCAATACCGCCGCCGCAGCGGTAGAGGCCAATAGGCCGGAGCAGAGCCCAGACCTGCACTGGCTGACCATGGACTATGCGACGCATGTCGATTCGGTTAACCCAGAGGCAGCGTACGCGACCTGTGCGCGCTCCCTGATCAGCGGCTTTCTTTCGGACCCAACTAGCTCACTCGACGATGATTGCATCGCGGAGGTGACCGCGTCCCAGGCGCCAATCCTGTTCAACGTAGCTCCGGAGAAAGTGGTCGAGTTGCTTGGAACGTCGAGCGTCTACGGCGACTGAGCTCGTCCAGACTCGACGGGGCGAGCAAAGCGTGGGAAGACGGCTCGGCCATGCAAAGCTTCAGAGTTACCATCGTGTTGGGACTCACAGCGGGGGCGCTTTTCCTTTCGCTGTTGGCGGCTCCGCCTGCAGGCTTCTCAGCGGCCGCGGCCGCGGCGGCCTCCGCCTCGAGTTCGGCATCCAAGCCTGAGTTCGCTCCAGACCCTGTGCCGGTAGCAACGACAAAGCAGTGGGTGTTCACCATTGTTGTAAAGGACAGCGTGCCGGCGCTGCGCGAGGTGACAGAGATCACTCTGAAGCAAGCCACGGCCACACCACGAGTCATGGGCCGGTTTGCGGTGGAACTGCTGGATGATGACCAGCTGCTCGATCGACACCGCTTTGACGTGCCACTGAATGGGGATGGGCCACGAGGTCGTGATGATAAAGGCCGCAAACGGCCAACCTTCCGCGTGAATACCAAGATGTTCGTCCGGCTCGCTGATCACGAGCTCTGCAATCGCGTGAGACTCGTTGACCGCTCCACGGGAGACACAACGTTGTATTTGTGGCCGCCCAACGCGGACGGTAGCTTGACCAGAGTGGAGCCAGCGGCAGCTGCAGCCAGCGCCAGTGCCGCCCCGAGCGCTGGGCCCGCGCCAAGCGCATCGCCAGCGCCCAGTGCCAGCAACGCACCCTAGCGACTAGCACGATGGCTGCGAACGAGGCCGACCGGCTCTTTGTACCGTCCCGCGAGCACCTTGCCTGGCTTGCCGAGGCCTGGAAGCGGAACAGGCATCCACGACTGGCCCAGCTACACTCACATGTAGCCAAACAACTGGCTGCAGCAGAGCCGATTCGCGAGCTGTTACGAGCGGGAAAGCGCAAACAGGATCTGGAGGGGTGGTGGGCCGTTGCACAGCTGGGAGATCCACTCGACTTTCCTCGGCTGGCTGCAGCCCTTCGTGCGGGCAGTCAAGAGCAGGTTGGGAATAAGCTCAAAGCGCTAGTAGCGCGCGAGGACCCTCGCCTGGCTAGCTACCTATTGGACGTGCTAGAGGATCCGCCGTACGCGGGGCTTTCATCGCGCCCGCTCCTAAGCGCAATTCTCCAGGCCCTGCGACTCTCAGGTGACCGAGACCTGGCCGAGCGCACGAGCGCGCTCGCAGACCGTTATCTCAGTATCGTAAACTCGAGCACGGGCGGCTGGGTCGCGAGTGAGCTCCGTTTGATTGCACAGTATTTTGAGCTCCGCGCCGAGACGCAATTGGAGCCAGCGCTAGCAACCCAGGTGGCCCAGCTTGAGAGTCAACTCAAGCTAACTCCTGCGCCGCAACGCACTTCTCCCAACGCACACACGCAAGCTCGCGAGGAGGCCTTCGCCGCAGTCTACGCCGCTCCCGACGCCGACGCGGCTCGCTTTGCCTTGGCAGACCTGCTGCTTGCGCAAGGAGATCCGCGTGGAGAGATCATCACGCTGCAGCTGGCGCAGGCAGCCGGTGGAATCGAAGACGCGATAGACGATGATGCCGGTCCTAGCGACGAGCAACTTCGACTTGCCGAGCTCTGCCGCCCCAATCAACTAGCAGCGTGGGCAGCGCCGCTCTCGAACGCTGGCACCTGCACGTTCGAGCGCGGCTTCCCGGCGCAGATTGCGCTGTTCAAGAATATCCAGCCGCTACTAAACCAGCCGGCTTGCGCAACGCTGCGAACCGTCCTGGATTGCCACAAGCCGTCCTCCTCCGACCTCATTGCTTTCCTGAGCCAGCCCTCCGCCGCGTCGGTACGAACGATTCGGGGGCTTCCGCTCAAGTCGCTGCTGACGCTCCTTGCCGCGCCGCGGACCTGGACGGAGCTCGAGGTACAAGGAGCGGTCGGGCCCACCGCGGAGCAATGGGCAGCTTTGCCCAAGCTGTTGAAGCTGGAGCTCACCGTACGCCGCGTGCCACCGAGCGGATTCGCTTCCCTCAGCAAGCTTGAGACCCTGCGACTCGATTTTGAGGGAGGAGACTACAAGCTCGAGCTACCAACCAATTTGCGCAATCTGGAACTGCGAGTCTCGGGGAAGCTACCGGACATTGATTGGGCTACGCTTCCGGCACTGCGCGTGCTGAAGCTTCGACTGGCGAAGCCAGTGGCAAATTTGCCTCTTCCAACTCAACTAAGAAGCCTGTCCCTCAGCGTACCGCGCATACCGATGCTCGCCCCATCAGCGCAGCTGGAAGAAGCAATGTTCATGGTTGAAAGCTTAGCTGCCGGAGATCTGCCCGCGCTCGACACAATCAAGCGACTTGAGCTTCGGGTCATGCGCCAATGCGCCCAGCCGTTTCCTGCGCTCAGCGGACTGGATAACCTGGCTACACTCGTACTTAGTACGCCGTACGAGACCAGCTTCCCGACGGACCTTTTGAAGTCGCTGCCGGCGCTGCGCGAGCTTGATGCAGCGACCGACTATCTATTAGGTCCAGAGCATGTGAGCGGGATACCGCTCCAACGGATAGAGCGTCTGCGCATGCCGCTCGATACCCTCGACACCAGTGAGCTGCGCGAGGCCCACCTCACTCTCCCGGCCAAGCTTGAGGACCTGACGAGCTTTCTATCCCGCGCGCCTAAGCTGGTGCGACTGAAGCTCGAGTGCCTCTTCAGCGGACCGATTGATGGAACGCTGAGCAACATACAAGCAGCTCGATGGCGCGAGCTCATTGTCACCCTGGAGGCCAGCAACTTAAAGAAGGTCACGCTCGACTTGTACCAATCGAGCCTCGACTTGCAGCGTGCAACAGACGGAACGTTCTCGAGGCTTACGCTGCACAATGCTAGCGCGCTGCATTGCGACGACTTGGTCGTCACCTCCCTTACGCGACTGAGCGCGCTACAGGGGGACGGCCTGACAGAAAGATCGCGAGAACGCTTACTCAAGCTGAGAAAGGCCCACGAGTGAACCCGCAACAAGGTCTCCGAACTTGTGGCCGCCGCAACCAGGCAGAGGCAGCGTAGTCGCATGCCGGAGCTACCCGAGGTAGAAGTCACCCGCCGCATCATAGAGCCGCTGCTTTGTGGTCGCCCGCTGCGTGAGGTCGTGGTCAGCAAGCCAAGCTACTTCTTCCTCACGCCACCAGCCGCACTGCGCCGCGCACTCAAAGGCCGCACGATCGAAAGACTCGAGCGGGTGGGGAAGTACCTACTGGCTGCGATGGACAATCACCAGCGGCTGCTGTTGCACCTCGGAATGACTGGCCAGCTATTCTCAAGCAACGCCCACAGCCCCAGACTCCTTTCCGCGACTGCTCGGGCCACACTCGCTCCAGAAGCGCAGAGCGCCTTCGCACCGGACCTGCATACCCACCTTTGCTTTCACTTCGTGGACGGAGGGCCGTCGGTGTTCTTTCGGGATGTGCGTAAGTTTGGCAAGGTGCGCTTGCTCGGGGTCAATGAAAAGGACCCGCGGCTCGAGAAGCTTGGACCGGATGCACTCTCCATTGATGGCCAAACGCTTCGTCAGGCGGGCGCCAAGCGAAAGACGCCAATCAAGGCCTTACTCTTGGACCAGGGTGTCTTGGCGGGGGTTGGGAACATCTATGCAGACGAAGCGCTCTCCATCGCTCGAGTACGACCGGCGCGCCCAGCCCAGAAGGTTACCCGCACCGAGTGGGAGGGGATCGCAGCCGCTGTTCGCCAAGTGCTAGCGCGCAGCATCGAGACGGGGGGTTCGAGCATCAGCGACTACTTGCGCCCAGACGGCAAGGATGGCGGCTACCAAGACGAACGGCGCGTGTATGGGCGCGAAGGCGAGCCGTGTAAGGCATGCGGAGCCCTGATCGAGCGGATGGTGATCGCCACACGTTCGAGCTGCTATTGTCCTCGCTGCCAGCGATAATGGGTCCTGATTCTCTGCAAGCGGAGCCCCAATCCACCACGGGCCCGTAACCCACATGCAATCAAAAATAGTATTGAGTGCACTACGGTCGATCGCACCGTTGCTCGTAGCGATGATGTGGATCCCGGCGCTAGGCCTGCAGAAGACTGGCCGATTCGACTACTTTGGCTCGATGGTCCTGCCGGCCTTGGTCGTAATAGGCGTTTTTACCCTATTAGGCCTCGGTAGCATCGTGCGACTGCTGAAGCGCAAGCCCGATCGCGAGGACGTAATAGGCATTCTGTCCGTGGCCGCACTCAATGGCTGGTTCTGGACCCCAGTATTCAACGTCTTGTTCGACTTTAGCGCTCCGAAGACGGTCGACGGCGAGATTGTGATTAAACGCCGAAGTGGCCGGGGGCAGGACCATCGCAAGCTGACTGTGGAGTTGAATGGCCAGAGGCTAACGACCGAAATCACCCCAGGCGGATACTGGGAAGCCGGCGTCGTCAGAATCGGAGGCCCCTGCAGGGTGCAACTCCGGCGTGGAGCCTTTGGGGTCCTTCGGCCGGCGGAGATTCGAGATCGTTGAAGGCGAGCCCTCGCGGGCTCACCGCGAGCGACCGGCAAAGCTAGCCGGCACGCCTTGCTCGAGCCTGGTCGCGCTCCTCCCGCGTGAGGACCTTCACCGGATAGAGTGGTTCACTCGCGCGGTCGAAGTACGGGTGCGGAAAAGAACGACCGCGCAGCTTCCAGCCAAGGATCACGGACACCGTGTGCAGCAGGAAGCCAAGATTCCGCTCGGTCGAGCCAGGGGGTGGAGTGCCAATTGCGCTCTTACCGTTGATACTCGCCCGCGGAGGCCCAAACAGCTCGTCTCGACGCTCGGGATCGCGGGCCTCACGGAACAACTCAGGGAGGATGCCCACGAACGGGAGAGACGGTTTGACCGTATTGCCCATCGGCGTTTTGCAACAGCTCGCATACCAGCGATAGGGCCCCTTCGGTCCAAGTCGAACGCAGGCGATCTTCTCGGTCCCGCGGTCAAACGTGATTGAGCTGGGGGCTAGCTGGATGATATCCGAACCGCCACTGCTATCGAGCAGGTCGGCGCGCTCGAGGTAATGGGCAAACGTCTGGCAATCCGCACACAGGCAAACGACCCGATTCACTGTGTCTTTTGAAACATCACGAGCTAAACCGTGAATCGCACCGCACAAGCACTCGAGTTCGACATCGCGTCCCATGGTCCGGAGGTATCACAAGTTTGGGGGAATGTGCCCCCCAAGGCCAGAGGGGCCGGCCTAAAGACCGTGCTCCAAGTCAGCAACCTCGGGCAGAACTTTGTTAGCCTCGGCCCGCGTGAGCAGCTTTGACCAACTCGACCGACGAATGCGCGTCTATGAGACCGCCCATGACCACTGCGTGTTGCCCGGCATGCATATGGTGGCGCGCATCGACGGGCGCTCCTTTTCGCGCCTGACCCGAGGCACGAACGCGTTCGAGGCCCCATACGACGCGCGATTTCGCGATTGTATGGTGGCAACGCTGCAATACCTAGCGAAGGATTGCGGCTTCTCAGTGATCTACGGGTATACGCAGAGCGATGAACTCTCCTTGTTGTTTCGGCAAAGTGAGAGTTTGTTCGGCCGCAAGCTGCGAAAGTACCTGTCGGTGTTGGCCGGAGAGGCCAGCGCCAAGTTCTCGCTCGAGCTTGGGATGCTTGGCGCCTTCGACGCTCGGATCAGCCAGTTCCCGAGCAGCGAGGACGTTGTCGACTACTTTCGTTGGCGACATGAGGACGCACATCGCAACGCACTCAACGGCCACTGCTATTGGCTGCTGCGAGAGCAGGGCCGAAGCGACCAGGAAGCCACGCTCGCGCTGCAAGGGGTATCCGTCTCCGAACGCAACGAGCTGCTATTTCGCCACGGGCGAAACTTCAACGACATCCCGAACTGGCAAAAACGCGGCATTGCAGTGCGCCTGCGCGAGGTTGGGATTGAAGGCCAGCACCCAAAGACGGGTGCGCTCACCACGAGCAAACGTCGAGAGTTCTTCGTGGATATGGAGCTACCGATGAAAGAGGCCTATGCAACCTTGGTCCGCGACATTGTCGTTGCTCAATAGCGACTAACCAGTGAGCCAGCCGTCGGAAAGCTGAGCCAATGCAGTTGCGGGAGGCAGCACCAAGAAGCCCAGCGTCAGCGGAAAGTCTTTGACGTTACCGGTAATGAGCAGATCGGCCTGGCTGGCGATAGCGACCTCGATGAAAGCTCGGTCACTTTCGTCTGAGAGCGCCCCCACGAAGGGAGCTACGTTTACAAGCTCGGTACCAAGGCTGGTAAGCCTCGTCAGGAGCAGCTGGAGCCGCTCCGCGGGTACCGAACGAAACTTTGGTCGCGCCGTTACTTCCTCGTACTCAGCGCGTATTCGAGCGTCGTAGCCAAGCGATACCTGACGTTCACTCAGCAAAGCCAAGAGCCGGTCAGGAACTCGTCCGGGCCCCAAGAGCGCCGAGACCAGAACGTTGGTGTCAATCACCACACGGGGAATGCGGGGCATTCGCTATTCGGCACGCCTGGTCATTTTGCTGCAATGAGACTCACACGTCCGGTCAAGCGCGGCCAGCTCGAGCTTCAACGTTGTTGCGGCCCGTCGCCTCGAGCGCATAACTTCCGCACGATGAGAAGACGCCCTGGGTTCGAGGTGCTGCTGGTTCTCCTTCTAGGGTGCGAAGGAAGCAATGCCTCACAGGCCGTGGTAACGAGCGACCCCTCGCCACAAACGTCGAGCAAGCCCGCGGTGGTGTCCTCGGCTTCGAGCGCTGCGAGCAACTCGCTGGCGCGCCCTTCGCTCGAGCAGGATCAAGCGGCAGTAAAGCAGACGTTTCTCGCCTACCAAAAGGCGATCGGCGAGAAGCGAGGGGACCAGGCTGCGGATCTCGCCGCGCAAAAGACCATCGCCTACTTCGAATGGTCGCGAAAGTCGGCGCTGACGATGCCCGAGGACGAACTGCGGAAGCAGTCGCTTTTGGACCGTATGCAGGTATTGGTTCTACGTGCCAAAGTCGACCCCGCCACCTTGCGCAAGATGGACGGGCGAGGCCTATTCGTCCATGCGGTGAACGAAGGCATGGTCGGTAAAGAGGCTCAGTCGCTCGTACCGGGTCCCTGCGAAGTCAACGGAGATACAGCACAGTTGGGCTTGAGTGCTGGCGGCCAGACGTTGTCACCGCAACAAGGCTTCCGCTTCGACCGCGAGAATGGCAAGTGGAAGCTCGACGTCATGAGCATCGCCTCCGTTGCTGAAGGTCCGCTCAAGCAGATGCTCAAAAGCATCGATCCGGACGAGAACGCTGCCATCGTCAAAGTCACCGAACAGATCGCTCAAAAGCCACTTGCACGCACGATCTGGATTGCGCCCGACGCCGCCCGCTGAGCCGATAGCATCGCTACTGCTGTTCATTAACTAAATCACCAATGACTAGTTAGTCGTCTTACCCTTTTGCTTTGGTTAGTTGACTGAGTCTGGACCAAGGTACGGCCATGAACCGTTCCTTCTCGTACGAGCAACGCGTCGGCATTGATGCAATCGCCGTCCACGTGCCGCGACTCTATGTGGACCTGGTTGGTGAGTGGGCTACGAAGCGGGCAGCCGAGCTGGGTGAACCAAGCGTTGAAGCCTTGATTGGGAAAGTGCAGAAGGGCGTTGGGGTCGTCGAGATGGCTATCCCCGACGCGCACGAAGACAGCGCCACGCTAGCAGCGATGGCAGCCGTCAAGGTGGTTCTGCAGGCCGGAATCGACCCGAGAGAGATTGGCACGATCGCGGTAGGTACCGAGACCACGGTGGACCAGTCCAAATCGATTGCGGCTTACGTACTTGGCATGCTGGAGAGGCGCTTTGGTATCGACCTTAGGGAGTCCGGAGCACCGCAGTTTCAGTTCGCCTGTATTGGAGCGACCTACGCGCTCGAGTCGACGGTCAACATGTTCCGCGCACGCGAAAATACGAAGCCGTATGGCCTCGTCATCGCCACCGACGTATCGCGTTATCCATTGCTGAGTCCCGGGGAATACACTCAGGGAGCAGGCGCCGTCGCTATGTTGATTAGCGAGAACCCTCGCCTGTGCACGCTCGACCCGCGCGTAGCGGGCACCATAACCCGGGATGAGCGTGACTTCTTCCGTCCCAACGGCATGTCCACGGCGGTGGTGGATGGCAAATACTCGATTGACGTGTACCTCGATTGCATGGCGGAGGCGACGAAGCTCTTTCTGCAGCGTTCTGCGCTTGAAGCCAAACGCAACGGCGCCGATGTTCGAGGCGAACGTTTAGACCAACGCGTCGACCATCTGTTGTTCCATGCCCCCTTCCCGCGCATGGCCGAGTACGCGGCGCTACGCATCATTGGAGAGGCGTGGCGGAGCAATGTTGAGCAGTTCCCCTTTCTTCAGCCCCTACTCGAGCAAGCGAAGTTATCGGGAGATACGCAAGCAATGCAGCGGGCCTTTGAGAAGTCCCTCGCTGCAAGCAAACCGTTCCAAGAGTTCTTTGCAGCACGGGTTACGCCATCGCTCACCCTGGCCAAGCGCATCGGCAACATCTACTCCGGCTCGATGTACCTTGGCCTGGCCAGCTTGCTTGAATCGTCCCCCGATCGCAGCCGATTAGCGGGTAGCCGAGTTGGCTTTTTCTCCTACGGCAGCGGCGCAAGTGCGCGCGTCTTCAGTGGCGTGCTGGTCGCCCCAGAGAAGGCATATAAACCGCATATCCTAGCCGAGCTCTGCGCCGAAACCGCCGGTGGCTCGCGCGTGGCATTATCGCTCGCCGACTATGAACACCTCCACCGCGGCCCACTAGCGCTCGAGGGTGCTCCGGCTTCACTCTCTCAACCGCTACCGAGTATTCGAGCTGCGGCTGGAGAGTTCGCCCTTACCCGAGTAGGTGCTGAATCGAGCCGAGCGCGCGTGGACCTTGGCTACCGCTATTACGACTGGATACCCGCCTGAACCAAGCTTACTAGCTACATAGCGGATAGAATGGAGCCCATTTGACCGGTTTTATGACCAAGTCATGAATGGGCTCCCTTCGACTTCAATGCGACATCAGGCGTCAGTGAGGTAGAGGAACGCGATAGAACGTTCATCTACCATTTCGACGGCAACTGAGGTCGCTACGAAGGGCGAACCCGTTTGAAGCTGCACTTAGGGGCAGGCGTTGCCGAGAGGAGCAGCCGGCCCCACATCTCCAAGCTGGACCTCACTCATCTCGAAGTGGACGCCAAAGGAGATCCCGTCGCACGTCTGGCTCGGGTCTTGGGTCCCGTCAGCCATGATGTCGGAGGTCTGACGAACTGCCGTAAGGATTGATTGGTAGGTTGCGCCGTCGCACAGGTCGGCCATGAAGGCGACCTTCTTCACCTGGTCGATCAGCTCCTCCGTGTTGAGCACGCCACCGATCACGCCCCCTGTCGCACTCTTGCGATCTTCGGACAGATCCATCGTAATTTGTGCATGGTACAGCGTGAGCTTCAACGAAGCCGTCTGACCCATATAGGTCATTGGAATGGCCAAGATGAAGGTCTCGTCCGCTCCCGAATTGAAGGTAGACCCGCTCACCGAGCTGTTCTCGAATACGAGTGTGGAGGACTCGGGGTCCATCGGATCTCCGAGGATTTCGGGTGCGACAGGCCACAGATCGGTGCCGTCGTACTTTGGGGTGGCGCCCAGATTCGTCCCGCCGAAGACCTTGGTAATGAGTTGGGCGTTCCCAGTCTCCGGCAGACAATAAACCTTCAGCATCGCGTTGAAACGTCCCTCATCGAGCGCCGTGTTGACCGCGGTAGGCCACATCGGCGAAAGGCCGAGAATGATGGGCAGCAGGTTCTTGCCGAAGGAGTTGTCGATACCGGCATCACCGTCGGGGTAAGCGGTGTCGGGGTTGCCGCCAGAGTTCGGTTGGCAGACGTCAGTAGATTTGCCGTCGGAGACGAGCCCGTCCAGGTTACGGCCCACTGTCTTCCACTGGCCGTTATTGCCTTCACCAAACGAGAGCTGGGTAAGGGCGAAGGTTACGCCCTCGTTCGACTCACACATGAGTGTGCCGCCTGCGCCCCCCTCCTCGACGCCTCCCGTGCCGCCCATGCCACCTGCGCCGCCTCCCCCGGTCGTGCTAACCGTCGTCGTCCCGCCGCCTCCCTCAGGCGGCGTTTCATCACCTCCGCAGCCATCTCCGCATCCGGTGAAACAGACGAGGGCCGTAAGCAGCGCAAAGGTCGTATTGGTTCGAGCGAGGCTAAGCATAGTGGTTCTCCTAAGTCAGATAACGGGCAAGTAAGCTTCGGCGCCTAACGTTTTATCAGTTCGGTATGGAGGCACAGCCAAACGCCACTGCAACTTCCGCTTCAGTGTCATTCTGTATCGTGGTGCAGGAAGCAGGGCAGACAATGATCTTCGTCGGAGCAAGGTTGTTGTCGTAGTACCACCCTGGCAGATCTCCGCAATCAGCGAGGTTGTCTGCGCGAGGTAGGGTAATGGGCGTATCCGAGCCCCCAGGCGCGTAGGTAAAGTTGACCTCGTCCGGGACGAGGTCTTGCCCAGAAGGCGGGGCTGGAATCGTGAAGTCACAACCCAACGCGGCCGCGCGAATCTCGGCGATCTTGGTCGAGAACTCACTGATATCCGAAGCGTCGTAAACGACGTCAGTTCCGCCCTCGACCGCAATCTGCTCCAGGTTGTCGAAGGAGATCTGGGCGGCTTGAACAGCGATGGTGTAGGTGCGCACGCCATTGTAGTCGAGTGCGTTCCTAGCCCAGCCGGAGATCGCGTCGATTCCGAATCCGCAGGTGTTGTAGCCGCCGTCACTGGCCATGACCACAATCACCTTGTGCGTCGGATTCGCATCTTGTTGAGCCGTTGCAGCCTGCAAAGCGCCGACGAGCCCAGCGTAGAGTGGCGACGGTGCACCAACTGCGTCCGCCGGAAAGGAGTTGACCAGCGAGAAGGCATTCCCTGGCAGCGGGGCGATCGGAACGTCGAGAACCTTGTACAGCTGCGTATCGCAGGTGTTTTCAAAGAACGGTTTGATGGTCGGGAAGTAGACCATTCCAGCGCTGATTCCAGCCGAAGCGGGCTCGGTGAGAAACGTCTCGAGCGCGGAGGTGGACCCCTGCCAAGAAGCGCCCTGCATGCTCTGCGACCAATCGATAACGAAGATGATGTCTAGCGGAGTGGGCTCGGCTTTCTCGCTCGTCGACACGCAAACAGGAGTGCCGCCGGTGCCACCTCCACCCTGCGTGAAGCCGCCGTTGCCACCGCCCGCTCCTCCACCACCGCTCGAGGCCCCGCCTGCACCTGAACCACCAGCACCACCACTCGTCGGCGGACGAGCTTCCTCTGCACAACCCACAACAGCTGCAGTGACAAGCAGAACTGCCGCCAGCGAACTACGCCGCTCAAGATACGTTGGACCGCGCACAGAGGCCTCCATCATTGCACTAAGCTTCATTGCACTAAGCTTCATTGAACTAAGAAATCGTCAACGTAGACGCCTGGGAAATTCCCCGAGGAGTCGCTTCGAAAGCTGAGTCGTAGTCGAACGACCTGCCCGCTATAAGCAGCGAGGTTGGCCTGCACTTGTTGCCAGCCAAGGCCTTGCTGACTACCGCCCCAGGCCGGCTCGCCGGCGATCGTGAGGGGGTAGGGCGGGTTGACCGTGTCAACGACCGAGTATGTTGCCCCACCGTCAGTGCTGACCTTCAGATTGTAACCGTCGAAGGTGCCACCTTCGGTGTGGACCCACATGCGAAAGGTCAGCGTGGGGAAAGCCGAACCGCTCAGATCGATCGCTGGTGAAGTTGCGTTCGACGCTGCGAAGGATTGCGAATTGAGGTAGTTGCTCGAGATGCGCGTGGCGACGCATTGCGACCCAACAAAAGCAGTCGCCGGGCCAACCGTCGTCGGTACGCCACATTGCCAAGTGCCGTTGAGCGTCCAGCCGGCCGGGCATGCTCCCTCGAAGCTGGTGTAGTAGGCCGCGTAATTGACGTTTGCGCTGAAGGTCTTCTCATCGAAGTTCGACGGCAGAGAGGGTTCCTGCACTCGTACGGTGACCGTCACTGGACCGACGTCCGCGGCCGTTGGCGTACCGGTGATCAAGCCCGTTGCGGGATCGATCGATAGCCAGCTGGTGTTCACCCCTCCAGGCACGATGCTCCACACAGCACCGGGAGTTCCACCATTGCGCGCCATGGCCGCGGAGTAGGGCACTCCTACGTAATTGTCGGGAATCGAGGAGGTGGTGACGTAGAGCGGGTTTTGCTCGGGCTCGGCGATGAAAAGGTCATCAATGTAGACGCCGGGATAGACACTTGCTGCGTCGCTGCGGAAGGCGAAGCGCAGGATCACTGACTGTCCGGCGAAGGCGCTCAAGTCCGCTTGATAGTTTTGCCAACCAGCAGCAGAGTTGTTACCGCCCCACGAAGCCTGCGACTGGATCGTCAGTGGGTACGCTGGAACAACGGATGACACTGGGGAGAAGGACTGACCGCCGTTGGTGCTTACCTTCAGATTCCAACCGTCGAACGTGCCGCCCTCGGTGTGATCCCAGGCCCAGAAGGAGAGTCGCGGGCTTGTGGCAGCGCTCAAATCGATCGCCGGAGAATCGGCGACGGCGGTGTTGAAGCTCTGACTCACGCTGTACACGCCGCCGATCTTGGTGGCCAATACGCCGTTGCCGCTTAGCGCCGAAGGTGGCCCAACGAGCTGAGGCTGTCCGCATTCCCAATCCCCTGCGAGCGTCCACCCGTTCGGACAGACCTCGAACCCCTCCTGCAGATAGATGGTGCAACCAACGACAGAGGTACCCGGCGAGCAGCTGCCCGCCATGCACTGGTCTGCGGCCGAGCAGGAATTGTGGTCGTTGCAGGAGGTGCCGTTCGCAGCAGCCGAGGCTTTGCACTCTCCGTTGGCATCGCAAAAGCCCTCCTCACACTCGGTGATTCCCTCACCGCACGAGGAGCCTTCAGGTGCCATGACCGGATTGCAGATCCCGGTGGCCTCGTCGCAGACGCCGACCTCACAAGCAACGTCGAACTGGCTGCAATTCTTGGGTAAGCCACCAACACACTGCCCGGCCTGACAAGCCTTATCAACCTGACAAAGGTCCCCGGTGAGCACACAAAAGTTGTTGTCCTTGAAGGGGTCTGGCGTGCCAACGCATTGACCGGTGGAAGGCTCACACTCAACGGTGTTGCATTCATTCAGC
Source organism: uncultured delta proteobacterium (assembly GCA_903892415.1). Classification (GTDB taxonomy): domain Bacteria; phylum Myxococcota_A; class Polyangia; order Polyangiales; family Polyangiaceae; genus Xiheicaenibacterium. Next base: position 69,336 of record CAITIQ010000234.1, on the reverse strand, counting down.
GGCGAAAGTGAGCAGTCTTTGGGCTCACCGATGCACTGACCCAACTGACATACGCCGTGGATCTGGCAGAGGTCTGTCGGGGTGCAATCTGTGCCGTCATTGACTGGAGCAACGCTGCAGCTTTGGGACGCTTCGGAGCAGATCACAGCCTCACAAGGGGAGGCCTCGACGCCGCATTCATTGGGAGGCCCGCCGACGCAGGTGCCGCTGTCGCAGGTGTCTCCGGCCGTGCAGAAGGTACCGTCGTCGCACGGGGTGCCTTTGGGAGAAGGAAGCACGACGCAGCTGTTGACCGGCCCGATGGCCTGGCCAATGTTGCAGACGCCGACGGTGCAGGGAGGAGTTGGGAGCTGCGAACAATCAACGCCGCACGGCCCGAGGTCCTCTCCCCCGCTTCCGCCGGTACCTCCGTTGCCACCGCCTCCTTCCTCAGGTTCTGGAAGAACGCCTTCGGCGCAGGTGCAGCCGCTGCTCCCGGCGATCAAAACGATGAACAGGCTGATAAGAAAGTTCGTGAAGCGGAAAGACATCAAGAATCAGCGTACCACGGCCTGCTCGGGACACTAGTGGGGGCACGTTCTTGGCGGCGCGCTTGGTCTGACGATTGGCACGGATGGTCGCGCCCCGCACGAGTCGGCTTGCTACGGTCCAGCGATGCGAAAGGCGTTCTCCTTGGGACTGATGCTTTTAACCATCACTGCTTGCGGCGACGACGAGAACTCCACACCGAGCGGCGGCGCGGGTGCGGGTGGCGCAGGCGGCTCGACGACGGGGGGGTCCGGGGGAACCTCCGAGTGTCAACCCGAAGCCGTGAGCTTCCTCGAAGAGGCGGTGGCAACCTACGCACAAGCAGCTCAGACGAGCGAGATCACCGAGAGGGCGTGCCTCGTTGCAAGCGCGTTCACCGAGCAGGCAGAGGTTAGGCTGCAAAGGGACGTCGCGAGCGGTCACGCCGCGATCAGCGAGCTGCTCGGTGTCACCTCCTTCGACACCGTCGAGCTGAGCATGCTCGACGAGACGGCCGAGTTCGCGAGGTTTGCCCAACGCAATACCGCATCATCGACTGACGAGCAGCTCTGCTTCGTTGAGCGCGCGGCAGACAATCGCCTTGCGCAGCTGGTCGCATTCGAGCTCGCACCTCCCGCCATGAATGCACCGAGCGTGCCGCTGCAAGCCTATTTAGACGCTTGGAACGAACCTGAGGAAGCAGCTCGGCTCGCTTTGCTCGAGACCGCTTGGGCCGAGAACGGTCGTTATGTGGACCCTACCGCCGACGCGACGGGACGCGAGGGACTGTCGCAGGTCATTGCGGCCTTCCAGTCGCAATTTGCCGATGTGACGCTGGTGCTGGGGAGCGGCATCGAGACGCAAGGCAACTGGTTGCGTTGGCGCTGGGAGATCCGCGGGGCCGACGATGGGTTGCTCTTGGACGGCACCGACGTCGCCCTGGTGGAAGAGAGTGGCAAGGTGCTGCGCATCGTGGGTTTCTTCGGCGGGGAGCCACTTTTGCCCTAGACCACGCCATCGCGGCGAGGCGGCGGTGAGGCCCGCCGCTACGGCGACGGTTCGAGGTGAGCGCGGAGCCGCTTGAGAGCGTGATGGAAGTTCACCTTGGCGGAGTCCTCAGAGACGCCCAACTCCACACCAACCTCGGCGAACGTGAGACCCTCAAATAGTCGCAGCTCGACGCAACGTCGCTGTTTAGGCGGTAGCTCTGCCACGGCCGCTAGCAAGCGTTGCTTGGCCTCGCGCGCCACGAGACGTGCCGTGCCCAGCGTGTTGGTAATAAGGTCGGCCTCGTCCAGTTCGGCTGGAAGCTCCTTGCGGTGAGCGCGGACGTGATTGAGCGCGACGTTCACCGCAATTCGATGGAGCCAGGAACGGAAGGCCGACTCCCCGCGAAAAGAGTCGAGCTTTTCGAGGCCGCGCAACATCGACCGCTGAGCTACGTCATCGACATCGGCCTCACGCACGTACCGTTTCACCAGCCGAGCGAGCAGCGGCAAATGCCTGCGAGCGAGTTCCTCCCGGGCACGACCATCCCCGCTACGAATCCGTTCGACAAGCTCCTCGTCGGTCAAGGTGCCTCGGTAGAGTTGCACTCAAGACTGAACGTGGCGCGACCTCCACGGTTCGTTCGCGCGATGAATTGGTCGGTCCCGTCGTAGGTGAGCGTCACCAAGAGGTTGGCCAAAGGGCGCTCCAAAACGACGGTTCCTTCGGGGCAGTCTTCCGCAAAGCCACCTCGCACGAGTTCGAGGTCGGTGGAGAACTCCCTTCGCCCAACCGAACTCTGAACCGACCCGGCGACCGCCAACGAGCTACCAGGGTCGATGCCAATACCGAACTCTACCGCATGAGACACATCGCGTAGCCCGCGGCGCCCCTCAAAGGTGCCGCTTACGAAAAGCGTGCGAGACGGGCCGGAAAGGTCAACGTCGACCTCCACCAGATGGGATGCAGGGCTTCCATCTATGACAAGATCTGACGAAGCGACCGAGAGGTGAAACGTAGCGTCACCATCACCAGGCGAAAAGGACGCCACCACGGCGCCTGAGACGGCCACCGAACCCCACGGGCCGGTGCAACCATCCATAAGAAAGGAGACCTCCGCTCCGTCCGCAACCACGTTGATGCAGCTTGGATCAGCCATGCTTGCCGCAACGTTCCCCTGCGCAGCGAGAGCGTCCGCCAACGTGAGCGTGTCGGCGGATAGTGGGAAAGCAGGCAGCGCCGCAACCACCATCCCGGTGAATAGCGAATCCCGGCCTTCCTCGTAGTCGGCAATCAAAACATTAGCCTCCGACGGGAGCTGCCCTGCTGCAGGGTCCAGTCCGCACGCACCGGCCAGCAACGACACGGCCGACAAGAGCAGCCGAGGACCGATACGGCAACGACGGTTCATGGGCCTTGCTTGACGACGACGTCTCGAATGTTCCGCACCAACGCAAGACACGCTTGGTTGGGCAAAAGTAAAATCGCTCATTGGCAATGCCCCGAAGTCGCGCCATCGGCGGAACCTGGCTGACAACTCTTGCCTACCGAACCGCAGTCAAAGTCCAACGGTTCGCCCGAGACGCAAAGCGAAATCCGGTCGCCGGTGCAAACGTTACGGTCTGGATCGTAGGAAGAACAGCTCTCCTTGGATGCAGCACATCTGACGGCGAGACCCTCCGTCAGGCACGTTCGTCCCATCGACGCGCAATCAAACTCGGCGCTCGTCGGCCCATCCCCCCCGAGCGACCCAGCGCATACGCGAAGACTATTCGCGTCACCCGAACACAGCTGCTCCCCAACGGTCTCGCACGTTGCCGTCCCGACCGTCCCTATGCAACCGAGCCCAGGCTCGCACGAAAGACCATATAAGGAGCAGTCGAGCCCTTCGCGAAGACCATCGACACAGCGAAAGACGTAGGGCTCATCGCACAAGACCGGAGCCCCGGCGCACTCGCCAACCGCGCAGGCCGCTTGCGACTTGAGGAGGCAAGTGCTCCCGGGAGCAAAGAGCCCACGCCCACAGTGCGAGAGGACCGCCTCAGGGCATTCGATCGCCGTCGCTGCGTCGGAGCATTCGGTGCCACGAGAACATGCGGCGGCGGTCGATTTCACCCGGGGCAGCAAAGCATCAGCATCCTCGCAACGCGTCGCAGTGGCCACGTCGACGAGAAGGTCGCGAAGCCCGCCGAAGCCTGGGTGACCGACCTCCAGTGGAGCTGATAGCCAGTCAATACATGAGGAGAAGTTGCGGACCGTCGGGAGCGCGTTCGCGTCTGTCTGGGTGAGGGGCAAACCCGTAGACAGCAAGATCGAGCCGCCGAGTGTTGGACAGCGCGAAATCAACGAACAGACGTTGACTGCATCTAGCAGCGGCAACAGCGAACGCGGAGCTGCTCCCCCAGCCCCGCCCGAGGATTCCGAGGTTGAGCCTCCGCTCGAAGCAGCACCACCGGAGGATGGCTCGAGCCCTTCGAACGCCGTGCAACTGCTGGTGAGCAGCAGCGGGAGAACGAGGCGAATCCGCACTCGTTGCACCAGCTCGATTGCGCCGCTTTCAGGGTGGCGCATAGGGGCTCGGGTGAAGGTCTGTTCGAGTACCCGAAACGCTAGCGCTCGCGGATGGTCTAATCGATAGGCTGCGGCTAGACGAATTCACGCTGCTTCGAGTACTGGGTAGCGGTTCTAGCGCGAGGACGGGCATGGCAGTCGCACTCGGCGCAGCATCGGAAGTGCGGGCAACAGGCGCGAGGGGCTCGGCGCTCTGCGGAAACTCCAGGCGCGAGGATTCCCCGTTGGACCCACTCGCTTGCTCGTTGGGCAGCGGTTGGCCTGTGGGCCGATTCGCAAAGAACCATCCCGCCGCGAATAGACCGAGCCCCAACCCGAGCGGCAACAAGCGCTTGCCCGCGCTGCCAATCGAATGCGCCGCAGCTGGTGAGCCAGCTGTAGCTGGTTTGATCTGTGCCTTCGCTGGGTTCAGCGCACCGGTGGTCTCAACCGACTCTTCACACTCCGCGATTCTCTGCGCGATACGCGCTCTCCTCGCAGCCAATTCCTCACCGAAAAGTGCGGCGACCAAAGCGGCGACCTCCTCCTCGGCAGCAGCGCCGCCAACCTCGCGCAAGCGCCGTGCAAACTCGTTGGCGGTCGCGCAACGTGCCGCCGGCGAACGCTGCATCGCCTGCTCGATCACGCCCCGCACCAGCTCCGGGACCGGCTCGAAGTCCAAAGCACCGCTCAGAATCTTGGCCATCAAGGCGGAGTCGTCCCCTGCCTCGAAGGCGCGGGTTCCGGTGACCATCTCAAAGAGGACAGCAGCGAGCGCGTAAACATCCGCGCGCCGGTCCACAGTTTGCTCTTCGATCTGCTCTGGTGCCATGTAAGGCAGCTTGCCTTTGAGAACGCCGGTTCGCGTCATGGTCATCCGCCGCTCCGAGCGCGCTATGCCGAAGTCGATCACGCGTGTGACACCGTCCGCGCCGACCAACAAATTTTGCGGACTCACGTCGCGGTGCACAATGGCGAGCGGCTCACCGCGCAGATCGACCGCGTCGTGCGTTGCAGCTAACCCTTTCGCCGCGTCGAGCGCGATGGCCAGCGCGACAGGAACTGGCAAGCGCGCACCACGCTCCGCGAGCAAACGAAGTAACCGTGACAGCGGTACCCCTTCGACATACTCCTGAATGAGCAACAGCTCGCCGCGGGCATCGTGGACACCAATGACTGAAACAACGTTGGGATGACGCACCAGCGCCGCAACCCGCGCCTCGTCGCTCGCCATGGCAAAGACCTCCGGGTCCTCGACCAAGTGCCTATGCACGCGCTTGACAGCGACCAGACGTTCAAACCCAGCGTCGCCGAGTTGACGTGCGAGGGACACGGTCGCCATGCCGCCGCTCGCCAATTCGAACAAGACCTGACAGTCCAATCCCGCCAGAGCGAAGGCCTCAGAAGTGGACACGCAGCCCTCCCGAGTCGAAGCCAACCAGCCTGCCTTCCCCAAAGTCCACGGCGAACAAGGCGACAGCAAGCGAAGCCAACCCCAAGCCTGCGCTAATGCCGATGGCAACGTTGGTGCGGTCTTGCTTGAACTTGCCGTCTTCCCACTGCGCGAGGGTGCGTTCCTCCGCTGGGATGGCGAGATACTGGTCGAGGGCGATCTGCGTATCGATCGCCGACGCAACCGTGAGTACACCCGACAATCCGCTGAGGGCGACGAAGGGAACTAGCAACCACACGGAAGCACCGCCCGGCGAGTCTGGGCTTACAAGCTGCGTGGAGGGAGCCTGGGCCGAGCGCTCGCGGTTTGTTTCATTGGCAGCCGGGTTGTGTGGCATCGGCAATTGGGGGCGCTCGAGCAGGATCGAGCGTAGCTCCCCCCGCGTCAGCTCAACGAGGACGGTCACTCGCCCCTCGCTAAACTCCGCCTCGATCCGGTGCGTCCCTGGCACAAGATAAAGGACCGCCGCAAGCGCCGGGCGGCCATCGATCCGCAGGATACTCGGCTCGGCACCAACGACCTCCACCCGCGCGACCTCCGCAGCGAGCGCGAGCAGGTGCCGAGTGGCTTCATCACGATCTTGCGCGCCCGTTGGCGCAACGTCGAGGTAGCGTCGGTAGAAGGTTGCTCCTCGCGCAAGTTCCCCCGCGAGATGCCAAGCCCTGGCCGCATTCCAAGCGGAGGCCGGCTGGGGATCCACTATGTGGGCGGACTCGAAGGCGATGGCCGCTGCTCGGTAGTCGCCAGCTGCGTAGGCGCGTTCCCCTTCGGCAAAGTGGCTTGCTGCAACTTCACGAGGCTCGGCGGCCGGGACCTCAGCGACAACGACTGACGCGCGACCCAATGCCAAGAGCGCGACCACCAGGCTTCGCTTGAGGCACCGCACGGCTGACCCGACGTTCGGCTTTACCTTTTGGCCTCCAGGCGGGTCCCACCGAGGAACCCAAAGGAGACGTCTGCCCGTGAACAATCGCACCTTCCCCGTACTCTACCTTTCCTTCTGTAGCATTCTCACAGGCTGTCCTGCTGACGAGTTGACCACCGCCGAGGCCAAGGAGGCTGTCGTCGAGGCCACGGTCGCAAGCCAGGCTTCCAGCGTCGCCGAGGGCACCATCGAACTTACCACCAGCTTTTCGCTTGGCGTGGCGGTCGAGCAAGCCGCGCAGGAAATCGCGGAGTTTGCCGCTAGTCAGCTTGCGTGTGCCGAGATCGAGCGAGAAGGAGCCACGGTAACGATCCGCTTCGGCGAAGAGCAAGGCTGTGAGTATCACGGCATGACCTACACCGGCTCGCACACGGTGAAGGTGGCTCGCGCGCAAGAGGGTGAAGTGCTTATCGAACACACGTGGGAGGCCCTTTCAAACGGTCGCGTCGAGGTCAGTGGTAGCGCCGAGGTGACTTGGACGGGCACGACACAAGCTCGTCGCGTCACACATGAACTCACTTGGACTCGCCTCGTCGACGGACGAACGGGATCAGGGAGTGGGGATCGCACGCAATCCGCGTTGGGTGGCGATTGGGCCGACGGCATCACCCTCAGCGGGACGCGGAGCTGGAGCGGAAAGGCTGGCGAGTGGGACCTTGGGATTGAGGATGTTGAGTGGCGATGGGCCGACCCTGTCCCACAGAGCGGCAGCTACACGTTGACCACTCCACAGGACGACGAGTTGACACTCACCTTTACCCGCTTCGACAAAGACACCCTGGTGGTTTCGCTGGATGGCGCGCGCCGCAACTTGGAGTTTCGTGTGTCGAGCCAAGGAGAGGTCGAGGAAAACTAACGCGAGCGACTTTACCAATGGCGGTTGGCCTGGGTCCAACGTCCATGCCGCTCGAAGCCTCGGACAGTTCCCACGCAAAGCCCCTCAAGCCATGGGGGCTTCACCTCGCTCCCGTGTACAACTCGCGGCTGATCCAGTTCTTGGGCATCGGGGCCGCTCTCTTCGCCCTCGCGCCACCGCTCAACGACCCTTTCAAGGTCGACGTTCCGGAGGCGCGTGTCGCCGCAGCGGTGGCCCGAGAGCGCGCCCGACGAGGCGGCGAACCTTTGGAGGACGAGGCGCGCGCGGAGGTCCTCAGCCGCGCCATCGAAGACGAGCTGCTGGTGCGCGAGGCCCGCAGACTCGGGCTCGACTCGGGCGACACCATCGTTCGCAACCGCCTGATTCAGAAGATCCTGTTCCTGGCGGAAGACCAAGGCGGAGCCTCGCGAAGCCTGAGCGAACAGGACCTAAGGGACTTCTACAATCGTCACCCCGAGCGCTACCGCGCGCTGGAGCGGATTGATTTCGTCCATGTGTTCGCTCGCGAATCAGCGACCCTCGCTGCCCTTCGCAACCAAGTATTGGCATACCCAGCAAGCGACGCTCCTCCGCCGTTGGGCGAGGCGTTCCCTCAGCCACGAAGAGTCTCGCAGGCCGTTCGCGACCTCGAGAGAAGTTGGGGCGCAGAGTTCAAGCAACTCGTAGCCCAGCTCCCCGAGGGCCTCTGGAGTGAGCCGATCCCCTCTTCCCACGGTCATCACCTGGTCAAGGTGGTGCGCCGCAGCGGCGACACGCTGGCCTCCTTCGACTCCGTTCGCGACCGCCTGGCTCTCGACGCGCTGATCGCGCGTCGAGAGGCGGCGGTCGCCCAATACGTAGACCGCTTGTTCGATCGCTACGACGTACGCGTGGCGGGCGAGCCCTTCGTCGATCACCGTTCGCTCGGGCGGACCGCGATTCACACCGCGCCGTCGGTGGAGGACTGAGCATGTTGCGAAGATCAGCCCTCATACAGCTGTTGCGCTTCGTCGCGCTCACGCTTCTGCTCATCGCCGTACCGGCCTTGGCGCTCGCGCACGGGATGCGTAGCGCCTATCTCGAGATCGACGAGACAGTCTCGGGAAGCGCCATCGTTCGCGTTCGAACCACGGTGGACGCGCCCTCCTTCGCGTTCGACATGGACGGCTGCGTAGTCGAGCCAGAGGGACGAGCAGTCCTCTCCGAAAGCGGACGCGTGCGCAGCTTTCGGGCGCACTGCGAGGGAGATCTCGGCGGGCGAACCGTTCGGCTTCAAGGCCTTGGCGGCGAGCTCGAGGAGGCCACACTTTGGTTCCGCGACGTCGCTGGGAACGAGGCCTCGGCCGTGGTGTTACCGCAGCAACCTAGCCTCGTGTTGCCAGCCCCTCGAGGATCTCTACAAACCGCCTTCGACTATGTGGCGCTCGGACTGAGGCACATCGCAGGTGGGTTGGATCACTTGCTGTTCTTGGCGCTACTGGTCTTGCATGTGCGCAAACTGCGCCTCGTCCTGCTAGCCGAGACGGCCTTCTCCCTCTCCCACGGCCTTGCCTTCGCGGCCACGAGTCTAGGCTGGATTCGACTCAATCCAGCGCCCGTTGAGGCCTGCATCGCGCTCTCGATCGTGCTCGTCGCGCTCGATGTTGGGCGACGCACCGCACAAGCTCGCGAGGTCCTCCTCCTCGCCTTCAGCTTTGGCCTTGTCCACGGACTGGGCTTCGCCGGCGGACTAACCGAGGTGGGCTTGCCCGAGAAGAATGCTGCGCCCGCCCTCATGGGTTTTGGTCTCGGCGTCGAGCTCGGACAGTTGCTGATGGTAGTCACGATGCTGGCCCTACTGCGCGGCTTACGAAAGAGGCCACTCCAGCTTTGGCTTGAACGCGGGGTCGTCCTCGGGAGTGGAGGCCTTGCAATGTTTTGGCTCTTTTCCCGCACAATTTCGTTGTTTATCGAGGAGACACGTTGATGATTCGAGTGAACGTTTCAGCGCTTTGGTTGGTGCTCACCGCGACGGCCTGCAGTGACGACGTCGGCACCGCAGCTGGCGGTAGCGGTGGAAGCGGAGCGGCCGGCGCTGGCACGGGTGTTGGGGCAGCCGGGGGGACTGGCGTTGGCGCAGCCGGTGCCGGCGGTGCTGGTGCCGAGGGCGGCGGTGGAGCCGGCGGAACCCCGAACACGGGCGTTTGCGGGCCGGGATTGTACCACCCGACCAAGAACGTTTACTGGGGGGACCTCCACGTCCACACCTCCTATTCGATCGACAGCTTCGTATTCGGCAACCGCAACGACCCAGCCGCTGCGTATGCCTTTGCGCGCGGCGACGGTCCCGCCGACATCGACGCGGGCAGCGGCGGACCCGAGGTCGCCACCATCGAAGGACCGCTCGACTTTGCCGCCGTGACGGATCACTCCGAGTTTCTCTCGGTTACTGCACAATGTCAGCTGGGAGCCGCGGGCAACGAAGACCTGTGCGCCGACCTCAACAATCAAGGCTCGACGCAGCAGGGAACCAACCTAGCCTTGCTACTAGCCAGACTCGTTGCCACCGACCCACCTCCCCTTCCCGGTTGCGCGACCCCTCAAAACGCGGCGCAATGCGCGTCAGCGCTGTCTTCCGCTTGGGTGAAGGTACAAGAGGCTGCCGCAGCCGCGTACGCGCCGTGCAGCTTCACTTCGCTCATCGCCTACGAATGGACGGCCACCACCGGGGCGGCCAACCTCCACCGCAACGTAATTTTTTCGTCGGAAAACGTGCCGACGATCCCCTTCGACTACATCGCTTACCCGACAGCGCTGGAGCTTTGGCAGGCGCTCGATGAGAACTGCAAACCCGAGTTTGGCTGCGACGTGCTGACGATTCCCCACAACTCGAATTTATCGAACGGCATCATGTTCGACACCGCCGACGATCCCGACCCGATCACCCGCGAGTACATGAGTCGGTATCAGCGACTCGTCGAGATCTATCAACACAAGGGGGCCTCGGAGTGCGCTCCCGGTGGAGCGCTCTCCGACGCGGAATGCGCGTTTGAGGACGCTGACAACTCAGATCCTGCGACCTCGGCGCCGGGCTACGTACGCAACGCGCTCGGGCGCGGCCTGATGCTGCAAGAGGCCGATGGCGCGAACCCGCTGCAGATGGGCATCATCGGCGCCACCGACACACACAACGGAACTCCGGGTTATGTGGGAGAATCCGATTGGAACGGCCACGCCGCGAGCACCGACGCAGCCGTGAGTGACCGCCTCGACGCCATCAACTTCGGAGCGGGCGCAATTACCGGGGTATGGGCGCACGAGAACACTCGTGAAGAGATCTTCGGTGCGCTGCAACGACGAGAGACGTTTGCGACGAGTGGTCCGCGCATCCCCGTTCGCTTCTTCGCGCTCGATGGCGTCGCGGACGGAGCCGCAGAGGCATTCTGCCGTGACTCCGAGTTCCCCAAGGCCTTGCTCGAGGCCGGCGCCGCAACGATGGGAGCCGACGTGATCGGCATGTCGAGCCCGACGCTGTTCGTGGCGGCCACCTCTGCGGGAACGCCGCTGGATCGGCTGGACATCGTCCGTGTGGGTCTCGACAACCTCGGCGAACCGCAGGTGGCGCTCGAGACCACGGTCCTCCCGGGAATGGACCGCTCAACGTTTTGTCGAGCTTGGAAGGACCCCTCGTTTACGCCTGGAGCGCCGTCGCTCTACTATGTTCGCTTGCTCGAAGAGCCTACGCCGCGTTGGTCTGCTCTGGATTGCCAAGTCATGCCCGACCATCCCGCGTGCACGGATCCAGCCGTACCGACCACGATCCGCGAACGCGCTTGGACCTCGCCCATTTTCTTCAGACCCCAGGGTTGAGCACGCGTAAGCTCGGCTAAGTACGCGCGAGCGTTCCTCTGCTCAGCTTCGCGAAGCGGTAGACGAGGAACGATGCGACGAAGCCGAGCCCTGCGCAAAGCCCCCACCAGAGGCCTTGTTCATTGAAGCCTAGGCCGAAGCTCAACCAGACGGCGAGCGGCAGGCCCAACAGGTAATAACCTATTAGATTGGCGTGTTGCGCGCTCTTGGTATCACCGAGACCGCGCAGCGCGCCACCCGCTACCACCTGCGCGCCGTCGAACAGCTGAAAGCCAGCGGCGATATGAATCAAGGGCACAGCACTGGCGATTACCAGAGGCCGGTCCGAAAGCACCCGGGCTAACGGCTCGGCCAATAGCAGGAAGCCAACAGCTGTCATTGTCATATAGGCCGCTGAAACGGCTAGCCCGACCCAGCCAGCCAGCCGTACAGCCCGAGGATCCACACGGCCCACGGCATTACCTACCCGTACCGTGGTGGCATTTGCGATCGCCATAGACACCATGAAGGTAAAGCTCGCGAGTTGAATAGCGACTTGGTGGCCCGCTGTTGCCTCCGGTCCAATTCGACCGGCTAGCAATCCCACAAGGGCGAATGCCGAGACTTCCGCTACCAGGGTGATGCTAATGGGCAGTCCAATCTTGACCAACTGGCGCTGGGAGATCTTCGTTTCACCGCCACCAGCGAGCCGAGGGAGCAAGCGTAGAACAAACACTAGAACGCCGAGCTGCGCGAGCGTTGCAGCACTCGAGGCAAGCCCCGAACCGATCACGCCAAGCGCGGGAACACCGAGCCCGGGATGCCCGAAGATTAATAAGTAGTTCAGCGCGAAGTTGACGACGTTCGCCCCCATCGCTCCCCAGAGCATGGCCATGGTGGCTCCCCGTGCCTGTAAGTAACTGCGCAATGCCATCGCTATTACGAAGGGGATCGCGCCCGGAGCCCGGGCCCAGGTAAACTGCTGAGCGACCTCGGTGATCGCTTGGGAGATGCCAAACACCGGCAAAAGCAAAGGCGAGAGCAAGGCGAGCCCCATCACCAAGAGCGAGCTCCACAGCGCGAGCTTCACGCCAGCTCGAAGGGCGGCCTGAGCCCGTGCGCCTTCCCCGGCGCCAACGGCCTGCGCAACGATCGGATCGAGGCTGCTCACGAGACCCATGCCGAGCACGCAGGTCGTGAAGAAGAGCCCGTTGCCGATCGCCACGCCGGCTAGTTCAGTGGCGCCAAGTCGGCCCACCATCGCCGTATCAACGAAGCCGAGCAAGTTGTGGCCCATGAAGCTGAGTACGAGCGGCCAAGCAAGCCGCAGCATGCTGCCAACCTCGGCGCGAAGCTCACCCGCAAGTTGTGTTGAGATGCCTATGCGTGAGAGCGATAGTCGAGTGCCTGCGGTCAAGTCGAGCCCGTTCATACGATTCCCTCGGAGAGGGGCGCATGGGACGGGGGACAACGCGAAAGCTGACAGAGCGGGGCAATCAAACTCTGTAACGTCGCTGTAACATCCAGCGGCGACATGTCACACTGCACCGTACCGGTAGAGTCGAACATGCTCGAATGCTCGAGTTCGCCGCCTACGCCACGGTTGTTGGAACGCTCGGACTCGTCGTCTCTCGGCCCAGGCTGAGCAAGTCCTATCGCTTGTCTCCCGCAGCGGCGGCGATCTTCGGTGGCCTGTTGCTCGCGCTGTTTGGGGTGGTTCACTTGCGACATGTCGCAGAGGCCGCAACCAACTTGTGGGCGCCCTTTGTCACCATCGCCGCGATCATGATCATGACGCATGTGGCCCATCGCTCAGGGCTGCTCGCTTGGTGCGCCCAAGAGATCGAGGCGCGCGCCTCGTCGACCCAGCGACTGTTTCTGATGGTCTACATGCTTGGCGTCTTGACCTCGACGGTGCTCAACAACGATGCGGCGATTCTACTGCTGACGCCGATCGTCCTTACTTTGGTCAAGCGGCGGTTCCCCAGTCGACCAGAGCTCCTTCCACCTTTCGCGTTTGCGGTCTTCATGTCGGCAGGGGTGGCCGCATTACCTGTGTCCAACCCGATGAACATGGTCGTCGCCGAATTCTCGGGCATCGGCTTCACGGAGTACGTAAGCCGAATGGCGCCTGTGGCCGTGGCTGGCTGGCTGGTTGCGTTCGTAGTCTTGCGCCTGCTTTTTGCGCGTCAACTCAGTACAAAGCTGGAGCCGCAGCCAAGCGCGAAGGTACCTCCGAGCACACTGCACCGACGACTGCTCGCGGTCATCCTGGTGGTGCTCGGTAGCTACCCGTTGTTGGCGCTCCTTAGCGCCCCGATTTGGCCAGCTGCGACAGCGGGAGCCGTCGTCTCGCTCGCGCTCGCGCGCTGGCACCAGGGCTTGCCCACGCGCGAGCTCGCGGCCTGCGTTTCGTGGGACACCTTGGCCTTCCTGTTGGCCGTGCTGGTGATCAGCTTGGGCCTGCGCGACGTGGGCTTTGTCGATCGCCTTGCTGGGGCCTACCACGAGGCCGACGTCTTCACCGTCGGTGTAATGTCGGCGCTTGGCTCGGCCGTGCTCAACAACCACCCTATGTCGCACCTCAACATGATCGCGTTGGAAAGCGCATCGGCGCCGCGCAGCGCGATCTTTGCCGCGCTCGTTGGCGGCGATCTCGGTCCTCGCCTGTTGCCCATGGGATCGCTCGCGGGGCTGCTTTGGCTGGAGATGCTGCGCAGGGCGGAGGTCAAGGTCGGAGTGGGCACCTTCATTCGGGTTGGCGTTTTGGTTGCTGTCCCGACGATGGCTGTCTCGTTGGCGATCCTCGCGGCTAACTAACTTCGCTTTCGGTCGAGGCTAATCGCTCAGGGCCGAGCGAACGCTCCACAGCGTACTCAGGTGAACTACCGAGATCGCGAGGTTGCTGAGGACAACCGGGTTCTTGAGGCTTCCCACGGTGATCGGCGTGCTCAGCTTGTAGACGACCTGCATCACCAGCAGGGTTGCACAAGCTCCCAAATCCTTTGCCCAGAGCAGCCCCACCGAGAGCAAGAGGATCGCGAAGTAGATCGAAAGCAAGATGCCTCGCGCCGGTGTGCGCTCTCCAAATGCGAAGCTCGCCCCAGGACGATTGAGAGCGAGGGTGGCGACGACTGGAATCAAGACGCCAATGTTGAGCCACAAGGAGAGCTGCATCATCAAGGGCATGCGGGCCTTCGTTCGTTGAGCGGCCCCTCGACGTAGGGCTCAACGACAAGCGAGGCAAGAGGGACCCTTTGACCTGGCTCAATCGGCATGAGATGATGGTCATCCTGCGATACCCGGATGGGCACAAAGAAGCCGTGCGCGACCGCATCGTCGAGACCGCGGCGGAGGAGCTCCGGGCCCACGGGCTCGACGGCGTGAGCATTCCGGCGCTGATGAAGCGCGTGGGGCTGACGCACGGCGGCTTCTATGCCCACTTTGAAAACCGGGACAGCTTGGTTGCGGCAGCGGTCTTGGCTGCGAGCCGACATACTGCGGGGGAGGTCTTTGCGGAGGAACTCACGCTTGCGGAGACGCTGCGCCACTACCTCTCTGCGGGCCACGTCGCACATCCCGAGCAGGGCTGTGTGATCGCAGCACTCGGCACCGACGGGACGCGGCAGCCGGCGAAAGTTCGCGCCGCCTTCGCTGAGGTGGCCCGCGGACTCTTGGGACTCGTTGAGCGGAAGCTCCACCCGCGGCGAGCCAAGAAGCAGCTCTCGGAGGAGGCGCTGCGAATGACGGCCACCATGGTCGGCGCGGTGGTCTTGGCCCGTTTAGTGGATGACCCTGCGTTGGCCAGCCGAATCCTGAAAGCCGCAGAAGTCAGCGCGCCAAAGTTGGGACCCTGATGAACCTGGGACTCGCTCGAGTCACATTTTTTTCAACAAAGGAATGATGATCATCATGCATACAAAACCGCAAGCTACCGAGAACGGTCCTCTTGGCTCGGGCACTCGCCTGGCAGCACACCCTTCGGTCAAGGCGGTGCGCGCGAGGCCTCAACCTGAAGCCGTCTCTCCACTCTCTGCGACTGAGCTCCGACAGCTGGCACTCGACGCTGGAGCTGATGATGCAGCCGCGATCTCGCTCGACCATCCGGAGCTGGCCGAGGAGCTACCCTACATCCGCGCGGCGATGCCCGAGGCTCGCAGCCTGATCGCTCTCGTTTTGCGCATGCACCCAGCGAATACGCGCAGCCCGCGACGCAGCGTTGCAAACCTCGAGTTCCACCGAGTGGGTCACGAGGTGGATGACGTCGCGCGGCGACTAGCGATGACGCTCTCGCAGCGCGGCTTCCCAAGCATCAACCCGGCCATGGCCTTCCCGATGGAGATGCAAGACTTCCCCGGGCGCGCTTGGATCGTTTCGCACAAGCGCGTCGCGGTAGCAGCTGGGCTCGGCAAGATGGGGCTCCACCGCAGTGTGATCCACCCTCGCTTCGGTTCGTTCATCTTGTTGGGGACGGTAATCTCGACGGCCGAGGTAACTGCGGCGCCGCAGGTGCTCGACTACAACCCATGCATCGATTGCAAACTGTGCGTGGCGGCCTGCCCTGTCGGAGCCATCGAGCCCGAAGGCGGCTTTCGTTTTTCGGCTTGCTAC
Organism: uncultured delta proteobacterium; assembly: GCA_903892415.1. Lineage (GTDB taxonomy): Bacteria > Myxococcota_A > Polyangia > Polyangiales > Polyangiaceae > Xiheicaenibacterium. Next base: position 53,619 of record CAITIQ010000234.1, on the reverse strand, counting down.
GACCATAACTATCGCGAGTTCATGACCGGCTTCACCGACTTCGTCGAGGAGGCGGTGGAGAGCAAGGACCGCCATGATTTCCGGGACCGAGTACCGTTGAACGATGCCACGAGTCTTTGGCAAAGCCTCGCTTACCAACCGAACTACAAGGCCGCTTACTGCCTTGCTGTGTGCCCGGCAGGTGAAGATGTGCTGGGTGGTTTTCTCGATCGACGCGCGGCGCACCTCAAGGAGGTTGTGAAGCCACTCACCGAGCGGGCGGAGACCCTTTATGTGGTGGCCGGATCGGATGCGGAGGCGCACGCGAAGAAGCGTTTCCCGCATAAGAAGCTACGGATCGTTCGGAGCTCGCTGCGCGCGACCAATGCACGCGGGCTCTTTCGAGCAATGCCGTTGATCTTCCAAAAAGGAGCCGCCCAAGGTTTGAGCGCAACGTTCCACTTCGTCCTCTCTGGAGAGGATGGGATCGAAGCGACCGTACGTATCGACGAAGGCGTGCTGACGATCACCACAGACCAGCTCGTCGGTACGCCGGATCTCGTCGTTCGCACAAGCGCGGGTTTGTGGCTGGACATCGTCAACGGCCGCAAGAACCCGGTCGCCGCAGTGCTGCTCCGTCGCCTGCGCATCGAGGGCAACCGCCAGCTGCTCGATCGCTTCAAGGCCTGCTTCCCCCGCTGAACGGGCAAGCCAAAGCGGCCACGCTGCAGCGAATGACGTCTGCCTTCGCCCGCGCTAGACGAAGGGCATGCTCACTATCGGCATCATTATTGGAAGTACGCGCCCTGGGCGCAAGGCCCCGGCGGTCGCGGCCTGGATACACAGTCGCGCGCAGCGGCGAGGCGATGCGAGCTACGAACTGGTGGACCTCGCAGACTTTAACCTCCCACTGCTCGACGAACCAAGTCCGCCCTCCTTCGGCAAGTACCAGCACGAGCACACCAAAGCCTGGTCACGAAAGATCGACGCGCTCGACGGCTTTGTGTTTGTGACCCCCGAGTACAATCACGCGCCTTCGGGCGCGCTCAAGAACGCGCTCGACTACCTTTTTCGCGAGTGGAACAACAAGGCAGCAGGCTTCGTTGGCTACGGCGGACAAGGGGGTACCCGCGCCGTCGAGATGCTGCGCCTAATCATGGGCGAGCTGCTCGTCGCCGACGTGCGCGCTCAAGTTGCGCTCTCTCTCGGGACCGACTTCGAGAACTACAGCACCTTCAAACCTGACCCCAAACATGAGCGCAGCGTGACCGCCATGCTCGATCAGGTGGTGGCCTGGTCGGGTGCGCTCAAGCCGCTGCGAACTCCGGCCGCCTAAGCTGTCGCGCTCGAGGGGGTGTCCTGCAAAGCAGGAAATATCACTGGGTTTTGCGCTGGTAACTTAACCATGCAGGCGGCGAAAAGACCGCTCGAGAGCCAGCCATCGAGCCACGCCTGCAACGCCTCAAGAGGTTGGACTGCAAACCACGCTGGTTCCACGGCGGCGAACTGCCTGACGAACGGGAACAGCGCCAGGTCGGTTGCGCAGGCCGTGGCGCCGCCGAGATAGGGCTCAACTTGCAGCCGCTGCGAAAGCGGTACGAGGAACGACTCGAGGGCTTCAGTCCTCATCCGGTCGCGCGCCGGGGCCTCGTTGGGAAAACGCTCCGGGTACTTGTAGCGGTCGAGCTGGTGCTTGAAGCGGCCGTCGTTATCTTGCAAGAGCGCGCGATTGCGTTCGGACTGCGCTGGCATCCACCAGGAGTCGCCTCCCTCGCTGTCCGAAGCGAAGGCCCAAGCCATGATGTCCCAGCTTTGGTCCAGCACGCCACCACCAGGAAGGCGCAGCACAGGTACGGTGCCTTTGGGCGACAAGGCCAGCAGCTCGGCGGGCTTGTCACGAAGGCTAACCTCGATCGCTTGGAAGGGCCGCCTCGCTTGCAACAGGGCCATGCGAGCGCGCATCGCGTAGGGGCAACGACGGTAGCTGAAGAGCAAGGGTAACGGGTTAGACGTGGGATTCTGCATCTCGCTCAAACCGGACCTGCGCTCACGCCCGCGAAGACATTCACGCTTGGGGCTACGAACACGAAGCGCTACGAATGAAACATGAACCGGCTGCAGCAGAAGCGCCACTTTCCCGGACTTAGCCTCCTTGCCCTCGGATTGGGCTTGCTTGGGGCTTCATGCTCTTCTGGGAACAGCGTCACCCCTAGCGCGCCAACGCCGACCGAGCCAACGACCGCCGCCGTTGAGCAAACCGCATGCACCAGCGACGCCGAATGCGTGGTTGGCTCGGTGGGTGATTGTTGCTCGAGCAGCGGCTCGAGCTGCGCAGAGGCCTGGTCGCGCCGCGCATGGGAGAGCCACCGGGCCAAGTGTGCGGTCATCGAGTGTGCGCGGGTCAAACAGCTTCAATGCTTCCGCGAAGAACGCGATTGGAAGGCCGTGTGCAACGCAGGTACCTGCATACTGCAATAGCGCGCACCGTAGACCTCATGGGCTCTTCGCGCGCGATTGCAAGACGCGCTGAACCTCTTCCAGCGTTACGCCCTCGGCGTGGAGCGCTACCAACATATGGTAGGTAAGGTCGGCCGCCTCCTCCGCGATCCTCGAGCTGTCTTTATCGGTGAGTGCCACGAGCAGCTCTGCGACCTCCTCGCCGAGCTTCTTGAGTCGCAGATTGCGGTCGCCGAGCAGCTTATGCGTGTAGGAGGGAGCTTCTCCGCTCGGAGGCGTTTGCACCCGCACGGCGATGGTCGCGTCCAACTGAGCGATGGGGTCGGCGATCGGTACGTGCTCGGCACCAAAACACGAACGGCTCCCGGTGTGACAGGTCGGCCCCTGCGGCACGACGCGGGCGAGTACGGTGTCTCGGTCACAGTCGAGCAAGAGTTCCTTCACGCTGAGCACGTTCCCACTCGTCTCGCCCTTCTTCCAAAGCCGCCCCTTGGAGCGCGAAAAGAAGGTGAGTTCACCGCTGCTGAGCGTCTCTTCGAGCGCTTCGCGATTGGCGTAACCGAGCATGAGCACGAGACCGTTCACCGCGTCCTGCGCGACCACTGGTACGAGTCCGTCGCCCTTTGCGAAATCCACCTGCGAAACGTCAAACGGCCTCATGACTTCTCCAAAGCGAAAGGCGGTACCCCAAGCGCAACACGCAGCTCCCCGGCGAGCGCACGATTCGTTGCGATCACGCCCTGCCCCGCGAAGGTCCGCTCGCCGGTCCAGTCAGTAAAAACGCCACCGGCCGCTTCGATGATGGGCAGGAAGCAGGCAGCATCCCACACCGAAAGACGACCATCCGTCATCAGCTCGGCTCGACCCGTTGCTACCATGTAGTAGCCATAACAATCACCCCAGGTGCGAGCGACGCGTGCCTTCGCCGATAGGCTATTAAACGGGCCTACGCACTCCAGCGCGTCCGGAAAACGCGCGTCGGTCGTAAGCACCGTGGCCTCGGCTAGTTCCGCCACCTGGGAAACGCCCCCCAAAGCCCCTTCCGCCCACAGTTCGTCCCCCGAACCAGCGGCGACGAGCTCCCCGGTGACAGGAAAGTACGCGGCTCCGGCGAGCACCTGCTCTCCCTCCACCAGCGCGATCAACGTGCCCCAAAGCGGTACTCCAGCGAGGAAGCTCTTGGTGCCATCGATTGGATCGATGCACCAGCGCCGAGCTGAAGAGCCGCGTTCTTCCCCCAGCTCCTCGCCCACGATGCCATCGGCCGCAAAGCGCTTGCGCAGATACCCACGCGCGGCCTCCTCCGCTGCGCGATCGGCGGCGGAGACGGGAGAGCCATCCCCCTTCCGCTCCGGGATGATGCGCGCCACTTCGAGGTGCCGCTGATAGTGGCTTAGCGCAACCGCCCCTGCGACCTTCGCGACTTCGACAGCCGCCTGCACGACATCCTTCATGATGGGACTCCTCGCACCGAGATCTGTGCCTCGGACATATGCTGCTTAATCGCGCGCACGGTGGTAACGCGGTCGTGAAGAATACCCGCCAACAGCACCGCGTCGGCGCCACCTTGAGTCACCGCATCCACCAGGTGGCTGGCCTGGCCCGCGCCCCCCGAGGCCACGACCGGAGCGCGTACGGCGTCGGCTACCGCGCGGGTGAGCGCTAGATCGTAGCCACTGCGAGCACCGTCCTTGTCGATGCTGGTGAGCAGGATCTCCCCGGCTCCGCAGTCCTCGCCCTGCTTCGCCCAGGCTACGACGTCTCGCTCCGTCGGCGTTCGACCGCCGTGACTCACCACCCGATAGCCACTCGGCAGCGCTGCATCGGCTTTCGCGTCGATGCTGAGAACCACACACTGCGAACCGAAGCGACGCGCTGCTCGCTCGAGCAACGTTGGATCTCGCAACGCCGCGGAGTTGATCGAGATCTTGTCCGCGCCGGCACGCAGCCCAGCCTCAACATCGGCGAGCGAGCGAATGCCACCGCCAAGAGTGAGCGGTAAAAAGAGGACCTCCGCGGTACGCCGCAGCGTATCGAGGAACGTAGGCCGCTGTTCGACGCTCGCTGTGATATCCAAGAAGACGAGCTCATCGGCGCCTTCAGCCTCATAGAAGGCGGCGAGCTCGACCGGGTCCCCGACGTCGCGCAGACTCTCGAAGCGGACGCCCTTCTTGACTCGCCCCCCGTCGACGTCCAGGCAAACGACGACGCGTCGTAGATTGGCGCTCAAGGCAGCTCCTCCTCGAGGAAGACGACGCTCCCCTTGGACGAGAAGATCCCCTCGCCTGTGGCGCGCAAAGCCTCTCGCAACGCTAGCCCCACCGACTTGTAGCCAGCCTCGATAATGTGGTGACGATCTTTACCGCGGTGGACCCGAAGGTGAAGGGTCGCACCGAGAGCCTCGCTAAAGCTGCGTAGCACGTGCGTATGCAAGCGATTGGGCAGCTCTCCTTCGAAGTAGAAGCGGCCGCCGACGTCGATCGTTGCCTGCACGAGGGCGTCATCCATCGGCACGGTCTTGTCGCCGTAGCGAGCGAGCGCCGCGGGTAACGAGGAGCGAATGGCGCGACCAACGGTGATCGCCACGTCCTCCATGATGTGATGGGTCAAGTCACCTTGCGCCTCGACTGTCGCCGCGATGCCCGCGTAACGAAGCAACGTACCCAGCATATGGTCGAAGAACGGCAAGGTCGTCTGGACGGTAGCGTTGGCGAGCCCCGCCTCCGTCAAGGACTCCACCACCACGACAATCTGCGTCTCTTTCGAGCGGCGTGCGAGCTTCTTCATTTTGATCTCTCCCAGCTCGAGAAACGGGAGGCGGCGTCGCGAGCTTCGACGCGCCCAACATAGAGAGCCATTCCGATCACGGCGCCGTGAACACCCGTCGCGGCCAAAGCTTCAAGATCGCCGAGCGCCCCTACTCCGCCAGAAGCGACCAGCGGTAGGCTCGTGAGCTCCGCTAGCTCGGTGTAGAGCGGTGCATCCACCCCCGACAGACTCCCTTCGACATGCACGGCCGTCACCAGCACGAAGGCGAGCGGTAAGGCGGACAGCTCCATTAGCACCGAGTCGACCTTCTTACCGGTTCCAAGCGACCAGCCGCGAGCCAGCACCTCGCGCTCTCGAACGTCCAGCGCGACCGCGATCCGCCCGGGATAGCGGGCTACGACGCGTTCGAGAAAGGCGCGGTCAACGAGCGCTTGGGTGCCGATCACGACCGAAGTCACGCCAGCCTCGAGCCAGCGCTCGACCACCTCCTCACTGCGCACGCCGCCACCGAGCTGAACCTCCAGCCCGGGGAGGTGGTCGACGATCGCTTGCAGCGTCCGTTCATTCGACCCGCGCCCGGTCGCGGCATCGAGGTCCACCAGATGCAGACGCGCAAAGCCGGCCTCGCGAAAACGCTTTGCCTGCTCGACTGGGTCGTCGATGCGAACACGTTCATCCGCATACGAACCTCCGACCAGCTGCACACACTTGCCCTCGCGAAGATCGATTGCCGGAATGGCCATCATGAGCAAATCCCTTTCGTGAACGAGGCCAAGAGTTCGAGCCCTTCGTGCGAGCTCTTCTCGGGGTGAAACTGGAAGCCGACACAGTTCCCCGTGCCCACGATCGCTGGGAAGGTGTCCCCTTCGAGGCTTGTCTCGGCCAGCACGACGGTTGGATCTTGCGGGCGGCAGGCGTACGAATGAGCGAAGTAAACCGACGTGGGAAGAGCGAGCCCGGCGCGAGTTGGGGACAACAGACTGAAGCCCATGTGGGGGATTCGAGCAGTGGCAAGCTTGGTCACACGCCCCCGAAGGATGCCGAGCCCCAAGCCCTCGCCCTCGTCGCTGTCCTCGAACAGGAGCTGCATTCCGAGACAGATGCCGATCATGGCTCCGCCGGCCTGCGCGCGTTCGCGAAGAAGCTGCCGATAAGGCGCGAGACGCGCCGCGGCCGGAGCAAAGGCGCCAACGCCTGGGAGCACGCACAGATCACTGCGGCTCGCCGCCTCGCCATCGCTCGTCGTTTCAAGGGACGCCTGCGGTAAGGCCCGTTGAAAGGCTTTTGCAAGCGAATGGAGATTCCCAACGCCGAGATCCAAGAGCGTTACTCGCATCGGAGCACCTCGGAAAATGAGCTGAGCAAAGGCTCCATCAAGGACCAAGGCCCGACCGAGATGCGCAAGGCGTCCCCGATCCCCGAAAGCGCCGAGAACGGTCGCACCGCGATACCGCGCGCGCGTAGCGACTCGGCCTGCTGCACGGCATGACTTACAGGAACGAGGACGAAGTTGCCGCTCGATGGCAGCGGCGACAGTCCGAGCGACCGCAGCCAAGGCACGAAGTGCTCGCGCGCTTCGATCACCTCGCGCACGCCCTCCTCGACCCAAGCGACATCGTTCTTCAAGGTCGCCAAGGCGACCTGCTCGCCGAGCACGTTGACCTTGTAAGGCCCGCGCACCTTCTCGATCTCGCGCACCAGGGCTTCTGCGCCGATGGCAATTCCAACCCGCTGGCCAGCCAGGCCGAAGGCTTTGGACAAGGTGCGTATAACCAGTAATCGACCGGCGTCCTGCGCACGCTTTACTAAGCTATCCCCCGCGTAATCAGCGTACGCCTCATCGAGGATCACGAGCCCCGGCGCCTCCCGCAGCGCGCGTTCGATGCTTTCCCGGCTCACCAAGGTTCCGGTCGGGTTGTTGGGCGAACACAAGTAGAGGATCTTCGGACGCTGCGCGAGCATCGCGTCGAGGTCGGCGTCCCAAGCTTGCGCACTTCCACGAAGTGGTACGGCCACCGGCGTAAGCCCGTTGGTCCGCGCAAAGTAAGGGATCATTGCGAACGTAGGGTCTGGGTACACAAGCCGATCTCCCGGATTGGCGAAGGCACGCAAGGCACAGTCGATCACGTCGTCACTTCCGCAGCCGGTGACGACTTGCGACGGCAAAACGCCGAAGTGCTCTGCGACGGCGCCTTTCAGCTCATCGGCGTAATGCGATGGATAGCGCGCGAGACTCGCAGGCGCCGTCTCTGCGAGCACACGCGCGACGGAGGGCGGCGCACCGCGCTGATTCGTATTGTCCGAGAGGTCCACCCGCGCAGCTTTGCGGTTCGAGCTGTAAAGCGTCACGCCCTCGAGACCCGCGCGAGGCTGAAGGAGACTTGGTGGCGACAGACGACTCGGCGCGAGCGTTGGTTCGCCGAGATGGACGCGAGCTGCGTCGGCGTGAGCGAACAGGCCCTCGGCCTCTGCCAAGATCACCGTCGGAGCGGCCAGCGACCGAGCCCCTTCCGCGGAGATTCGTTGGTAGGTAGTGAAGCGCACGAAGTCGAGTGTCGATAGGCCGGAGTACGCCTGCCCCGCCCCCGCCGTCGGCAGGACGTGATTGGCGCCAGTCATGTAGTCGCCGAAGGCGACCGAGCCTCCCGGTCCGTAAAAGATCGTGCCTGCGTGCTTGATGCGATCGCGTAGAACCTCGGGCGATTCAACCGCGAGCAGCACATGCTCTGCGGCGTACGCCTGCGCAAACGCTACGGCTTCGTCCAGCGATTCGATGCAAAGCACGGCGCCGCGTGAGCGCAACGCTGCGTCGACGATCGCACTCCGCTGCGCGTTGGCGAGCGCGAGCTGACGAACGGTCTCCTGTGCGACCGCTTCGTTCGTAAGCAACGCAACGCAGGAGGCCTCGGGATCGTGTTCGGCCTGCGCGAGCAGCTCACGCACGAGCAACGCTGGATCGGCGCTCGCGTCGCCGATGATCAAGATCTCACTGGGACCCGCGGGGGCGTCGATACCAACGTGGCCTGCGACCTGCCGCTTGGCTTCGGCTACATAGGCGTTACCAGGGCCAACGATGCGTGAGACCCGCGGGACCGAAGCAGTTCCGAAGGCCAGCGCGAAGATGGCCTGCGCTCCCCCGATCGCAAACACGTCGCTGGCCCCAGCCACAGCAGCCGCTGCTAGCACCACGTCACTGGGCAGTCCCCCTGCTTGCGGCGGTGAACACACCACGATGCGCGGAACCCCGGCGACACGCGCCGGAACCACGCCCATCAGCACACTCGATGGGTAGGCGGCTCGCCCGCCTGGAGCATAGACCCCGACGGCCCCAAGCGGCTCCGGCCGTCGCCCAACGATCACCCCGGGCTCCGTCTCGATCTCGACCGGTGCGGGCAGGAACGCACGGTGAACGCGCTCGAGATTGGCAGCTGACCGCTCGAGCGCTGCGACCACACTACGCGAGGTCCGCTGCAACGCCGCTCGCATAGCATCGTCGGGGACACGCAAAGCCTCGAGCCTGACACCGTCGAAACGCTCAGTGGCGGCGCGAACTCCGGCATCACCGTCGGAGCGGATCGAGCGAGCCAGGTCGCGCACCTGTTGCTCGATGGTGGCGTCGACGTCAGCGCGACTCCGCGAAAGGAGCGTCGTTCGGTCCGTGACGGAGAGCGCCGCGAGCTTGCCTGTAAAACGTACGACAAAGCTCATGGGACCATCCTCTCGATGCGGGTCACTAAGATGCCCTCACAACCAGCGGCTTTGAGCCGCACGGTAGTTCGGTAGACGGCGCTGGCTTCGACCACGGCGTGCACGGCCACATAGTCGCCAAGCTGCGCGTCGACGATGGTCGGCCCGTTGAGGCCCGGTAGTAGCTCGCGCACTGTAGCCAGCGCGGCCCGCGGAGCGTTGGCCATCAAGTAGCGCTTGCCGCGCGCGCGGAGCACGCTGCTCAGCACCATCGCGAGCTCCTCGATCGCCAGATCGAGCTCGGTGGTGAGCAGAGCTCGCGATCGCGATACCAGCACCGCCGAAGACTCGAGCAAGGTGCTGATCTCGACCAGACCGTTCACGCGCAAGGTCGACCCGGTCGAAACCAGATCGACGATTGCGTCGGCGACGCCGAGGTGGGGCGTGACTTCGGCGGCGCCGCTCACGCGTACGATCTCGACACGCTTACCCAGCCGCTCGAAGTAGTTGGCAGCCAAACGCGGAAAGGAGGTCGCTACGCGTAGCCCGTCTTGCAGCTCCTCGACGCGCCCTGCGCTTTTGGCGGCCAACGCCAGCCGGCATTGGCCCATGCCCAGATCTAGCCGCTCCTCGAGCGCGACCTCCGATTCGGCCACACAATCACGGCCGGTGATGCCCATGTCGGCTGCACCGTTGGCGACAAACTCGGGAACATCTTGCGCACGCACAAAGATGGCCGAAAAATCCTCGCCCAGTGAAGCGACGAGCGCGCGCTCATCGTGCAACCGGACACTCAGCCCCGCCTCGCGCAATAGCGCGCGTACTTCTTCACTCAGTCGACCTTTGTTGGGCAACGCAATCGTGGGCATGCTGCTCTTTTTCGTGCCGAAGGCACGTCGATGAATCCGTGGACCCCGCGCAGGTGGCAGACCGAGGCTTGAACCTCGAGGTCAGTGCGCAGACAGTCGTCGAATCTCGAAAGAGCGCTTCGCTCTTCCTACCGTGACGTGCTGACTCGACGACTCCAACCTGGATCAGCGCACGCCACGGTCACCGTGATGGTGACCATCATGCTCCCCACGACGGGAGCGAGCGATACGAACGACACAGGCGAGCACGAAGAGACGGTAACCGAGTGAGTACGCGCCCGTCAACGAGGCTGTGCGAGAAGCTGCAGCTTCGGGTTGTTCGAGCCCCGTCGGAGCGAGCGGCCTATCTGCCGACGAATGGCGGGTGGCTACACTGCGTGGGCATGGCCCGACTTCCAAGCAGGTTGGTGTAACGCTGTCCTTCGACTGCGTAGGACTCCGCGGCCGACATCGGCCTGCAGCGACCAGGATCGCCCCCCGAGATCAGCAAGGTCCGCAAGACCTCCTGGTTGTTCAGCGGCTGCTGCGAAAGCCTGCTGGTTGAGCAACCGGATAGGAGCACCGTCACGAGCGCAAATCCAACGCACACCCGACCGCTGAACGTGCCATTTGATGAACCCACGAGCCACCTCCCTGCTCTTGTTCTGAGGTGGACGCGATGTCTATTCCAGGCGAAGAAACACGAATCACATTTAGACACAACCTAACAATGCTCGAGGAGCAGCCATGAAGTTACTGGAGATCGTGACGGCCTACTTCCAAGGCGAAAAGATCGAAGCCTTGGTCTTTATTCTACCGCTCGGGCTCTTGAGCCTGGTGTTCGGAGGGTGGCTCCTCAGCGACCAAGCGGGAGGCTTCGCGCGCGGCGTGGCGATTCCGTTTCTCGTGATGGGTCTGGTGATGACCGGAGTTGGTGGCGCCGTCGGATTCCGCACGCCCGCCCAGGTCGCGACGTTGCAAGCCTCAATCGAGCATGAGCCCGAAGCGGCTAAGCGTGCCGAGCTCGCTCGAATGGAAAAGGTGAATCGGGCCTGGCCTACCTACCTTGTGGTTTGGGCGGCGTTCGGCGTTGTGGGGCTCGGACTTCGCTTCGCGACCCGCGGGGACTTCACACAAGGGCTAGGCATCGCCTTGGTGTTCTTTTCGGGTGTGGGCTTGCTCGTCGATGGGTTCGCCGAGAGGCGAGCTCGCCCGTACACGACGGCCCTCGAGCAAGCGCCCCGCGGCGACTAACGTCAGTGACTCGCAGCCGACTTGGCCGTGCCTGCAGGGTCCTTATCGCCTGCGGGAAACCACAGCGGCCCAGCTGCAAGAGCCAGCACCAGCACGTTGAAAAGCGCGTTCGACGCGTTTCCCGACGCAATGGAACCCGCGCTGTCCAAACAGAACCAAGAACAAAGGCCGGCCAAGACTGTACGGCGAACGGCCTCGGGTGCGAGGTCATACACCCAAGAGGACAAGCACCATACGGTCACGCCCCAGCCAAACAGGAAGCCGCCGGTCAGCGCCGAAAGAAAGCGAGTATCCGGGTGTGCGTAGGTGGTCACCCCATCGACGGGCCAACTCAATAGGTCAAGCGTCAGTCGCGCTGGCTCCAAGGTCTGCGCCATGGTGCCCAAGAAGAACACTGGCCCAAAGGCTCCAATAACGACCGCAGTAACCTTGAGCCATTGCTTGTGAGTCGAGTGTTTCATCCAGCTCCCTCCGTTGCGTCCTAGGGCGCTTCTTTGGGCTGGGCAGAGCGAGGAAGCCATTACCCGAGAGGTCATGGCCGAGCCTCACAGTCGCGTGTGACCGCGGACTAGGGCCAGACTGTATCGCGGAGGAAACCTGACACTGCATCGTAGAAGGCGTCGGGCTCCTCTGCCCAAGGGTTGTGCCCTGAGTTCTCGAAGAGCACTAGCCGCTTCTGCGATGATGGTGCGCCGTAGGCCTCGAAGCCTGGCTGAGCGTTCTTGTGGCTGGTGATCTCATCGTGAGTGCCCCACAAGACCAACGTAGGCACAGTGATTTCGCCGAGCCGAGGCGTCAGGTCAGTACCGTAGTAGCCCTCTAACGGGAGCGGGGAATTCTTGGTTACCGCGAAGATGTCGTACATCGAATGAAAGAGAATTTCCGTCGTCTCGGCGCCGGTGAGCACCTTATCCGGGTCGACATCGTAGCCGCCGGCCTCGCGCACATACTCGCTTAGCCAAAGATGGACCATCTTCCCATCGTGGTCCTCAATCATATTGGTCTCGTTGGTGGTCAGGTCACAGCGATAGACGTCACGAAAGAACTCCTCAGCGCCTTCCACCTCCTTTGAAAGTGCAAAGTCCACGCAGTGCTGCCACGACTTGCACGAGGCATCGTGCGCACCGTCCTGCTCAATCCACGCCTTGACCTTTGCTTGCCGACCGGATTCGAGCAGCCAGCGCGGGCCGTAGAACCCGCCGAAGCTGTGACCCATCAAGACAAACTCAGCGTCTGGGTAGCGGTCCTCGAGCACCACGAATAAGTCGTCCAAGTCCTTCAGCCACTGATCCATGGTGAGGTCACTCCGGCTATTGCCTTTTGCCGACCCGGACGCGCGTTGCTCCCAGTAGACAATGCCATAGTCCTCAGCCAAGCGCTGATAGCTCGACTTCTGGAAGTAGATACCGTTGGTGGTTCCCGGTCCGCCGTGGATGTGAACGATGATTCGATTCGATTGCCAGTTCCCGGTTACCCACACCGGCATCGAGACGTCTTTGCTCGTTAGGTAGAAGAACTCGTCGCCGTCCTGGAAGTCGGCGGTGCAACTGCTTGCGCCGAAGAACAGCGCCAAAGAGACGCACGTGGCTCGCAAAGTGCGGCTCATAGCGCAACCTCCACGCCGTAGGTCGAAGTGAGGCGAAGCAGCGTTTGATCGAAGTTGGGGGTCTGCCAATTGGCTCCTATACGAGCGAACGGAGTGATCCCGACCGAAGCTATGTGCCAACCAACCCCTATGCTCGGGCCAAAGATGAAGTAGGAATAACCGGCGCGCGAGGCGCTTTCCACCTCGCCATTGATTACCGAGTAGGCAGGCCCGGCCAAAAGTGCTTGGAGGTAGCCTAGATGGAAGTTGACCTCGCCTTGCAGGCCAATGCTATGGCGCCCACGCCAGCCTGCACGCGGAAGGATGAAGACCCCAACTTCGTTGTGAGCCCAGTGGTAGCTGCCAACGTCAGCACCTACGACGAGGGCATGCAAGGAGTCCTCGGTTTCTAGGGCACGAAACGAATAACCGATTAGCCCGCCCGGGTGGGTAAAGTTGTGTCCAAAGTAGGCGCCTTCGAGGGAATGCCTCGTGGTTGCGCGACGGTCATCGGCCGGCGTTCCCGACGGGCTCGTGGTTGCGCCTGTGCCAGGATTCGATGTGGACGGGGTTGGCTCGGCTGGCGCGGCTTCGCTCGTTGGCGGCATTGGAGGGGCCTCCTCGGCTTGTGCCGTGGCATCAACCGCAACAGCCATCACCATAGCGAGGCTACAGACGACGGTGGAGCTGAAAGACAATCGGAAATACATGGGATCCCTCTCGGCAGCGGGTGGCCGCTGCGTGGGCCCCTGGGCAACTGCCGTGCCTCGCTGGTGGCTAGGGAATCAGCGTGTCCTTAGCCCATATTCTTCGCCGGACAGCGGGTCGCTCACTCACGCGTTTTGAGTGAGTCTCTCGAAATGAGAGAGTTCGCCGTGACCAGTCAGGGCACGCCGTAGGCTTTCAGTTTGCGGTGTAACGTGGCAGCCGCGATGCCCAGCGCTGCTGCGGTGTGGGTCTTGTTTCGCGTGCAAGACTCATAGACGCTGAGGATGTGTCGACGCTCGACCTCGGCCAGCGGCTCGACGGACGCGCCGATCGGCAGTGCGTCGTGGTGCTGCCGAGGAAGGGACAAATGCTGCTCGTCGATCGTCGACGCCGACCAGCAAAATCGCAACTGGGGCGACGACGCCCAAATAGCGGAGTGGTCTTCCGGCCGTGTTTCCGAGGCCCACGAGAGAGAGCGCCATCAAGCCGACCGCATAGCAAGCAAGGCCGGTCAGAAACCAGTGCCCGAGAGGGACACGACGCCCGGTATGGAGGAATGTCGCCGCAAACATGACTGTACCGAGCAGCATCATCCCCGCCGAGAAGGGTCGCAGGAACTGATGAACATCGGCGAAACCAACGCCCACCCGCTCGAGCACCCCGACGCCGGTGGCATCGCTGACGAGGACGTGCGAGGCCGTGCCCACTTGGAATACCACGTACCAGAGATAGGCCCGGTCACGCTGAATGGCGTAGACGAACACTCCAACCAATGTGACTGAAGCAATTACGCCAAGATACAGGCCGAGAAGAAGCGGGCTCACTCAGCCGGGACTATTATCACGTAGGAGCGTCCCAGAGAGACGCCCACTCAAATATAGAAGTTCGGATCCCACATTGGTGAGGTCTTGTAGAACTTGTCGATCTCCTGCTGATGGTCCTTGATCAAGTCGGCCTCCGCATCACGACGTCGATGTAGCCCCTTCTTGGTTGCGCGGTTGGTGTGCTCGGACTTCATGGCGCGCAGCACTGCTTCGATCGCCTTGGTGTCGTGCTTGAACACGGCCTCGCGGATCTCCATGAAGTGCTTCTTGCGCAGCGCCCTCGCCTTCTTGCTGCCCTTCTTGGTGCTGTAGGCGGGGCCGCGGTTGTAGACCATCGAGAGCAACGCACCCTGGGTGTAAGGGTCGAGTGAGGCGAAGCCAGGAAAGGCATCGTTAGCCATCGCTTGATAGCGAGGTAAAACCTTCTCTTCGTAGACCTTGACGGCGTCGTCGTACTTGATGACCACGTCCTTAGTGGCGACCAGCGCGGCTTTGCTCGGCTTCTTCGCCTTGGGGATCAGCTTACCCTTGGAGCTGATGCTGGGCGTGTAGTCCGAAAGCTTGGCCAGATCCTCCGGGGAGAGAACCTTGCCCCACTCCTTCTTCAGCAGCTGATCATTCTGATGGTTCAGGTCGTAGCCCATGCCAATGGTGAGTCCGGACTTGGAGTCGGGCCAATGGGGCAGCGGATTGTACACCTTGCGCAGCGCTTTGACGTCTCCACCGGCTTGTTCCCACGCCGCGATCAAAGCTGAGCCAGGGGAGGAGAAGGCCTTAGCAGGATCCGCGGCCGGGAGCGCGCCCGGCGGGATGTCGTAGAAGTCCATGAGCAGCTCAATACAGGATGTGTGCCACGCGCTGCACAGCCTTATGTGGTTGATGGACGGCGCGAAGTGGCTCTGCGTTGTGCAAGCTTTGCCTTTCGCGTTCAACCCAAAGGCAGTCGGCTGCGCATGAGTGGACGGCGCCTACTTCGTAGTTGCACTCAGAGCCGCACGCCGTAAGGTTCCAGCCTTGCTCAAGCGCATCCCGAAAAATTTGGTTTACGGAATTGCTCTCCTGGGTGCAGCGGCTGGGTGCGCCACAAGGCCGTCCCAGCCAGCGCCTCCAAACAGCACAATGAACCAGGCGTCCGGGCCCCTAGCTTGCTCGCCGATTGCTTGCTTGCCGCTCACGCAAGAGATCGAAGCGCAGTGCAAAGGCAACACCAGCGTGCGCATTGGCCAGGTGGGCGGGTTCACCGTTCTCCGCGTGGAGACCGATCCACGGAGCTTCGTGTTCACCTCCTTCAGCTCGTTCTATGACGCTTCGGGTAGGCTCGTCGGACGGTCAACCTTCGTCAACGAGTACCAACGCCATTCTCGCGAAGGCTTCGTACCGGAGGGAGCTCCCGCGAGCATGAGCGACGCCTGCAAAGCTCGCTAGTTGCCGCTACCGCGCTCACAAAGGTAGGCGGGCCGAAGATCTGCGCAGTTGTGGTCATGCCACTTGTCGGCAGCGTCGGCGAACATACAGTGCTCGATCCCGGGGAAGTTTGGTTCGCCGTTCTGCCAATTTTCATAGGCGAACGCTGAGCCGTCGAGCCAAGCCCAGCTGCCGCCGAGATCATCAGCCCCTATCCAGGTGTTGTCGGTGATCAAGCCGCCGACGAGCACGTTCTCTGCGGCTGAGCTCAACGACGCGAGGTGACCAAGCCCTGGTGCGCCGCCCCACGTTTGGCAGTTTGCCTCAGCTGCGGATTGCGCCGAGCTGACAACGAATAGTTTGTAGCAGTGGCCGCTCAGCGGGTCCTTCAGTTCGCTGGGAGCACATTCAATCATGCAGGCGGCACAGCCATCCCCAGATTGGCCGTTCTGATCGTCACACTCCTCGCCCGCGTCGATCGTCCCGTCGCCGCAGCTCGGTTGTACGGACATTCCGCCACCACCTTCAGCGCCTAACCCCGCGCCACCCGAACCGCCTGCAGCTCCAGCCGCACCAGTGCCTGTCGCGCCGGCGCTATCGGCGGCGCCTGCATCGGAGCCTGCCGAAGGCTCCGCCCCGCCCAGCCCGCTCGTGCTTCCATTGAGCTTGAGCGGCTCGCCCGTCGCACAGCCCGCGAGGAGCAAGAAGATGAGGCTGGGCCGGAAGGTCATGGCCGGAGCATACAAGAGCCGGGCGCTCGCCGAGAACGCCATAGCAAAGCTCCATGATTCCTGAGCTATTCGAGAAGATGTGCGCTGGTTACATTCGACCAAGTCCAGAGTATGAACGCTCCATTGCGAGGGGACTGGTCGCCTCTGACAGCGCACACGAGCTGCTGACGATAGATATGCATGTACGCCCCAACGATCGCTCAGCAAAGCCTCTCCTGAAACGGAGGTCGCTCTCATTGCTTTGCGTAGTAGCGGTGCTCGGTGGCGTACCTGTTTGGCAGGCTGCAGCGCTAAGCCGCCACAAAGCCTTGCCGCTCCCCCACCCTGGAGCCCAGCTCCGCGCAGGCCTAGACGTCGTGCGTTTGAATGAGCAATGCGAGAGCTGTCACAATGAAGAGGCGCGCGAGTGGCGAGGCTCCAAACATCAGCAGGCCTACCAAGATCCGATTTTTCAAGCAGCGCTCGAGCTCGAGCCGCTGCCCTTCTGCCGGGGCTGCCATGCGCCCGAGGCGCCGGCCGAGGTTGGCGATAGCGAGGTGCCATTTCGCACCCAGCAGCAGCGTGATCTTGGGGTTGGATGCGTCACCTGTCACGTCCAAGTAGGTCAGATCGTTGGACCTCGAAGCCTACTCAGCCAATCCCACCCGACCTTGGGCGACGCGAGGTTGTCGACCGCAGCGGCCTGCGCAGGCTGTCACGAGTTCGAGTTTCCGAAGCGGCAGCGAGTGCCCATGCAATCGACGCTAAGCGAGCACGCTGCTTCGCCGCTGGCCGATGTGAGCTGCCAGAACTGCCACATGCCGGTCGTGGAAGACGGTGCCTCGGACCAGCCAAAGCAACATAGGAGTCACCGCTTCGAAGTGGATGACCAGTTGTTGCGGAGCGCGCTGTCGGTTAGCGCCGAGCGAGCTCCTAACCGAGCGGTCAGCGTGACACTCACCGTTACTGGCGCTGGCCACGCAGTGCCGACAGGCGACCTCTTCCGGCGATTGGAGGTGCGCGCACGAAGCTCCGGGGGCGCCCTGGCAAGCCCCGTTGGATTGGAGCGTCGATTCGAGCTGGTCCCCTCGGAAACGGGCAGCGAGCGCCGTCAAACCGGCGATGAAAGGCTTGTGGCAGACGGTAGCCCGCAGACGGTGTGGCTTCCTTTTGGCGCCGACGTCGCGAACGATACGCTGCACGTCGAAGTCGTTTATCAGCGTATGTCGGAAGGACTTGCAGCAAGGCTCGGCGTAGCGAGCGACACCAACCAACAGGTCATTGCGGAGGTGCTGCTGCCTCCCTTATGCGCAATCAAGGAACCATGAGAAGGATCATCGCACCGAAGGTGGATGCAGTAGGCAGAGCTTCGACTTTGGCACGAGTCATTGCCGCGTTCGCCATTGCCTGCAACGGCACAATCCCGGTCGAGCCATCAAGACCGGCAGAGGCCCCGAGCACGAGCGCCCCGCTGAGTTCAGCGTCACCACCCGCCGAAGCTCGAGTCGACGCGATTAGTATCGCCTTGAAAAGCGTACCCAATGACTTTGCGGTCGACGGCAAGCTCACGGAGTGGGGCTCCCTAACGGCAACCGAGCAGCTCGATAGCAATCCGAGCAAGGCGTTATCACGGGTTGGCTTGGCCCTTACAGATAATGGGGTCCTCTTCGCCGCAGAGCTCGCGGGTAGCGCCAAGAGCGGCTTTGAGATCGAGCTATCGGTGGAGCCCCCGGCCTTGGCGCCTGTGGGCGAGTGGTTCTCCCGCGGGGGCGAGCCATGGGCCTTTGACTGCGAGCACGTGGTAGAATCCGGGCCCGAAGGCAGCATCTTCAAAGGCCGAAAAAAGACGCCGAAAGAAGCAACTGATTGCCAAGCCAAGGCCGCTGGGTACGAGCAGTTAGTCACGACCCACAAGGCCGAG
Source organism: uncultured delta proteobacterium (assembly GCA_903892415.1). Taxonomy (GTDB): domain Bacteria; phylum Myxococcota_A; class Polyangia; order Polyangiales; family Polyangiaceae; genus Xiheicaenibacterium. Next base: position 35,473 of record CAITIQ010000234.1, on the reverse strand, counting down.
TTCATCAGTGCCTTGCGGGTCCGAGCAAGCGGCGAGATGAGCCAGCGCGGGCCCAACGGCGTTTGGATCGAGGTCGCACCGATTGCTCACCAAGCGCTTGCGACTCCCGACGGCTATCAGCTCGAAGCAAAGCTCCCGCTCTCTGTGCTGCCTCGGCTTGATGCGGCGCCCCTCCGTCAATTGCGCGTCCGCATTGCCAAGCTGAGCACCCCTGAACTGACGAGCGAGGGGCTGACCGCGGCGCCGCGGCTAACGCTCACGTTTCCAACGCCAGTTGCGTTTGAACCACTCGCCGAGCTGCGGGCGCGCACCTTTGCAGGACTGCTGAACCGCTTGAAGTACTCGGCGCCGACGGCCTTTCCTCCTGGGCTCTCCTATCACCCTGGACAACCCGATCGGATTCGCTGCTTGGCGCATCAAGGGCCCATGGCCCTGACCGTCAAGGATGAACCGCTCTATCTCAAACAAGCAGACCGCGGCGACGTCGAGGTGGGGCTCGTCAAGACGTATGGCGACTTCCTGGTCCTTCAGAAGCAGGGAAAGATTATTGAATTCATCCCGCTGTTCGGCAGTATTCCAGTGGAGTACGCCCAGCCGACTCGCATCAAAGGGATTGTTGAGCGCGGTAACGAGCTACAGGTCATTGCCTACCGTCCCGACGGGCTGACACAACAGTATGGATGGCAGTCTCCTGCCTGGGTGGTCTTCGCTGTCGATGATCAAGCGACCTTGCGCGCTCGTACGCTGAGCTCGGATGACCTACCCACGAGTGATCTATTGGATAGTGCAGATAAACCTTTTACTGTTCATTCCGCACGCGAGTTTCAGAGTGGGGACCTGCTGGAGTTCGGCATCAAAGGCAAAGGGCTCGCCGTTACCGAGACGGGTACCCAGCCGGTGAACTTCCATGTGGCTTGGAAGTGGGATGAAGCGAGTCGCCACTACAAGGTCACGCGGGGCAAGCGCGTTGAGTAACCTGGTCAGGCATCGGCGAGCCGCGAACGCCACCGTTCGATGAAGCGAGCTTGACGCGACGAAAGCGTCAGACTGAGCGCTCGGTCAAGCGCTTCGCGCGCCGGACGTCGGTCGCCGCAGCGCTCAGACAGGTGGGCCTTCGCCAGCCAATAAGGCTGGTAGCGCCCGCGGTCAGGGATCGGCAGGGCGTCCAACTGAGCCAAACCGAGCGCGCCCAGTCAAACTCACGCTGAAAACATGCGACTGCGCCGTTGGATCTCGGAGACAGAATCTGCTGCGTAAGCAATGGCGATCGCTCGGCCTACGTAACCTCCAAGCGTGGGGCCGACTTCGATCAGACGCTCGTACAGCACGGCGATCTCCTACCACGCAGTCGAGCCCGAGCGGGCGCGGTAACAATGCGCAGCTTGGATGGCCGCTTCGAGCTGAAATGGACCTGCGCCTTGTCCGCAAGCTGCCGCGCGCGCAAGCGATTGGAAGCCGCGCGCGAGCAAGGCTTCATCCCAAAGCGAGACGTCCTGCTCATCGAGCGGGACGATCGAGAAGCCAGTACCAAGCAGGGCGCGCCGACGAGCTTCGCACAGCGAGATCAACGCGGAGCATCCGAGCGCCTCGGCATTCTGCGGCAAAGTCTGCTCGACAAGCTGCACGAGGAAGACCGCCTCTTGACGCAAGTCTGCCGCTTCTTCGCGGTCAGCACCGCACACGTAGGCGGCGTAGAGCGCCTCGAGCACAGCGTGAACGCGATCGCCAAGTTCCGCAGGTTCGGGCTCCTCAAAGCGTAGTCCCGCCTCACGGATCTTCGCCTTGGCGCGAACGAGTCGCTTGTTGAGTGTCGGCTCAGGCAACACGAATAGTGGCGCCATCACCTTGACCTCCAGCCCGAGCACCAGCTGCAGGATGAGCGCTGGCCGTATGGCTTCGTCAATCGCTGGATGTGCGCAAACCATCATTAAGCGCAGGCGATCATCGGGCATCGAAAAAGCTCCCATCTCAACGCTCTCGACTGCCGCCGTTAGCGCCGCCAGAACGGCAGGGCGCTTACGCACGGCGATATGGCGGGCGTAGTCGGTCAACCTGCGGTGGGCTACGGCGAGCAGCCAGCGCTCCGGGGCTTCCGGCACGCCTTCGGCTGGCCAATGCACGAGCGCCTGCTCGAAGGCTGCTGAGAGCGCATCCTCCGCGGCGGTAACGTCCCGCCAACGTTTAGCGAGGTACGCGAGCATGCGCCCGTACGACTCTCTCGCCGCGAAGGTTGCGGCGGCTCGCCTCGCCGCCTCGGTCAACCGACGACCTTACTCACGTCAGCGAGCGGTCTTATCTCCGTGCTGCCGACGAGCGAACTGGGGCTCTTGGACGCCCAGTGCATGGCCTCATCGAGGGAGGGCACCTCGATTACGAGATAGCCGCCAAGCAGCTCCTTGGTATCGGCGAAGGGACCGTCATGAACCTGCCGCTTACCGTCTCGAAGGCGAATCGTCGTACCGCTGAAGGGCGAAGCCAACGCGTTACCGCTCTTGACCACGCCGGCCGCGTAAATCTCCTTCATATAGAGCCGCCAGGACTCCCAATAGTCGGCCGAATCAGGGTCCTCGGGCTTTCGCTCGAGGTCAGATACTGGTGAATTGAACATCAATAGGTACTGCACAGATTACTCCTCGGATCTTGCGCGAAGCGTGACCCTGCTCAAAGGACGATCGTCGACGTCAGCAAAGGACCAAGGCTCTTTAGATCTTGTGCACCGGCGCAGTTAGCGCCGTAGGTCGCTTGTCCGGGCTGCACATATCATTGTCAGCGGGGCGCACCCCGAAGGCGAGCCGCCCCTCATCGACCAGCGCCAATAGGTCGTAGTCGGAGGGACACTGCGCGACTGGCTTCCAGGCTGAACAACCGGTCTTCGAGATGTCTTTCTCGATGTTCGGCGTGAGTCCGCACAGAGTGAAGCCGAAAGCCTGCGCGAGCTTGGTATCGCTCGTGCGAAGCGTTAGAAACTTTTGCTCCTCGTGAAAGACGGCCTCGAAGGCGCCATCGATTCCCTTGGCGGAGGAGCCTACCTCGTAGCGACCATTGGTGCGAAAGTCGAACACCGGCAGCTCGCCCGCTGGGTCCAGCGATAGCGTAAATCGGAGCGTCCACTTGCCTTCATCGAAGGTAAACTCACGCGCGCCGAAGGCCTCGCCGTACGCATAGGGGGCCGGGTCGCGCCATGTGCCTGCGAGGCCGGTGAGCTGCGAGCGGTCATCGAGTTCAGCGGGGCTTACGGTTGAGTCCTCGCTCGCGCCGCAGCCAACGCAGAGCAGGATCGCCAGAGTCAATTCGCGTGAGTACATAGAGCACCTTCGAGGCTCGACTGGCGCTCTCCAGTGAGCGGTCCGAGCCTTCCTTCGCACTAAAGACGGCTGAACGACGACCCAAGGGACAGCCATTGTTCTGGCTGTACTTGGCTTCAATCGCCACTATGTTCGCTATGACCACGCACATTGGGATGCTGCTCTTCCCTCGCCTCACCCAGCTCGACCTCACGGGGCCCTATGAGTTCTTCCACCGCATCCCTGATACGCAGGTCCACCTGGTGTGGAAGTCACTCGCTCCAGTGCATACCGAGGCTGGCTTCGGCTTGTTGCCGACGATGACCTTCGCCCAATGTCCGCCGCTCGATGTGGTGTTCGTTCCCGGCGGCATTGGTCAGGTCGATCTGATGGCCGACGAGCAGGTCCTTGGCTTCTTGCGTCAGCAAGGCGCAACGGCGCGCTACGTAACCTCGGTTTGCACCGGCGCGCTCGTGCTGGGCGCAGCCGGGTTACTCGATGGCTTTCACGCGACGACCCATTGGGCCTACTTGGACGAGCTGAGCGCCCTAGGAGCTACGGTGACGAAGGGTCGCGTGGTCCGCGATCGCAATCGCATCACGGCCGGCGGAGTTACCGCCGGGATCGACTTTGGTTTGATGCTGGCCGCTGAGCTTGCGGGAGAGCCCTTCGCCAAGGAGCTGCAACTCGGCCTCGAATACGACCCAGCGCCGCCTTTTCGTTCAGGCCATCCGGACGTAGCCGACCCTGCGCTGGTCGACCGCGTTCGCGCGAGGCTCAAGAGTCGGCGAGCCACTTCCGCGGACTGAGGCGGCGAAGCCAATTCGACTTCGCGAGAAGTCGCGGAACCAGTACCTTGGCGACAGTGCCTACCGGTCTAATCATCGCCTTGAGTGCCATCGTCCCGATCGTGATGGTGGTGGTGATCCTGACCGCCCTGATGAAGGGCCAGGCGAAGACAGATGAGCTGCTTCGCACGGGGCTCCCAGCGCGCGGGCGCATCCTCCAGCTAGGGACGACGGGCGGCTCGGTGGCGGTGATGGGTCATCGCCACTTGAACCTCGTGCTCACCGTAGAGGTTCAGTCACCGATCAACGGCACCGTTTACACGACCACGTTTCAACAGCTCGTGAGTGAACTTCAGATCCCGTCGGTGCAGCCAGGAGCACTGGTCGAGCTGCGGATCGATCCACACAATCCGCAGCGACTCGCGCTCGCTGGGACGCTGATGCAAGGTTCGCAGCAACAAGGCTTTCCGCAGCAACAAGGCTTTCCGCAGCAACAAGGCTTTCCGCAGCAACAAGGCTTTCCGCAGCAACAAGGCTTTCCGCAGCAGCAAGGCTTTCCACAACAACAAGGCTATCGGCAACCGGGCCTCGGCCAACCGATGGGCGTCAGCGTGATGACCCCCAACTACAAGAGTGCGATGCCACGCGTGATCATCATCACGGCGATCTCGGTCCTGCCGGTCACGGTCATCTTGGGCTACACCTTCATCGATTGGGATTCACTGCTCGGACGCAATTCCGGCTCTGATGCTGGGGACGAGGAGGAGTCAGCGGACGCTCCAGCCAAGAAGAAAACCAAGAGCAAGGGCGTCTGCGCCCGCGCAGCAGCGTGCTGCAAAGTAGTCTCGCAAGGCGCGGGGGCGCAGGCGTGCGACAGCTTCGAGAAAGGAATGATGCCGGTCGAGGGCTGCAAACAAGCGCTCGAGGGCTACGAGACGGCGGCGAAGGCTATGAACAAAAGCTGTGACTGAGCCTCAGCTATCCGGCTGGGCCAATGCCGAGCCGCTTTCAGCCAGCCGGCTGGGCCAATGCCGAGCCGCTTTCAGCCAGCGCAGAGCACAAACAAGCGCCAAAGATAAAGCCGCAGCCGGAGAGGTAGATCCAAAACAATAGCGCCATAATCCCTCCGAATACTCCGTACACGGCGCTCAGCGTCACGGTGTGTCTGAGGTAGACGACGAAAAGACTCTCGGTTGCCTGTAGCAACACGGTGGTGCACGCCGCCGCAACCCAGACCTCGGAGAATCGCTTCGTCCTTCGCGGCGCCAGCCGGTAAAAGAAGCTTAGGCTGAGAAACAGAACCAAAAGGGGAACGACGACGCCCCAAAGCGCATAGACCGCGGCACTGAGTTCTTGCGCCGGGAACAGCCACGACTTCCCAATGCTCGCCAACACCGGAGCGGCCATGCCCAAGAGCACCGCCCCGGCAGTGACACCAAGTAGCGCCATTCCTCGCAGCGGGAGCCGCCACCAGCTGTGAGCCTGCTCATCCCAAGCCCGGTTTGTCGCGAGGACGAGCGTGGTGAAACACTGGAGCGCAGCCCATACCAAACTGAGCAACGCGACGATACCCGCCTGCTCGCGGGCCTCGATAACGTCGCTGATGGCCCCGAACACTCGCGCTCGCATTTCACCATCGAGCGGAACATAGCCTTCCAAGTACGAGACGATCGCCTGCCCGGCGATATGTCGGTCGACGAAGAAGGACGCGAGCGTGACGAATAGAATTATGAGTGGGAATAACGAGAAGAACGCATTGAAGGCAAAGGAACTCGCCCACTGTGAGCCGTCGATGCGCACAAACCTTCGGGTAGCAAGCTGGGTGACGCTCCAGGCCCTTTGCAGCCATCGCTCAAACCGAGCCGGCACGTCGACCTGTTTGAAGGCCGAGTGAGCCGCGGGGCTCTTGTGACAGCTGATTCGATAGCAGCACGAGCATGCTCAGCGAAGGATGCACGATGCGGTCCGCGCGGCGCAGCCCGTAAACCGCTAAGCGGCTCTACCGCTCTCGTTTCGGAAGCGTGAGCACGACTGTGCGGCTAAGGCACAACCGTGGCGAAAACGCAGGCACTGTCGAGCCGCCTGACTGCGTGGTTCGCACGCTACCCGCCTATTAACGCGCATCACCCATTCGACGGTCACGTTGCGACGAGCGCGGCTCGCTCCTTGCTGCAGCCATTCAGCTGACGAAGGCGAGATCGCCCGTCGCACATTCGTTCGCGTCGAGGAAGGAACTCCCATGTTGCGAAGCCTGAAAGATCTCGAGCGTTACACGGTGAGAGCTACCGATGGCGATATCGGCAAACTAGTGAACTTCATGCTGGACGATCAGCACTGGACGATTCGCTACCTGGTGGCCAAGACCGATGGCTTCTTCGAGGAGCGTCGCGTGCTCATCTCGCCGATCTCTCTGCGCTTGGCCGATTGGTCCACCCGCTGCCTCCACGTAGCGTTGACGAGAGACAAGGTGAAGCAGAGTCCGAACGTCGACCTGAACCAACCCATCTCGAGACAACAGGAACGCGACTACTATCGGTACTACGGCTACCCATACTACTGGGGCTATACAGGCCTTTGGGGAATGGGCGCTTACCCAAGCTGGCTTGCCGCCGGGAGTTGGAACGGGCCGGCCGGCGCGCATATGGAGGACGACACTGACGCCCATCTGAGGAGCGCCAATGAAGTCCGCGGCTACCACATTCAAGGCAGCGACGACGCCATCGGCCACATCGACGACTTCGTCATCGACGACGAGACCTGGGAGGTTCGCTACTTGGTAATCGACACAAGCAATTGGGGATTCGGCAAAAAGGTGCTGGTTGCTCCACACTGGACCAACTTCATCAGCTGGGAGCAGCGCACCGTCTACATCGAGCTCTCGCGAGAGGAAGTCAAAGGCAGCCCCGAGTGGAACCCGAGCCAAGCGCCAAGCCGGGAATACGAAGCGAGCCTCTATGACCACTACGGCCGTCTGGCCTACTGGGATGACGGCGACAGGCCGACGAGGGTTTTACCGCCGCGACAACCGATGAGCAGCCATCGCTAAGCGGCCCCTCTAGAGCTACTTACACTTGCACGGGCTCGGTTTGATTTTGACGCTGGCGCCCTCGATCTTCACGCAGCCGCCTGCTTTGATCTCGATGTCTTTGTCGGCCTTGAGTTTGATCGAGTCCTCGGAAAGCTCAATCTTCGCCTTGTCCGTGGCGATAGTGATTTTCTGATGCTCGAGTTCGATCTTCGTCTTCGGTACGATCTTGTCGAGGATGGCTTGGGCAATATCTTGTAAGAGGTCGATAAGGTTGAAGTCACCTTCCTCCTTCTTCTTCTTCTTTTTTCCGGCCTTCTCGCTGCCCTTCTTTCCGTCATCATCATCTGCGAGACCAGCAAGCAGTGACTGCAAGTGGTCGAGCAGGCTATCGAGATCGGTCAGCTTGAGCAGCGACTTGGGCACGCTATCCTTCACCCCGGCGAGCAGCAGTTCGATGCCCTTTTCAAGACCGTGCTCGTCCAATAGCTCGCTCAACTCCAGCTTCGACTTGCCCTTGAGGGCGAGCCCAAAAAGGTTGATTACGTCGGCCATCCCTGACTCGACCTGCTCTTTGGATAGCTTCTTTGGCTTCGAGACCGCTCCAGACTTGACGGTGATACCGCCTTTGGTGAAGTCGGGCAGTACGGCCGAGAGATCCGGCGGACCGTCCGGCAGAAGCTTCTTCAGCTTTGCTTTGGCTTGAAACACGTCGATCAGGGCCATCACGAAGGGCACGACAGGCTGCACTGCAATGCTGATATCCTTGCCCGACTTCAGGCCAGCCTCGAGTCCGGCCTTCGCTCCCCACTCGATCAGCGCCTGAGACTTCCATTCGTTGCCGGCGAGCATCTTGTAGTCCTTGCCCGCGAAGTGATCCTGCTTGTCGCCGACCAGAGTCTTGTAGGCCTTCTTGATTGCCAAAGTACGCTTGCCACCGGTCAGATAGGTCTCGTCCTTTTTAACGATCCCCACTCGGTCCTTCTCGGCCTGGGTATAAAAGCCCTCCTCTCCGGCGGTATCGTCGAACACGATGATGTTCGAGTTGGAGTCGCTCTTCCACGCGCTGATGAGCTTACTACCGGGCAGCTTGTAAGGCGTTTGCTGAGCGCCGTTGAAGACGCGACCAACGACGATTGGTTGATCGGGGTTGCCGTCCACGAAGCCCACCAGCACCTCGTGACCCACGCGAGGTAGCACCACATGTCCGTAGCCTGTGCCCGCCCACGCCTGGCTCACGCGAACCCAGCAAGAGGAGAGATCGCTGAAGTGTTTGGCCCGGTCCCACACAAACTGCACGCGTACACGACCAAACTCGTCAGTGTGGACCTTGTCGCCTTCAGGACCGACGACGATGGCGCTCTGCACGCCATAGATGGATGGCTTGGCCGTAGACAGCTCCGGTCGATAGGCGGCGTCGGCGAATACCGCGCGCACCTCAGCCGTCCACTCGAACCCCACCTCCCCGGATAGGACGAGCTCGGTGCTGAGCAGCCAAGACGTCGGAAAGAGCTCGGTCTTCGGATGGTTGGCGATATTGAAGACCACACCTGGCGCGAGGTCGAAGGCGTTGGTTCGGAAACTGACAGCGCGACGCTGAACGCGCTCCGCCTCGAGCAAGCGCGTGGCCAGTGCGGTGCCAGCGGGTTGGTGATAGCGCGCGACGCCGCGATCATCTGCAGCCGGGGTTTCGCCGCCTGCATGGCCCTCTGTTAGGAAACGCCCCGGCGCAAATCGGTAGACCTCGAGTGACTCCTCTACGTTGCCGGTTGCGATGCTCGCGGAGGCCTCCAGATCGAAGCGTGGGTTGCGGAAGTCGAAGTCGCGGAGCACGACCTTTCCGGGCCGCGCCTCTCTGCGGAAGCGAAGCAACGTCGCGTACTCGACTTGGGCGGCCTGCGCCTGTGCAGCTGAATCGACGAAGGAGAGCGGGGGCGCCGCGCGCTTATCATGCGCTTGTGGTGCATCTCGCAAGACGACCTTCATCCCAGCTGGAGTTTGCACCGTGACATACGAGATCCCCGCCTCTTCGAGCAGACGACTGACGAACGCCAGATCGGTCTCGCCGTACTGAATGCGGAACTCGAGCGGCGCGTGGGCCTTCGGGTCGACCTCGAGGGAGAACTCGATCTGCCACTCGGAGAAGATGCGCGCGACGATGGCAGGCACGTTCAGATGTTGGAAGACGCGATGGTTGCGCCGTTGTACCAGCGCCCAAAGCTGCGATTCGATTGTCAGCTCATACGTCGAGAGACCACCAGCTTCGATCCGCGTTTGCTCGCAGCGCGTGCAGATTCCCACCCACGTGCGCGTGGGGACCAGTACATAGGCGGCTGCGTTAGTGAGCCTGAAGACCGCGGGCCGACCAATCGCGCCCTCGAAATCGAGGTCGTGGTTCATCGATACCGCTACCAGGTCCACGCGAAAGGGCCGGGATATCGCTTCTGTGACTTTGAACGAGCGAACGTCGAGTGATTCACCGTTCTCGAGCTGGAGCTGTAGACTCATGATCGTCCTTCCAAGGGTGGTACGAGCGCGAAGTTAAGTTTCGAGGCATCGAGGAGCTGCGCTGCAGCGAGCGCGATGAGAGCGGGCCGTTCACAGGCGTGCGTCGCCCTTGCGATCACGATTGCAGGCCACCGTGCGAGGTCGGGCAAACTACTGACATGGGACTCTGGCACGAAGATGGTTACGCGCTTTGTGCCAGCATCGAGCTCAGCCCGGACATAGACGCCGTCGGCGACCACGACGGGCGCAAAGCAGCGCTTGCTACGAACCAGCGCCTCTGCACGTTGCTCCAAGAGCTCCAACCTTGGTCTTCGCTCTTCTCCATCACAGCAGGAGGCGAGTTCTTCATGCACGGGCTCGAGAGCCTGGTCGGGAGCGAACTCGAGGTCCCCGTGTACGAGCGCGAGTAGGGAGGTAAGCCTCGCGGCGCGCTCTGGTGAGACGGGAGCGAGCGCCAAGGAGGCGAGGCGCAACGTGGCGGTGATGACGGCGACGCGAGACAACACAGGCGCGAAAAGCCCCTCGATGCGCACGAGTTCTGCTCGCAGCAAGCCACGTGGGGCGCCATCCGTACTCCGCGCGAAGCCGACCTGATCGAGTCGCGAGGAGATACCGCGCTGCAGCACCTGCAGCGCGAGATCGAGCGCCGATTCGTCATCGTTGCTTTCGGCTTTTGCCCAATCGGTCGCTTCGATCTCCGGCGACTCGCTAGCTGGAGATGGTTCGAGCAGCGCCGAGAGTTCCTCACGCGTGCCGCGCTGCTCGAGCTTGGCTTCGTCAGCGTAGAGCAGCGCGATCAGGCTTCCCGCCGCTTGCGGAGGAGCCGGAACGGGCTGCACTTCACTCGAAGCTACCGGCTCCTCGACCGACGCTAGCGGCGGCGGCTCCGCTGCTTGCAGACCGGGTGCCGTCGGCGTCGCTTGGTTGAGGTAGCTCGGAAGCAGCACGGCTGCGGGCCGAGCTGCGGCCTCGAGGTTGGGCACCGAGGTCAGCGGGATCGCGTCCACCCCGAACCACCGGCGGCGCGACTTGCTCCGGTTCCGGCAGCGGTGCGGGCACATCGATCACCATGGTCGCGGACTGTTCGAGCACGGCGGGCTGAACGGAGGAGGAACTCGTGCTCCAGCGTGCTGGAGGAGGCAGGTCTAGAGAAGGTTGGGCACGCGGCCCCGAAAGCCATTGCGGCTGCTCGACTCGAGTAGCCTTCACTAACTTGGTGGTTGCACGGTGAATGAGCGTGGCGCTGGGAGACTCAGCAGCGATGGCATTAGCGCGCGCGCGCATCCGGCCAGCAAACCATTCGCGAAGCCTGCGCGACGCCTCGGATTCGCCGAGCGCCGCCGACACTTCACCGAGTTGCAGGGAGCCGTGCTCAGCTCCGCCGATGATCCCAAGCGTGGTTGGGTCGAGCCTCGGTAAGCCAATGCGAGAGGTCACCGTGAGCACCTGGCGATCAGTGTCGATTACGAATGGATCGCTCCGCATAGTAAGGACGCGCATGTCCCGCTCCTGCTCGAACACCAGGATCACCGGCGCGAACGAGGGCAGCGCGGCGTAAAATCTCGGTGTCTCTGGAAGTAGGTGTCGCAGCTCGAGATAGTCCCCGGTGGCTACGGCTTCAGTCTGTTGGTCGCTCGGAGCGCATTGAAAGAAGCTCGCGGGAACCGCGCTCACGTCGCCCAAAGTCTTGCTGGAAGCTGGCGCCCAATCGAGAGGGCGCTGCGCTGCTCGAGAGGGCCAAGCAGCGGGGATCGGACCGAGACCCATGGGCTCCCCCGAGCGCGCGCCGCTGATCACGCTCACCATGCAGTCGAGGCCATTGGCGCCCGGTGGGTAGCCGATCGGGTTGGCGGTGCCCGGGCCGCCTTCAGCGTGCTCATACGAGAGCGCGACCCTCTTCTTCGGCAGGCTTGCGCGGATATGCATGCGCTTGTTGATCTGCGTTCCAAGGCGAAGGCTGAACTCGAGATCGCTGAACGAGGCTCCGTTGCCTGGCTGCGCCGACCCAACGACCACGCAGTCGACGTTCTTCTTGTATGGGGCGAAGTCGTTGGGCCGCGCGATGGTCCCGCTCGCGACGGGATAGTCGTCTTCGTAGAGAGGCTCCTGAGAGCTGGCGACCGAAAATGCGTGCTCCAGTCGGTAGGTGCGCTTCGCTACGATCGTCAGCCGCGAGTCACCGACCCCGCGTACCCACGAGACGAGACCAGACACACAGGGCACGAGCGAGTAGAGCTGCACAATCCCCTTCGAGAGAGCGCACCTCGTCCCTCTCGGTGGCGAGTTGAACTGAGTTATTGCCCCGCGGTCAACCGAGCCAGGCCCGCAGGAGATACAATAATCTCGAACATATACTTCGAGAAAATCGATGGTTTACGAGCGGCTGGCGGCGACCATGATCGTAGCTCAAGCTGCTGCAGCCGCCGCCAGAGAGTAACGAGCGAGGCGAACGATGCCAGCGGCGCGCGATGCGCGCGGATCGGGGACGGCACCAAGCTCCGCTTCGATGTCGGAGAGGAGCGTGAGCAGGTTGGGCTCCGCCGCCAAGACCTGCACCGGTTCGAAGGTGTCCTCTTGGTCGGCGAAGTCGACATGCACGAAGAGCCCGTCCGATTTGAGCATGACGGTCCCGTAGGCATCCCGTGCCAGGAAGATTCGACGCGAGCGCATCGTCTGATGCAGCATCGGCTGCAACTCGGCAACCACCTTGCGCAGGAACTCGCCCTCTGCGCGTTGCTTGAGGTTCAGCGAGCCGGAGCCGGCGACCGAGCTACGGGAGTTCTTCGCGAGAATTCGCGCGTTCTCAGACATCGTCACATCGGTTGTTGAGAGCATGCAATCTCCTCAGCAATCAACGAGCCAGCTCGGTCATACATGACATCAGTGCAACGGATGGCGCCATCGGGGCGTCGTCGACTTCCTGTTCGACGATGAACGATGCGTGGTTCGTTACCTAACGAGCGACGTTCTCTGCTCGTCAGATTGGTGTCGAGCCGCATCAGTGTGATGCACTATCGCCCAAGCGCTTGGCCGACCGGGAACGAGTCCGGCGCCGGGGATGAACTCTCGCGGCCGGTGGGACCTCCGTTGGGGCTTGAAGTCCCCTTCTCCACGCCAAGAAGTGTACCGTCCACCATCGAGAGAATCCGGTCGCAGCGTTGTGCGATCGATTCGTCGTGTGTGCTGATCAAAAAGGCCGTGCCTTCGTCGAGAGAGAGCTCTCGCAGTAGCGCCATCAGCTCGTTCGAGTTCTCGCGATCGAGGTTTCCAGTCGGCTCATCCGCCAGAATGAGTTCCGGCTTCATGATCAGCGCCCGGGCCACTGCAACCCGCTGCTTCTGACCACCGGAGAGCTTCGATGCCCGGAAGGACAACCGTTGAGAGAGGCCGACGCGATCGAGCAACATGCGCGCACGATCACCGAACGGCCCACGGGTCCACGAGCGCGCGCCATACACCGGCATGAGCACGTTCTCGAGCGCAGTAAACTCCTCTAGCAGGTGGTGAAACTGAAACACGAACCCCAGGTGACGGTTGCGAACACGAGAGAGCGCCTTCTCAGGTAGATCAAGCACGCTACTTCCGACGATTCGAAGCGCTCCACTGGTGGGCGTGAGCAGCGTTCCTGCGATCGAAAGAAAGGTGCTCTTACCGCTGCCACTCGGCCCGACCAGCGCCACAAACTCGCCCCGCGCAACTGTGGCGGAGACTCCTCGGAGGACGTGGGTTGCGCTCTCCCCCTCACCAAAGGTCTTTACGATCTCGGTCGCCTCAAGGACGCTCGTGCTTCGCTCGGTCATGACTGAATGGCCTCGAGCGGATCGATCCGAGCTGCGGACCAAGCTGGGAGCACCGCTGCAACGGCGCTCGTGCCCATCGCGAGCAGGATTGCGCGAAGGTATTCACCCTGTGCCGGGTCGATCGGGATCGAGGGGGTTCCCGTTGCCTTCATCGAGGTAACCAGCAAGAGGTGCGCAAACCCGAAGCCCAAGGCCGCGCCGACGAAGGCGCCGACCGTTCCAATCAGAAGCCCTTGGAGAACGAAGGTACGGACGATCGCCCCGCGTCCGATGCCAAAGCTTCGCAAGATGCCGATGTCCCCACGTCGCCGCGAGACCGAGAGAAAGAGTGCACTAGCTACACCGATGGCAATCGTAAGCAGGCTGAACGCCTTGATCATGGTGGAGGTACTGGCTTGGGCGCGCAGCCCTTCTTGGAGGCGCGCATTTCGATCCAGCCAATTGGACGCCTTCAGCTTCGTCGCGCGCCCGAGTCGTTCGGCGATCAGCGGCGCCTGCCACACGTCATCCACTTTCAGCTCGATGATCGAAACCCCATCGGAGAGGTCGAACAGCTTCTTTGCCGAGGCGAGGTCCATATAGACGACGCGTTCGTCAATCGCTTGAATGCCTAGCGTGAAGATCCCACGGACAACCATGACGCCCGCGGCGCCACTCTCCGTTCGGGAGGTCTGAGCGGGTTGAAGGAGCACTCGGTCCCCAACGTCGACTGCGAGTTCCTCGGCGAGCCGCGAACCAATCACGAGATCGCCGACACCCAGCTCGAGACGGCCTTTGACCATCGAGTGACCAAGCGGCGCGATCTCGTTTGCGCTGTTCGTCTCTACGCCGGTCACAGCCACGGCGACGTTCTTCTCCCCGCGGGTCAAAGTTGCATTTCCGAACACCTCGGGGACCGCAACTCGTACGCCGTGCATTCGCCCAGCCACCTCGAGAACGGAGCGATAGCTGCGAATCACTGACTTCACGTCATGTCCGGGTTGAACGGCGAAGAGTGGGCGACCACCCGGGGAGGCCATAAACACCCGCGGAACGCGGAGCTCCGGCTCGAGCGTCACGTGTGCAACGTTGCCAGTAATGTCGTCGGTTAGCCGAACGCTCAGCCCGTTCATCAGCGCAGCGATAAACGTGAATACGACCACGCCGACCGACACGCCGAACATCAATAGCCCACTCTGAAGCCGCGCCGACACGAGGTAGCGGACGGCGAGCTTGATCTCAATCACCACTAGCCGTCACCTTGGAGCGAACCTTCGCCCCGACCGCAGCCCCCTTGGGATCGAGCAGCGTAAGCTCACCCTGCTCGAGACCAGACCTCACGACCACGATCGAGGCGGGCCAGTCGTCGACGGTGATGGCTCGCTCTTCGACGCGACCACCGCTGACGATGAGCACAAAGGGGTGTTCTCCTCCGCCACCGACCGCTTCGCGCGGAATGGTGACAGCGCTGGCAATCGATTCGACGCTAACGTTTACGTCGACGGACATTCCAAGCAGAAGGTCCTTTGGCATCTGTGCGTAGGCGAAGCGCACTGTCGCAGCTCCAGTCTGTGGATCTACGGCCTGCGCAAGGTAGGAGACAACGGCGGCAAGGCTGCCGTCCTCAGCTCCGACGGGCAGGATCTCCGCGCGCATACCGGGCCGCAGCGCGCGCACGTAGCGCTCATCCACCTCGGCCGAGACCCGAGCTGACTCCACCGTCGCGATCTCGAAGAGCGCGCTTTGTGCACCCACGACTTGGCCGACTTCGCCGTTGCGGCGGATGATCATCCCGTCGAAGGGAGCGAGCAGAACGAGCTGCGATTTCCCTTCGCTGAGGACGGCAGAGAGCCGTCGAACATCCTCGATGGCGCGCGACACGAGCAGCTGTGAAGACTCAAGCTCAGCGCCCGGGATAGCACCTCCCGCAACAAGCGCAGAGGTGCGTGCGAGATCGCGGCGCGCTTGAATCAGATCCTGTTGCTTCGAGGAGAGGGCGGCCTCTTGTTGAACAACGTCGGACTTCGCCGAGGTATCCGCGAGACGACAAAGCACCTCGCCCTTCTTCACCCGCTCCCCCTCGTGCCGAACGATCTCGGTGATCCGACCAGCGAACTGCGGACCGACCATAACCGTCTGCGCGGCCTCGACCCTACCGGTCACCGCAAGGAGCCGGGTGACCTCCTCAACCTGCACGGCGACCACGACCACCTCGGGGGGCCTGCGAACGACGCGAATCACCTGCGTCACGCCAAATGCGCCAAGCACCCCGAGGGCCGCGAGCCCAACCCAAAGCACAATTCGGCGCTTGGGGCGGGGAGGCTCGCTCTTTGGTTCCGCCGGAGCTTGCGTGCGAACGCTCAAAGGAGTCCGGCTCTCAACGAGCGGCAGCGTGGCACGCGCGGTCACCATTGGCTTACGGCTGCCGAGCAAGCCAAAGCAGCCGGTGTGCGTAGGCGGCGAGTGAACAAAAAGTCGCACATTGGTAGAGGCCTTCTTTCGATGACTGCGCAGAGCAGAATGCGGACCACTTTCTGCACTGCGCTGCGTGAGCGATTCGCCTCCTCGCCAGGCTGGGTGCGCGCACGTTTGCCACGGCTGGGACGTTCTTGTGTGCATGCCGTCTCCTCAGCAGTCGCTGACGGCTGGTGGCTCGGCGGGCCTGAAGCGGCACCGATTGTGCACCATCCGAGCTGCACGCGGTCCGCCCGAGCGGTTACCCCGCGAGCAAAGAAAGAGCCATGCTACGAAGCCTGAAAGACCTAGAGCGGTATGACGTCAGCGCGAGCGACGGGGACATTGGAACCGTCGTTGATTTCCTCTTCGACGACGGTCGATGGGTGGTTCGCTACCTTGTTGCCGACACCGATGGATTCTTCGATAGCCGTCGGGTCCTGATTACGCCGATCTCCTTTCAACAGGCGGATTGGGGCTCTCGGCGTTTTCACGTCGCACTCACGCGCGAGAAAGTGAAGAACTCTCCAGGTATCGATGTCGACAAGCCCGTCTCGCGCCAACACGAGCGGGACTACTACGGCTATTACGGGTATCCGTCCTACTGGGGTTACCCGGGAGCCTGGGGACTCGGCACCTATCCGAGTTTGCTCGCAGATCCTGGTTGGAGCATCCCCGGGAGTAGCCAACCCACACAGGCTGCCGCGGATACCAACTTACGGAGCGCAAGCGAAGTCCGCGGCTATCACATTCAAGGGACCGACGACACGATCGGACATGTCGAGGACTTCATCGTAGACGACGAGACCTGGCATCTTCGCTATCTCGTAATCGACACCAGCAACTGGTGGTTTGGCAAGAAGGTGCTCGTCGCACCTCACTGGGCCGACAGCATCAGTTGGGCTGACCGAGTCGTGCGCCTCGACCTGTCGAGGAAGGCCATCAAGGACAGTCCTGAGTGGAATCCAAACGCAGGCGTGAATCGCCAATACGAAGTAGAGCTATTCGACTACTACGGGCGCCCCGTGTATTGGGAAAGCCCCGCAATCACCGGGACCCCTGCCCCAGTCTCCCGCTCGGTACGCGCGTAACCTGCGCCCTCGCCCCAAGTGGGGCGGTTTGGCGTGAGCTCAGAAGCCAACAAGCTGCCGAGGCGCGCCAACCGCGCGCTCGTCAGCCGAGGCATACCTCGAAGTGTGGAGCTTCGACGAAGCCGTCTGTTGATTTGAGCCTACTTAGCAACCGTCATCGCTCGTTTGCCACGAAGGAGAGACACACATGAAGCCATCCGTAACTGAGTCAAAGTCCAGCCCAGAGCACCGCGCCTTTAACGCACACGACCAAACCCTCGAGATGCTCTTTCGTCACCCCTTGGCGCACAACCTTGAATGGCGAGAGGTACTCGCGTTGATGGAGCGGATTGGCGAGGTCGAGAGGAAGGGACGCGGTGAGTTTGTTTTCAAACTCGCGCACGAGCGACTTCTCGTACACGAACCGCACAACAAAGACCTAAGCGGCGCGGAGGTGATGCTGGTGCGCCAGTTCATGGAACGCGCGGGCTGGCTGCACGGGCAACCCCCGACGACGAGGCTGCCCACGCTAACGGCTCCTACGCTGATGGTCGTCGTCGACCACCACGAGGCGAGGATCTTCCGTATTGATGCGGCCGCGGCTGGGTCGACGAAGCGCACGATCCACCCCTACGATCCGCACCACTTCCTCCATCATCTCACGCACAAGAGCGAATCACGCGAGCCGGGCCAGCGGATTCATGAGGACCCTTTGTTCTACAAGAAGATCGCTGCTGCGCTGGTTGGGACAGGCGACATCGTCGTAGTCGGCCACGGCACCGGCAAGAGCAGCGCGGCTCGGCACCTGATTGAGTTCCTGGCGACTCACAACCCAGAGACCTACCGACGGATCGTGAGCGAGGTCACCGCCGACCTCTCGAGCGCAACCACTCCGCAGCTGCTCGAGCTAGCGGACCAGGCATAACTTCTGCGTGGCGCTCATGCAAAGCCGACTTAGCGTCCAACTTGCTGGAGGCTGAAGTCCATGTTGGCCGAAAGCACCAGCGTCCCCGAGAAGCCGACGTCGCCCGTGGAACTGTAAGCGGGCGCCGCGCCCAACGTGCTCTCGATACATGCGCCGTGTCGAGAGCACTTGCGCAGCCCAAAGCGCACCGTTGGCTCGAACAAGAAGGTTGTAAGGTTTGGCTGATCACCCGGGCGATCGACGCTGGCGCTGGAGAAGCCGAGTTCGTGCTCCATCACCAACTCCACCGGCCCTGCCGGCATGGTCCATCCGGCGCCCCCACTCACGTGGAGCAGCAGTCCGCCCTCCCCTCGTACGGCTCTCTCCTCTGAAGTCACCGTCGAGAGGCTGGGATCGCTCAAGAACTTGCCAGCGCCCGCTCGCCAG
The DNA here is from genome assembly GCA_903892415.1 of uncultured delta proteobacterium. GTDB lineage: Bacteria > Myxococcota_A > Polyangia > Polyangiales > Polyangiaceae > Xiheicaenibacterium. The sequence continues at coordinate 17,214 of CAITIQ010000234.1, read as the reverse complement.
AAGAGCCGCCAAGGCCGAACCACGTACCCAAGGCGTATTAGGGCGGCGAGCCCAACGAGCGCCCCCGACTGGTTCGCCGCAGCCTCGTCCGAAGAGAGCTCGAGGCTGTCGAACCCGAGGACCTTGGTCAGCGCTTCAAGCCCGACCAGCAGGCCCTGGGGCTCCGAAGGCTCAGCCACAGGCCGCGGCATGTCTACGGGCCATTCCTCCTGCCATTGCCGGGCGTAGGCGCTGCACGAAAACAAGCAGGTACACGCGACGATCACCCCAACGGCCAGCGCTCTCAACATGGGTCAAGAACGCTAAGCGAAGCGAGGCCTTACGGTGTGCCCCAATTGCGCACGACGAAATCTTGTAGCGAGGCTTCGCTTTTATCGAAGCATTGACCGTCCGCTACTGCGGGGGCGGAAAGACCTGGGGAAACGGAAAGCTCGTCGGTGGGAGGTTCCACTCGGGCGGAAGGGGCAGCCCAAAAGGTGGCTGCCCTGGAGGCGGCTGTTGAGGATTGCCGGGGAAGGGAGCCGGAGCTGGATTGCCCCATGCTGCAGGTGAGACGGCTGGAGGGTTGTCCAACATGCGCGCCCTTCGACAGCTGCCGCCCGTAGCCGGAGACGGGCAATACGAAACCGTATCGCTGCCAAAGGTGTGCTCGTGAACCGTCCAGACTTCGCCTGTTTGCGGGTTCTGTTGAGAGAACTTTACGTGGGTACAACCGAGCAACAGCGTTACCGCTGCTGCTAGCAAGCCCAAGCGCAACCGCGGCTCAGTTCGGCTTCTCGTAACAGACCGCATCGGTCGGCCCTCCTTCGCAGATCAGGATTCGCGTGCCATTCCATTGTTTCATGATGAACACGGCGCGGCCGGGGCCTGAGGCGCCTTCTCCGTTGGCCTCCAGCGTCGACGCGCAGCCGGTACTGCCGAGGACGAGGAGCAGAAGCCATCGTCGGGGTTGCATGAATCTGCACAGCATGAAGTAAGCCTGCATCGCAGATTGCAGCTTACTAGTGCCGCCCCCAAATTGGACAGTGCACGGAGGGAGCCGTGGTCGATCTCACAAGGGCGATTTGTCGATGGCCGGTTGCAGTGGGCTCAGGTTAGTGCCCAGCCGACGTGATGCTTCCAGCGCAGCAACCGTCTGGCAGCTTACCGTCGGCGCGCGGCTCGCAAGCAACCACCCGACCGCGGGCGTCGAGCGCGATGTGGCAGCAATCCTCGAGCGCTTTGCGCAGCTGCAGCCGACCACGCTGCACGCGCGATTTCATGCCTGAAAGCGAGATCCCGAGCATTAGCGCTGCGTCCTTCTGCGTAAGTCCCTGAAGTTCGGTCAGCGTGAGGGCCTCTCGATAGGGCGAAGCCAACATGGCGACGAACGGGGCGATATAGCTCGCAAGCTCGAGTTCGACAGTGCCCTCATCATCCTCGGGCTGAGCTGGCATCTCTTCCAACGGTTCACCGTCGGCCAACGGATGACGCTCCGCTGCGCGCTGGTGGTCGGCTATCGCGCTGCGAGCAACCTGGTAGACCCAAGCGCCAAAGCGCTCATCCTCTCGCAGGCCGGCCAGGCCGCGCTGCATCCGCAAGAAGACGTCCTGAAGGACATCATCGACGTCGGATGCGGCGCGGACGCGGCGCGCAATGAATGGGCGAAGTTTGACGGCCAAATCCCGCCAAGTCCCGCGCGCAGCCGGCTCGATCACGCCGAGGTCTCCGGCGCGCAGCAGGCGGGGCCGCAGCAGGTCTTGCCACCAGGCTTGACCGCCTCGATCGTCGCCGAAGCAACGTGCTCTTCGATCCCGGAGCCCGGCATCCAATCACGGATGAAGTCGCGGCTAGCGCGATTCACCTCCACGCGCACCTGTTCGAAGCCGGCCGCAACCAGCAGGCTATGCAAAAGCTCGACGCTGGCCGCCCCCGCAACACAACCAGTGAGCGCGGCAACGTCATTGGCGAGCGCCTCGGGGAGCGCCTTCGTCATCACCACGTCGGAGATGGCCAAGCGACCTCCCGGCTTGAGCACACGGAACGCACTCTCGAACACCGCGCGCTTGTCTGGACTGAGGTTAATGACGCAATTGGAGAGGATGACGTCCACGGTGCCGTCGGGCACAGGCAGGTGCTCGATCTCCCCGAGGCGAAAGTCGACGTTGTTGGCCTCGAGCTTGCGGGCGTTGGCCCGTGCTTTGGAGACCATGTCCGGCGTCATATCGACGCCGATGACCCGACCGCTGGGCCCCACTCGCTTCGCCGCGAGGAAGCAGTCGAAGCCGCCGCCCGCGCCGAGGTCGAGCACGGTCTCGCCGGACTTTAGGCTGGCGATCGCCTGCGGGTTGCCACAACCAAGTCCGAGGTTCGCCCCTTCGGGGACGGCGGCGAGCTCCTCTTGTGAGTAGCCGAGCGCCAGACTTGCGCTCGCACCGGGGCCGCAGCACCCCGGCGCACAAGCCTCGGCGCCGCTCGTTCGCGCGACCTTGGCGTATTGCTCACGAACTGCTGCGCGTACTTCATCTTTCGTCTGCTCATTCATCTTCGTTACCTCCACTGATGAAGACGGGCTTCTCGAACAAAGGACGCAGCTCAACGAGATTCTGCACGAGTCATTCGCCTGCAAGGGCCTCGGGGCTGGTTTGAAAGAAGCGCCGCTGAGCCCACAGCGCGACATGCACCAAACCGATCAGCACCGGCACCTCAACCAGCGGACCGATCACGGCAGCGAACGCGGCACCGCTATGAATACCAAAGCTCGCGATGGCGACCGCGATGGCCAACTCGAAGTTGTTGGAGGCAGCGGTAAACGAGAGTGTGACCGTTTGCTTGTAGTCCGCTCCCACTCGTTTGCTCATCAGGAAGGAGACCCCGAACATCACGACGAAGTACACGAGCAGCGGAGCCGCGATGCGAAGCACGTCGAGCGGTAGCTCCACGATCGCCTCGCCCTTGAGCGAGAACATCACCACGATGGTGAACAGCAGCGCAACCAGCGTGATCGGGCTGATGCGCGGGACAAACGTTTGTTCGTACCAAGCTCGCCCTTTGACTTGCACCAACACACGGCGCGTCAAGAACCCTGCGCCAAACGGCAGCCCGAGATAGATGGCTACGCTCTTGGCGATGTCAGCGATGCCGATCTGAACCACCGCGCCATCAAGGCCGAGCCAGGTTGGCAACAGCGTGGCGAAGAAATACGCATAGACCGAGAAGAAGAGGACCTGGAAGATTGAGTTAAAGGCGACGAGCCCCGCGCAGTACTCCGTGTCCCCTTTGGCTAGCTCATTCCAAACGATCACCATGGCGATGCAGCGGGCGAGGCCAATCAGAATGAGCCCAAGCATGTACTCCGGCTTGTCCCGCAGGAAGAGGACCGCGAGCCCGAACATCAAAAGTGGACCCACCACCCAGTTCTGCACCAAGGACAGCGCCAGCACCCGCTTGTTGCGAAAGACCTTGCCCAGCTCCTCGTAGCGAACCTTGGCCAGCGGTGGGTACATCATCAGCACCAAGCCGACCGCGATGGGTACGGACGTGGAACCGATGCTCATACGGCTGAGCGTGGTCGTGAAGCTCGGCACGAGGAAGCCGAGCGCTACGCCAAGCCCCATGGCCAGAAAGATCCACAACGTCAAATAGCGGTCGAGGAAGGAGAGCTTGCCGAGCAGGCCGGCCGTGGGCTTGGCGTTCATCGCAAGTCCGCGCGCGGGGACTGCTCGCCTCCGCCGCGCTCGAATATCGTCACCTCACGATTAAAGAGAACAATTCCAAGAGCCTTCATAGAGCACCGACCAAGGCCCGTAGCCGCCGCAGCGACCGCGGCTCGATGCAGTAGCAGACGCGCGGACCGTCCACCTCCCCACGCACGAGCCCAGCCTCTTTGAGCACCTTGAGGTGCTGCGAGACGGTGGATTGCGCGAGCGGCAGCTCCTCCACGATATCCCCGCATATGCAGGCATTTTTTTGAATCAGGATGCGAACGATCTTCACCCTGGCCGGGTGCCCCAGCGCCTTCGCCAGCGTGGCCAGCTCCTCGTCTGCCTCATCCCCTTCAACCGGCCGTAGATCAACCTGGTTACTCGAAGGGGGACAGCAACCAGAGCCTGCGGCATCACTCATCGTAATTTAACGATATAGACTACTAGCTCGTTAGCTTCAAGCCGACTGCGCGCGCGACGAGCCAACGGCACAAGCAACCTGGTCCGAGCTGCTCGGACGTATGCTAGCGGACGTCGCCACAAGCCCCCGCGGCGTGATTGACGAGCGGGAGCGACGAGCGAGCTGACGCAAGGTGTGAGGACGAGAAAGCCCACGGACCTCTGCCGGCGGCCCGCCTCTTGCGTAACCTACTTCGCTGAGCCGACTTAGGACCTCCCAATGCCCATCACCTCGCAACAACACCTTAGACTCAGAGCAACACGCGGCGGCCTCTTCCGCCTCGGCGCCCTTGGGATGAACGCGGTGCTCGCGCTCAGCGGAGCTTCATGCAGCGAAAAGAGCTTCGAGGCCTCCTCTGCCGCAAGCGCCCGTGAGAGCGGCGAGACGTCCCCGGTGCTCATCGATCCGCGCGATCCTGCCAGCTGCGAGGCTTGTCACGCGGCGGTGGTTTCGGAATGGCGAGACAGCCAACACGCCCGAGCCCACCACGATTCAGACGACGTCTACGCGACGCTTCGAAAGCTCCGCATCGAGAAACAAGGTGCTCACATCCCCGGCCAGTGCGGGGCTTGTCACAACCCGCTGGACCTGGATGACCCCGAGTCGGCGGCAGCAAAGCAAGGGGTCAGCTGCGCGACCTGTCACCAGCTCGAGGGCATCGAGTTGGGCGAAGGCAGGAAGGGGGTTCACGCGCTGAGGCCTGGGCCGCATGGCAGCTTCCGTGGTCCGCATGAGCTAGCGCAGAAGGCCTCGCCCGTCCACGGCAGTGGCCCGGCATTGCCAGCCATACTCGATGGCAAAACGCTATGTTTAGCCTGCCATGCCGAGGAGAAGAACGCGGCAGGCGTCGTTACCTGTGCGACCGGGATCGAACACGCCGAGTCTCCCGAAGCGGAGTCTTGTACGAGCTGTCACATGCCCGAACTCGACGGGCCATCGGGGTCGGTCTCGAAACGCACTCGGCATCGCAGTCACCAGTTCCTTGGCCCGCACCTCGCTCGGCGGCGCGGGGAGCCAGGAGCGCTGGCTGGAGCAGTGGGCCTTGGAGGAACGCTGGAGGGAGATCAGCTGGTCGCGACGCTCGAGAACCGGAGTTCGCACGACTTCCCGACTGGCTTCCCCGGACGAACGGCGATGCTGGTGGCGCGTGCGCTCGACGCAGGTGGGAGTGAACTAGCCCGCAACATAAGCACCGAGCCGCTGAAACAGCACCCCGAGGCAGTGCTCAATCAAGGCTTCGCTGGTGAAGACGGCAAACCTGCGTTGGCGCCATTTGCCACCAAGAAGGTCCGCGACACTAGGCTGCGCCCCAAGGAGAGACGCGAACTGACGTGGCAAGTCCCGGCCAACACAGAGCGCGTGGAATTGAGCTTGCGCTTCTTCCTGGTGCCCCCAGCCATGGCCGCGTCGCTAGGCCTCGCAGGTCCCGAGACGCTGCCGCTCGAGCTGCCGCCCGTCCTGATCGAGCGCAAACGTGGCGCCAAGCCTTGAGCGTCCTCTGAAACACTTAGCAACAGCCCACTGAAACATTGCAGAAACGGGAGCTGCGCTACACCTTCGCCATGAACGACCTCTTCCACGACAAAGCCAGCGACTGGGACTCGCGGCCATTCCCGCTGCAAATCTCCGAGGGCGTATTCGGCGCTATCAAGGCGCGGGTGAAGCTCACCTCCGTACTGCGAGTGCTGGACTTCGGCGCCGGCACGGGCCTCTTGATCTCGAAGGTCGCGCCGTTCGTCGGCAAGCTGCTCGCTGTGGATATCTCAGCGGCGATGCTCGAAAAGCTTGTGAGCAAGCCGGAGCTCGCCGGCAAGGTCACCGCGTTCTGTCAGGACATCCTGGATCGTCCGCTGACTGAACGGGCAGACCTCGTGGTGAGCGCGATGGCGATGCACCACGTCGAAGACACGCGGGCCCTCGCTTTCACCCTCTTCGACCATCTCGTACCGGGTGGGCGCATCGCCCTAGCCGACCTCGATAGCGAAGACGGCACCTTTCACCCGCCGAACACCGAGGGCGTCTTCCATCAAGGCTTCGATCGAGCGCACCTTGGCCAACTGCTGAGCGACGCGGGCTTCGTCGAGGTTGAATTCGCCACGGCGGTGGTGGTGCACAAGGAGAACAGCAAGTACCCGGTGTTCCTCGTCACCGCGACCAAGCCGAGTTAGTCCGACGTGGACGGCTCTCGAACACAGCCAAACGAAGCGGAGAGACTCGGCTACGCAGAGCGGCCGGGGAGCCACAAAGCCGTGGCTGCGGTTTGGGTCTATACGCCGTTTGACGCGCACGAAACGGGGGAACACGGTGGCAGCGCAGGCAGTCTTGCGAGCCACGGGGCCACCGTTGCCGCCGACGGTTGCTTCGATCTGATCGTTCGCGTCGGATTGCACGGGGTGGCACAGGCGTCGATCTACACGCCTGTTGCTGCTGCACACCGCTCGAACGTGAAAACAGGGACGCGCCTTACGGGCATTCGCTTACGTCCTGGGTACGGGGCCGCCTTGGTCGACAGCGGCGCTGAGGCCATGCGCGCCATCGATCGCTATCTGCATGAAGGCGGGCGCGACGTTGACCGGCTCGAGCGCTTGCTTGGCACGGCGTTGGATGCGTGCCCGCCTCCCGACCTCGTTACCGAGTTCGTTGCGCGTGCCCGCGAACGCGAGGGTAGCCTGCAGTTGACCAACGAATACTCGCGCTGCGAGCGGCGCCTCCAGCGCGCCTGTCTTCGCTGGCTGGGGCTCACGCCAAAGACCTACCTGCGCATCGAGCGGGCGTGGGCAGCACGGCGCGCCATCGGCAGCGGGCATCCGCTCGCGGCCGTCGCCGCTGACCTCGGGTACTCGGACCAACCCCACCTCACACGCGATTTGCGAAGGCTGCTTGGGAGCACTCCCGGCCAGCTTCGGCTTGTCGGAATTCTTCAAGACGGAGTTCTTCCGAATCGCTAGGTAGAGGACTCACAAAAGGAGAGTCGCTCATGTCCGAAAGCAGCCCCCAGCCGAAGCTCGGCTACTTTATTCTGTACGTCCCCAACGTGCTCGACGCCGTGGCGTTCTACGAGCGTGCCTTTGGTCTCGCGCGGCGCTTCGTCCACGAATCGGAGCAGTATGCAGAAATGGAGACTGGCGCCACTGCGCTGGCTTTTGCCGATGAGGGCGAGATGCTTGCGCAAGGGACCATCGAGCCGAACCGCGTGGAGCGAAAGGCCGCGGGGGCCGAGGTGGCGCTGGTGGTGGAGAACGTGCGCGCGGCATTCGAGGCCGCCCTTGCCCACGGTGCCGTCGCAGTCATCGAGCCAACGGCCAAGCCCTGGGGGCAGACCGTCTCCTACGTTCGCGATCTGAACGGCTTCTTGGTGGAGCTCTGTTCTCCGGTCGGCTAGGCAGCAGCGATTGGCCACGGGCCCGGAGAACCGTGCGACCCCCAGCTATCAGGTGAGGTCCAGCACGGGCCCGGCTAAGCTGGCGGCGTGTTCGGCCTTCCCTCGCGGCTGTTGATGACTGTCTTGATGTTGATCCTTTCGACGTTGCTGCTGCGTTCGGGCAGCTGGTTCGGCTGGGTCGTACTTTCCGGGCCCATCCTGTTGCTGTGGGGCTACCTGCGCTACGGCACGGTGCACGCCGCTTTCCAAGCGCACCTGCAGGGCGATGAAGACGGCGTCGTCCGGCTGCTGGGGCAAACCCGGTTTACGACGCTGTTGCGCCCGCAAGACAAGGCCTACTTCGAATTCTTGTCCGGCACAGTGGCCCAACGGCTGGGCAGTCTACGCGCTGCGCGAGAGCACTTCCTCCGGGCGGGCCAAGGGCCGCTGCGCACCGACAACATGCGCAGCGTGATTCATTGCCACCTCGCGGCCATCGATATCGAGGAGGGCAGCCCCGAACAAGCCGCGACGCAACTTCAGCTCGCCCGCGATTGTCCGCATCGGCCGGCAACCGAGCAGATGATCGCGGCGTTGGAAGAACGGCTGGCTGCAGCGGTCTAGCGCAAATGCGACCTATCTCTTTACTGCTGCTGCTGCTCGCTGCGTGCTCCGGAAAAGAGCCTGGCTTGCCGGCCGCGCTCCCCCCTCGCGAAACCCCAACGCAATTCGTAAGCGCCAGCGCCTCGGCAGCAGTCGCGGCGCCGGCGAAAGAGGCTCCGCCCAAAGCTGGTTATGACCGCGCCGGTGACCCATTGCCGCTCAACGCTGTCGCCCGCTTCGGCACGCTACGGCTTCGTCACGAAGCGCCGATCCGCTCGCTGGCGCTCTCCGCCGATGGGTCGTCGATCGTCACTGCCGGCGGGAGCCTGCACGTTTGGAACGAGGGCGATGGGCGGGAGCTCCACTACGAGCGCGGCGCGGGCTGGCAAGGTTTCCGAGCAGCCGTCTTCGGCCCAGAGGGCCTGGTCTGGGCCGCGCTGGATCAGGACATCCTCCAGATGCGCAACGAAAACGGCACCGGCGTCATCAGCCTCGCTGCGAAAGAGAAAGGTTCGATCACGACCCTTTCGATCTCCCCCGACAAAAAGACGCTCGCCGTAGCCTTCGCTGCGTGGGGTATCTCGCTGCGTGACGCTCGCACCGGTGAACTCCAGAGGACCATCAAGCTGCAAAGCCGCGGAGAGGTTCCCTGGGGCGGCGTCGAGAGCCTGGCCTGGAGCCCCGACTCGAAGCGGCTCTTCAGCGCTGACACCAGCGACTGGCTGCGCGCATGGGACGTTGCGACGGGCGCTGAGCGGCGCAAGCTCGCGCGCAAGGTGAACGCCAAGGCACTCGCCGTGTCGCCACGTGGAGACCTCTTGGCCTACGTTGACCTGTTCAAGGTCGAGATGATCGACCTTGAGTCGAATACCGTGCGCTGGACAGCAGACCTGGGAGCTGGCCTTGGCGAGAGCCTGGCCTTCGCGCCAGACGGAGATACGCTGGCCGTGGCCCTGCGAGACGAACAACATTCCCTCGGCCTATTGGACGTCGCTACCGGCACCAAAACACAGGCGCTTGGACCGGCGGACGTAAGCCTCAAGTCGCTTCAGTTCAGTAAGGACGGCAAACGTATTTATGCCGGCGCGAGGCAGTCGGTCTGGGCGTGGGATCGCGAGCGCGAGCAACCCGTATTGCAACTCGCTGGCGCCGATAGCGCGGCATTGGCACTCGCTCTCTCGGCTGACGGCCAACGGCTTGCAACCACGGCGGAGCGGGCGATTCACGTGTGGGACCTTCATTCCCACGCGCGAACGCACCTCTTCGAGGTCGCCAGCTCCGGCCCGATCGCACCGAAAGACGATCGAATGCGGCCGATGTTCGACCTAAAGGCCCTCACCTTTCTCCCCGCCACTGGAGCACGCGAGCTCCGGACCCTCTCGGGGGACGGCTACTTGCGCCACCTCGACCTCGAACGCGGGGTGCTCGAGGCCACGCCGGTCCACCCCTGTTCAGTCGCGGCCTTCAGCGCAGACGGCGCCACCTGGGCGAGCAGCGGCGGTTCTTGGAGCCAGGGCTACAAGCTCAAGGTCGGCAACAACGCTCGCGTGACCGAGCTCGCTCTGGAGGACGTCGCGACGTCGCTCAGCGTTTCTCGAGCGGGTGGTCGCATCGCCGTGTCGGACAGGGATGGAGCGCGCATCGTAGGTCCCGAGGGCGGCCTCCTGGTCAAGCTCTCCGACTCTCGAGCCGAGGTCATTACGGCTTCGCCCGACGACCAGTTCGTTGCCGCTGCTTGGTCCAACTACATTGATGTCTACGCAAAGGACGGCCAGAAGCTGCGCACGCTAACGGTCTATTCCGGCTCGGTCAAAGCGCTGGCATTTTCGCCCGATGGGCAATGGATCGCTGCAGGAACCAACGCGGGCACCATCGAGCTGTTGCGGGTCGCCGACGGCAGCCGCGCGGGACGCGCCGAAGGCCATCGCGGAGACTGCCTCGCGCTCCGCTTCTCCGACGACGGGACCACGCTGTTCTCGAGCTCGAGCGACACCACCAGCTTGGCCTGGTCAGTGACGGGCTTAGTCGCCGCTGGCAGCGAAGACTAAGTCATCGTAGGCCTCGTCAGCGTCGTCACTCGAGCCTAGCTTGAGGGCAAGCTCGAGGCTTCGGCTTTCACCTGGCTCTAGCGTGACCTCCGCCACGGCGAAGCGATCATCGGTTTGGATCGACACGACCTGCTTACCCGCCGGAAGGTCACGCAGCTCAAAGCGGCCTTGGGTCTGATGGAACACCTGAAAGGTTCCCCCCTGAACGGAAACCGAGAACGACGAAGGAGCATCTCGCACGGTGCCTCGCAACGAAGCCGCCGCCCGCAGCCTGAGCGATACATCGTTGCCTGGCCGCACGCCCAGGGCAGTAGCCGTTTCTCCGCTACTCGCCTCGGCGGTTAGCGTGCACCCGCCGTCGCAGGCGACGTGCCGGAGCTTGAAGCGCCCTGCTTCGTCGGTCTGGGTTGATCCAACGAAGGACTCTTCATTCGATAGATCCACCAAAACCCCCGCGCGCGGACCGAGCGCGTCACGAACCGAACCATTGATCTCGGCCGACGGTGCTCGCGCGACGAGGATGAGCTCCTGCTTCATAGGGAGCCGAAAATTGACTGGCTCTCGAAGCAAAGGGAGCGGCTGACCAAAGAGCGATGCTTTGATGGAGAAGTCGCCTGGACTTAGATGGGTGACGTCAAAGCGACCATCTTCATCGGTATCAAAGCTGAGCCGATCGTGGCCTTCAGCGTCCGCGGCGTGGAGATTGGCTTCCGCGATACCGCTACCGTGCTCATCGACGATGCGACCGTACAAGCGCTGAGCGTCGACGATCACCACCACGTCTATTGGCTCGGCCCCCACGGCCACATCGACGAGGGTGGGCTCCCTGCCGGCGAGGATGCCGACTTCATACCTGCCCTCAACCAAGCCGTGGAGCGTGAACCGACCCTGTTCATTCGACGTACCGGCAAACACCGGCGTTGAGCCCTCTCCCTCGAATACGAGAATGCCCGTGACCCGCTCGTCCTCCACAGGCTGACCGTCGCCATCGACGACCATGCCGGAGATGGTAAGACCGCGCCGGAGGACATAGACGAGATCGACGTCGCGCTCGGTCAGCTCGAGCGGTGCCTCGTCCGACTTTAGCTCGGGCTCATCGCAGCTCACGCTGACCGCGTACGTCGAGTTCGGGAGGCCTTCGAACAAGGCCAGCCCTTGTGCGTCGGTGCTGGCCTCGAACCCACCGAACACCCTCGACGAGAGCGTTACCGTCCCCTCGGCGCAAGGCGCATGGTCGTCAAGTTCGACGCGCAAACGTGCGGTCGGCGCCGGACCAACGCGGATGAGGATCGGCTCGGCGACAGTCCCCTTCGTGAGCGTCACCGGAGCTGCAACCCCAAACAAGCCAGCGGCTCGTGCGTGTGGGGTGAAGGAACCGGGCGGTAGGTCCGCGATGCGAAAGCGACCGTCGCTGTCGGCTCGCACGCTTTCGTCTTCATCGCGCGGTCCTTGCGTCAGGTTGGTTTCTACAAGAGCGTTCGGCACAGGGGCACCGTTGTCCTCGCGGACGACCTGACCCAAAAGCTCGAGGCTTTGCTGGAGTTCGATCCGGACGCCCTCCTTCGGCAAGCGCACCGTAACGAACTCCACGATGAACCCAGGCGCCGAGACGGTAAGCTCGACTTCCTCAGAGTCGCTCTCGAGTTCGAACTGGCCGCGCGCATCGCTCACGTACTCGCTGGTCTCTCCGTCCTCATCGCTGCAAAGGATCTGCGCGAACGGGACTACGCCGCCTTCCAACTCGACGACAAGGCCGCTTAGCCGACGCGTAGTCGAGCTCGACGAGCGGTGTTTCGGCTTCGGTGCTGGCGTTTGCACGAGCGGCGCTGCAAGCTGCGCGGCCGGGCTCACCGCGAGAGAAGCAGGCTCGTTCGGCAGCGAGGCCCAACCTAGAACCACGGCGAGCAGCGCTAACACGAGCCACGCAAAAGCGCGCTGGCAGCGGCGCACAGGCTTGGAACGAGCGCTCATCGGCAGGGGCCTTTCACTCAGGGAAACTCTGGAGGTGCGCGACGCTCGAACACTGCTTGTAGCCATCGAGGTTGGGCAGCCCCTTGAGACAACGCAGCTTGCGCGTGTAGAAGCCGCCCAGCGCCTTGCGTTCAGCGGTCAGCTCCGACTCGCAGGTCGGCAGCGGCTTGGACGAGAGTTCGCGCAAATGACTACAGGCTTGTTGCAACAGCTCGTCGGCTTCGGCGTCTGCTTTGTACGACGTGTAAAAGATGAACGCCCTGCTCAGCCCAAAAAGGAAGAGCAGAAAGACGAGCCCGCCGAGGAGCTTCAGCGCCGTGCGTTTGAGCATGAACCGAGTACGTTGCGAACGGCCTGGGCCTGTCTCGCTCGAATCGTACGCTGTACAAGAGGCGAGAGAATTTGCGCAGACCAGCGTGCGCCTAACGCTTTATCTCGAGACCGTCTTCGCTTTGCTCGGGCAGCCGCAACAGTCTGCGAGCCGCTCGCGGAACGTACGCCGACATCGCCGCATGGGCGGCCTCCCCCGAGAGCCCCGTCGCCCAGCCGACCTCAGCGTCGCTCATCAGCGCAAAGCGCACGATCGTCGCCGACATCGCATGCACCGCCAAGCGCGCGTCCAAGAGCGGCACGTTGACATGCGCGGCCAGCGCATCCGCCGCCAACTCCGAGAGCCCGCCCATGAAGTCCCGCTGACGCAGCGGAGCGAGCTCCCCGCGACTGAAGGTGGCGGCCGCACGAAAACGCAGCAAGCCGCGCTCCTTGCGCGCAAAGGCGAAGAGCGCTGTGACCGCCGCATCCACGAGATCGATCGCCGTGTTTGACGGCGAGTCACCGTGTTTGAGGCTGGAGGTCAGGCTACCCGCGAGGGCCGCCAAGCGCTCGTGATAGCCGTCGAGACAAGCCTCGAGCAGCGTCTCTTTGCTCTCGAAGTAGTACTGGATGGTGCCCAAGCCGACGCCCGCGCGTTTGGCCACTGCGCGCAGCGCCGGAGCCGTTGGCTCGTCCTGCTGCGCAAGCTCATCCAAGGCCGCCGCAATGATGCGCGCGATGGTCTCGGCAGAGTCGGCGTTGGCGGGGCGTGCCATGGCCACCTCGCTCTAGCAGCAGCCATCGCAAGCACCAAGTCGCGGCCTCGCTGCTTCGATTGGATCGGCCAGAGCGAGTCATTTACCCTGAGCGTGGTGACGAGCGCGGATGGGGCCACAATCAAGCTCGGTCGGGTGTGCAAGAACTGCAACGCCCGGCTTGGCGTCAATCGCTTGGACCTCGAGTTCAGCTGTTATGGCTGCGGCGAGAGATTTCCGCTCGAGCGGCGCGAGATCGAAGCACTTTGCGAGCGGCTCCGTTACCAGCTGCCCCGCCTCGAGCGAGGGGAAAGCAAGCGTTGGCGCGCGGCTGGCTTCGACGTGGAGCTCTCCCGCGTTCAGGCTACGTGCCTTGCATGCGAGCGGCCTTTCGTGTCGGGCCAAGAGGCGTGTCCCAGCTGCAGTGCCTCGTATCGTGCACGGTCGGTCCCCGAGCCGTTCTCTTTGCCTGCCGTCGCTCTCATCGCGGGCGAAGACCCTGCGCTCGGCGCGCTGCCGCAAGAAGCAACGCCGGTCGACTTCCCCTGCACCACCTGTGGAGCTTCGCTCGAACTGAGCGGCCAGCAGCATCAACGATGCAGGCATTGCAACACCGTGGTGCACGTCCCCGAGGCCTTCTTGCGGCGCGGACTTCGCCGCTTACCCGCTCCTCTATTGCTTATCGGCGAGAACCTTTTTGCAGAACGATCGAACGACGAGGACCGCGCGCGGCTCGACTGGAACGGACCGTGTTCGGCCTTGGCGTACGAACAATGGGTGCTACTCGCGGGCTTTCGCCATACCTGGGTGGCAACCGAACGGGGCGACATCAAAGAGCAGGTCGAGCGGTTTCTAATCGCGCTGGACGGATCGCTCACCATTCAGTTTCAGGTGCATGAGGAGCTACGTGGGGCGCCCGAGTATCGCGAACAGGGCCCTGTGCTCGCGAGGAACGGAAGGCGAATTCGCGCCTTCGAGAAGGATCCCATTTGGTTCGATCCCAGCGAGCGCAAGCTCGTCCCTGAGGAGCAAATCGACGCGTCACAGCGGCAGGCCCCACATGCTTCGACCTCCGCGGATCCAAAGGTGACGGTGCGCAATGAAGCTGGAAACCGTATGGTTCGCGTGCGCCTCAAAGACGCCGGCGACGTGCTTTTCAAGCTCAAGTCCAGCAAGCGCAAGCACCTACTTCTCTACGCCGCGCCCAACTTGCTCGAAATAGGACCAGACGGCTTTCTGCGCCAATACGACCCGCAGGGTGAGCTGCTTTACGCCTCCGACCGCGAGAAACGCACCCGCAAGACGCCTGAGCAAGCGGCCCGAGAAGCCGCTGATTTGGCGATGGCGAGGGGCATGAAAGTGGCCGCGCGGGAGCAAGCAAAAGCGGATGCCCAAAATGTGAAGCTCGTGGAGCGACAACGCCGAGAGGGCCTGCGCGCGCTGGCCTGGGTCTTCGGTGGCATCGCGCTCATCGGGCTCGGGATCGCGCTGCTGGCGAGTTGCTGACCACGGCAACGGCTCATAGACCGCGGCCAAAGCCGATCGCGGCGATGGTGGTATCGAAGGAGACGACCACACCGTCTTGCAGCGTGAAGGGCTCGCTCTGACCAACGAAGTCGTCAGCGTTGCCGAACAGATCGTCCGCCCACAGGCTTGGCTCGTCACAGCCCGAGTCGTCGTCGTTCTCGCTCAGCACCAGGTAGACGCTTCGGCCTTCGAGATCGCTGCGCAAGACCGGAACGCCGCCTTGGCGGAAGGCAACACCGTCATACAACCCGGCGCAGCCGAGCCAGCGGTTGTCGCTCGCGTCGAAGAGCTGCACCTGCGGGTCCGGCGTACCACCGAAATCCCCGTCCCAACCGACGTTGCTCGCCTGGATGCTCTCGAGCACAACACCGTCGACCACCTCGACGCTGGTCACGTCGCGGTACTCATCCCCATCGACCCACAACAAGAGCTCCACCTCGTGGACGCCGTTCGATAGGTTCGTCGTGTCGACGGACATCACGACGTAGTTCGTTCCGTCCGCTTTTTGGCCGAAGGTTGGGGAGGCCGGTGTCCCACCGTCGACCGAGAACGAAATCGTCCAATCGGCTTCGCTTTCGTCGACCCACAGGTCGGCGTGCAGCTCGACCACACCGCCAGCGGCGACCATGCCGGTGGTGTCGGTGGTGATCTCGACCGAGCCTTCACCGCCGTCCAAGAAGAACTCATCGCAGCCGGTCAACAGCGAGGAGCCGAGCACCAAGGGGAAAAGGACAGATAGCGGGAGGTTGTTGGTCAGCTTGTTCACAAAAGGACCAGTCGGCACGGCCCTGCTAAACGTCACGAAGAAAAGAGAAACCGCGCGCCCCTGACGCTGGCGGTTGTTACAGTCCGGCGAAACCAAGCATGGACGGCGGGGAGGAAGGCACAGCGCGGGCCCTGCGCGAGCGGTCATTGTGTGGACGGCGTCTGCTGCGATAAAGCCTGCGAATCGAGCTGCGAAGCCTGCGACGGAGTGACGCCGGGCGTATGTGAGTTCGTAGTGGGTGTTCCGCGCGGGGAGCGAGAGGCCTGCCCGGAGGGCACCGTTTGCAACGGCACCGAGGCCGAGTGCGTGGGACTCGGCTTGTGCCGTGAGCCGGAGGAACGCGGGAATGCCGTGGCAACTAGCGCTGCCATTGGTTGGCTTGGTGGCTCGCAGGGGCGGCCATTATTGGCGGCGGGCCAAGCTGTAGCTATTGGGCCTGGAGCTGGGAGAGGACGGCGTGGAAGGTAGCGACGCAGTCTTCTGCGCTACCGATATTGGAATGGAGCTGGAACATACCGAAGCGCGCACGCAGGTCGTTGGCAGCGTTGCCATACCCCGAGGCCGCCACCATGCCGACCTCGACCGACGAAGCCTCAGGCAAGTACCACGAACGGCCATTTGCGACGACGTTGGCCATGTTCTGGCTCAAAGGAGCTGCGTACATTCCCCTTAGGGCAATTCCTTCCGTTGAACGCAGTCCGCACAGGCCAACCAGGATTGGGCCGGGACAGGGAGGAGCCCCAGGGAACGGCTCAGAGAAGAACGTTTGGTCCTGGACCGGCTCAGTAACCCGGTCGTCGTCGGTACTCGACGCAAACACCCACCCCGGGTTGCCGTCGGGGTCGGAGCCAACCTCAAACTTCGTCCAAAGGCCACACTCATTTGCATTTTGGCAGGCTGCGTCGCGAGCAACCAAACCGGCGAGATTGGCCGAGCCGCTAGGCCAACCTGGCGGGTCGTTCAAACTGAATGGCTGCACCAGCGTGACCGCCAGAAACGACCCACCAATCTCAGGAGTGAATACATACAGAGCCGGGTCGGTGGTGAAGAAGCCGCTTTCAAAAGGCTGCATCTCGAGAACACCGTCAACAATCGACAGCTCTCCCGGGGTGACGGAGACAGCTCCAACAGGCTCGAGAGCTTCAGTAAATGCGCAAGACCCGCTCTCGCAGTCAAAGAGGAATTCGCCAAGGTTGGGCTGTGGACACGTTGCGCTGTAAAGCAGCTCACCGGAGCAAGCGGCGCCGCCGCCAGCGCCTCCCTCTCCCTCACCAAAATCAGCGCAGGCGATCAGTGTAGGGACTGGGGAACCGCCCATTCCACCTTCCCCGCCGCCCCCGGAGACCGAGGTTGACCCGCCACCGCCCTGCGTGCTTCCGCCACCGTCCTGAGTGCTTCCGCCACCGCCCTGAATACCTCCCCCACCGCTCGTCCCCAATTCCAACCCGCAGGCTTGCCGACAGGACGTGAGTGCGAGGAGGAAGAAGAAAAGCTTGGGTCGCATGCGTGGAGGCTAACGGCGCCAACGCACTGCAACAAGGCGCCCGGTTCTCCAATTCCGCCGAAGGCGGATGCAATGAACAGAATGACTCGGGCCCTTCGAGCGGCCGTAGGCCCCATGCCCTTCGACTTGGCACGAGTCATTCCGCCGAAGGCGGATGCAGCAAACAGAATGACTCGGGCCCTCTGGGGGAAGGACGGCCGTAGGCCCCATGCCCTTCGACTTTG
>CAITIQ010000233.1 GCA_903892415.1 uncultured delta proteobacterium | reverse complement strand
TGGGTGAGGTCGGCCACTGCGACACCCCCTCGGTAGCCCGCAAAGCCGCGCTTCACAACCTGACCACCCTCAGCGACTACCCCGACTGGGCTCCCAACGCTGAAGCCTGTTCGAACTAAGAAAGGGGGACCCGTTGCTTCGGATCCCCCTCATCATCGCGCTCTCGCCTTCAGCTCACGGTGCTTCGCAAATGTACGGCTGCAGGCTGGTGCAGGGATTGTCGTTCCACAAGCCGTTGGTTCCAACTTGAACGCAGTCTTCTTCACCCTGGTTGTTCGGCTCACCAGCTCCCCAACTCGTGTAGGCAAACGGCTCGCCATTCGACCAGATGAAGGTGTTCTCGGTCACCGCATCGGTGGCCCCAATCCAAGGGGCACCGACACCAAATGGAGCGAGCAACGTGGTCTCTGCCGCAGACGTGATGCTCGCCAAGCTACCGCCGAGGGCCACACAAGCGTTCTGAGCGTCCGTCCACGAGCTTCCGGTCGAGAAGCGGGCGTAGCAGGCCCCGGTCACTGGATCGCCAACGACGGCGGCTGGGTTTGCCGCGCCGAAACAGGACCAGGTACACGTGTTATCGCAACCGTCGCCGTCGACGAGGTTGCCGTCGTCACAGCTCTCGGGCACAATTACCGCGCCATCACCGCAGTGGGGGCCTACCACCGTAATGTCGTCGAGGAAGACCCCTGCAAAGCTATTCAGAATGGCATCGACGGTGTCGAAGGAGAAGCGTACGCGCAGCGTCTGCCCAGCGGCGCTCGCCGGAATGACCAACGTCACTAGCTGGAAGGTCCCGGAGTCACGAACCTGGGCTTGCGCAACCGTCACGTCGGCCGCGTCGATCGCCCGAACGAAAAGCTGATCATATAGTGGTTGGTTCTCGGTGAGCATGCGTACGCGGAGCTTCACAACCGCCCCGGTGAGAGGCACCACGAAGCCGGGGGTTGTCGCATCACCGAAGACTCGCGCACCGTTGTTATAGTTGTTCGTCGCTGGGTCGGCGAAGCGCAGGCTGTTCAGTGGGGAGAACGCCGATACTTGGGAGATGTGCCAGGTGACAGCCGCCTGGTTCGACGTGACCGTTAGCAGGTGCTGCCCGTCGTCAAAGTTCTCGAAATAGAGTTCGGTTCTGCATACCCCGGTGCACCCATCCACCGAAGTGAGATTGCCGTCGTCGCACTCTTCGACGCCAGTTCGGATGAAGCCGTCGCCACACGCGGCGGGCACACAGGTCGTCGGGCAGGCATCGGCATTGTCGCTGTTGCCGTCGTCGCAGGTCTCCAGGCCGGCCCGGATGAAGCCGTCGCCACAGGAGGCTAGTTCGCAGGTCGTCGGGCAGGCGTCGGTGTCGTCGCCGTTGGCGTCGTCGCACTCTTCTACGCCGATCTGGATGACGCCGTCGCCACACGACGCAAGCACGCACGTGGTTAGGCAACCGTCGGTGTCGTCACTGTTCGCGTCGTCGCAGTCTTCCTGGCCGGCCTGAACGAAGCCGTCGCCGCAAGACGCAGGCACACAGGTCGTCGGGCAGGCGTCGGTATCGACGAGGTTACCGTCGTCGCAGGTCTCCATTCCCGCCCAAACAAAGCCGTCGCCACAACTCGGCAGGGTGCAAAGGGAGAGGCAGTCATCGGTGTCGACATTGTTTGCGTCGTCGCAGGTCTCGCTTCCAAGCTGCACGACGCCATCCCCGCAGGTCGCCGAGATGCAGCTATTGCGGCAGCCGTCGGTGTCGTCATTGTTGGCGTCGTCGCAGCCTTCCACGCCCGCGTGGATGAAGCCGTCGCCGCAGATCGCGGTCACGCAACCGGCGACGCACTCGTCGGTGTCATCAGCGTTGGCGTCGTCGCACTCTTCCTCGCCCGCCTGGAGGAAGCCGTCACCGCAGGTCGCGGTGACGCAACCGGAGACGCACCCGTCGGTGTCATCGTCGTTGCCGTCGTCGCACTCTTCACCTTCATCGACGTTGCCGTCGCCGCAGCTTGGCTCGGACTCCGTGGTGCAGGTCGCCGAACAGCCGTCGCCAGACTCAGTGTTACCGTCGTCGCACTCTTCGCCTGCATCGGTCGTCCCGTCGCCGCAGCTCGGCTCGGACTCCGTGGTGCACGTCGCCGAACAGCCATCGCCAGCCACGGTGTTGCCGTCGTCACACTCTTCGCCTGCATCGGTCGTCCCATCGCCGCAGCTCGGCTCGGACTCCGTGCTGCACGTCGCCGAACAGCCATCGCCTGCGTCGGTGTTACCGTCGTCACAGTCTTCGCCGTCATCGACGGTGCCATCACCGCAGACCGTTGTGGTGGCACCGTCGTCCCCGCAGCCGAAGGTGAGACCACAGGCCGCCACCACTAGCAGGCTGCGGGCGATGCTCGCTGCGTTGGCCATACCAACCAGGGCTGTTCTGAATTGAAACAACGTCATGAATTTCCTTTTCCAAACAAAGCGTTAGGGCGACCTTAGGCACCACGCGATGCTCTCGGCAAGGTGTGCTTAGACGTTTGGTTCGCGGCGTGAGGTCGGCGAGCGCCGCCCTTGACTTCCTTGCAATCACGTCGGCGGCGGAGGCTGCCGCTTGCCCTCGACCACCTCGAACTTGGCGTCGTCGCTGGTGAACTTCACGACGAGTTCTTCCCCGCCGGCTTTGCACTTCACCTTCGTGCCTTTGACAGCGATGAACTTGCCTTTCCCTTTGCCGCACTTGATGTCGGCCGGCGCGCCGAGCTCTTTGACGTGATCCTCGATCACCGAGAACTTGACGATCTTTCCGACCAATTCCCATTTGAACGAGCCCTGGTTGTCGGTCAGCTTGACCTCCACCGTGAAGTCATCGCCGAGATCACTCTGGCCGGTGCACTCAAAGGTGGCGCCATCCTTCCGCTTGATATCGGCCGGGCACTTGACGCTCTCCAGCTCGATGTCGTCCTTCGAGAATTCATCCTTGATGTTCTTCTCGATCTCGGCGGGAGGCACGGTGCATCCCGAGAGCGCGAAAAGAAGCCCGACCTGCGCGATAGCCCGTGAGAAGCTCATCCCAGCGTTAGAGCGCAGCTTCGGCAGGTTGGGCAAGAACGGATTCCACCAAAGGTACATGAAGTGCCGCCGTCGCCGCCCTACTCAGGCCTTGGCCCAACGGAGAACGCGGATGTCCGACGTGGTCTTGGAGGCGAGTGCGAGCTGCGCCGGATCGTGGGCCGAAAACGCCACGACACCGACCTCATAGTCTTCTGAGACCCGCTGCTCGAACACAACCTCCTTCGATTCGATCGTAGTGACGCGTAACCAGCCGCGGTGCTCGGGCTTCATGAAGGAGTAGCTCTCGGTGCCGGGCTTGCGGATCCCTTCGGCCAGGTAGCGACCGTCGGCCGAGAGGGCGCAGGCGGCCCCATGCCGACTTCGCAAGCAGCCGTCGGGGTCGAGCAGGACGTGGCTCAGCTGCGAGGCGTCGTCGACGAACTGCACGAGCACGCGGCCGCCGCCCAACGACATTCGCCGGGGCCGATCGATCGCGACGTCGCTCCACGGGCGGGTCGAGCTGGTACTGAAGTTCGCGACGAGAATGCGACGTGCGTCGGGCGAGTGAACGAGCACCTCATCGACAGAGACGGGCAAGACGCGGGTTTCGGTCTCCGGCTTCTCGTTGCTCCCCACGCGGACTTGGTCGCGCTCGCCCTCACGCTGACGCAGAATGAAGAACTCGCCGTCGTGGCATTGCTTCGCCCAGAAGTACGAGCCACCGAACGCGGACATAGCGCCGTGCAAGTCGTAGAACTCGGTGTACGGCGTCTTCGGCCCAACCGGCAGATCCTTGTGACCCTCAAGCGAGACGGTGCGGGCGTCCCCATCGAAGCACGCGAGCAGCTCTGACTCGCTCACGAACTCCACGTGCCCGACCATTCCGATCCAACTGCCCGGCGTCACGAGCTCCGCGTCGACCGTGGTCACCAAGCACGATGGCTTGGGCTTCGGCTTCGCCTTCGCAAGATCCACGAGCGATAGCGCCGGGGCCGCCTTCTTCCCTCCACCGCCGCGACAGTGGCCAAGCGCGAGAAAGCGTCCCGAAGGCGAGAACGCCATACATTCGATGCGACCACCACCGACTTTCAGATCACCTTCGAACATGTCCGTCACCTCACAATGGCCACGTGAGCAAGCTCACCGCCGTACCTCGTGCCAATAGCCAGTCCCGAGCTGTCCGTGACCGCGCTCGCCCCAACAAAGGACCGCGCCGTCCACCAGCGCGCAGCTGTGTTTTGCGCCCGAAACGATCACTCGACCCTCGACCTCTTTGGGAACCGAGATCCCGGCCCCTACAGCGGCTTCCCCCGTCGGCGCGGTGAATCCGTGCGTCGCTGGCACTTCCTTCGGGCTCCACCATGAAGCGCCCGCGATGCTCGAGGGCCTGCCCCAACAGCGGACCGTACCCGACTTCTCGCGCGCGCAGGACACGTCGCCCGCGGCCGAGATCTCGCTGACCTCGCCTAGCCCGCCCACACGCTGCGGCTTCGTTACGGCAAATCGACCCGCGCAGCGAATCGCCCCTTCGATCGTAACTCCACAGACCTGATCCAAGCTGCCATCGATGGCAACGAACGAACCTGGCGGAGCGATCAGCGACGGCTGCTCGAGCGCCGAATAGATGTCCGGTCCAACCACGCCCCCGTCGTCCAGCGCGGTATCGCGATCGGCCCAACGAAGCACAGCACCGTTGTCCAAGAGTCCGTAGAGGCCATCGACGAGATGTCGCAAGGGCCCGACCTTGAACTGCTTCGGCTCATGCTTGATCCAGGCGGTATTCCCGTACATGCCGCCGTTCCAGCACAAGAGCTCCCGCTTGGCGGTGAGGATGCCGCAGGTGTGATAGAGGTGCGGCGATATCTGCAGCATCGCGCGTTCCGGCGGACTTTCACCGCAGCGCTGCGGCTGCTTGTTGACCGCATCAAGCCAACAAAACGGGCTCGTTGGGTGAGCGTAAAGATCCGTGACCACGAGCGAGCCTGGCTCGGCGTCGAACCGGTGCGGGCCGGCGCGACGCACGCCCTCCCGCTTGTCCGCCCAGGCAAACGGGAACTGATAGGAGCACTGGATGGTCCCGTCGAGCTTGCTCACGCACAGGTCCTCACCGTATCGCGCCGGAAACAGCTGCGTGGCTCCGCGCAAAAGCGACTCGTCGAATCCCGAAGTGCAACGAACCTCGCCGCCGGGGCCATCGCCATCAGCAAGTAAGCACACGGCATCCCGCGCGACAGCCACCTGCTTCGCTCGAGCCAGCGGCAACAGCACGCTCTCCCCACTATCAATCCGGAAGCACTCCGGGATCGCCTCGGCCAGCGTGCACACGATGGTGCTCGAGGCCGAGATGGTCGCCTTGGCGTAGCTCTTCGGCCGTGGCCGTGCCACCTCTTGCGGCGGTACGGAGCTCGGTGTCGCGCTCGCGGAGGCCAGCGTGAGAGCGTTCTCCGTGCTCTCCGTCGCCGAACTCGCCGACGCAACGTGGGCCTTTGCAGCAGGCTCCTGCCCGCTGCGCGCCGGAGCACAGGCAGCCAAGCCAAAGGCGCCGACGGCGGTGATCGAGCGTAATCGGGTCTTCATTCGTTGCTCCTGGCTCGGGCTAGCCTCACTCACGATACTTGGGCCTTCTTGAACTGCGCTTCCCATCGCTTGACCAGCTGGTCTCGCCGGCCTGGGTAGCGCTCAGTCAGCGTCTTCGCTTCGCGGATGCGGTCGGTTCGAAAGTGCCGAAAGGCTCCCCGCAGCTCGCACCATGCGGCGACCACGCGCACGTCCTCCAGGTACGCGATCATGAACGGCCAAACCACGCGCTCGGTTGCGCGTCCTTCACCGTCTGCGTAGGCGATCCGCATCTTCGCTCGATCCCGAATCGCCGTGCGCATCTGCCCGACGTCGAAGCCGTCCGGGGTGCGCTGGCGAAAGGAAACAGGCTGCAGCGCCGAATCGAGCAGCAGCGGGCGCAGCTCCTTCGGCACGGCGTGGGTGAGCTTCGCGATCAGGTCCTGTGCGCCCCGCGCGAGCGCCGCGTCGCCGCGCTGCGCGACCCAGCCTGCGCCGAGTACTGCGGCCTCGAGCTCGTCGGGCGTCAGCATCAGCGGCGGCATATCGTAAGCGCTGTCGAGCACGTAGCCGGTGCCGGCCTCCCCGCGAATAGGGACGCGCTGCACGAGCAACTCCGCCATGTCGCGGTAGAGCGTGCGTAACGAGACCTCCAGCTCACTCGCGAGTTCGACACCGGTTACGGCCCGACGTTTGCGGCGAAGGATCTGGATGATCTTGAAGAGTCGTTCGGTCCGCCTCATTTCACTAAAACCAGCCTACTGCCACGCTACTGCCACAATGGTGTCAGCAGCAACGCCGTAGGGTTCACAACATGAAAGAAAACGACGTCACGCTCTACGGTTGGGGTCCCCTCTTTGGCATTCGCGGGCCGAGCCCCTGCGTCCTCAAGGCGGAGATCCAACTCCAAATGTTCGGGCTAACATTCCAGCGAGCCATCGCCGATCTCGACAGCGTCTCCAAACACAAGGCGCCCTACGTAAAGCTCGCTGACGGCACCGTGATCGAGGACTCAACCTTCATCCGCTGGCACTTCGAGAAGGCTCTCGGCAAAGACCTCGATCAAGGCCTCAGCCCCGAGCAGCGCGGAGCAGCGTGGGGGCTCGAACGCATGCTGGAAGACCGGCTTGTGTTCATCATGGCCCATGATCGCTGGCTCGAACCGGAGAACTTCAAGAAGGGTCCAGCACTGTTCTTCCAACGCATACCCGAGCAAGCGCGCAATGGCGTGATCGAGGGCGTGCTCGCCGATCGGAAGAAGGGCATGTACTACCAAGGCGTTGGGCGCTACACGCGCGAAGAGCGCATGCAGCTCGCTGCGCGCGATATCGGCGCCATCGCGGCGATGCTCGCCGACAAGCCCTACCTCTTCGGCGCAGCTCCAACCGCGCTCGACGCAACGGCGTTCGGCGTACTCACCTCGTGCAACGCGCCCATCTTCGACTCGCCGCTGCGCGCGATCATCGCGTCCCACGACAACCTGCAGCCGTACCTCGAGCGAATGGACGCGCGCTACTTCGTGGACGGGAGCTGGCCGAGTATGGGGTCCACCTAGTCTACCCAAACCAAGCGGAGGACACCGCCCTCGTTGGCGAGCTGCAGCTTGTGCGTCGCGGTAGCGCTCGGGAAGGTGAGCTCGAAGGAGCCCTTTTGCGCGAGCTTGGTCGGCTCGCTGCAAACGGCAAGTTTGGGGACACCACCCTCCGTATCCACGCGCGCACGGAGGCGTGCGAAGGCGGTGAGACGGGCCTGCCAATCCGGACCATCGCCCTCGCCGCTTACCGCAGCACGGGCGGCCGTCACCGAACGATCCGCCATCTGGCTGCCCGGAGCCGTGAGGGAGAGCGACATGTGCTCTACGATTGCGCCGCTCGGTGCCTCGGACGCTAGTTCGCCGACCAAAGATTGGCACAGCGCGGCCGCATGTTCTGGGAGGAAGGTGCGCACGTCGTCTGCCCGTTCCAGAGCAAGCAGGACGCGCGCCGTTGGGATCGCGAGACCCACGCTGTCGCGGCCTCGGATCTTGATGGTGTTCAGGCCAAGCAGCCGGCCGTCGGAGTCGAGGAGCGGGCCACCGCTGTTGCCAGGATCGATCGGCGAGGTGTGCTGGAGGTAGACGCCAAACGCGCCTTCGTTAATCGCGAACTTACGATTCGAGATCGTTCCTTGGCTGATCTGGAAGGAGGGCCGCGATCCTACACCGGGGAAGCCAGCCGCCACCACGGTCTCCTGTTCGTCGGGTGGCGAGAAGCGCAGGGTGACGCCCGATTCCGGCGCAGCTGCATCGTTGTCCAAGCGCAACACCGCCAGATCGTCGTCCTCGCTAACGCGAAGTACGTGGGCCCGCCAGGTCTTGTCGACTTTGCGGTTCTTGGGTTTGTTGTCCAGTTCGTCTGCGGCGATGATGTCTGCTTGTTGCGCGCCTCCGAGGACGTGGGCGTTGGATACGACGCGCACCTCGGTCTCGCCTGAGGGCAAGCGCCAGCGAACCAGCACGCCGCTTCCGAACGAGCCGGTGTCCTGACTCTTGCCCTCCTGATCCTCCCACGTCGGCCGAACCAACACGGTGATTCGACGCGGCGACTCCGTGCCAGCAACTACACCACTTGCGTCATCGTCGGCTGCGCTCAGGCAGCGAGCTCCAACACTGTCGAGGGCCTCAGCCAGTGCGCCAATTCGAGCGTTCAGCTGGCTGGCTCGTGCCCCCGAGTTCGTGTGCTCCTCGAACGCGGCGAGATGCTTTGCGTGGGAGATCAAAGAGCGAGAGAGTTTGTCCCGAGCGGCCGCGACAGAGCCTTTCATCGACAGTTCGGCTAGGTGCCTTCCCATGTTGTCGCTGTCTAACCTCGAGTCGACGTCGAGGTGGCGTACTGCCTCGGCGATGCGCAGCGTGCCTTCGCACCTTCTGGATTCGGCGGCGGCCTTCGCCTTGCGTGACCCCTCGAGGCGAAGGTCGAACCCTTGACAGGTGGACGCCTCGGCGAGCGCGGCGTTGACCGTGAGGTGGCTACCCGAGATGGCCTGAGCCAGACTTCGAGCGCCTTTCCGCTCCTGGAGAAGTTCGCTCGCCAGCGTACTCGCTCGCTTGCGCAACGTGACCAACTCGGGACTCGCGGCGCTATCGCCGAGGCGCCGCTCCGCGGACCTCAAGGCTGCGAGCCGAGCGTCGTATAGCGCTAGCTTCGCGGCGTTGCCGCTGGCGGGCACGGGCGTCAGCAACTCACTTCGGAGATCCAGCATTGGCCCCACGCTGTTGCAGAGCGCCGGCGAGGCCTCTTCCTCCGGAGACTTGCTGCCCGGCCCGCCTGATGCGCTGCACGCCAACGCGGCCGGGAGGAGCAACAGCGAGAGGCTTTTGACGCTCGTGCTCAAAGCCGTTTCCCCTTGCTGCTGGCTACGGCTCGACCGCCGGGGAGTTTTCCGGAGTGATGGAGTCGCTCTGTTACGCTACCGCTCGATACTTGTTTGAGTACGAAGCCTCCTTCATCGACTGTGAGTTCGTTCTTTTCTTGCGCGTTCTTGCGACCGGGAACCTCGACTTCCTCCTGCACGACATTGCCGCTCAAGCGCGCGAACTTGGAGTACCCGAGCGTGGGCTCACCGTCCCGGTCGACGCTCAAAAACGCGTACTTGTGCTTGGCGGCTCGGCCAGAACTCACGCGCAAGAGCGCCGGTGACTCCCACAGCTCGGTGCTGAGCGGGGCCTTCGGAGTGAGCTCCAGCGCGTCGCTTGTTCCGTCGCGCTCCAACTTGAGCCGAAGCTTTCCGGTCTCGGTGCGTTTGGCCGTCAACACGCCGTTCATCTCGCGATTGCTGAAGAACAATTCGCGTAGAGACTCCACAGCACCCTTGCGGTCTCGGGCGACCACGCGAATCTGATCGCTAACGCCCCACTTCTGCTCCGTGGTGTTCAGTTGGAAGTTCGTCGAAACTTCGCTGTGGCCACCCTCATCGGTCTCGTACACGTAGTTGACCTCAAAACCGGAATGGGCGTCGCCAGTGCGATGCCGGCGCACGCTCTGCAAGACGAGTCGTGAGCCCACCTCTTCGAGCCGCACCGATTCGAAGAGTCCGTCGACCACACGCGTGAAGGTCTCCTTGCCGCCCGCGTTTCTTTCACCGCAGAACAGCACATGCCCAGGCACGAAGCGTGCGGCCACCTTAATGGTTCCGATACCAATGCCCTCGTCAGTTGCCAGAGACGTGTCTGCAGCGAACCTCGCCACCAAGGCTGGCTGCGCGCCCTCGAGCCATTCGGCCTCGAACTGCGGAATCTCCGAAAGCTTCATAGCCCCAATGGCCTCCTCCGTCAGATTGCCGAACGGTGGCGGAACGGGGGTCCACATGGCTGCGCACTCGAGTACGCGCGGACTGCCCTCGTCGGTCTCTCCAATCGGCAGCAAGATGGTGCAGCTGCGCATCGTCTCGGTCTCTTCACACTGAACCTGTGGAGGTGCCGCCGCCTCCACGGATGCGCCCATTAGTCCGTTGGGCAGCTCCAAGTCGAACCGCTTCAGCTTCGTGGCTTCCCAGCTGCGAAGCTGGCGAGCTTTCTCCTGAAGACTGATCTTGTCTTCACCGGATTCGGCTTTGGCAGGCCTTGCGCTGTTGGAGCAAGCAGCAAGCGGCAACAGCGTCACAGACACGAGCGCGGCGGAGACGATTGTAGAGCTGGTCATGGAACTTCCTTCGAGCGGGTGGGTCGGCGGTCGGCCAAGGCGGGAAGCAAAGAACGCGAGACTGTTTCAATCACCTGTCTGCTAGTGGCGACCTTCCGCGGGACCACGGAAACCATCAGCACAAGCCACTGTTATTGCTTGGCTAATTCATTGGACACCCAGAAGAACAGGCACCTATTGACTAGTAGTCAATTAGACAAAAGGCAATCGTTTTCTTGTCGGCGAAACCGATGTTGCGACGCGAGCTTCGCGCGAGCGCGAGCGGGTCGGGCATGTCGTGCCGCGTGAGGACGGGACGAAGACCACACTCTCGTGCCTCGGGCTGTCGAACACCTCGAGTGCCCGCCGACTCGGCCGACGTGCCTGCGGTTGATATCTCTCGTTCGTTCAAATCCGCGGACGAAGGAGGAGGCTTTCGAAGCGAGACCGCGAGCCGACAGCAGCCTACCGACAGCAGCAAAAGCGCAACGGTCCCGAGGACGGCCTTCCACAGTCGCGACACGCTCCGCGAGCTAGCGCACTCCGACGCGAAGACCGAACAGAGCCAAAGCTAAGCACAGCTTCTAAGGCTTCGCGGCAGCGGCAGCGGAGCCCAAGTTTTTGTCATCTTCCAAGCACCGCGGCAAATACGTCGACCAGAGCCTTGCCCGGTCGCGTGGGAGCGAGGGCGGGCGGCTCGTAGCGCCGCAACGAGTCGCAAACATCCTGGGCCTCGCGCACGCTCTTCGCGTCGCCCGCGTGCGTACATACGATCTTGTGTTGGCCGACCGTGCGCAGGCTGTAGTAGCC
>CAITIQ010000232.1 GCA_903892415.1 uncultured delta proteobacterium | reverse complement strand
TTGCACGTGGCCGTGGCGCGGTTGCTCGGCTACCAGTGGCCGCGCCAGACCGGTTCAAGTTTTCCCGATTGCCCGGCGCTCGGCCCGGATGGCCTGGAGAAGCACGCCGATGACGACGGCATCGTTCCCATCAACCCGATGCGTGGCGAGCCCGCCGCTTCGGAGCGCCTCATCTCGCTGCTACGGGACGCGTACACATCGACTGGTCAACCCTTCGACCTTGGCGTAGCGAGCAAGTTGCTCGCCGAGACAGGCGGCAAGGCGACTGAGTTCGGCGACTGGCTTCTCAACGAGTTCTTCGAGCAACACTGCAAGCTGTTCCACAGCCGCCCCTTCGTTTGGCACCTCTGGGACGGCCGCAAGGACGGCTTTAACGTCCTCGTCAACTACCATCGTCTCGCCGCCTCTGGCGGTGTTGGTCGTCAGTTGCTCGAGAAGCTGACGTATGACTACTTGAAGGACTGGATCGATCGCCAGAACGACGGTGTGAAGAACGGCGAAGCAGGCGCTGAGGCGCGCCTCGCGGCTGCGACCAAGCTTCAGAAGGAACTCATCAAGATCATCGAGGGTGAGGCTCCGTACGACATCTTCGTGCGTTGGAAGCCGCTCTCCGAGCAGGCGCTCGGCTGGTCGCCCGACATCAACGATGGTGTCCGTATGAACATCCGGCCTTTCATGCTCGCTGAAGACATGGGCAAGAAGGGCGCCGGCCTGCTGCGGGCCAAGCCCAACATCAAGTGGGACAAGGACCGCGGCAAGGAGCCACAGCGTCCGAAGGCCGACTTCCCGTGGTTCTGGTCGTGCGACCCCGACTCGAACCCAGCGCAAGCCACCGACTTTGCCGGCGGGCGCGAGTGCACCGGCGAGCGCTGGAACGATCTGCATTACACATTGGCCGTGAAGACCGCATCCCGTTCACGTGCCGTCAAGGAGAGCAAGTGACAACAGTCGTTCAGCACCTATGCGACAAGGTTCGCGCTTGTGGCGGCAATGCAGGCGGTTCGTCCGCTCCCGCTGCGATCCTTTGGACCGATCCGCACAGGCACTTCGCACCGGCGATGCCACTTATCAAGCAGCACCTCCCCGAGTTGATCGAACTCGGCGCGTTCAGCTCCGAGGAGTGGCGCGGGCCCGCCATCTGGGTGCGTTGCCTTGTGGACGGGGCCCTGCCGCGCCGACCGGAGGCAGCGGACCGGGTGCCGATCGTCTATCTGCCTGGCATTGCCCGCCAGCAGCTGCGTGCCGGCGAGGATTGCCCCGAGGAGTTGCGGCCGCTCGTGGAGCTGCTGTACAGAGGGCAGGCTTGGGTGCATCAGGGGGGGGCATGACCATACATTGAGTGCGTTCCTCAAGAGCCCCGCTCATCTCGGCTTGGATGTGGCCGAGGATGCCGCGACCAATCGTGCCCTGCTGAATGCGGCCCGCGAAGTGCTCTCCGCCTCGGTTGGGTCGCTGCGCGGGAAGCGACTCGAAGCGGAGGACTTCCACAAGCTGGTTGCCGGCGACACGGTCCGAGACCTTCTGCGCTGGATCGGTGATCCCGCCGGGGTGCAGCAGGGAATGACTGCCGAGAGATGGCGTGCGTTCACCGAAAGCGTTCGGAGTGACTTGCGGCTTGACCTTGGACTCGACGGGAGCTTGACCGCTGCGGAGCTGCTCTGCGAGGGTGCTGGCGCGTGGGGGCCGGTCTGGAATCGATTCGTCGAGGCACCCGATGGCTACCCCGGATTGTTGGATGTGCTCGGCCGCGTGCAACCCACGAAGGGGGACATGTATGCCCGTACGGATCCTGCACGCTACCTCTCGGTTAACAATGCGGCAGAAGAGGTTGTCAGGTCTGCGCTGGCCGACTTGCAAGGAGTTGGTTGGAAGGAAGCGCGCGCGACAGT
>CAITIQ010000231.1 GCA_903892415.1 uncultured delta proteobacterium | reverse complement strand
TACTACAACCTCGTCAGGCTCCACTCGCACCTCAACTACGTCGCACCCATCGAGTTCGAGACCAACGCACCCGCCTGAATCAAGCAGTCAAATCTGTCTACCAAATCGGGGCAACTCCACCGGCCGCCCCTTGTGCCTCAGATAGTCCATCTCGGGTCGAATAGGCGCGTTGCTCGCGGCACCAGCTCCGTCCGGCCCGAGCAGCGCTCGCCGTACGAGCCAATATCGAGGCAAAGAGTGGATGGCGGCGAGTGCGCGCATCGAAGGTGAACCGCGCAGTCGCGTGCGTACCTGCCCATTGTGCCGGAGATAAACTGTCTGCGGCACGAAGGGTGCGCAGGCAGCTAGGCACCGCCGATGAGGCCGAGCAGCTCCGAGGAGAGGTGGACGTGCCGCAGGAGCAGGACTTGTGTCGCGGTGCGGCCGGGTGCGGGCGCCAGGAGAGGTGGACGTGCCGCAGGAGCGGTACTTGTGTCGCGGTGCGGCCGGGTGCGGGCGTCAGGAGAGGTGGACGTGCCGCAGGAGCGGTACTTGTGTCGCGGTGCGGCCAGGTGCGGGCGCCAGGAGAGGTGGACGTGCCGCAGGAGCGGTACTTGTGTCGCGGTGCGGCCGGGTGCAGGCGCCAGGAGAGGTGGACGTGCCGCACGAGCGGTACTTGTGTCGCGGTGCGGCCGGGTGCGGGCGCCAGGAGAGGTGGACGTGCCGCACGAGCGGTACTTGTGTCGCGGGCGCTAGCGACCTCGGAGCCGCGCCTCGAGCAGGGGAGCCACGCGTTCTTGGAGGCGCTGAATCAGCGGTGGGCTCATGTACGGTAGGTCCGCGATGTTCGCGACCAGGACCTTGCGCTTGAGGTCGGGGCGACGGTCAAGGTCCAAGAGCCGCTCTTTGTGTTTGTGCTCCATGGCGACGATGACGTCGGCCCACTCCAGGTCCTGCGATCGCACCCGGCGGCGAGCGTTGGCGCTCGTGCCAGCTGACCGCACCGAAAACCGCGAATCCTCCTGCCAGAGGCGTTCCGCGGTGGGGCTTCGCCACTGGTTTTTCGAGCACACGAACAACACGCGAAGCGGAGGCCCAGGGATCGCGCCGTGTTCGACCAGCGACACGAGCGGCCAAGGCCGGAACGGGTAGGGCAGTCCTAGTTGCTTGGCACGATGCAGCTTGACGCTTCGAAGATACAGCTGACTCCAGCGTTTCTCCGGCGGGAGTCCGGGGCGGCTCCGAAGGAAGCCGCAGGCTCGCTGGGAGGCGAAGCGCCCGCGGCGGATTCGTC
Organism: uncultured delta proteobacterium; assembly: GCA_903892415.1. Taxonomy (GTDB): domain Bacteria; phylum Myxococcota_A; class Polyangia; order Polyangiales; family Polyangiaceae; genus Xiheicaenibacterium. The sequence goes on along the minus strand of CAITIQ010000231.1, from coordinate 24,432 downwards.
GGCCGAGAGCAAGGTAGAAGAAGCGGCGCCGTCGGGACTCGATCATCCGAAGACGCTGCGCGCGTCGCCACGCGCGGCCGCGTTCCAACGCTGCGTCAAAAGGAACCGCGGCCTTCGAACTCGGGAGCATGGGGCAACAGGACGCGCGCCTCGGCCAGAACTGACAGCGCGGCCTCAACTAACCCGAGCTCTGGTCGGCGAACTTTGGTAGCGGGGCGGCCTCCCGGGCGGCGTATCTTCGTAGGCGATGCGGGCTGACCGTGGATCGAAGGACTGGCGGCGAAGGTGGAGCCCGAGGCGCCTGCTTGGAGCGCTCGCCGTTTGTGCGGTCACGCTCGCAATGCTCAGCCAGGTCAGCTGTCGCTCACGCGTAGCGACGCTGAAGGCTGGGGGTGGGGAGCGCGCGGCGATGACCTACCAGGTGGGCGACGAGACGGTTCGGGTGGGCGCGAAGGATCTGCCGTGGGAGCGCGAGGTGAGGCCCGGGATCATCGATTACGCCGTTCGGCTAAACGTTAGCGACCTTGGCGCGGGCGAAGAGCTCACGGGCGGCTGGTGTGAGATCTGGATCGGGGACGAGCTGTGCGATCGCGAAGACAAGGGGGACTGGTGCGCCTGCTACTGGGATGACGGGGTGTGGCGCGGCGACCCCAACGACGACAGCTCGAAGAGGCTCACGGTGCGCTGACCTTCGCTCGCGGCACGTCGCTTCGGTCAGGGCTGCTCCGAGCCAAGCCGAGCGACCTCGAGGCGCGCGACGACCGCGCGCGTGCGTCGCTCGAGGATCGCGACCTCGACGCTCTTGTCGGGCCGACGGTACGCGACGGCGAGGTGGCTCGCGGAGGGGCTGAAGGCGCTCGCTAAGGGAGCCGGCACGAGCTGGACGCGCTCGCGCCCGAGGTGGTCCGAGAGAACCCCGTCGGGGCCGACGAGGAACCACGCGCCATCCGCGAAGCCGATGGCGCCGAGATCGTCCGTGCCCTCCGCGTCTCCCCCGTCGTCGTCGTCGTCGTCGCCATCGTCGTCCCCGTCGGGATCGGGCTCGCCGAGGGCACCGGCTACGAGATCGAGCTCGTGCTCGGCCCCGTGCTCGGCCCCGTAGCCGTCGGCGACGAACGCCGCCGCGCGGGTTGTGGCGAGGTCGAGGATCCTCCGCTCCGACTCGTCTCCGATGCAGACGAAGCGTAGGCCGTGGTCGAAGCTCATGAGGTCTGGGCCCTCGGTGTCCATGAAGACTTGGTGGTCGGCGAACCACAGCTCCTCCTCGGGCTCCCGGTGCTCGGGGAAGGCGCGCGGGAGCCACGCCGGTCGCCGGGTCAGGTACTCCCCGCGCTCCAGGTCGAGGACGCTGATTGGCATCACGGGGTCCACCCCATAGGAGAGGTCACTGTCGCCGACGAACCAGGAGGGCCACGCGCCATCTTTGTCGCGTAACAAGGGATCGTTGACCCCCTCGACGACGCCATGAAAGACGGCGTACCGTCCCTCGACGATCGCGCGCAGCTTGCAGCCGGCGGGCGCGAACGACCGTCGCGTGCGACCGTCGCTGTCGACGAGGAAGATCCCATCCCCTCGTTGGATCAGGAGGATCGCGCCAGCGTCGGGGAGGTTCGGATCGGCGGTGAAGGCGACCGCCTTGAGCGCCGTGTCGATCGAGCGCGCGAGCGGCGGGATTAGCCAGGCGTACGAGGCCATCGTCGCCTTAAAGACGGCGTCGAACGCTCGCTGGAGGCAGGTCGCCTCTCCCGCGAGGATCTCGTCGTTGGCGCCGAGCTCGTGGAGCTTGAGGTAGCGCGCCGCGCGATGGAGCATCGGGAGCCACGCCTCGTTCTCGGGGCCGATCCACGGATCGACGAGCTCGGGGCGGTCCCCGGGTCGAAGCGGGCGCGCCGAGAGCGGCGGTACCGGGACGGCCGGGACGCGGCACAGCGGGAGATAGGGGTGGTCTGGCGCCTTGTGGTGGAGCGCCCTGGCAAGCGCGAGCGGGCCCACGCGATCGCCGGGCTCTTCGGAGCTGGCCGTCACGACGCTCGGGAACGGCGAGTCGCTCTGTCGGAGAGCAAGGTCCCCGCGCAAGACGGCCTCGATCTGAGGGAAGGAGAGCTCGAGCTCCTGGGCGAGGGTGGGGAGCACCGCAGGATGCAGGAGGCCGCCGCCGGTGTCGACGTGTCCGAAGGCTTCGCGGTCGTCGCCGAAGATCGTCGGCGCGAAGAGGCCGCCCGGCGCGCCGCGGAGGTCCAACTCACCCCTCGCTCGCGACCAGAGCGTCGTCGAGCGGACAGGGCCGCGAGAGCCACCCGCGACCCCGCGCAGCGCGGCCAGCGCGCGCTCGGGATCGCGCCGCTGGAAGAAGTCGGCGACGAGCGAAGTGGTCATTTCCTTGGTCCTTGGACGCCCGAGGGTGAAGGCCGGAGCGAGCGCGGGCGAGCCGTTCACTCTGGGTGGCTGCGCTGGATGGGCCCGGATAGCGTAGGCGACGAACGCGTCCCCGTCTCTCACTCGAACCTCCACTTCGAGGTGCGGCTGCGTCACTGCGAGTTTCTCGAGCGTGGCCTCCAGCCGCTGCCCGCGCTCGCCGGGGCCGCCCATTGTGGCTTGGATGATCTATCTAAGCTCGAATGGGCGCGTTGCTCGCCGCACCGGCTCCGTCCGGCCCGCACTGCGCTCGCCGGACGGGCCAATAACGGGGCAAAGAGTGGATGGCGTCAGCTGCGCGCATCGAAGGTGTACCGCGGAGTCGCGTGCGGACCTGCCCTTTGCGCCTTAGATAAACTATCTCGGGCACAACGGGCGCCCAGCCACCGGCTCAACCCACGCCAAGCTGCGTCCCGAGGTCGTGGCTGCTCCGCCACGTCTTCCAGGTCGACGTTCGTCACCTGCAAGCTCTGCGCCGGCAACACCTGCTTGCTCGAAGACTGCTGCTTTTTCATGTCCGCATTCCTCAGTGTTCAGGACCCAACGGCGCGCGCTCTCTGCGGTCTCTGCCTTAAGGCTACCAATAGTCGGCACAGCACGCGTGCTCGCTGCACACCAACTCGATCATCGAGCACGAACCAAAGGGCTCGCCATCGAAGAAGCACTGGCACAAGGGTGGATTGTTAAACTCCTCGTCTGGCCCAGTGCACTCGGAGCGGCGCGTATGGCCAGCCTCACAGTCGTTCGAGCAAACGCAATCGTCCCCGGTCACGCTGCACTCAACGGGATCGCACGCCAGATTCGTCTTGCAGTTCCGAAGCACCTCGTACTGTTCCACGCAATCCTCCTCAGGGTTGCTGTCGGGGTCGCAGTAGGCGTTGGCGCACCGGTGATAGTCGAGCGACTCGGGACCGCAGCCAGGGAAGATGTCCTCGAAGCAGAGTTCCGAGCACAGTTCTACGTTTCCGATGCATCGGTCCGCCTCGCACGCCGCAAAGCAGGCGGCGTAGCCGTCGTAGTCATCGGGTGGGAAGCCTCCACCGGCGCCATCGCCGGAGCTCGTCGTGGAGGTACCGCCCGAAGACGAACCGACGCCGCTTCCAGCCGTGCCCGCGTTACCGTTCGGATCCACGACCACGATCGCGTCGCACCCCGTCAGCGCGAGCGCCATCAAGCCGAGCCTGAAGAACCCGTTTTGATCTCGCATGCCGTCGCTTAGTCAGCCCAGGAGGCGCAGCCAAGTGAACGAAATCACGTGACCGTCGAGACGTCCGGTCGCAGACGATCCGGCATCGCTACTTCGCGATCGTGGCGATGGCGAAGCCCGTCACGTAGGGGGCCGCGCAGCGCGAGCACCCACGCGACGGCCTTGAGTTTTCGTCCGGCTCGCCATCGGTACAAGGGCGCGAGCGGGGGAAACAGAAACGCGGCGAGCCCACTTCACGAGCGTGGCATCATCGACCGAGGTAAAGCGCCGCAGCCGCGCGCGAGGATGCCACAACCGGAGGAGCGGGCCGGAGCCCAGCGGCGGCTGACCGACGCATCCGAAGCTCGATTCGATCGAATGTTTCGCGGCAAGTTGTTCTTTGACCGCTTTGTCCCCCGAGCTTCGGCCTAACGCGTTCCAACGCGACTTGGAACCTTCGCTGCGCAGAGTCTCCTCCACGTTCCATGTTGACGGCTCGGCGAGGTTCAAGTCCCCTACGCCGAATGGCTTCGCTGCGCCCACTGACGATCACGCTCGAGTCACGGGATTTCGATGCGAGCGACCTGCAGGTCGACAAGCTCGAGGGTCGAGAACAGATCTCCCAGCTCTTTCAATTCGACCTGACGGTCGTCATGCGCAACGGCGCCACGCTTCCGGCGGGTGCTTCGCCGGGCGCGCCACTCACCATCGTGCTCTCCCGCCAGTCGACCGACAGCAACGAGCTCGAGCTGCGGAAGATCCATGGCGTGCTGCAGTCTGTGCGCGACCGGCTGGATGCGAACCGACAGTGGCGTACGTATGTGCTCCGCGTGGTGCCGCAGCTGTCGGCGCTTCGGTTGGTGTCCACGCAAGAGGTGTTCGTGAACTCGACCGTGCGCGACATCATCCGCCAGAAGTACGAGCTGCATGATCTAGATGGAAAGAGCCTCGCAATTCAGGCGGAAGACTGGCCCGAGCGCGAGCTCGTGGTGCAATACAAGGAAACGGACTTCGCGTTCGTGAGCCGGCTCGCGGAGCACCTCGGCATCAGCTACGTCTTTTCACACGACGAAGACGAGGGGCCCGAGCAAGTCATCTTCACAGATGATCCAGCCCGCAGCGGGATCTCCCACGTGCTCGAGGTGTTGCGCTACCGCGTGGACGGAATGCACGAGGACGTGTTCGCTCTGGAGGTCGAGAGCGAGCAGTTTCCGTCGACGTTCTGCGTCCAGGACTACAACTACCGCCACCCCTTGGCCGACATCAGCGCGGTGCACTCTCTGGAGCGAGACCGCGAGCCGCTCGGCAATGGCGGTGGTGTGGTGGAGTACGGCTCGCACCACAAGACCAAGGAAGAGGGCACGCGCATCGCCAAGATCCGCGCCGAGCGCCAGCTCGTCGAGAGCGAGACCTATTTCGGCAAGAGCAATGTCCTGGCGCTGACGGCAGGGGCGAGCCCGAAGCTCATCGACCACCCCTACCTCGCGGACAAGCAGCTGCTGATCGTCGAGGTCATTCACACAGCACACCTGACGGAAGGCGAGGGCGGTGTAGCCGGCGCCTACTCCAACTCGTTCCGCGCGATCGACGCGTCGAATCGCTTTCGGCCGCCGCTTATCACCCCGCGGCCGCGCATCTACGGGTTGGTCACGGGAACCACCTCCCTTGGCGCTTCGGGCACCGTGGGCGGCCTCGCCCAGATCGACGACGAAGGCCGGTACGTCGTGCAATTGCACTTCGACACGGTGTCCTACGAGGGGGAGGAGCGCGCCTCGCACCCGATACGCATGGCGCAGCCGTTCGCCGGGCCGAATCATGGCTTCCACTTCCCGCTGCGGCCGGGAGCTGAGGTGATCGTGGCCTTCCTTGACGGCGACCCCGATCGACCAATCATCGTCGGCTCGGTGCCGAATGCGACCAACCGCTCCTCAGTGACGGCGCGCAACTCGTTCGCCAACCGCATCGAGTCGGCGACCGGGATCGTGCTCCAATTTTCGGAGAATAAGTAGCTATGAGTGGGACCTTCAGCACGAACGACGACTCGGATCAGGAAGTCGGCGTCTACCTGGCGCAGTCGAACCTGGGCAATGAGAAGCACTTTTTGATCAAAGTGCCGGACTTCGGCTCGAGCCCGTTCGAACGCAAAGGGGACGCTAGCCGTCCGAACGGATACAGCGAGACGGTGGTGATGTCGTCCTTCCTGCGGTTAGGGAAGTTCGACTTCGCGGACGAGAACGAGCGATCGATCGAGCTGCTTGCGGCCATCCACCAAGCCGGTGGGCCCGGCAATCCGAGCCGCCCGGAAAGTACCGAGTGGGACACGAGTGAGGGGAGCTGGCTCACCGACGCGCCGCCTTTTCAAGCGCGAGTCCCGAGCGCTGCCGGCAACAACGACGTTTTCTTTCTCGACGATGTTCGAACCCACGACGTGGATCTCGATCCGCTGCTCAACACGAAGGCGGACCACACGGTTCGGGGGCATGGCCTCACGCAGACCCAGCGCCAGAACGAGAGTCGGCAGCTCTACGCCCGAGGCGGGTGGCGCGACCACTCGGACGGCAACCGCATCACCACCACCTACGGTGACAAGGTGGAAGTCGTGCGGGGCAACTACAAGATGATCGTGATGGGGCGCCAGGACGATCCCGGCGAGGGCATGGGTTGGGAGGCGACCGGCGATCACGTCGTCGATTACGCGCCCGGGACGATGCCTGGCGCCGGGTTCTGGCTCGAATTCGTGCCGGACTACGTGTTCACCGACTCCGAGAACATGAAGCAGACGGGCGTCTGGCTTTTGGTGAACACCACCGAGGGCGTGTATCAATACGCGCGTTACGCCGGCAACTTCCGGGAGGAGCGCTGGGGCGACGTGCTCGAGACGTACACCGGCTCGGCGAATCCGCCGCCGGTCGGCAGCGTTGCGCGCGACAAAATCGCCGGATCGCTCGGTCATGACCCTCCGCACCGTTTCAGCGATCGCAAATACGATCTGCCCAAGTACGGGCCGACCGGCGCTGCGAACGCCGTGGGAACAAAGTCCGACCGCCTCGTCCCCGAATGGGAGCACGACAACTTGGACGTGATCCGCTCCAACCCACACATCATCGAGAAGACGTGGGCGCGCCGCATCGACGGCTGGACAGGCTCCCCGGAACAGCCGGTCGGCTTCGGCACCACCGACGGCGGCATCTTCGAGAAGACCTACGCCATCAAGTCTGATTCCTTCACGAGCGTGATCGACAGCAACGAGGAGTCACACGTCACCAACACGACCTCGAAGAGCTACGGCGACACGGTGACCGAGTTTACGCATCTGAAAAATCGCCAGGTGAGTAACACCATCGTCGACATCATGATCGAGGAGACCACGACCACGCCCTTCCACTTCGAAGGCCACCTCGGAGCCGTGCACTTTTCGATGGAAATCGGAATCGCCATCGAGATCTTCTTAGGCGCCAAGTTCAGCTTCCAGGCCGCCCTCGGCATCGAGATCGCCACCGCTGGAATCTTGGAGGTGAAGATCCCGAAGGAGGACAAGGTCGCTCTGCAGAAGGATCTGCTGGCGCTCCAGAATACCGTTACTGCGCTGTCGACTTCGACCACCACCCTGTCCACTAAGACGACCGCGCTCGAGCAAAAGACGACGATGCTCTCGAACTCGGACATGTGCCTCAAGCGCACAGTCAAGGCCATCGTCGTGGAGCTTGGCCTGTAGTCGCCCATGCTGGTCAAGAACACCACCGGTCTTTTCCACGCGACGCGCACGACTTCGCGCCGGCCACCGCAGCCCGAGATGGTGTTGGTGGTGCGCGGGGCCTTCACGCTCGTGCGCGACGGCGTGGTCACTCCCATCGAGGGGCTAGACCAAGGGCTGATCTCCGGCGAGACCTTCGCGGCTGACGATGAAGATCGCACGGGCGCGTGCGAGTACCCCGGGGACCTCGCCGATTTCAAGGTGAACGCCGAGGTGATGTTGAGCGGAAGCTGCCACCCGGGCCAGCTGGTGAGTGAATGCCCGGTGCGATTCTCGGTGGGCGATTGGCGCAAGGAGCTGGTCGTTTACGGAGACAGGCAGTGGCAGAACGGCCCGTTCGGCACCATCAGCGAGCCCAAGCCCTTCGCGATCATGCCACTGGATTACGCGCACGCCTTCGGCGGTTCAGGCTTCGACGCCAACCCTGTCGGAAAAGGTTATCGAGGGGACGCGCTGCCAAACGTTGAGCTCAATTCGCAGCGGCTCACCGCGCGTGGCCAAGAGCGGGCGCCGGGATCGTTCGCAGCGCTGAGCTCCAATTGGGCGGCACGCAAGGCGCGCACCGGCAAGAATTACGGCGCTGCTTGGGCCAAGCTGCGCGCGCCCTTCTACGCGGACGATTTCGACTGGACCTATTTCCACGCCGCTCCGGCCGACCAGCAGTGGCCGGGGTACCTGCGCGGCGATGAGGAGGTGAAGTTCCAGTACTTGCACCCGAAGCACCGCGTCTTCGACACGCGTCTCCCTGGGCTGCGCGTGCGCGCCTTCGTGAAGAACAAGCGCGGCGAGATCGACGAGATCGCGATGGCCCTGGATACGCTCCTTGCCCAGCCGGACGAGAATCGCGTGGTGTTGACCTGGCGGGGCCTGAGTCCCGTCCGCGAGCTCGATTTGAGCGACGTGCAAACGGTGCTGATCGCCAGTGAGTCCTTGAGCGAACGCGGGCTGCCTCGCGCCCATTACGAAGCAGAGATCGAAGCCTTCGAGAAGGACCCCACCGGCGTTCTGGCAGATATGCCAAACGAGCTTTCAGAAGCCTGGGACAGACGCGAGAAGGAGCGCCGAGGAGAAGCCCCCGCGGCCCCAGCAGCGGACCCGACGAAAGACCCCGTATCGAACGAGCTCAAGCGCGCCTTGGGCCCGCTGATGAGCGAGGAGAAGCTGAACCAAACGTCGCAGGCGATGACGAAGCTTGCGAGCGCGCCCGCCGCACATCGCCCAGACCTCGCCAAGATCGCTGCAGAGGTGCGCGAGGAGAATGAGAAAGTCGTGCCGCCGATGCGCCACGCGAAGCCCGGTCGGCTCCCCGACCCGATGTTGCGCCCCAAGATGCGCAACCTGATGGCGCAAACGGCGAAGCTGCGCGAACAAGAGCAGCGCACCGGTCGCCCACTCGAGGGCCTGGATCAGGTCGAAGCGATCCCGCACCACCCGCAATGGCGGCAGCTCGACCCGAGCTACGAGCCACCCGGACCGCTCTCGACCGCCGCGCCCGGACCGGGTGCGGACCTTCGGGAGCGCGATTTCGCCGATGCCAACCTCGCAGGTGTCGACCTCTCGGGGGCGAACTTGGAGCGCGCCAACCTCGCGCGTGTCGATCTGCGCGGGGCGAATTTGCGCGGCGCCAAGCTCGCGCACGCCATCCTGTTTCGCGCCAACCTCGAGGGGGCCGATCTGCGCGGTGCCGATCTCACGTTGGCGCATCTGGGCGAGGTGAAGGGCGCGCGCGCCGACCTGCGGGAGTGCTACCTGGAGGAGGCCTTCCTCGAACGAGCGAACCTCGAGAGCGCCAAGCTCGATCATGCTCGCGCGCAGTACGCCATTTTCGACGAAGCGCGGCTGACGGGCGCGAGTTTGCGCGGCATCAACCTGGACCACGCGGACCTTGACCGAGCGGACCTTTGCGATTGCGACCTGCGCGAGAGCTCGGCCGTCCGCGCACTGCTAAGCTCGATCAACGCAGAGCGCGCTAACTTCGAGGGGGCCGAGCTGGAGCAGGCAAGCTTCGTCGAGGCAAACCTGATCGGTGCTCGCTTCATCGGCGTCGTGGCCAAACGCAGCTTTTTCATGCGCGCCAAGCTCGACGATGCGGACTTCTCATTCGCAGACGTGCGCGAGGCCCACTTCACCGAGGCGTCGGTCAAGGAGGGGCGGTTCCACGGAGCGAACCTGCGGGGCGCTCGCTTCTACAGAGCGGATCTGCGAGCCGCTACCATGACCTTTGCCAACCTCATGTCGGTGGATGCGCGGTTCGCCAACCTCGAGCGTGCCAACCTATCGCATGCGAGTCTCTACGAAGCCGTGCTGACCGGGGCCCACGGCAAGGGCCTCGACTTGACTGACGCGTTCGTTGCGCGCGTGGTGAGGGACCCGTGAGGCTTTCTGCGGAGGACGTCGTTCGTTGCGCGAGGAGCGGTCAGCCCCTGGCTGGCGCCGATCTGAGCGATCTGGATTTGCGAGGGCTCGATCTTTCGGGCGTGAAGCTCGATGGTGCGCGGCTGCTGCACACGCGGCTGGCGGGCGCCAAGCTCGCAGGCGCCAGCCTGCGCGGCGTGCAAATTGGCGGCAGCGATCTCTCCCGTGTGGACCTCTCGAGCGCGGACCTGCGCGAGGTCGTGTGTCTGCGCTCGACGCTGAGTGAGGTCGCTTTCGTCGGTGCTGCGCTGGCTGGTGCCAAGTTCATCGAGTGTGAGCTCGGCCGTGTCGACTTCAGCGGTCTGAACCTCTCCGGGGTCGTCTTCACGCAGTCGAAGCTGCCCAGCGTTCGGCTGGTCGGCTGCGATCTCTCCGACGCGCGCTTCGATCAAGCCGTGCTTGCCGCTGCGGACTTGAGCGGGTCCAAACTCCACGGGGCGTCTTTCACCAAGGCCGACCTGACGAGCGCGGTGTTCGCGGGCGCAGCGGTCGCCAACGCAATCTTCGTTCAGGCGAGGATGGTGCGCGCCAATCTGGGAGAAGCCGCGCTTGAAGCTGTGGTCTTCGATGGCGCCGATCTGCGTTGCGCCAAGTTGCCCAAGGTCCTTGCGAAGTGCTTCTTTCGCAACGCCGTGATGACCGACTTCGACCTGCCGGCCGGCGATCTGCGACGTGCCGAGCTCGGCGGCGCCGACGTGGGGCCGCTCGCTCTGGAAGGCTGCGACCTACGCTTCACGTCGTTCATGGGCGTCAACTTGCATCGCGCCCATCTCGCTGGGTCGCTGCTCGAGTTGTGCAACCTGACTGGCTGTGACCTCACCGGCGCTGATTTCACCGGCGCAGATCTACGCCGCGCCATTCTCAGCGAGTGCAAGCTCGCGAACAGCGAGCTCTCGTCGCTCGACCTCGAGATGACGAACCTCGAGGGCGCAGATCTACGCGGAGCCAAGCTCCAGGGCGCCCGCATGCTGATGACGGATCTCAGTCGGGCGGATCTCTCGGGAGCCGATCTTTCAGGCTCGCTACTGTGGGGCGCCAACCTCACCGACGCGAAGCTCGCGGGCACCAAGCTCGCGCGAACCGAGCTCAAGACCGTCAACTTCGACGATCTGGATCTGCGAGCGCTGCCACTCGCGGGGCTGCGGCTGACACGCTGCTCCTTCGTGCGCGCCAATCTGGAAGGGATGGACCTGCGCCGCTGCGACTTCACTCACGCAGACTTCAAAGAGGCCCGGCTCTCGACCGCCAATCTGCGGGATGCTGTGCTGAAAGAAGCGAGCTTCGATAGCACCATCGCCGAGCAAACAGACTTTCAGGGCGCCGATGCCCGCGGGGCGTACTTCGGAAAAGCCAAGTTGCGAGGCGCAAAGCTCGCGAAGGCCCGGCTGCGCTACGCGACCTTCGATGAAGCGGAGCTCGAGCGAGCGGTTCTTGGGGACTCCGACCTGCGCGAGACGCGCTTCGTCAAGGCGCACGCGCAGGGGGCGCTATTCACCAGCGCGCGCATGGACTACGCAGACCTCTCGCACGCGGACCTTTCGCGCGCGGACCTCTCGGGCGCCAACCTGTCCGTCGCCAACTTGCACGCGGCGCGCACGGATGGCGCCACCTGGAACGGCGCGCTGACTGCCACCGCCAAGCAGACCGATCCGCTGCGTCTGCAGGCCGAGGCGTGGCGACCGCCGCCGCGTCGTTGAACCGCATCAAACCAAGGAGAACCGAGTGAGCCAGGTCGCCCATCTTCATCGCGTCGCCAACGAACCGAGCCCTATTGCGCCCTCCCACGAGCTGGGCCCGGCGCAGGTTCTCGAGGCAACCGCGCTCGGTGTTCTTGTTGCGTGGCCGAGCGGAGCGGAGCGCGAGGCTCGCTTGGCGCTCGCGTTCAGCTACGAGCCCGCCGTGGGCGACACCGTACTCGTGATCGCCGACGCACGCGGCGCATGGGTGATCGGTGTCATCGCTGGCACCGGCAAGGGGAAGATCACCTTCCCCGGGGATCTCGAGATTCAGGCGGGGGGACGGCTTGCGTTGTCCGGCCACGAGGGCGTCGAGATCGACACACCCAAGCTGGAGGTTCGCGCGGGTAAGCTCGAGATGATCGCCCGCACCGTGAACCAGCGTTTTCAAAGCCTGCGTCAGCACGTGGCCGAGCTCCTGAGCGTCCAGGCCGGCAGCATTCACACGACCGTGGAAGGCGCGAGTGTCACCAGCGCTGAAAGCAGCACGCTGCTGACCAAGAATAAAGTGACCATCAACGGCAAGGCCATTCACCTAGGCTGAGGCACCATGCTCCCTGCTTCCAACCGCGGCGCTGGCATGAATATCGGGTTTCCCGACGTGTGCCTCACGCCCGCTGCGCCCGCTCCGATCCCCGTCCCGTATCCCAACATCGGTATGAACGCGCAAGCGCAGGCGTTCTCCACGACGGTGAAGGTGTCCGGCGTCAACGCCCTCAACCTCGGCAGCATGATCTCGATGACCACCGGCGACGAGGCCGGCTCCGCCCACCCGACGATCAAGGGCATGGGCAAGTACACGATGGGTAATCCCATCGTCTTCATCGACAAGCTGCCTGCCATCAACCTTGCGCTGCCCACGACGGGCAACATGATGAACAACGGCCTAGGGCTCGTCGCCGTGCCGAGCGCTGTCAACGTGCTGTACTGCCTGGCGAACGAAGGCGGGTCGGAGGTCGACAGCAGTGAGCTCTCGCAGCTCGCCGAGTCGATGTTGCACCCCGAAGTCACGTCGGAGCTTCTGCCTGGCGGGGTGCTACGGCTGCGCCCGAGTTGTTTCGGTACAGGGATGCGGGGCGCCTTCGTGCGAGCGCTGCAGCCCTTCTCCGCAGATCCCCGGCCGTTGATCGTCGATCTGCGCGGCTGCCCGGGCGGGGATCTCACCGAGGCCGCGTATCTTGCCGCAGATTTTCTGACGACAGGTCAGGCGCAGGTCGAGCTCGACTGCGGCGGTGAGCATGAAGTGATCAGCGTCGAGGCCAGCGCTCGGTGGGGGATGCCGCTGTGGGTGCTCATCGATCGCACGAGCGCGTCGGCCGCCGAGGTCTTCGCGGCAATCGTCAAGTCCGCCGGCCGCGCCCGGCTCGTCGGAGAACGAAGCTACGGCAAAGGCAGCGTGCAGCGCGTCGTCACCGGCGCGGATCGCTCGCTGCGCGCCGACGTCGCGACCTGGTCGGTCGCTGGGCAAGCTGGGAGCGCCGGAGTAACCCCGGACATCGAGCTCGCCGCCGATCCAGCGTGCACCGCTGACCTGTGGCTCAAGACGGCGTGGGCGCTCTCCCTTCGCTAGCAGCGGGAATCGAACAGCGGGCGCCGTCCTCGTGGGCGTGCGCCCATCGCACTCCGGTGCTCGGTGCGACCTTGGGCGGGGCGATGGTTTATCGCGGGCCCCAATGTCGCTACCTCCATTCGGTATCCAGCGCTGGCTGCGAAGTTGCCTCGATTCCTCGAGGGAATCGAACAGCGGGCGCAGTCCTCGTAGGCGTGCGCCCATCGCACGCGGGTGCTCGGTGCGACACTGGGCGGGGCGATGGTTTATCGCGGGCCCCAATGTCGCTGCCGCGGATGCGTGAGCAGCTACAACCGCCGTCAGCGCAGTACGCGCCCGCGAGTGCCGTGCGCGCCGTGCGTCGCAATGCGAAGTAAGTCGGGGGAGCTGCGCTAGCCGGCCGGGGTTAGTGCGCAGTGCGTCCCAATGCGAAGTAAGTCGGGGGAGCTGCGCCAGCCCCTGGGGGTTACTTCGCTCAATGGCGCGCTTTCTGCGCAATAGCGTGTTAGCAGGCTTGCTCGATAGGCAATTAGTCCGCAAAAAGCCGCATGCCGGACGCGGTGTCCGCGACCGGGCTGGCGCTAGGCGCTGTCCGGCAGGCCGAATGCCGCTGGGATGCGAACGAAGTCGAGGGGTTGTCGCAGCTCCAGGGGGTTCGTTCGCTTGCGCGCCTAAGAAGGTCGAACTTCACGCGCGGCGAGCGACATTGCGGCCTGCGATAAACCATCGCCCCGCCGAAGGTCGCACCGAGCCGGGAACCGAGGTGAGGGGAGGTTCTCGCGTGTCCGGGCCAACGGGCTTCGTGCCCGAGCGCCTAGTACCGCTTACTCGGCCGCTTTGGTCTCACCCGTTGGCCGCAACACCCGCTGCGACAGGGCGCCAAACACCTGCTCCAAGCGCTTGAGTTGCTCGGGGAGCAGCTGCAACGTCAAGCGCGACTCGCGCTCGGCATCGCGGTAGCGGAGCGTAATCAACGCTAGGGGCAGCATAAGCTTGGAGCTCTGGCGATCCGAGGCGACGAAGTCGACGCGCCAATCGACGTCGACGAGCACGTTGCCGTGCTTCACGAGCGCATCCTCCAGCAGCGTCTTGCGCAGTTCCCGCTTGATGATCTCGTAGTTCGCTCGTGCAGCTTCGCCGAGCGCGCGCGGCTCCGGCCAAATGGTGTGCAGGTCGTCCTCGAACCCAGCCTTGTCCAGGTCGGAGGCCGCTGACTCCTTGAACAGATAGCGCAGGACCTTCAGCACATGGCCGAGATCGGCCTCCGCGACCTCGTGGCGTACACACAACCGGCTGAGCGATGCGGCGAGCTCCTTCGACATTGGCTCGAGCACGAGGGGCGCAAGCAGCCCGCCAATCGCGCCAAGCGCCCCGTCGGTCAACTTGGCTAGCCGCTGCGCATCCCGGAAAACTTCGGGGGGCATGGCTTCGCCGTGGAGACAACGCAAGCGAACGGGCGGACTCGGCGAGGGAGCATCACTCAGCTTCATCGCCTCGTTTTCGCATGAGCCTGCGCACGAGAACACTGAACGTGCGGTTCGAATCAACCGTTGATCTCCAGCGCCGAGCACGCGAGCGGCTCCGCCGGGCGAACCCACGGGTCTCACTATGCCGGGATGGCGTAGCGTTCGCCGCCCGCGCTCGGCGGGTCCGCCCATTGTCGCTTAGATAGTTTATCTCAGGTCGAATGGCGCGTCGCTCGCCGCAGCAGCGCCGTCCGGCCCGCACAACGCTCGCCGTACGAGCCAATACGTGGGTAGGGAGTCGATTGCGTCAGCCGCACGTATCGAAGGTGAACCGCGGAGTCTGGTGCGGACCTGCCCATTGCGCCTGAGATAGACTATCTCGGGCACAACGGGCGCCCAGGCAGCGGGTCAACCGCCGAGGTTCGTTGGTGGGCAATGAACCACTGTGGTTCGGCCTGACCAAGCTCTCGACTACAAGCCTGCCGAGAGCCCATGAACCGTTACACCCTTTGGATCCGCGACCGCATCAAGGAGAGCCACCCCGACCGCAGCGCACGCAAGCGGTCCGTAGGCGAGCTCGCCGACGCCTGCGTGGCCCTGGCGGGTAAGGGAGGCCAGCTCTTCGGAATGAACCTGCCGGACGAGGTCGAGGACCTCCAGGGACTCCACACGCTCGCGTGCGAGGCACTCGCCGCCTGGTTCCCGTACCTCGATCCCGAGGAAGCAGAGCAGCTCGCGACGCGCATCCGAACGCAAGGCCTTGACGTACCCATCCCGGAGGAGTTGGAAGACGTTGACGCGGACACGCTCGAGGCCCTCTGCGACCGCCTGTACGAGGCGCGCGAGCAGTCCCTGGCACGCTTGGGCGAAGTACAAAGCGGCGTGCTCAGCCGCACTACACCCGCGCTCGTCGACGGCACCATGATCCCGCCGGGTATCCCTGCGCAGCCGGCTCGGAGGTGAGCTTCTTGGAGGACGGCGCTGTGCTCTCGGCGACGCTCGGTCGCGCGCACCGGGTCGCGCCCGGCGCTGGGCCGTTCGCCGGAAGAACGCTCGCCGTTGGCTCCGTCGTCTGGTTGGATCGCGACGGGAGTATCGAGTCGGTGGACGATCCGAGCTCGGGCGCCTGAGTGCAGTGCGGCACGTGCGACCTCGACGGCCGTCATCGAGCGGTCGGACGAAAGAACTGCGGCTTTCGAACTCGGGAGCATGGTCCGGCAACTCGACGCGCGCCTCGGTCAGAAATGACAGCTAGACTGCCCCGATGCGACGATTCGTGAAGCCGGCATTCGTTCTCACGGTGGTGAGCTGTGGCGAAGCTCAGCCGCCGAAGACCGAACTGATCGCAAACCCTCCGCACGTGATCGGGTCGGTGGTTCCTGAGCCCGAGGTTCCCAATTCCGCAGTCCCTGCAGCTACCGGCGCCGCGAGCGGTGCGCCAGATTCCCCGGGGCCCAACGCGAGTGCTGCGGCGAGCCCGGCTGCAGACGGTTCGAAGCGGCGTGGGCACCCGCATGACGCTCAGGGGCGCCCGATCCTGCGCGCGGACGACGTCTGTTACGTTGAGGTTCCGCGCAAGGGACCGCCCCCGAAGGACCTGATGTCCGGAGAACGTTGGGTCGCCAACCAGGAAATCGCCTGTCCGAAAGAGTTCGAGGATCGGGCATTCAACGCGATTCCGCCCGGCACGATTTGGGTGAAAGACGACAAGACTGGCGCCTGCGCGCATCGACGCTTGTACGGCAACCCGCCTCCTCCAGACGTCGCGGCGCCGTGCCCACCGCCGTTGAAGTAGTCCAGAGCTCCCGACGTCGGCGCGATCTGACCGGAGGCGGTCGTTCGCTCACGCGGTCGAGCAGGCGAGGCAGAGCTGACCGCGGATAGCTCGAGGGGTTGACGCTCGCTAATTCAGCGTGACGGCCGCCACCCATCATGGGCACGAGCCCCAAGCGCGTCGCTGAGCTGCTCGTCGAGCACGTGCGTCGGCTGACGTTCAGCTGTCGGCAGGTCCGCCCATTGTGGCTTAGATAGTCCATCTCAGGGCGAATGGGCGCGTTGCTCGCGGCCCCAGCTCCCTCCGGCCCGCACAGCGCTCGCCGTACGAGCGAATAAGTGGGCAAGGAGTCGATTGCGTCAGCTGCGCGCATCAAAGGTGTACCGTGGAGTCGCGTGCGGACCTGCCCATTGCGCCTGAGATAAACTATCTCGGGCGCCCAGGCACCGGGTGCTGGCGCCGCAGCCGAAGCAGACCAAAGAGCCGCCGCATCGAGGCTCGCGCCGCTGAGCACCGGGTGCCGGCGAGCAGGTTGTTCACGTCAAGAGCAACGGCCGGACCGATTCGATGTCATCCGTCGAGATCGTCAGACGCTTGTCGAGGTCGCGATCGCCGCTCTCGGGGTCGCCCTGACTCACGATTCCCCCATCGCTCGAGCAACGTCGGCGTGTGGTGGCCCATCTCTACCTGCATACCCTCAGCAGTGGGGGCGCCGACGGTGATGGAAACGCCGACCTTCTCCCAGACCCAGACACTGATGGCGAGCCATGCCGTCGTCGAGCTCGAAGGTGTTACGTCGGCTGCAGAGGTCGGCTTGACTCGGGCAATCCCATCCAAGAAGAGCCACCGTGTGTGATGGGAAGCCGTCGCACCGGTCATGTCGAGGCCCTCGCGTCACCCCAGTGCTTCAGCGCGATCACGCCGGTGAGCACCACGGAGGCTGTCATCGATACGGCGCCAACCAGCACGAAGATCGGCGAGAGGCCGAGATACACCTCGCCGAGGATCCCGGCGGGCATGAGGAGCCCCGCGAGGCCGAGCCTCGCGGCTGCTTGGCGCGTCCTGTCACTCGCCGAAGCGAGACGCACGAGCACGAACCCTAGCGCGAGGTTGAGCAGCGCGAAGAGGTTGCCGTGTACGTGCGCGAGGCGCGCTTCGAAGTGCTTCCCAACCGAGTAGCTGGCGACCCAGGCTTCCTTGTCAGGCGCGAAGTCACGCAGGTAGATGAGGAGGAACCCGTAGAGCATGAAGCCCGCCATGACGAGCAGTCCCACGCCTACGTTGTAGCGACCCGTCTTCATTGGTGATGCTCCTCTCCGCGTCCGAGGTGATGAACGAGCAAGACGAGATCGGTCCCGGCGTCCGGCTCGACGGAATGCCGAACATTCGGCGCAAGGACGACCGCGTGTGTGGGGTCGAGGCGCAGCCGCTCGGCGCCGACCACGACGGTACCGCTGCCCTCAAGGGCCATGATCGTCACCGGCACCTCGGAGTCGTGTGTCGACAGTACGGCGCCGTCCCGAAGCACGATGCTCGCGAGCTTCAACGCTGGCTCGTCGACGAGCACCCGAACCTCGCGCGGCTCGCCCGCGCTCGGCGTCCCCGGGAGCTCGACGACGCGACTTTCCGGTCCACCGAGCGTCGCAGCGTGGTGCGGCGACGCAGACTGCGTGGCGCAGCCGCCAAGCGACAGCGCAGCGGCCGCGAAAGTCGAGCTGAGATTCAGACGCATAGTGGGTGCGTTCCTTCGGGGTCTGCAGGGGCGTCATCGCTGCTGCTATCAATGCACGCTTCATACCGCTGCGGACGAGGCGGTGGCCCGGGGTCGAACAGCTGCCAAGTGCTGCGCAGCTTGTGAAAATGCCTCGTATGGGGCGTTCGTGCTGTCGCGCTGTGAACGTTCGCGCCTCCGGACGGGCCGACCTTGGGACAGAGGTATTGGGTAGGAGATCGCGTCGACACGCCGGAACGTAGGCCCGACCGGAAGGAAAAGTCGGACGTCGGGATGGCCGGAATCCCAGACGGTCACCCACGGGGCCGCTTGGTCGCTCGCTCATGCGGTCGAGAACGCGAGGCGGAGCTGACCGCTCGGAGCTGGTCGCGGAGGAGGGGGCCTTGGCCGAGGCCGTGCGGACGGTCGCCATCGCCGGCTTACAAGCAGACCTGGCGGAACCTCATGCGCGTATCGCCACGCAACATCTCCGGAGAGAAGGCGAAGGCGTTCATCGACTATCGCGATGATTCGAAGGACAAGAAGCGACGCGTCTTCTGCGGGCCCGCCGACACCACAGACACGTTCCTCGAGTTCGAGGGAACCTCGTGGCTCGATCTCGATCCAAAACCTACAGGTGAGGATAAGAAGGAGCTCTTCAGCTGGAAGAAGAAAGGCGGCTACGTCGAGCTGCGTGACTGCCGCACCTTTGTCACGCTGGAGAAGGACGAGGCCTGGGCCGTTGGCAGCGTCCTGCGCGGGTTCGAGAAGGAGGACGGCAGCAACGATTGGAAGCTCGTTGCCCTGATCGACTTTGGCAAGAACGACGAGGAGATCGTACTCACGGAGGTTCCGCTCAAGGGGGGACCCGCCGAAGCTCACGGGAGGCTTCGAGATTCCGACGATGCGCCCCCGGTTGGCCCAGCGGCCCGGACATTACCAACACCAAAGACAGCATGCTGATCACGACGGGTGTGGGACTCGGCAAGGAAAAGACGCTGAAGGGCCTGATCGTTCCGGTGGGCGCGGATCTTCAGCCGGTGGGTCCCACGTTCTCGGTCCCCTCCGGGGATGCGTTCGTGACCGAGGGTCGTCTCACCGCTCTCGCCGACGGCAGGCTCGTCGCCAGCGCGAATCCGCACAACGGCGAAGAAGGAGCTCGTGACCAGCGAGCTCACGTGTACCGTGCAACCTAAGTGAGCTCCCGCGTCCCAGCTGACGCCGCCGTCACCTGAAGCCCACTGTCCGTGATGGTGTCTGGTCGTGACGATGCCGTCGCCTCGGCTGCGCAAGCCGCTGGATGAGGCGAAACGGTCACACCTGAGGCTTTCCTGCCTCGGCTTTGGACCGATAGCAGGCAGAAGTCGCGCGTTCTCGAGGGCGCGGGTCTTGCGTAGCCAGGATCATGGTGCAGCCGCAGGCCTCGTTCAACCCTCATCAGCTGGCGGACTGGCTTTCGACCTGGGCTCTGCGACGTGAGAAGCGGCTCGAACTGCTCGACCTTCGCCGCGCGAAGATCGCGCGCTCGCTCTCGCTGGAGTGTGCTCGCCTCGATCGGGAGCGTGGTCGACCAGAGGATTGGCATCGGGACTGGGTGGACTTGAAGCGGCGGGTCGTGGGCCTTCTCGAAGAGAGCAGGGGGGTGTCCGGGGTGCACAAGACGGTGAGGCCCAAGCCGCAGTCGAGCGCGGGCTGACTCCCGTCTTGCTCGAAGAGCGCGCGCTGCTTCGGTGGGCAGTCCTCGAGCGGTGTGGCTCAGGAGTCGAGGTTGGGCTCCCACCGATCGTCGAAATTACCCCAGATCCAACGATTGGCCCGCGTTCTTTGGGAGACGATCTGCATGACGACTTCGGGAAGTCTATGCGCGCCTGCCGCACAGAGCTCTGCGCTCATGGTAAGAGCAATCGATGCGTGACTCTCGCTGCCTCGCGCGGGTGCTTCGTCCTCTCGTCGATGGCGGCATGCGTCTGGAAACAGACGGGCGTTCACTCGGTGATCTGCTCGCGCTCCTCGACGACCCCGAGGTCGCGGAGCTAGGCGTCACGACGTTGGTCGTCGACAAGACCCTGTCGCCTCGCACCGTCGCTGACCTCGCTGGTAATCCTGGTTTCGCGAGGATCCAATCCCTCGGCCTGATCGATCTCAAGCTCGGGGAGCAAGCTTTCGCCACGCTCCTTCAATCCCCCCACGCAAAGGGACTCCGCTCGCTCTCTCTCATGTCGACCGACGTGGGCAAGAGCAGCCTCGTGGAGATCGAACGGGCTGGTCTCTTGCTCGACACCCTCGCGATCGTCCGCGGCTCGCTCGACGAAGACGCGATCGTCGCCTTCGTCCGTTCGCCCGCCGCAGGGTCCTTGAAGCGGTTGTATCTCGGTCGACCGCTGAGCACAGAGGCTCTGCGTGGCATCGTCACGAGCCCGAGCTTACGTTCGCTGCGCTCGCTCTGCCTCGCGGATGCCAAACTGAGCTCCGCGGACTGTGCGCTCTTCGGGGACGCCGCGTTCGCTGAACTCGAGCAGCTGGAACTCCAGCGTAACCCGATCACGTCCAGCGCCCTTCGGGTCTTCGGAAAGGCCACGTTCTCACGCTCGCTCCGCCGCCTCGAGCTCTCCGGAACCAAGGTGGGGGACGGAGCCTTCGACCAGCTGGCCAAGGCAGGGCTCGACCTGCACTCGCTCAGCCTAAGGCAAGCGGGTGTGACGGGGAAAGCGACCGAGGGCCTTGCGGGCTTCACACAGCTGCAGGAGCTCAACGTGTGGGGAATACGGGCTGGGACAGAGCAAGGGGATTCACTGGCAGCGCAGGTAGCGAGGCTGACGTCGCTGCGTTCGCTCGAGCTACTGTCGCTTGCCATCACGGACAGTGGAGCGGAGGCGATTGCGGCGAGCGCGCTGCCTAGCCTTCGACGATTGGTGCTTTCGTCCAACCAAGTTTCCCCGCGCGGCGCTGGGGCACTCGGTCGCGCCGCGTGGATCCCTGCGCTCGAGACGCTGGAGCTACGCGGTTATCCGGGGGACGCAAAAATCCGAGAGCAGGGTGCTCGTGCGCTGGCGGAGACTGGTTTGCCCGCGCTTCGTTCGTTGGACCTGCGCAACCAAGCGATTGGCGACGCGGGCCTTCGCGCCATCGCCGGCGCTGCACCCAACCTCGAGCAGGCCGATGTCTCGGAGTGCGGGCTGACGGCGGAGGGCTTCGGTTGCCTCGCGAGCGCACCATTCGCTCGAACGCTGCGAAGCCTCGACGCCGCTTTTAGCCCGGTGGCGAGCGCGGCAGCGTCCGTCCTCTCGGCGATGCCCGCGCTGCGTACGCTCAGGATCTCCGGGTCCACCGACGCGGACGTGATGGCAATGGCCGGAGCCGCACCACCCACGCTCGAATCGCTGCAGCTCGGTGGCATCGGGCTGTCCAACGTGGCGATCGACGCATTGCTTCCGCTTACCAACCGCATGGTCGAGCTTGTGGCCAACTTCCCCAACGCTACTCCCGACAAGCTGAAGGAGCTCGCAACCGCGATGAAACCTCCTCGGGGCACAAAGCCAATGACTCGTGCCAAGTCGAAGGTCCAACGGGGCCTTCGGCCGCTTTAGTCGAAGAGGGCACGAGTCATTTTGTTCACTGCATCCACCTTCGGTGGAACCGCCAGTCGTTCGCGATGAATCCTCCTACCCCGGAACGGGGATCGCAGTCGTCGCTCGAGCGTGGCGGCGAGCCCGTCCACATCACCCCACTCAAACTCCGTGGTGCACTACGCTGCGCAACCATGCGTTTCCTCGTCTCCGTTGCGCTCCTTGCAATTGTCACCGCGTGCGGCACGCCTCCGCGGGATGAGGCCCCAGCACCGGTCGCTCCGCGCGCGTTTGGCTCGGCGAGCGCCGTCGCTTCGGCTTCTGCCTCGGTAGCGACGTCTGCTCTTGCGTCGGCGCTGCCCGGGGCGCCACCGCGCATCCTCGAGACGGAGCGATTCCGAAAGGCGTACGGTGAGCCGCTGCCGCAAGGGGCTATTGCGCGCCTTGGTTCGAACCGCTTTCGAGACGGCTTCTCGGTGGTCACGGTGGGGCCTGGCAAGAGCTTCGTTACCAGCGGGAACCAGCAGCTGCAGAAGTGGGACGCAGATACCGGAGAGCTGCTCGCGACCAAGCCGATCGGTCGCTCCTTCGAGAGCGTCTCGACAGCCAAGGGGGGCGCACGCGCGGCCTTCGCAAATCGAGGCATCATCGCGCTGGTCGATCTCAAGACGCTGACGCTCGAGCGCAAACTCGATCTGTTCAAGGTCCGCAATTGGAGCGAGCGTGAAGGCATCAAGGACGTCGCGTTCCTGGACGACGGCAAGCTGCTCGTCGGCGCCTGCTCGAAGGACCGCGCGCAGATCCTGCGAGTCGTGGATCTGCAAGGGAAACTCGTGAGCAACTTCGAGATCCCCGCGGAATGTGCCGGGCCTTTGGCGGTCTCGGGGGACCGCATAGCGGTTGTGTCCGATGAATCGGTGCGCGTGTTGTCGCTGGCCACGAAGGAGGTCCTGGTTGCGATCCACGGCAAGGCGGGATCGATCGTACGAGGTGTTGCCTTCTCGCCGAGTGGCGCGCAGCTCGCGTTTGGCGTGGATCGGTCGGGCGGGGACGATGAGGTGACGGTGGTCGACGTCGCGTCGGGCGTAGTCGTGCAAACGTTTGGGCCGTTCGACTTCGGTCGCGACGGCCCGTTGAGCGACCTGCAGTTCTCTGAAGATGGCACCGCTGTGGCGGTAGCCAGCGCGTACAGCGTGCGGATCTTCGATGCCGCGACGGGGCTCGAGCGTGCGCGTTTCGAGCCCAAGCTGGGCGGGTCTGCCAATGCGTTGGTGCTCGGGTCCTTGGCGACGCTCGATGGCAAGCTCGCGGTCCCCCTACGCGGGCCGGACGTATTGGCGCGCCTCGACTGGAAGACGGCCACACAATTTGCGCCGAAGGACCTCGGTCGACATGACCACCCGATCGCGTGGAGCGGGTTCGGAACCGACGGCGCGATCGTTACCTCGGCCGATTCGACGATTCGTACCTGGGATGCGGCGGGCGTCCCCCGTGCGACCTTCGAGGCCCAAACCAGCAGCCCGATCGTGGTCACCAAGCAAGGCGTACTCCTCTCGCTCGGACGTCCTGCGGCTGGCGGTAGCTGCACGCTGCGCGAGCACGACGCGACCACGCTGGCGCCGCGTTGGGAGCGCCCATGGGACGCGGATGCGCAGGCATTTCCTTGTGACTCGGAGACCTTCCGACTCTCGCGAGATGAGACCGTCGCCTATGTGCGGGCTGGAAGGCGGCTCTTTGCGTTCGACCGGACGAAGAACGAGCCGCTCACCGCGATCACCCTTACTGGGAAGGGGCGTCCGATCGCTTCAGACGATGGCTTCGCAGCGCTCTCCGATGGCACGATCGCGACGTTCGAGGGGGACCATTGGGACGTTCGCGACGGACGCACGCTCGCGTTGCTCCGGCGAATCGAGCTGAAACACAAGCGCGTCACGGCCTCGCCGACGGCGCTCGTTGGCGTGGTGGATCCCGACCGTTACGCGACGAAATCCGTGGAGAAGCTCGTCATCGTAAGTCTCAGTGACGGTCGCGAGTTGCACCTTGTTGCGCCGCCCGATGACATGCGCTTCACCGAGGCGGTCGCGTTTTCGCCCGACGGCACGAAGCTCTATGTCGGCGTACGGGATGACAAGCGCTCTGGCGTCACCGCGATTGGAGTCGAGACCGGAACGATCCTCGGCACGCTCGGCGACCTGCACCAAAGCCAGCAGGCCGCTGCCACCTCGCTCACCGTGAACGTCGATGGCACGCGCCTGATCGAGGGCAACGCGGACCAAACCGCGCTGGTGCTCGATACCAACGTGCTCCTGGCGTCACGGCGCCCCTGAAGGAGGGCAAGCGGGTCGTTGCGCAGGGCCCAGCAGTTCAAGCCGAGCGACGTTCGGCAGGCCGTCGCCGAGCCGGAGCCACCTTCGGGGGCGTAGCCTTCTTGAGCCGCTTGCTAGGGTCGGCGATCAGAATCTCGGCGGGGATCCCCATCGCTGTGTGAATGCGGCGGATCATGGGAAGCGTGAGGGCTCGCTTGCGCGCGAGCACCTCCGACACCCTTGCTCTGCTTCCGATGAGAGGCTCGAGCTCACGTCGCGTCCAGGAAAGCTGCTCTGACCTCGCAAGAATGGCAGCCACAGGGTCCGGTGGGAGGATCGGAAAGGTCCTCCTCTCGTACATGTCCACCAAGGTCGCCAGCGCATCAAGCTCGCGTTCCTCCTCGGAGCCTGGCGCCGGAACGTGTCAACGTGTTTGAGACAGCGAGCATTTGAGTTCTATGAGGCGACGGCCAGCTGAGGTTGCTCCGGCTCCGCGCGGCATGGACGTCGAGTGCGACGAGAGGCGGGCGCGCCGCGCGGTTCCGCCCCTCCGG
>CAITIQ010000230.1 GCA_903892415.1 uncultured delta proteobacterium | reverse complement strand
GACGACGAGTCCTTCATCGTCGATCTGGGAGACTTGCCGCTGGATGCGGTGCCAACCGAGCTCGACGCTGCCGATTATCCGACCGGCAATTGGGGTGAACATGACGACCTGCAGGCGCTCGTGAATCACACCTACGTCGTGCGCACCATCGACGGCAACACCCGACAATGGGCCGCCTTCAAGCTCACCTCGGTCGCGCCCTCCGACAGGATCAGCGTTACGTGGATTCGCTCGCCGAATGCAGAGACACTCGAGGTGCCAACCGCGTGTCTGTAAATCAATGAGGCGAGCGCTCGCTTGACGAAGGCTGCAACGAGGGTAGGATAAAAGTATGACCACGTCGAAGGTAGCCATCTCCATGCCGAGTGAGGTCCTATCGCTCGCCAAGCGCAAGGTCCGCGAGGGCCGGGCGAAGTCGCTGAGTGCCTTCGTGACGGAGGCGGTCGACGAGAAGCTCCGTCACGAGGAGCTCGCCGACATCCTCGCCACCATGGACCGCGAGCACGGCAAGCCTGACCTAGCGGCACGACAATGGGTAAAAAAAGTACTCCGACGATCGTCCTCGACGCAGGCGCGCTGATCGCGTTCGAGCGTGCAGACCCGCGCATGCGAGCGTTGGTCGCGGAGGCTCTGCGCGGACGCATTGCGCTGGTGGTTCCCGCCGGGGTCGTGGGTCAGGTCTCCCGCGATGGGGCGCGCCAGGTGCCGCTACGAGCGCTCCTGAGAGGTCCCCAAACAACGGTCTTGCCGCTGGACCTGCTCACCGCAGAGGCAGCAGGTACCCTGTGCGGCCGGTCGCGAACCTCGGATGTGATCGATGCTTCGGTCGTGCTTACCGCACGCAAGCACCGCGCGCTCGTCGTCTCGAGTGATGCCGGGGATCTGCTCCACCTCGATCCGTCGCTCGAGGTGGAGTCCATCTGAGTTCGAGGTCGGGGCGCTCGAGCGCGGGCGCAGCTCGACGCCTGGGCGCTGGTGCCGCGCTCTTCGCGGAGAGCAGCTTTTAGCGAACCCAAGCCCGCGCGCCCCAACCTTACCCAAGCCAGGTCCGCTGAACCTTCAGCGTCGGATCGATCGCAAGCAAGTCATCCGGATCCGAGGTGAGCACCGGCCAGCCCCGCTGCCGCGCGAGCAAAGCAACGTGCGCGCGGCTGGCTGCTCGTGCCGCGCCCGACGGTGGCAGCTCTCGCGAGGGAGCGGGGCTCGGATTGATGCTCGCGGGCGCAGTGATGTGGCGCAGACGACGGACAGCACCCGTGCGCGGCATTTGAGCAGACTCCCGTTAGTCGGGCACGAAGGTGACGCGTACACAATCGAGTTGGATGTCCTGCGCTTCCCGAGAGTGAAAGATAAAGGCGAAAGTCAATTCCTTGGCGGGCCCGTCGTAGTCCCACACGGCGTTGGCTGCCCGCCACCCATCCGGGCCAGGCGACCCAAAACCTACCGGCGGTTGGACCTCTGGACCTGTCTCCTCCCGGATGACAACCGACGTATCGACGAACATCGGCGCCTTTAGCGCAGCAAACAGGTGAATCTTGCCGGGACCGGCCAGATTGATCTTCTGACGAAGTTCGTCATAGGCGGTCGCGTTCATCTGCCCCGAGGTGCAACCGCAGCGCGCGTCATCCACCAACGAGTAGGGCGCACTGCTCCAAAAGCTGTTGCTCTCAAACGAGCCGTTGAACAACACATCCCTCCCCGGAAGCTCCGTCTCGTTCGGATCGCAGCCACCCGTGCCGCCTCCCATCCCGCCGCCACCAGCACCGCCGACCGAGCCGCCACCGCCACCACCTTCAGCCGCGGTGCCGCCGGCCGCGCCCGCGCCCGTAGCACCGGCGCCCGTCGCACCGCTGCCACCGCCGCCCGAGGCGGTCCGCTGCCCTGCCTCGTCCAACGAAAACAGCAGATTGCAGCCAAGCAATGAAGCAGCGCACAAGCATGCGACCACAACCTGTCTCACCATGACTTCACCTCGAGGAAAACGGCGCCCGCTTTAAAGCCCAGCTGCACTCGTGCGGCGTTTGCAGGTGCGAGTTCGACGGCATCGCTGCCCGTTAGCCAGACCACCACGCCGACGGTTGCCAAGCCGAGTCCCGCCAATACAAATCCCGTCGCGAGATCGCCAAGGCCGCGTGCGGCGTCGATCGGTCCAACGTCGTCGCAAAGCAGCGGCTCGCCCGAACAACGTTGTTCCTCGAACGCTGCATCGTAGTTCGACGCGGCCACGCCGGCCAGAATCAGCCCCGCTCCGCTGCTCAGTGCACCCACCGCAGCGATGCTCACGCCAGCAATACGCTGCGCTCCCCAATAGCTGGTCTGAGGCACGACGTCGCTCGGCTGCTTCTTCGTTTGCGGCGCAGGGCCCGCGACGATGACACTCGACTCGCCGGGTGCCTCTGGCACCTCGAAGCGCGTCTCCACCGGCTCACTGCCGGTCGCGCTGACCTGGACCACGAGAGCGCCGGCGTCGACGGGAATCGGACTCTCCAGTGCCTGTCGAGGTTGCTCTACTCCGTTGACGAGCACTCGTAGTCCATCGAGCTCAAGGGTCTTTGGTTCGAACTTCAACGCGATCTTGTGAAGCCTGGGCGAGAGCGCCTCGTAGCGACGCTGCGCTTCATCCGCGCGCTCGGTCTGTCCGCTGGCTCGCGCTTTGCCAACGATCTCGCTGGCGAGACCCCACGCGCTAGCGAGCTTCCCGACGCGTTCATAACACTCCTCGAGCACCAACATGCCGCCGAGTGCCTCGCGACGCGTGAGCGTGACCGCGGCTTCAAGCTTCGGGCAGGCCAGGGCGACTTCACCCTTGTCGAGCAGCGCGGCGCCCTCCACAAAAAGAGCTTGGGCGCGCCCGGCTCCGTCCGACGCGGGTTGAGCCATAGCCTCGAACGAAAACGGCACAACGAGCAAGCTCGCCAAGGTCCCAAGCAGCGGAAACCAGCGGCGCCAATTCGAGGCCGGAGAAGCAATCACTCGGAAGAAGTAACAGGATCCAGACGTCGCAGAAACCCGAGCCTTTATGCTGAGCGGATTTTCGGCAGCCGCGAGCCCGCCCTCGAAGTGCCACGTTGCATGCAACGCCTTGGCTCGTTCGCGAGCAGGCGTTCAATTGCAGTCTCATTGGGCACGACCGCAAGCTCGATCACCATAGGGTTCTCCCGCTTGCGGTTACGTGAGCTGTGGGCTTGGCAACTACGGTGGGCGTGCTGGTCGAGTTCGACGCTGAAATGCTGGACGCAGCCGCCGTCTTTACAGGAGGCAGCTCACCCGTGCGCGGCGCGCTAGCTCGGGCGCTGGTCCCGGAGTTCGTCGACAATAGCCCAGCATCCTGATCTCGCTTGGGCGCAATATCGGGCTCCGGCGCTCCGGTTTTTGCTCCGGCGACCGAGGCTGTGGGGGTTGGCCGGCTATCCGGCGTGACCGTGCCCGAAGCCCCACCACTCCAAATCAACGCTGTCACACCAACGCCCCCCGCGAGCAGAGCTGCGCCGATCAACCAGCCGCGCAGGCGTGGCTTCACAGTAGCATCGAGCGCATCGTCGACACGACTCGCCTCGCCACGGTGCGACGGAGCTCGTTCGACGCGTTCGTCATCTGGCTGAGGCGCCGACGGCCGCGTCGAGGCAAAGGCGCGTCGGGTCCTTTCGTCTGCGCCTGGTTTGAACTCGTCCGTCGTGGAGGTCGATGCCAAACTCGACGGCCCGAACGAAGCAGGGGGAGCGGCGGCGAGCTCTGCGACGACCGTGCGCGCAACAGCCACGGAGGCGAGGGATTCGGACGCGCCGCGGCCCCCAGGCAAACTTGCGCGGCGCGCAGCGATGGTGCCCTCCGCAGAGCCAAACGGCGAAAGCTCGCTGGCAAACGCAGTCATTGACGCGGTTCGCCTTTCGCGGTCCTTGACCAGCGCTCGCAAAATCACGTCGGAAAGTTCGCTAGGCAAATCGCGTCGAATCACCTCGGGACGAACGGGCTCCTGCTCGATCACACGCGCGACGAGCTGCGCGACGTCATCGGCAAGAAACGGCGGTTCGCCCGTGACAAGCTCGTACAGCACTGCGCCGAGCGACCACACATCCGTACGCTCATCAACATCGCGCGCCGATCGCAACTGCTCTGGTGACATGTACAGCGGCGTTCCCATCACACGCGCATCCCCCGTGATCGCGCGAAGAGGGCTCTGGGGTCCTTCTATTCCCGGCAGGCGCACCAGCTTGGAAATTCCAAAGTCGACGATCTTGACGCAGATCGAGCCGTCGGAGCGCTGGGTGCGAAAGAGGTTTGAGGGCTTGATGTCGCGATGCACGATGCCTGCAGCGTGCGCTTCCGCGAGGCCGGCGGCGGCTTGGATCACAGCGTCGACGGCATCGGCGATCGGCAGCGGCCCGTGCTGCAGCTGGCGCTCTAAGTCCACGCCCTCGAGCAACTCCATCACCATGAACGGCGCGCCATCGCTCCGTCCGAAGTCCGTGACCCGCGCCACGAATTCACTGCGAAGCAGTGAGGCCGCCTTGGCCTCGCGCAGAAATCGGACGGTGGTTTCCTCGTGTAGAGCGACGTCCCCACGCAGAATCTTCACGGCCACGCGTGCATCGAGCTCCAGATGCACGGCCTCGAGAACCACGCCCATTCCCCCCTCGCCTAAGATCGAAATCACTCGATATCGATCGGATATGACGCTGCCCGGGGCGATCTCCGATGAACCAGGCATGAATGGGGTGGAGCCTACACGACGGCGTCAATCGCGGTCTACGACCGCAACAAGGTCAGCGGGACCAGGGCGCCTGCTTCGACGAGAGCGGCTTTGTCCCAGAACGCCGGACAGACCTGGCTGGGACGTACAGTGCCGAGCATGCGATGTCTCGCTTCACTCACCGGGCTCGTCGTTCTCTGCCTCGCGTGTGGCTCGAGCAGCCGCGCCGGCAGCGGCGGCAACGCGACCACTTCGGCGGCGACAGAAGCCGCTTCGGCGCTGCCGGACGCGTCGAGTGGCGCCGTCGCGACCGCTACCGCGAGCGCCAAGAGCCTGCCCTGTCTCGACCTCGACGGAGGCCATCAGACCATCGGGTCGCGGTCACGTCGCAACAAATGCGATCAAACTTCGCTGCGCGGCGGCGCGGCGGCGAAGACGGGGTTCAGGGCGACCCCAAATCCCACGACATGGATCCTGTCGAGCATCCTGCGAACGCTACAACGATTCGGTCGGTGGAGCTTGGCGTCACGAAGTGAGAGGATCAGTCTTCGGCGCGGAACCGCTTCTTCACCGCGGCTCGCAGGCGGTCTCGAAGGTTGTTCATGAGCGCTCGCGTCGCGGCGCTGTTCTCGGTTTCCCCCGATCGGACCGAGAAATTCAGCTTGCTGTCGCTCTCGACCTGCAGGGAGAGCTGGCAAACCACGTCGGTCGACTTGCGGTCGAACACGACGACCAAGGCATTCAGGGTTGCGGCTTGAAAGGTCCCGTTCGGCCCACAGCTCACGCATCCACCAGTGGTGTCCTGGTCGGCAAGGTAGACGGCCACGTGCTCGTGCGGTCGTTGCGAGTCGAGCGCCTTGCGCAAGTCTGCGATCGTGGCCGGGTGGCGCTGGGTCTCCCAGTAGCCGAGCGAGATGTCGATGCGCTTCGGGGAGAAGCTGGCCGGGAAGATCCAACCGCTCGGTTCTTGCGCGTAGTCGCACTCGTATTTGCGGCCGTCTTTGGCGAAGTCGAAGGTCTCGCGGTTCTTCACGAACACGCGCTCCAGATCGGTTCGTGACAAGACGAGCGTCTTCTTAGGCTCGCCGCACGCTGGGCCGAGCTTTGCGTCGAATGCGGCCGGGACCTTGCTGGCAATCTTCTGCAGCGCCTCTTTCTCGGCGCGCGCTTCGGCGACGATGGCATCGGCATCCGGGGGCATCTCCTTTTTCGCCTTGCAGCTGGTGGCCAGGAAGAGTGCCGTCGCGATCAGAATCGAGCTTCGCATGTGTGGTCCTCTCGGCACGAATCTACGGCGGGCCGGTCGGATCCTGCGGTTACTTGCGGTTACATACACCGACGACGTTCGAAGCATCCCGGCTCTAAGGCGCCAACCGCGTGTCTCAGCCGACCTTGACCCTGCCCCAACGCTTCGCTTTCATCCCCACGCATGGGCGTCGAGTACCAACACATCGCGCTGGTTCGAGGGCGCTACCGTCCTTCCGCCGAGCGCATCGCGCGGTTCGCACAGGCGCTGGCCGAAGCGGGATGGATCGCGTCGCCGAAGACGTTGCGCGAGAAGAAGGTGCCGTCTTCGCGGCTGCCCAAGGCAGCCAGTCGCCCCGGCGCGATGTTCCGTGGGCCCGCACAAACGTGGGAGCCGGCGCCGTTCGCACCAACGGCCCAGTGGCTACGCTCCAAAAAGCCCTCGCTGGAGCTCGCGTGGCCGATGGTCAACGTCCTCGAGCTCGGTTGGCGGTTCCCGGTCGAGCCGCTCCCCTTCTACCGCGAGGGCCTCTACTACGAGCTCGGGATTCACTGGTCCCAGTACTACCGCGACGTCGTTTCCGACGAAGCCGACGGGCCAGAATTTGGTGGGCACTGCGGGTGCGGCGCGGACCTCGCGTTGCCGCGCAAAAACATCCTGGAGCCGACGTTCTATCGCACGGCTTGCCTCCATTGTGGTGAGGACCCGGCGACGTTCGAGAGCGGCCAAACGCTTCACCGCTTCGCGCTGGTGATCGACTGCGGGAAGAACCTACCGGAGGACACCGGCAAACCCGCGAGCCTCCATCCGCAGCTGCGCGCACTGCGCAACAGCCTATTTTCCGCGAAGTTCACCCAGGTCGGCGTGATCTGCTGAAGCCGCATACGCGCGGCCCAGCGCCATCCACCGCGAGTGGAGCCACGCGCTGTCAGTTCTGCTTCGCCGCTCGCATAGAAGCGAACGAGGCCGATGTTGGTCACTGGGCCCTCGACTTGGAAGTTCAGGTCCGACGAAATGTCGTGCCCGGCCGCGAGATTGTCAGCGGCATGGTTGAAAGTCGCCTTTGGGCTAGGCATGCTCAACCGGTCGTTGGTGCCATCGCGCGCGACTCATCGGAGCAGGACGTGACCTCGGTGTTGCTGCGAACACAAGAAGAAGCCCGACGCCTGGCCATCTCCGGAAGCGCCCTTGCACCAGGAGACTTTCGCCTGAAGCAGCTCATCCCGGAGCTCGAGAAGGCGGGGGCGAAGACCCCCGTGTTGGTCAAGGTTGCACTGGCCGCGCAGGCGCTCGTCGACGCCAACGCAACGACAGCGCCGCAAGCCCTGTTGGACCTCGCCGCGCTCGTCAACGCCATCCTCCACACCCAGGGCGAAACTGGCGCTGCGGGCGAACTCGAGCCGATCGAGGCAGTGGAGTCTTCATGCGCAGTGCAAGCCAGCGCGCCGCGCTTGCAGCTGGTGTTGGAGGCCCTGGCGTCCAAGGGTGAAGGTTGCTTGCCGGTCATCTGGAAGGCGATCAAGGATGGGATCTTCAGAGATCTGCGATTGGTCAGGCCTGCGATCAATGCGCTGGACGTATCGAATCGGGCGGTCGCCGACTTGATGTTCGAGGAGGTGCTCCCAAACTTCGGCAAGGCCATCGCTTCTGAGGTGGCCGTGGGGCTTGATGTCCGGCGTGGCGGACGAGGCGATGTGCGGCGCCTGCTGTTGCTCCACAAGTTGGACTCCTATGCGGCGAGACGTTTCGTCAAGCAGGCGGTCGACGGAGGCTCCCTCGACATGTTCGTCGCAGGCGTTTCCTGTTTGGGCGGCGAAGACGAGGACCATCCAGCTCTCTTCGAGTACGCGGAGTCTGGGGTCAAGAAGGTGCGGCTCGCTGCTCTTGGCGCGCTAATGAGTGTCGAATCCGATCAGTCGCTCGCGGTGCTCAAGGCGCGCGTCCCCAAGGACCTCGAGGCGCTTTGCCACACGCTCAGCGACGTGGAGTGGCCGGCGCTCCGAGCGTGGGTAGTTGAGCGAGTACGCGCGCAACTCGGAGTGCTGCTGGCCGCGAAGGCGCCTCTACAACAGAAGAAGGAAGCCAACCTGCTGATCTACTGGCTTGATGCACTGTGGGGCCACACTGATCCGGAAACGACGGCGGTGATCCACGAACTATGGGATCGGCGCGAGGACGTTTCGCGGCTTGCGTGTGAGGTTGAGGCGCGTGAACTCGTGGCCTTCTTGGCGCGCATCATGGCAGTGGGCGCTCCAGCGCTTGGGCGGAGGCTGCTCGCCATCCAGGCCGACCTGACGGGCGAGTTGTTTGCGAGTGCTTTCCATGCGGCTCGTCGGACGCTCGAGTCTTCGGAGCTCTACGAGCTCTTCGAGCCTGATGCGCGTGCTGAAAGGCCAGAGCATTGCGCCCAATCGCGTCCGCAAGTCGTGCGCGACTGCATCAGCGGCCTTGGCCGTGTCGAGTACAACAGCTGCGGTTACCCGCCTCTCGATCCACGCTGGCTCGACCTCATGATCTCGCTGGACGACATCTCGGCCGTCCTCCGACTGGCGCGGCCAGGGCATGCTGCGCTCGACGCCTATCTAGCCGAGCGGTACTTTCTGGAAGAGCTGCTCGAGGCCGGCCACCCTCAGATCGTCGAGATCTTGATGAGCTTTCTTGAGGCGACAAACAAGCGCAAGGACCGAGGGGTCTTTCAAGTGTTCCCCGTAGCTCGCGCAATTCCGGCGTTGCCTGCGACCGCCATCGAACCTCTCGAGGCAGTGTTGCCAACGCTTCACGAAAGCTTCCGCGAGCACCTGGCTTCGCCGCTCAAAGTGCTCAAACACAAACACGGTGCTGCGAAGTAGCGTGCCGGCGTGGGATGTTGGCCCGCTCACTACCGTCGTTCGATCCGCCCACCACTGTACGCCACATCACGCCTCGGAAAGCCGTTCTGCGCGAAGACCTCGCTGCGCGCGCCGTATATCTGGAGTTCGCCCGACGGGTCTTCCAAACGCGTAAACGTTAGAGTGCCAAGATCGTAGTCGGCGACGGAGAGTGTCGGAGGCGAGCGCCGTGGCGCAACCGCAAGATGAAGCGTCGTCTCCGTAAGCTTTCGGGTAACGACATCCGTGCCCACCGGGAACAGCTCGGTCGGAACGAACGACTCGAAACGAAGACCCGCCGGGTGCGCGATCTCGATGGCGAAGCCAAAGAGGTCAGCAAGGCCTGTTGCTGCCAATACCAAGCGAAGTGAGCTTCCCTCGAAGCTGCCCTCCCGAATGCCGAGCGCCGGGCCGCTGCCCAACGACTCGGGAGTGAAGTCGAACGTGGCGGGCGACGTTGTCTCGTCGTCACCGCATCCGGTGAACAGGCCAACTCCCATGACGAGGATGCAGCGGCGGTTCATTGCTCGCCTCCCTCGACGATCGAGCGCAGGTAGCTCAGATCGGCGTCGCTGATGACGCCGTCCGCGTCGAAGTCACAACGTGGATCGAAGAAGAGGTCGACCCCAAAGAACCCAAGGTTTTCTTCGAGAGCTGGGGGATAGGCCGCCTGGGCTTGTCGCTCGTAGGCAAAGTTGCAGCGGACCAGATCGATCCCGTCCGACCGACCGTCGAAGTTCACATCGCCCTCCACGGCGGACGTGTCTCGCAGGAGCGGGGTCAACCGCGGATTGGGACGCACGACGATGGGCCGCTTTGCGTGCTCGAACGTCAGCTCATTGGTCAGTTGGTCGATCTCGACGATGCTGCGCGCCAGCTCCCCGTCTTCCAGTTCGAAGAGCAGCTCAATGGGAATGGGGCGCGGCTCGTTCTGCTGAAGTTCGATCGTCGTGGTGAAGCCCCCCGCGGATTCGGTTACCGCAAAGCTGATGCGGATGTCTGGCACGTAGGCGTCCGTAACGAACGCGTCGAAGAACGGTCCGAGGTCGAGTCCGGATGCCTCCTCCAGGGCATCGCGATAGTCCGCTGTCACGCATGGGCTTCCGATGCACGAAGAGAGGAACGCCGTTCGCCCGGGCAAGAGCTGATCGCCGACCAGAATACGGAGCCCATCGTGAGCGGCGCTCGACTTGAGGTACTGCCAGCCCCACGCCTCCGTCGCGCCATGAGTCGCAACGTCGATCGACTCGCCCACAGTGGGCACCAGCACCGGCGTCGCCTCCGCGAGCGGCGCCAGGTAGCGCAGCATGATGTCGGCCTCGCGGTGCCGGAACCCGAGGTACTCGTCGTAGGGCACGGAGGCAAATCGCCTCGCGTGCGCCCAGTCGTACATCGCGAGCTGGGCCGCCCCGTCGTGAAGCAACTTCGTGCGCAAAGAGTCGCTGGGTGCGAGGGCAATGCCCCAGATCTGATGGCTCAGCTCATGGGCCGCGTACTCCTCGAATCTCCAGTCCGACGGCACATCGCCCGGGTGCGCACCCAGGATGCACCGATAAGAGAACGAAACGTCACGATGCTCCGGCTCGAGCGCGAGGAACGTCAATACGTCGCACGGAAACGGGACACCGGAGGAAGCTTCGATGAAGGCCACCAGCTCGGCCCCGGCCTCTAGCGCGGTGGATTCCCACGCCGGGGGCTCTCCTGCGTAGGCGAGCGTGCTGACGGGCGGTGAAGCCGAGAGGGGATCGATCTCGAAGACACCCGGAAGCAAAACGGTGAAGATCGCCCGCGGCTCGCCGATCGCCAGGTCGAGCGTGCGCACGGATCCGTCGTCCGTTTCGGAGGTGACGTCGTAGTTGCTGACCAAGCTGGTACCGCTCGGAACGCGGAGCGCCATGAGCTGCGTTCCGACGTCGGTCGTTGGTGAGCCATCCGACTCGAGCAGGATGGGGAAAACGGATCCGGATTGAAAGCGGCTCATGCCCGCAGGAATCCCTTCGCAGAAGGCAAATCCTGGCGCATAGGTATCGCAAAGCGGAACGCCGCCATACGCGATGGTGACGGTCGCGACCTCGCCCACCGCCAACGTGATCGGTACGGAAACGTTCACGAACGATCCGGCCGGGGTTGCGACCGGTGAGACGGGCGTACCGCCGACGTCGGCCGCCGACACCAGCATCCCGCCATCGAGCAACAGCACCAGCTCTGAGGTGGGAGCCGCCTCGCCCCGTACGGTCACCTGCATGACGATGCCCACCGTCCCCGAATCCGGCAGCAGATCGACATCGTAGGCTACGTGTTCAAATGCGATCCCCATCGGTCGCGAGCGTAACAGGTCGAGCCCGAAACAGGGGCTCACGGGCCCCGGCTATCGCGCGCTGCGCGTGCACCAACTGAATGGCCGCCAGCAACGCGCGAGGCCAGGGCGCCGCTTGCTTCGACGATAGCGGCTCTGTCGCACAACGCCGGACAGCCCAGGCTGGGACGTCTACAGTGCTGAGCATGCGATGTCTCACTTCACTCACCGGGCTCGTCGTTCTCTGCCTCGCGTGTGGCTCGAGCAGCCGCGCCGGCAGCGGCGTCACCGCGACCACTTCGGCGGCGACAGAAGCCGCTTCGGCGCTGCCGGACGCGTCGAGTGGCGCCGTCGCGACCGCTACCGCGAGCGCCAAGAGCCTGCCCTGTCTCGACCCCGACGAGGCAGGCTGCAGAGCAAAGTGTGACGCGGGCGACCTCGAGAGCTGCATGCGCCTCGCCAGCATGTACAACAAGGTGGGCGACACCAAACAAGGCCAGCACCCCGAGCGGACACGGGCGATCGTCGACGAGCTCTGCAAAAAGAAGAAGCATGGCCCGGCCTGCTACTACCTCGGGGGATTGCACGAATTCGGCTTCGGCGTACCGAAAGATCCCGACCTGGCGGCTTCGCTCACCGAAATGGCGGTCAAGCTCGAGCTGACCGAATGCGAACAGGGAATGGTGCGCGCCTGCGAGGACCTGGCATCGTCCCACATCAGGGGCTACGGCCTGCCGAAGGACAAGGCCAAAGCCAAACAGCTCGAGGAGCGGGCCCAGGAGCTACGCAAGCAAGGCTGCGATAAGGGGGATGCTAGCCTGTGCTCGAGCTATGGCATCTTCAGCGATGACCGAGAATACCTCGAACGCGGCTGCAATGGTGGCGACATGTACGGCTGCCAGACGCTCGGCAACGACTACCACTATGGCAATGGCGGTCTCAAAAAAGACCCCGAGAAGGCGCGCGCCCTCCTGGCAAAGGCCTGCGCTGGTGGTGTGCTTTCGGCCTGCAAGCCGCGCTGAGCGGCCCGCTGGTTACTGCCTGCGCCGGTATGGTGCGGTTTGTGGCCACATCGCCGAATCAGAAACGCATCGTCATCATCAGGTTTCCCGCGCCGATGTTCACCTCCGGCGTCCACGTCGGCTGGGCCTCGCCTTCCTGAGCGACGAGTTCCTCGGGGAGCACGCGCGAGTCGCCACTCACCCATAGGGGAATACCGATCGTGGTGGTGATGACGCCCTGAGCCGCCAGCGGCACCGTGAGTAGCAGCTGTCCAAAGCCGCATAGGTCGCCCGAACAATCAGACTGCGCGATACCCGAGATGAGCGCGCCCACGAACGAGACCCCGCCGATCGTCACGAGCACTTGGCCCGCCGTCCTGCGCGCAACCGAGCGCGGTACCTTTCCGTCCGCGTCGGCATTTTCGACGAGCTCCGCGACCTCTTCACGCCGCGCCTCCTGCCTGCGCGCCGCGTCTTTAGGCGAAGCTCGGTTCGCACCGAGCGTCATGAAGCCCGCACCGGCGAGGCCAAGGAGCGCGCCGCTGATGCCCAGCCAATCGCAGCGTCGTAGTTCGGCTCGCGGAACGGGTCCCCCAGGTAGTCCTCCCCTCGCTGACGCTGGCCAATCCCGAGGCCGATCCCGAGGCCGCTCAGCGTTCCGCCCATCGAGGCAAGCGCCGTCCCAAGCGCGTAGACCGGCTCGCTGTTACGCGGGTACTTTACCCGCTGCGTACCGACCACGAGCATCGGAACGCCAACCGCGAGCGTGCCAAGCCCCGCGCCGAGAAACGAGCCTCTCTCGGGCTTATCCGTTAGCAGCGCACCCAAGCCGACCAGCGTAGCTCCGAGCGAGAGGTCCACGATGCCTGTCGCCAAGCTCGAGTCGAGGTGCGACGGGAACTCCATCGGCGGGCCCGAAGGCAGACTTTGCGGCGGCGCAGCCGGGGCCAGCGGGGCTACAGCTGGCGGCGGCCCACTCGGCTGCGAATCAACGGGCTGCGCATACGCTGGGGCGGCCGCTCCGAGGAGGAGTACGGCGAGCAAGGATCGGGGGTGCATGGCGCCGGGCCTTCGCAAGTTTGGAGCCCCCGCGGTGACGAGAACCTGACACTGCGAAACGAGCACGCGGACCTTGAAGACGTTCAAGCCGGCTGAGCGAGCGCTTGAAGGAGGCTAAGGCAACGGTAGGATGCGAGCATGATCACGGGACAGTGCGCCAAGCAAGGCTGACGCTCGACGGGCCGCCGATCCCGCTCGGGCAGATGGTGAGGCTCGCGGCGGTCGTGTTCGTGCTGACGCTCGCACTGGTGGCGTTACCGCTCCTCGTGCGAGCGTACTTTGACGTCTATTCCATGCAGCTTGTCTTGGCGGCGCTACTCTGGCTCGGGCTCACGGTCGCCGGCGCGCTGGTCACGCTGGTGTTGTCTTTCCACGCGCTGCTCCGCAGGCGTGTGGCGCTGCGTACGGCCATCGGCGTGTCGATCGGGCTCACGCTCTTGGCCTCGATCGCGGTCTACTTCGTCACGGTGATGATCCAGCTGAGGGTTCCCTCGTGGAGCGCGCTCGACAGCAGCGAGCCCCAAACGCTGCTCTACGGGATCTCCTCGTCGCTCGCCGACGCGATCCCGCTGACCGCCGCCTGGACCGGGCTCTTCTTCTTTCCGGCGGTCTTGCGCGCCCACGCCGAGCGCACGGCGGCTCTGCGTCAGGCGCTCGCCGAGGCGGAGCTGCTGCGCCTCCGCAGCCACCTCGAGCCGCACTTCATGCTGAATACGATGAACGCGATCTCCGGGATGCTCGTGGACGAGCCGGCCCAAGCGCGGGAGCTGCTCGGTCACCTTGGAGATCTCTTCCGCGACGCGAACCGCACCGAGGAGTGGCGCCCGCTCGACGACGAGATCGCCTGGCTTCGTCGCTATGCCTCAATCTACGAGCTGCGTTTCCCGGATCAGCTGACGATCAGCTGGGAGGTCGACCGGGCACTGGGAACGCGCGAGGTACCAGCGCTCTTGATCCAACCGCTGATCGAGAACGCGTTGCAACACGGCGCGCTGCGAGTGAAGCACGGGAAGGTCCACGTGAAGGTCGAGTCGATGGGGAGCGCGGTCTGCGTCAGCGTCGAGAACGACGGTCCGGCGCTGGGGGAGCGACGCGCTGGGGGGCAGGGCATCGAGCTCGTCGAGCGCCGCCTCGCGCTGCACTTTCCAGCAGGAGGCGCGACGCTGTCGTTCGAGCGCGAAGAGTCGGGGACGGCCGGCGCCGGCCGCACGCGCGCACAGGTGACGCTCCCGGAGCGGCCTCGCACATGACCCCGCTCCGCGCCCTCATCCTCGAGGACGAGCGGGCCGCTCGCAGCTACCTCGTGGAGCTCGTCGAGTCCGTCGGCATCGCCCGCGTCGAGGCGGCGGTCTCGGATCCAGACGAGGCGCAGTTCGTGCTGACCTCGGGAGTGGAGCTCGACGTCGCCTTCGTGGACGTCCACCTCGTGGGTGCCGAGCGTGCCGAGACCGCTGGGCTCGACTTCGTGCGCAGCGCGCGCGCAAGGCCGAGGTGCCCGCACTTCGTGCTGACCACGGCGTCTCGCGAGCACGCGCTCGCGGCCTTCGAGCTTGGCATCGTCGACTACCTGCTCAAGCCGTTCACGAAGGAGCGCGTGAGAGAGGCGCTCTTGCGCGTGCGCGCGGCGCGGCCGCAGGCTCCCGCGCCAGCAGTCGCAGAGGAGCGGCGCGTCGTCGCACGTCGACAGCGCTCGCTGCGGTTCCTGCGGGAGTCGGAGGTCTGGGCCTTCGAAGCCGAGGGGCGGCTCTCCTTCGTCCACACCGCGGAAGGCAGGCTGGATCTCGATCTGTCGCTCACCGCGCTCGAGGCGGCCTTCGGGGCCTCGTTCGTTCGTGCGCATCGCAGCTGGCTCGTCGCGATGAAGCACGTGCGGGAGCTGACTCGGGATGGCGGCGAGGTGACCCTCGCGCTTGGGGAGGCCGGGAAGCTCCGCGTCCCGGTAGCCCGAGATCGCCTGGCCTTCGTGAAGGAGCGTCTGCTCGAAGTGTCGATCGGGGTCGGACGGGAGGACTGAGGCCTCCGGTTCGTGCCTCCGGAGGGACGAGTCGTCGGGGCGGCTGGACCATTCGTCGGGAAGGGCGGGCCCTGCAGAGACGCAGTGACCACGGTATTCGCATGACCGTCGCCGGCCGTGTCGGACTCTACCTCTCGCTCATCCTGTCCCTTCACTGTGCGGACCCTCCTCCCGCGCCGATAGCTCCGGCAGCCCCGGTGGCCGTCGAGGTCGACGTCGTGTTGCAACGGACGGTCGCGATGGGACCGACCTACGTCGCGACCCTCGAGCCCTCCGTTGGTGCGACGCTCTCCTCCCCGACGGGCGGCCGCGTCGAGCGAGTGCTCGTCACCCTGGGGCAAAAGGTGCGCTCCGGAGACGCGCTCCTCACCCTCCGGGCGGAGGACGCAGAGCTTGCGCGCGCCAGCGCGAGCCTCGCGCTGCGTCAGGCTGAGGCGGCGCTCGCGGGTGCGGGCAACGAGGGGGAGACGCCCGAGGTCACGTCAGCGCGGTCGACGCTGGAAACGGCCCAGGATGCACTGACGCGCGCTGAGTCGGTCGCCGCGCGAGGGGCCGTCGCGGAGCTGGAGCTCTCGCGCCTGCGTCACGAAGCGACTGCCGCGCGCGCCGCCTGGACGTCGGCCCGAGCTGGAGCGAGCGTCGCGCGAGCGCGGGCCGAACAGGCACGGGTGGAGCTGCGGCAGACCGGTGTCGCCGTCGAGGCGAGCGTGCTCCGCGCGCCGTTCGATGGCGTCGTCGCGGCGGTGATCGTGCAGCGCGGCGACGTGCTCGGGCCTGGCACACCAGCGCTGCGGGTGCTCGACCCAAGCGGACTCCGCCTCTCCTTCGACGTGCCGCCGGAAGAGCTGAGTTCGGTCGCCGAGGGCGCGATCGTATCGTCAGAGCGTGGGCTCGAAGCGAGGGTCGCGCGCATCGCTCCCGAGGTGGATCCGCTGACCCGCGCGCTGCGGGTCGAGGCCGAGGTCACGCGGTCGTCTGGACTGCCGATGGGAGCGCGCGTCGGGGTGCGCGTCCACACCGACGCAAAAGGCCTGGTGGTCCTGCCGCTGGAGACCGTGAGGACCTTCGCCGGCGTAAGCCGCGCCTTCTTCGTGGTCGACGACCGCGTCGAAGAGCGACTACTCGAGGTCGAGCGCGAGCTCCCCGACGGTCTCGCAGTGAGGAACGCCGTGCCAGGCGAGCGGGTGGTCCGCTCGCCCAGCTCCGAGGTCGCTGACGGCCGGGCGGTGATGCCATGAACAAGACGCAGCTCTTGATCGCAGCGAGTCTCTTCATCCACGCGGCGCACGCACCGGTCGCGCGCGCCGACGAAGCCGCCTTCCCCGAGCTATCGGAGCAGGCCTACGTCGAGGCGGTCCTTGCGGCTCACCCGGCGCTCCGCGAGACCCGCGCCGCATGCTCCATCGCAGAAAGCGAGCGAGACGCCGTGCTCTGGAGCACCGTACCCGAGGTCGCGCTGCAAGCTCGCTACACCCGCCTCTCGAGCCTTCCCGAGCGATTCCGCACGTTGACGTTCCCCGGCGCACCACCGGAGTCGGCGGTGACGCTGCCGCAAGTGCTCGACAACTTCGCGTTGCGCGCGACCGTCGTCGTTCCTCTGACCGACTCGCTCGTGAGGTGGTCACTCAGCGCGCCCGCGGCGAGCCTCAGCGTAGAAGCTTGCGAAGAGAGCGAGCAGGCGATCCGCGATCGCGTCGCATTCGAAGCGCGAGTCACGTTCCTCTCCTACCGACGCGCGTGGCTCGCGCTCGAGATCGCAGGGCGCGCGCGGGACGTCGCAGATCTGCAGGTTCGCGTCGCGGAGCTCGACCTAGAGGCCGGCCGAAGCTCCCCCGCCGACGTCTTGCTTTTGCGCGGGAGCGCGCTCGATCGCAGGGAGTCGGTCGCTCGCGCAGCGGTCGAGGTCGAGAGCGGGCTCACTGCGCTCTCGGTCTTCGTCCCCGGCCTGGCGCAAGCGCCGCTTCCCGTCGTTGGTCCGCTCCCGGAGGACGCGCTCGCGCCCCGACGCAGCGCGCTCGAAGACGCATCGATCCGGGCGGCGAACGCGCAGGTCGAAGCGGCGCTGTTGCTAGAAACCGAGGCCTCGCTCGCGCTCGTACCGCGCGTGTCGCTCATCGCGGCGGGGGACGTCAGCGCTCCGAGCGCGCGGGCCTTTGGTGCGACCGACCTCACCGCGGTACCCACGTGGGAGCTGACCGCGCAGCTCGAATGGTCGCTCTCGAGCCTCACCGTAGGCAGCAGCGCCCGACGCCGCGCACAAGCGGAGTCCGCTGCAGCACGCGCCCGGCTCGAGCAGGCGACCTCCGAGTCGAGCCGGGCGAAGCGCGAGACCGAGCTTCGCGTCGGGTCCAGCGACGAACTCCGGCGCCTGGCGAAGGCGCGGTCGGAGTTGGCGCGCAGGCTCGCAGAGCATCGGAGAGCCGAGCTCGAGCGCGGCGTCACGACGATCACCGACGTGATCGCTGCGGAGTCGGCGCACCTTGCGGCAGAGCTCGGCGAGCTCGACGCCGAGACCGAGCTCCGTCTCGCGCTGGCTCGGCGCGAGCTCGAAGGAGGTGCGCGATGAGCAGCGCCCTCCGCGTCTTCGTGGCGCGCCCGGTCTTCACGTGGGTGCTGATGCTGGCGATGGTCGTCGCTGGGCTCGCGACCTTGCGCGGACTGCCGGTCGAGCGCTACCCCTCGGTGGACGTCCCGATCGTGACGGTGACCACCATCGCCGACGGGCTCTCGTCCGGTCAGGTCGAGACCGACGTAACGAGCCCGATCGAAGAGGCGCTCGGAACGATCGGCGGGCTCAATCGCATCGACTCCACCAGCCAGGAAGGCGTCAGCATCGTCATGGCGCAGTTCGCGCTGGAGAAGCCAGGCGCCGAGGCGGCCCAGGAGGCTCGCGACAAGCTCGCCCGGGTCTCGCTCCCGCGGTCGGTGGGAACCCCGCGCGCCGAGCTCTTCGACGCGAACGCGGCACCGATCTTGGTGATCGCCCTCACCTCCTCACGCTCGCACACCCCGGTCGAGCTCAGCGAGCTCGCCGAGCGGCGCCTGAAGCGCGACCTCGCCTCGGTGGACGGCGTCGGCAGCGTACGCATCAGCGGCGGCTCCGAGCGCGCGCTCCGCGTCGAACTCTCGCTCGAGCGCCTGGAGTCCGCGGGGCTAACCCCGACCGACGTCACGAGGGCGCTCCAGCTCGAGAACCTCGACGCGCCGGGAGGTGCCGTCGCCATCGGCGAGCGAGAGCAGCAGCTGCGCCTCGACGCGAAGGCTCGATCGCCGGAGCAACTGGGGCAGGTCGTGATCGGCTCGCGCGACGCCGACCCCGTGAAGCTCGCAGACGTGGCGGAGCTGCGAGACGCGAGCGCGACGCCGACCTCGCTCGCCGCCCTCTCGGGGCGGCCGACCGTGCTCGTCTCGGTCAGCAAGCGGTCGGGCGCGAACACCCTCGAGGTGCTCGCAGAGGTACGCGCGCGGCTCGCGTCGGTCTCCGAAGCAGGCCTCCCCGAGGGCGTCGAGCTCACCGTCGTACGCGACG
Source organism: uncultured delta proteobacterium (assembly GCA_903892415.1). Lineage (GTDB taxonomy): Bacteria > Myxococcota_A > Polyangia > Polyangiales > Polyangiaceae > Xiheicaenibacterium. The sequence continues at coordinate 94,696 of CAITIQ010000230.1, read as the reverse complement.
AAGGAGTCTTCGTCGAGGCCTCCCTCAACGCCGTCGAAGAGCACCTCGTACTCGGGTCGATCTTCGCGGCGCTCGTGATCCTGCTCTTTCTGCGCAGTGGTCGCGCGACCGTCATCGCCGCTCTCGCGATCCCTACGTCGGTGATCGGGACCTTCGCGGTACTGGGATGGCTGGGCATCTCGCTCAACATGCTGTCGTTGCTCGGCCTCACCCTCGCGGTCGGCATCGTCATCGACGACGCGGTCGTCGTGATCGAAAACGTCTATCGAGTCTTGGAGGAGAAGCAGCTCGATCCAGTCGCCGCTACGCTCGAGGCGACGCGCGAGATCTCCCTCGCCGTGCTTGCAACGACGCTGTCGCTGGTCGCTGTGTTCCTCCCGATCGGCTTCATGAGCGGCATCGTCGGGCGCTTCCTCTCGTCCTTCGGGCTTACGATGTCGGTCTCGATCCTGCTCTCGCTGGTCGTGGCCTTCACGCTGACGCCGATGTTGTGCGCGCGCTGGCTGAAGGCGCCGAAGGTCTTGCACGCACCGGCAGCAGCGCACGGCGGCGGCGCGCTCGAACGAGGCTACGAGGTCTTACTGCGGGCAGCGCTGCGTCGACCGAAGATCGTCGCGCTCGCTTGCCTCGCCTCGCTCGTCGCGATCCTGCCGATCGGCGCCGCGCTGCCCAAGACCTTCCTCCCCTACGAGGACGAGGCCCGCTTTGAGATCTACCTGCGGATGCCGCCGGGCACCGTCGTCGAGCAAACCGCGCTGGTGGCCGAGCGCGCCGCGGCGCTGACGCGAACGAACCCGGAGGTGGCGCGCACCGTGACCGCGGCAGGTGCCCCCGAAGACGATCCGGTTCGGGGCTCGCACGAAGCAACCATCTACGTCGCGCTCGACCGACGCGGCGTGCAGCGCGAGGTGGTCGAGAACCTCCGCGCGCGGCTCGCTGAGGCGCTACCGGCGGAGGTGCTCGTGATGGTGAGTCCGGTCAGCGACTTTGGGGCTGCGGGGCCCGACGGCGCAGCCGTGCAGTTCGTGCTCCGCGGGGACGATCTCGGCACCCTCGATGTCGCCGCCTCGGCGCTGCTCGACGACGCCCGAAAGCTGCAGGGCACCACCGACCACGGGGTGACCTCGGCGCCGCCTGCTCGAGACCTCGCGTTCGTCGGGACCCGCGAGCGGATGAAGGAACATCGTGTCTCTCACGCCGAGCTCGCAGAGACCCTCGGCCTCGTTGGCCGCAAAGGGGTCGTCGTCGGCGCCGTACGTGCGCCGCGCGAGGCCGAAGACGCCACCTTCCCCGCCGTCCTCTCGGTCCGAACCCCGCTCGGCCCGCCGAACGAGACGAGCCGACCAATCGCGGCGCGCTCGGAGGACGGCCGCCGGGTGTACCTACCCCAGCTGGGGTCGATTCGAGATTCCGCCGCGCCCCCGATCATTCGAAGGACCAACCGACAGCGGCAGGTGACCCTGTTCATGAACACGGTGCCGGGCACCTCCGACGACGCCGTCGTCGGAGCGCTCGAGCAGTCCTTTCGCGAGCTGAAGCTCCCTGCCGGGTATCGGGCCGAGGTCATCGGCAACGCCAGCGAGATGGAGAAGGCCGGGAGCGCCTTTCTCACCGCGATCCTGCTCTCGTTCGTGTTCATGTACCTCGTGATCGCAGCGCAGTTCGAGAGCTGGCTGCACCCGATTACCATCCTCGCCTCGCTCCCCCTCACCCTTCCGTTCGCCCTCGGATCGCTGCTCGTCGGCGGACAAAGCCTGAACCTGTTCTCTGCGCTGGGCTTCCTCGTGCTCTTCGGCATCGTGAAGAAGAACAGCATCCTCCAGGTCGACCACGTGATCGCGCTGCGCGCCCGCGGCATGGAGCGGACAGAGGCTGTGATCCTCGGCAACGTCCAGCGGCTCAGGCCGATCCTAATGACGACGGTCGCCTTCGTCGCCGGGCTCCTCCCGCTCGTCGTCTCGAGCGGTCCAGGCTCGGGCACAAACCGGGCGATCGCCGTCGGGCTGGTGGGCGGTCAGACGCTCGCCCTGCTGCTCACCCTCCTCGCGACGCCGGTGATGTACGTGTGGCTCGACGATCTACGCGAGGCGTGGATCAAGTGGCGCCGTCGTAAATCCGCTGGACCCCCAACGTCGGATCGATCGCAAGCAGCTCATCCGGGTGCGACGTGACGAGCACGCTCCAAGCCAGCATCTTGAAGAGCGGCAGAGCAAGCCTAAGACTGACGCATCGACTCGGCGGCATCGACCTGGCGTCGGAGGTCCTCGACCCCGGGTCCAAAGAAGCCGGCAACCACGCGGTGTGCTAACCGCGCCCGAAGCGCTGCCACGATCCTTGGGGACGGCGCCAGGTGCACGGCCGCGACAGCTTCCTTCGTTCCCGCAACTTCCCTCTCACCGCGCGAAGAGAGCTCTCTCCAGAGAATTGGTTCGCGACGCGAGAGCTCGAGCGACGAGAACACCTCCGTCGCGAGCGGATCGAGCGATGGCGCGATGATGACATCCCACTGCGGAGAGAGAGAGACTCCCGCGCGGACGAGCGGAAGCAACGCGACGACGGTGAGCGCGCTGCTCCGCCGGGGCGCGAAGCCCTCCCGCTCACTGTGAGTGAACCGCAGCGCGATGTCGTCGAGGACGGGGGTCATCCTCGTCGGATCGACGACCGCCGAAACCGCGAGAGCAAGCTCCGTTGCCTCCAGAGGGAGGCGAGGTGCAGGGGCCATTCCCCCGTAGGCACCCGAGAAGGTCTGCACCGCTGACTCCCATCGGTCGAGAAGGTCCGGAGTCGATGGCGAAGAGGGATCCATCTCCGCCCAGCGGCGTCGAGGAAGGCCTGCGGCAGGCATCTGGCGCGTGGCGTTGGGCAGCAGAGGGGTCGCAGCAAGTTCGCGAATCGTCGCTTGCTCTTCTGCGGTGAACGCCTCGAAAGGCTCCACCTCGGGCGTATCGGAGTGAACCCAGCGGGCCATGAGGCCGCCGAGGTCAGCGATGAGCGCCCCAGCTCGACGCGTAAACGGGCCAGCTTCGGTCGCGGCCGCACGAGCAAGGAGCAGCGCCGAGAGTTCGCGCGTGGCGTTGCGATGTCGCGCGAGCTCGGCGACCACGCGAGATTGTCCGTCATGTGGGCGGGCCAGGGCGTACGTCGACGCCCAGGCGCATTCGAACCATGGGAATTCGGTCCGCTCGGGCGACCAGCGTGGCGCATCCCACGAAAGCCACGCCTCGAGCCCGCCGACCTCTTGCTCGAAGCTGCGCGACGGGTCCACGCGAAGGGCGGCGAGCGCGACCGCGCCGATCAGCACTGGCTCGCCCGAGACGCGGGCGCGCTCCCATGCCTCTCGGGAATCGGGGCTCTCGAAGGGAGCAAGCGCGAGGATGGCCGACGCGCGCACGATCGGGTCGGGGTCCTGCGTCGCCATCGCAGAGAGGGCTGCCACAGCACCCGACGCCCGGACGGTCGATGCAAGAACGGTCGCGCAAGCCCGAACAGAGCCGACGTCGCTCTCGAGAAGCGGCAACCAAGCTGTGTGCCTCGCGATGGCGATCGCCGCTCCTTCACTGGACAGGAGCTCTTGACTGACCCATTGACGCAGGTGGTCTCCACCCAGGATCTCGGCGATCAGCAGGAGCACCGGGCCAGGATGCGCGACCTCGGCGAGGAGATCCAAAAGGGCGGTGACCATGTCCGTAGCGGCGCTCGTCGACCTGCCGTCCCGAGCAACGAATCGCTCGAAGATCCCGTCGAACGCTTCCTCGACAGCACCCTCGTCATCCGAGAGCAGCAGCTCCAGCAGCTCTCGGACGTCGTCCGCAGGGCCGTAGAGATGCTCTTTCGAAGACCAGTCGATAGTGCTCATCGCGGATTGGGACGACGAGCGGTCGGAGTGCTCGGATTGTAGGTGCCGCCAGCTTTGCGAGCATCGCGCATGTCCTGGTACTCGGCTTCGCAGCTCGAGCTCGAGTTGAAGCCCCAGTACTGTCGGCTGTCTGACGTGTAGGTCTGGCCCCCGTCACCGGGCTGATTGATGCCCCCCCACTGGTTGCGGAGCGTGTGGTCATAGACTCCTGGGTTCGTGCCATCCCCAGCCAACCGTCTGGCGAGCTCGCCCGACCTCGCGCGGGCCCCAGAGCCTGTGTACTCAATGGTCTGGGTCGCGCCGTTCTGCGTCCACGAGTAGTTGATGGTCGCGCCCGTTTCGCGCGCCGCACGCATCATCGCACCGTGACAGGTGGGGCACGGAGGGAACGTGCCGACCAGGTTGTGTGTGGTGTGGGCGCCCCTACGGTTTCCACGCTGGCTGATGAGATCGTGCGCGAACTGCTGCTCCGTGTGGGTGCGGGCATCCATGCCCTCCGTGCATGCGAGCTGAGCCGGCATGTTGGGGTTGCGCCCAGAGCGATAGATCGTCTCGCCGGCGTGAGGGCCCCGCTGCATGGTTCTACCCTGCGTGCGATTGAAGCCTGGATCGTCGCTCGAGTGCGTGAGATCGTGCAGACCGAGAGGGTCCATCCATCCGACCGGGTTGCGCGCGTAAGCATACAGATTGGTGCCAGCCTCCAACGCGATCGGATCGGCGCTGAGGTAGCGACCCGTCACTGGATCGTAGGTTCTGAAGCGGTTGTAGTGGAGTCCCGTTTCATCGTCCGCCTGCTGCCCCGGATAGCGAAACGGCGTCCGCTCCGTCCCGGTGAACGTGGTGACACCGAACACGTCGCGCTCGGCCTTGGATAGCGTCCGACCCCCGCCGTCGACGATGGCCTCCGGCGTACCGAGCGGATCGGTCACGTAGAAGCGCCAATCGCCCGAAGTCTCAGCGACGGCATCGCGATGTCCGAGCGGACGGACATCGTCGTTGTCGAGGAATAGATAGGTGCGTACGTCCGGTGCCGCCTTTCGCGCGGACACCTCATGCACCATGCTCACGAGATCCCAGACGTAGTGCTGCGTCTGCGCGCGCTTGCCGCGTCGCGTGACGCGCTTGGCGAGGCGTCGCGCGAACGCGTCGTATTCGAACTCGACCTTCGAACCGTCCGGCTTCTCCACGGTGCGGAGCATGCCAAAGTCGTCCCAGGCGAAGCGCTTCGTGGAGGTCTTTCCGCCTTCGGTGGTGCTCTCTTCGACAAGCCGACCGCGTGCATCGTAGACATACTTGGTCGCACCGAGAGAGAGCAGCCGGTCGCCGTCGTCGTAGTGCCGTGCGAGCGCGCTGGAGCCCACCTCGTGATGGTTTCCGTTGGGGTCGCTCCGAAACTCCGAGACTCGCCCGTTGCGACGCGCCTTCCTAAGGTGCTTGAGCAAATCGTATTCGTAGTCGACGTCGCTGGTACCGCGAACGCTGACCAGCTCTTCGTTTACCCCGTAGTCGAACTGATGATCGCTCACGCCGGGCGCTGTCCCGCCGATCCAGTCGGGCTCACCCGCGCCCGCCGCCGGGCGATGATTGGCGGGCAGGACCTCGCGTCGTCGGAGTCGCCTCGACGGATCGTAGGTGTCCTTGATCGTGCCACCCGCCGAGAGGTTGCTCTCGACGGCCAAGCCGATCTCGTTCCGGCGCACCGACACCACGTCTCCGCGCGCGTCCATCGCGCTCATGACCTGACCTGCTACGTCGCGGCGAAAGAGCAGTCGATGACCGAGCGAGGTGCGCACCCCGACGCGGTCTCCGGTCGAATCGAACTCTGACTCGACGGTATACGTGACCTCGTCCACCGTCAGCTCTTCGCGTAGGACGCGACCGACCGGATCGAGCGTCCATCGAAACGAGGTCTTGCCGTTCTTGGCCGAGACGAGTTCGTTGCGCGGGCTGTACTCGAATGTTCGCGAGGCGCCGTCTGGAGCCGTATGCGAAATGACATTGCCCACTTGATCGCGTTCTAGAACGTGCTTGCCGCTGCCTTCGTCGTACCAAACGACGCGACTCGTCGCGTCGTACCCGAACCGAATTCGCTGGCCGAAGAAGTTCGTCTCCGACGCGATGTGGCCGATTGGGTCGCGCTCCAGCTCATATGTCTGCCCTCGTGCGTTGACGAGGCGCGTCGCGAAGCCCTCGCGGTTGTACTGGATCCGTGTCTCGTCACCGGTGGCTAGGCGCTCGAGGATGCACCAATTGAGACCACCGAACTCCCAGCTCGTCGTGGTGCCGTCGGGCTCGGTCTGCGAGGTACAGTTGCCCATCTTGTCGTAGGTGAAGCTCGTGATTCCACCCGAGCGGTCGCGCCCCGTGAGGAGCTTACCGCCGTTCGAATAGGTGTAGCTCCGCGAGAACCCCAGCGCGTCCGTCTCCTGAAGGAGGCGCCCCCACGAGTCGTAGGACGCACGGGACACGCCACCGCGGACCGAACGCTTCGCGATGCAGTTGGCGTGCGTATCGTACTCGTACACATGTCGGGCGCCGCGCTGGTCGTGGCATTCGACGACGAGACCACGTGCGTCACGCACGAAGCGCTTGGTCGCGCCCGCTTGGTCATGAATGGCGACGATCTCTCCCGAGTCATCGCGATCGACGCGGACGACGCCCTTCGCTGCATCCACCATCTCGACGACCCGACCCGCGCCGTCACGACGGAGCGTCACCTCGCGTCCCTCGGGGTCGATCTCGCGAATGATCTCGTCCACGTCATCGTACCAATAGAGCCACTTCGAACCGTTCGGATCCGTCTGGCTGACGACGCGCCCCGCGTCGTCGAACTCTCGCGTCGTTACCCCACCACGCGGGTCGACTGCTTTGGCAACCGCGTCGCCCGGACCACCGAAGAAGCGGCGCAGTCGCGTCGAATCGACGACTTCACTGTAGCCATCGACCCCGAAGTCGAGCTTGCAGTGGAAGATACCGCGCGCGACCGACCCATCCACGAGTGTCGCGGGGAGGTCCTGGGCGAGCGCTGCTGGTAGGTCGGGGCCCTCGCCCCACGTCTCGATACAGCGGCCGTTCGCGTCGTAGCGAAAATGGAACGTGAGCCCGCTCGGGTACTGCAGCCGCACGAGGCGATGGTCGTCGTCGTACGCGTAGGTCGTGACTGCGCCATCCGCATCCGCCGCGGTTACGAGGTTGCCCTCCGAGTCGTAGCCGTAGCGCGCGAAGACGATTGTGTTTCCTCGTGCGTCCGGCAGTGCAATCGACGCGACGCGATCGTTGGGTCCCCGCTCGAGCAGGATAACGCGGCCAACCGAGTCAATGACGCGGGCGAGGCGCGTGCCCTCGTATTGGAGCGAGATCACCCCGCGGTTGCGGTACTTGACGAACGCGAGGCGGAAGTAGTCGCTCCCCGGTTGGCGCTCGAAGTAGTGGATGAACTCGTTGCCCGGCCGAACGACATAGAACTCGTCCGCGCGAAGGATTCCCCAGCCGCCGAGCCGCACTTGCTCGCCTGGGCGAGGGAGCGGCATCACCGTGCGCGATCCGTCGCCGCTGCGAACGAGCACGTGATCCCGATGCTCCTCCAAGCGCCATCCCAGGCTGTGAGACCAACCAAAGCCCATGCCCACGTCCACGCGACGGTTGTCGGCCCCATAGGACCGAAGCCACGTGAGGGTGAAAGTGCCGGGGAGACGCAGTTCACGCACGGGGACCGTGAAGACCTTGCCCGACACGACATCGACTGGATCGCCTACCGCCACGTTGTGCCCGCAGTTGGAGCAGGCTCCTGCGCCTCCCGTGCCGCACGCGCCGCTTCCGGTGCCATCACTCTGTGCGTTGTCCCCGCTTCCGTCGCCGTCTCCGGGGCCGTTTCCGTTTCCGTCACCAGCCCCGTTTCCTGAGCCACCGCCGCCGTTCCCTCCTCCGCCAAGGACCGCGACGCTCGGGCACATTCCAGGGATGGGGGGAAGATTGGGAACGGGTGCTGTTCTGGCCACGCTCGATGGTAGACTGGCTGCGCTGTTAACTGCATCAACATTGAAGCCGCTCCTTCTTTCGCACACGCCGCCGAGCGCCGCGGATTGGCTCGAGAAGCCGACTGCCCAGGACTACGCGCGTGCAGCTCACTGGGCGTTTGAGGCCAAGAAGCTGCGGTTTGCCCTCGAGCAAATGGCGGGTGCACTCGCGCTGGACCCACATTCGGCGGCGCTACAACGCCAGCTGGACAATATCCTCGCGTCGACCAAGGCCCCCCTCGAGGTTCTTGCGCTGTCCAATGGGGCGTTTTTCGGGCTCTGCGCTGTCCGAGGTTGGGCGCTGGCTCGCCTCGGGATGATCGACGACGCCGTCGACCACGTCTTCCGAGCTGCGGCATTCGATGGATCGCCCGGCTACCTTCGCTGGATCGTGCGCTGGACCAAGTCGAAGCGGGACCGCGACCGGCTCCTCACCTCCACGCTATGCCGTGGCATCGCGAGCTTGGTTGCGCGGACCGACGCAAACGAACGATCGATAGACAAATCCGACCTCGAATCGGCAATGCTCGTCCTCCGTACTGTAAGCGCGGAGCGTCCAAGCGACGAGTCGCTTCCTGTCGCCGGCTCCAAGCTGCTTCGACTCTTGGACGGGCCGTCGGCTGCACTTGCCTGGATCGCGCGCCAAGCGCCACCGGCCTCTTGGGCAGCTGCGGTCGAAGCCGCCGAGGCAGCTCAGGAGAACGGTGACGAGCGAGCGCGCCTCGAGTGGAGCCAACGCGCAACGGTACTACGGCCCGAGGATGCCCCCACTCGACTCCGACTCGCTCGTGCACTCCTAGCGAACGGCTGCGTCAGCCAAGCTGCGGACGAATTCGAGCGAGCCCGCTCATCGAGCGAGCCGATCCCCGACGATATGCGCGCGCTCGGTCTCTACGCGCGGGCCCTCGCCGATCGTACAGAGGACTCAAAACTCAGCGCTACGTCCCCATTTGCTCAGCTACTGCAGCGTGATCTCCTCGCCTATCGAGCCCATTTTCCAGACCCAACCGATCCTCTGATCGGGGTAATCAGAGACCTGATCAAGCGCGTCGGCTCACACGACGAACCCTCGAAGGTCCACATCCGTGGGGAGCGTCCAATCTGTCCGAGCGCGCTCGCGACGTGGCGACTATCGTTGCCTGGCGTTGGCTCGCCTGCGATCGACGCAAGCTCGGGCCTTCGCTCAATGGAGTACGGGGAGCTCGCTTCGCGAGTGCCTGGAGCATTGAGCGGCGAACTCGTGCGCGTTGTACAAGCGTGGACGATCAGACTGGAACGTCCCCAGGATCTTGTGGCATCCGCCTTCCCTGCGCGGATCGGCGAGGAGGAACTCGTGGATCTCGTCCTCTCGCCCTCGATACCTCCCCCTGGTGAGGACGCGATACGTTGGGTCCTGCGCTGGCAACTTGCGTGCTGTTGGCACGCAACCGACGGAGCGCTCGATGCATTGCTTCGGGCACCCGACGACTGGGCCTCGATCAGCGCTCTGGTGACGCACGTCAAGAGAGCGAGCCTCGACCCAGCGCGTCTGCCTCGCCTTCGAGCAGAGTTTAGAAGGATGTCCAACGCGAACGACGAGAGCTTGGCTCCAAGCGCACGCACGGTTGCTATTCTCGGCGACTCGATCGTGAGCGCCGATGCCGAAAGAACGCCGTTCTTGGCCTTGCGCTGGAGAGTTTTAGAGGACCTTCATCAGCGGACCAGAGAGCGGCTTACCGACGCGTGAGCGCCCGCCCTTAGACTTCGTTCCCCCAATAGCCCGGGTGCTTTTTGACCTTGAGGTCGCCGCACGGTTTCACCTGACAGGCGAGGCGCAGGCCGCTCTCGCGCTTGTGCGGCGGGAAGTTGAGACGCCACGCTTCAATGGCGCCAGGCGACTTCGGCTCGACCTCGCCTTCAATCTGTACTGCGCAGGTCCCACAGGTGCCGAAGCCTTGGCAGCTCGCGAAGCGGGTCGCGTTGTGTGGCGGGCGACCTGCTTTGATCAGCGCGTCGCGCAGGGACTGATCGGGCGAGAGCTCGAGCGTGAATACCTCACCGTCTGAATGCTGGTACTCGGCCTTCATCCGTGACGTCTTGTCCCATGCATGCGGTAGAGTCCAGGCCGTGCGAAAGAAACCACCGACTGGGGCGAGCAGCGACGTGGCCACGTTTCTCTCCAGCAAGGGCCACCCGCTCGAGGCGGAGATCAACGCGCTGCGCGAGTTGATGCTCGGTATGAGCCCGTCGATTCGCGAGGAGATCAAGTGGAACTCGGTGAGCTTTTGCAACGCGAACGACTTCTTCGCCACGGTGCATCTGCGCTCAGAAACTTCGCTTCAGCTGATCCTGTTCACCGGTATCAAGAAGAAGGCGACCGCTGAGACAGGCGTCCCAGTCGAGGATCCCGCCGGCCTGATCGAGAAGTGGATGGCGAAAGACCGTTGCCTCGTCTCGCTCGGCGCCCGAAGCGATTTCAAGGCGAAGCAAGCCGCATTTCGAGCCCTCGCGCAGGCGTGGGTTCGTTTCGTCTAGCGGACGGCGCTGCCGCTCTCCCCTCCCCCCTCCCCGCTCGCCGCTACGCAGTTGAACTTCGCCGCTACATCGCGAACAATCGCGGCCGCTTGCCACGGCTGTGCGACTCTCACCGGAGCTGCGAATGATCTCGATCGACGAAGCCTTCGTTTCGGCGGCAGCGCCCAACGCCGACGCCGCCAAGAACGGGAGGGCGCTCTTGCTCAAGGGCAGGTTCACCAAGCTCCACCTCGACGCCGAAGGCTCGCTGCTTTTCGCCGAGTGCTTGGGCTCCGGCGCAGATCCGTACCTTTGCTCGTGCGACTTCGTGCGGCCCGAACAGCCGACCTATCGCTGCAACTGTCCGAGCCGGCAGTTCCCCTGCAAACACACCGTCGGCTTGATGTACGCCTACGTGCAAAAGCGGGCCGCCTTCACCGTCGCGGAGGTTCCCGCCGACGTGCTCGAGAAGCGCGAGAAGCTCGCGAACAAGTCGGAGAAAAAGAAGGAGTCCGCGGCCAAGCCAACCAAGGTCAATAAGTCGGCGCTGGCCAAGAAGATCACGGCCCAGCTCGACGGCATCGATCTATTGGAGACGCTCACTCTGGATCTGATGCGGCTCGGTATCGGCAACATAAGCGCCAAGACCGCACGGGAGATCGAGGAGAAGGCCAAACAGCTGGGCAACGCCTACCTCCCCGGGGCGCAAGCGGCGCTGCATCGCTACACCCAGCTGTTCGCCAACGAGCTCGGCGAGTTCGATACGAGCGTCTCCAACGTCGTGCGCGAGTCGGTGTTCAGCGAGGCGCTCGATCAGCTCACCCGCCTCAACGCCCTCGTCAAACAAGGGCGCGCCTATCTGCAGAAGCGCCTCGAGGATCCGGAGCTCAAGCCGGAGACCGAGTCGCCGATCGCGGCGTGGCTTGGTCACGCCTGGCAGTTGAGCGAGCTCAAAGCCGCTGGCCTGGTCGAGAGCGAGGTCGAGCTGCTGCAACTCTCCTTCAACATGCACAACGACACAGCGCGCAAAGAGTTCGTCGACACCGGCGTGTGGATGAACCTCCGCACCGGCCGCATCGGCCTGACGCAGAACTTCCGCCCGTACAAGGCCGCCAAGTTCATTCACAGCGACGACAGCTTCTTCCAGGTCGCGAAGACACCCGAACTTTGCATCTACCCGGGCGACGTCAATCCCCGCATCCGCTGGGACGGCATGACCAGCCGACCGATCGAGCCGGGCGATCTGCAGCGGGTGTGTGAGCTCGCGCGCCCCGACTTCGCCAGCACCATCAAGGAGGTCAAAAATACGCTCAAGTCACCGCTGGCCGACAAGACGCCGATCTACGCCTTGCGCACCCAGCGCTTGGGCAAGGTGAATGGCGTGCTCGTGATCGAAGACGAGAAAGGGGACCGCCTGACGCTCACCGATCGCGGCATGTCGGAGGAGCCACCGAGTTGCCATTTGGTCCCGCTGCTGCCGAAGGCAGCGTTGAGCGCGCCGACCTTGATCGTTCGCTTCCGCCAAGACCTCGATACGCGCAAGCTGCAGGTCAAGCTGCTCTCGGTGGTGACCGAGCAGCAGGTGATTCGCTTGACGCTGTAGCGCGAGAACTCGGCCGACCCGCTTGCACCGCGTCCAACGTTTGCGAAGGAAAAACGTCTATGAGCATCGCTGTATTGGCGCAAACCCAGGAAGAAGCTCGGCGGCTGGCGATCGCCGGGAGCGCCGTAGCGCCCGGTGACTTTCGCCTCAAGAAGCTGATCCCTGCGCTCGAAAAGGCTGGCGAAAAGGCGCCTGTGTTCGCCAAGGTCGCGCAGGCTGCACAGGCCGTGGTGGACGCCAACGAGAAGACCGCGCCGCAGGCCTTGCTCGACCTCGCCGGGCTGCTGAGCGCGATCCTCTACACGCAGGGCGAGACAGGAGCGGCGGGCGCCCTCGAGCCGATCGAGTTGGTGCAGTTTCGCGCGTCCCCGACGCAAGCGAGCGCGCGCACGCTCAAGCCGTTGCTCGAGGCGCTTGCAACCACTGGCAGCGGCCGCTTGGAGATCGTGGCCGACGCGATCCAGCAGGGGGTCTTCAACGACCTGCGCCTGGTGCTACCGGCGTTGCGGGCGCTCGATGATCCGTACCCCGAGATCGCCGAACGGATCCAACGCGAGGTGCTCCCCAAGTACGGCAGGGCGATCATCGGCGAGCTTTTGGCCCAGCTCGAGGCGAAGCGTGGGCGCGTAAGCGACACACGCAGGCTGCGCCTGCTTCATTCCTTGGATCCACAAGCTGCAAGAGCGATCGTCAAGCAGTCGCTCGAGGAAGGTTCGAAGGAGCTGCGCGTCGCGGCGATCGCCTGCCTCGGCTCGGACGAGGAGGACCTCGGCTTCCTTTTGGAGCAGGCCACGTCCAAGGCCAAGGACGTGCGCGTGGCGGCGCTTTCGGCGCTGATGCAGGTCCAATCCGAAGCCTCGCTTTCGGTGCTCAAGGCGCGCGTACCCAAGGACCTCGAGTCGCTGATCCAACCGCTGCGCGACGCGACCTGGCCGGCCCTCAGCGCCTGGCTGGTCGAGCAGACCCGCGCACAGCTCGCCCAATTGCTGGCCATGAAGGACGAGCAAGGCAAGGAGACCCTGAGGTTGCTGCAGTGGCTGCACGTGTTTGTTGGGCGCGTGGATCCAAACGCCTCTGCAGTGCTGATCGAACTATTCGACAAACGGGCGCTCCTCGCGAAGATCAAGACCACGCCCTCTGGAGCGGACGTCAATGAACGCGTGGCATTCCTCATGGGGAGCGGAGACACCGCGCTCGCCAAACGGCTGATCGACCAGCAGGCGGAGCTTACCGGAGCCGCGCTGCAGCACGCCTTCCTGGCTGCGCGCCGAACGCTCGGCCCGGCGGAGGTCTACGAGCGCTTTGGGCCGACCGCCGAAACGGCGCGCCGCGGGACTGGGGCGAAGTCGGCGGAACAACAACGCTGGGAAGCCATTCGAACGGCGATCCGGGCGGGTGGCCAAGCGAGTTGGCACTACGGCAGTCGTCGAACCGACGACCAGCCCGTGCTCGACACGCGCTGGATCGACCTAGCGATCGCCCTGGAGGACCTGCCATTGGTCGAAGCGGTGTCACAGCCTGGGCATGCCGCCCTACTCGCGTATCTAAGCAGCAGGGCCGACCAAGAGAAGTCCGATGACAGGTGGCCTCACTTGCTTGGAGCGCTGATTCGCTGCGAGCACCCAAAGCTGGTCGAGACGGTGCTCGGCTTGCTCGCGGCCAAGAACGCGGAGGCCGTCAAAGGTCGCGCGCATACGCACGTTTGGCTGATCGCTCGGGAGATTCCGGCCTTACCGGCCACGGCGATCGCCCCGCTCGAAGCGCTCTTACCCACGATGCACGAGCGGCTCATCGACCAGTTGGTGGGAGCGATTGAGCAACTCAAAGACAGGCACCGGGCCGCGAAGTAGCGTGACCACGCGAGCAGACGAGGAGAAAGCCATGGCCAAGAAGAAAGACGGCGCCGAGACGCCCCCGACGACCCAGGGCAGCAAGCCAGACAGCGACTTGCTGCGCGTTCCAGCGGAGGTCGGCTTCGCAGCGGAGCTGCAAGCGCTGGCCAAAGCCGACACCTACGACCGCCCACCCGGGTGGAAGCTCTCGCCGCGCGCCGTGCAGACCTATATCGGCGGCGGCACGGTCGGCGATCTGACGATTAGCCCCAAGTACATCGGACATGAGCGGTTGGTGCAGATCGCCATCAGCACCTTGGTGACCGATCGCGCGCTCTTGTTGATCGGCGAGCCAGGCACCGCCAAGAGCTGGCTCAGCGAGCACTTGGCCGCGGCCATCAGCGGGGACTCGACCAAGGTCGTCCAAGGCACGGCCGGCACGACCGAAGAGGCGATCCGCTACTCCTGGAACTACGCCATGCTGATCGCCCACGGCCCGAGCCAAGACGCGTTGATCCGCAGCCCGATCCTCCGCGCGATGGAGACCGGTACACTCGCGCGCTTCGAAGAGATTACGCGCTGCGCATCGGAGGTGCAGGACGCGATGATCAGCTTGTTGTCGGAGAAGCGGATCTCGATCCCTGAGCTCGAGACCGAGACCCCAGCCACTCGCGGTTTCTCGGTGATCGCCTCGGCCAACACGCGTGATCGCGGGGTCAACGATATGTCGGCCGCGCTCAAACGGCGCTTCAACATCGTCGTGCTACCGACGCCTGCAACGATTGAAGCCGAGATCGATATCGTCCGCCGCCGCGTCCACGATCTCGCCAGCAACCTGCAACTCAAAGCCAAGATCCCAGCCGACGAGGCGATCGAGAAGGTGGTCACCATCTTCCGTGAGCTGCGCACCGGCCAAACCCTCGACGGCAAGGCCAAGCTCAAGCAGCCGAGCGGCGTGCTCTCGACGGCCGAGGCGATCTCGGTGTTGGCCAACAGCATGGCGCTCGCCGGCAGCTTCGGCGACGGCTCGGTCAGTTCGCAGGACGTCGCCAGCGGCTTGCAAGGTGCCGTGGTCAAAGACGAGGAGAAAGACCGCCTGGTGTGGCAGGAGTACCTGTCCAACGTGCTCAAGAAGCGCGGCTCCGAGTGGCGTGCCTTGTACACAGCGTGCTCCGAAATGAACGAGTAGCGCCATGAGCGATTCTTCGATCCACGTCTTTGGCGTGCGGCACCTATCGCCGATGGGAGCGTGGCATCTGCGTCGCTTCCTCGATCGCATCAAGCCGAAGCTCGTGTTGATTGAAGGGCTCGCCGACGCCGGCGGATTGATCGCGGATCTGGTGCGCAGCGACTCGAAGCCGCCGATCGCGATCCTGGCCTACACCGACTCGCTCCCAGTGCGGACGATCGTCTACCCGCTCGCGAACTACAGCCCCGAATATCAGGCGCTCACGTGGGCCGCGCAGAAGGGCGTGCGCACGGCGTTCATCGACTTGCCGTCGGAGGTATTTCTGGGCCTGGCCGATCTCAAAGAGGCTCGCTGGGTCGAAGCGAGGCGCCAAGCTGCCGAAGAGGCCGCTGAGGAAGCCGAGCAGGCGCGCGCGAAAGGCCCTGCAGGCGCGGCAGCCCCGTCAAAGGACGAGAAGGCCCCGCTATCGCATCGGCCGGAGCGCGAGCCTTCCTTCTACGAGCTCGTCGCCAAACAGGCCGGGGAGCCCGACCACGAGACCTATTGGGAGCGGGCCTTCGAGCACAACCAGAGCGAAGACAGCTACCGTTTGGCGGCCTTCGAGTACGGGGCCGCGCTGCGTGAGCTCGAACAAGATTCACCGCGCTGGCGAGCGGAGAACCTGGTGCGAGAAGCGTACATGCGCCGCCAGATCGAGGCCTACGTAGCCGAGGGCTACAAGCCCGAACAGATCGTGGCCGTGGTTGGTGCCTTCCATGCGCCGGTGCTCACGCGCGAGCAGCCAGCGATGAGCGACGAGGAGCTGGCCTCGCTGCCGCGACGCGCGGGCAAGCTGACACTCATGCCCTACTCGTACTTCAAGCTCTCCTCACAATCGGGCTACGGCGCCGGCAATCAAGCCCCGGCCTACTTCGAGTTGATGTGGGACGCCTTGCAGCGCGATCAACTGAGCGAGACGCCTGCGCGGTATCTGTCGCTGATCGCGAGGCACACGCGCGCATCCGGCACGCATCGTTCGACCGCCGAGGTGATCGAGGGCGTTCGCCTGGCCAAGACGATGTCGGCCTTCTACGGCGGCCTAGCGCCGACCTTGCGCGATCTGCGCGAAGCCGCAGTCACCTTGCTCGGCCAGGGAGAGGTGCTGGCGATCGCAGGGGCGCTCAAAGAGGTTGAGATCGGCGACCAAATCGGCTCGCTCCCCGACGGCGTCAGCCGCACCTCGATCCAAGCCGATTTCGCGCGCGAGCTGACGCGACTCAAGCTCGAGAAGTACAAGAAGCAAGCCGCCGAAGAACTCAGCCTCGATCTGCGTGAGAACCGCCAGGCGAAGACCGAGGAGGCCGCCTTCCTCGACCTCCACCGTTCGCGCTTCTTCCATCGCCTGCGCGTGCTCGGCGTTCAATTCTCCGAGCCGCTCGCGACGAAGCAGCAGTCGACGACCTGGGCCGAAAAATGGACACTCCGCTGGACGCCCGAATGCGAGATCCAATTGGTGGAATCGGTGTTGCTCGGTGAGACGGTGGAGCTCGCCGTCGGCTACCGCTTCAACCAAACGTTGGAGAACTGCGCCAACATCGCGGCGGCCGGGGACGTCGTTCGCGACGCTTGCTTGTGCGGTTTGATGCGGGCGATGGAGGCCGCCCGCAAGCGGCTTCAAGAGCTCACCTCGGGCTCGTCCGACTTCGCGGCGATCGCGCACGCCGCCCGCGCGCTCGGCCAAACGGTGCGTTACGGCGATGTACGCCAGTTCGATGGCGAGCCGCTGGTTCCGCTGATCGAGGAGCTGTTCGTGCAAGGCGCGCTTTCGCTCCACGCCTCGGCCGGCTGCAACGACGAAGCCGCCAAGGCGATGCTCGTTGGGCTGGATGAGCTGAACGCCGTCGCGCTCGAGTTCAGCGATCGCGTCGATGAACCGCGCTGGATCGAGGCGCTGCGGGCGCTCTCCGACGCAGACGATCGCAACCCCACGCTCTCCGGCTACGCCTGCGCGATCTTGCTCGAACGCGGCCTCTTGCCCAATGAGGAGCTGGCGCGCGAGGTCTCACGCAGGCTCTCTCCCGGCGTGCCGGCCGATCTCGGCGCTGGCTGGTTCCAAGGCTTGGCCCGGCGCAACCGCTATGCGCTCTTGGCAAGGCAGGCCTTGTGGACGCAGCTGGCGGACTACGTAGCGGCACTCGACGAGACCGAGTTCCGTCGCGCAGTGGTGTTCCTGCGGCGCGCCTTCGGTGCCTTCTCCAAACGCGAGAAAAGGCAGATAGCCGAGAATCTCGCCGAACACTGGGGAGTTCGCGCAGATGAAGCGGCCGAACTTTTGGAGAAGCCGATGACCGAGGCCGAAGAGGAGAAGCTCGGCGAACTCAACGAATTCGACTTTGGAGATCTGTAGCCGTGGCCGTGGACCCGAACCAACTTCAACGCTGGCGTCTGATTCTCGGGAAGGAGGCGCAAGAGGCGCTCTCGAGCTGCAGCGGCGGCCTTCCGTGCTCGCTCTCCGGCGACGGGCTCGAGATGGATGAAGCGCTCGACGCTATTTACGGCGGAGACGACGGCGATGAGGAGCTCTCGCGCGAGCAGTGGGAAGAGCGTTCGCGCGATCGCCGCGGGGGTGGGACGGTCAAAGGCCGCGTCACGCCCAAAGTGGCGAAGTGGCTTCACCAGGTGCGCACGTTCTTCCCCAATGACGTCGTCGCGCTGATCCAAACCGACGCGATCGAACGGCGCGGGATGAAGGAGCTGCTGTTCGAGCCGGAGCTCTTGTGTCAGGTCGAACCGTCGGTGGATCTCGCAGCCACGCTGTTGAGCTTGAAGAACCTGGTGCCGGAGAAGGCCAAAGAGGCCGCTCGCGATTTGGTGCGCAAGGTCGTCGAGGAAGTCCGGCGGAAGCTCGAGAACCAATTCGCACAAGCGATCCGCGGCGCGCTCGACCGCAACCGGCACAGCCCGTTTCGCAGTCTGCCGAACCTTGATTGGCCCCGCACCATTCGGCGCAATTTGAAGAACTACCTGCCCGAGCTCAAAACCATCGTCCCGGCGGAGATGTCCTTCTTCAGCCGTCAACAGCGGCAGAACCAGTGGAACATCATCATCGCGATGGACCAGTCCGGCTCGATGCACGGCTCGCTGATCTACGGCGGGATCATGGGGGCGATCCTCGCCAGCATCCCGGCGGTCGAGACCCACGTGGTGGCGTTCAATCACGAAGAGGTCGTGGACCTAACCGAGCTTTGTCACGACCCGGTCGACCTCTTGTTCGGCATTCAGCTCAGCGGCGCCGAGGACTACTGGATGGCGACCAGCTACTGCGAGCGCTTCATGCACACGCCGGCCAAGACGCTCTACATCTTGCTGGCCGACCTGCACGACACCAGCCCCAACGAAGCGCGCTTCGTGCGCAAGATGGAGGGACTGCTCGAGAGCGGCGTCAAAGCGGTCACGCTGCTAGCCATCAGTGATCAAGGCAAACCGGCCTACAACGAGGACCTCGCCAAGAAGCTCGCAACGCTCGGGATGCCCTGCTTCGGCTGTACGCCCGAGCGGCTGCCCGACCTGTTGGCCGCCGCCATCAAAGGGCTCGACCTCGCGGCGTTTGCAGGCGACGCAGAGGTCAGCAAAGGCGGTCACAAGAGTCGGCTGGCCTCGCCTCTTGGAGAGGTCGTCAAGGCGGCCAAGAGCTGAGAGACGCGCGAACCGCGCTTGCGCCGAGGGCTCGATTGCGCCCAGGTCGACCTCAGCCGAACTGGCCCGTGTAAAGCAGGTGGTAGCCGAAGAACGCGGCGATCAGCACGTAGGCCGCTCCGACGTAGACGCTCCATTGCGGGCGCCGGACGCCCACGAGCTGGTCTTGCGTCGTCGAGTTCCGCGTCTCCAGGAGCCGCACCGGCAGCGCGACATGAAACACGCCGGGCCACAGAAGTAGCGCATACAGCGTCGCCAGCTCGCGCCGTGCGCTCATCGACACGTCCTGAACGACGTTGGTCCCCAGGACGAGCAGCGTTGCGTGGGCGATCGCAGCGAAGACTCCGACGACGAAGGCAATGGCGCGCCAGGTGTCGCGGATACTCACCCGAAAAACTGCGGGACCTGTCGCGACGGCCTGCAGGCCGAAGACGCTCAACGCGCAGACGAGCAGTATCGAGAGTTCGAAGCGCGCGGCCTCCACCTCGTTGCAGCCCGTGAGGAAAAAAGAAGCGAACAAGAACGCTATGACGCGCGGCGCCGTGGCCGCGAAGGAAGGCAAAGCGCGCAACGTCCAATCAATCGAAGTGCGAAGGGAGTAAGTCATACCGACGGTAGAGCAACCGCTGTGCCTCTACGCTTCGTCAGCCCTCACCGCACCGAAGTACGCGAGCCCAGCCCGCAGACGCTCGGCCTCGAGCGCGAAGCCTACGCAGGCACGCGAAACAGCGTGCGCTGCTCGCCGACTACGGCTTCGGATGGGCCTCGAGGAAGTCGAACACTGCCGGGCCAAAGCCAAACGAGAAGGCCGGGATGTGACCGCCGCCCTCGATCGTCCAAAGCTCTACGTCGGTACCGGCTGCGCAGCCCTCATACCTGAGCACGTTGGTGGTTTGCGTGCTGACGTCCTTGGTTCCTGCGTCCACAGGCTCGCCCATACAACCGTCGACCGTGGCCCACGCAGCCACGCTCTCGGCGGCAGACGGATACGTCGTCGCGGCGCCGCCCAACGTGCTGCCACCCTCGTACGCGATGGTGTCGTCGGCGGTGCCGTGGATCTGCACCACGCTGACCGGCTCGGAGGCCGTGCAATCGGCCGGGTCATTGAAGTTGGCGCCGGCCAAGCTGACGATCGCCGCGACCTTGTCCGCGTGATCGCAGGCCATGCGGTGCGACATGAAGCCGCCGTTCGAGTGACCGACGAAGTAGACGCGCTTCGGATCGACGTTCCACTTGCTGGAGATCTCGTCGACAAGGCCGATCAAGTAGGCCGAGTCATCCACCGGCTCCTCACCAAAGTTGCAGCAGGCCGGAGTGGCGTTCCAAAAGTTCTCCCCGGTCTGATCCAACGTGCCGTTCGGGTAGGCGTAAAGAAAGCCGCGTTCTTCGGCCATCTCGGTGAAGCCAAAGTAGAGGTCCTGCACCGGCCCATCGGCCGAATAGCCGTGCAGCAAAATCACTAGCGGCGTCGCCACCGCTTCGTCGTAGCTCGAGGGGACGATCACCTCCACCGGGCGGTCTCCACCAACCGTGGTTCCCGTCGCGCCGCCGCCGCTGCCACCGCTCGCCACTTCACCGCCGGTGCCGCCTTGCCCACCGCTCGTCTCTCCACCGCTACCACCGGTCGCCCCGCTTCCCCCTCCGCCGCTCGAGCTGTCGTCACCACACGCAGCAAGAAGAAACACCGCCGAAACCAGGGAGGCCGAGAAGAAGCGCATGGCCCGAACGATAGCGGGAGGGCGGGCGCAGCGCCACCCCGCAGCAACACGTTCGCTACTCCGGCACCACCACCGCCAGCACCTCCGCGCGCAGTAGCCAATGGTCGCGCACCGCCGGGCTCAGCTCGACCGAGCCTTGCAACACATACCGCGTGCCCGGCTCGAGGTCCGCCTGCTGATCGAGCAGCGCGGCGAAGGGCTTGCCACCTTCACGCTCACCAAACATCGCCACGCACTTGCCCGGGGTCGAGCTGGGAGCACAGTCGCTCAAACATTGGCCGTGCACCGTTACCGACTCGGTGACCACCCCCAACTCGCGACCCAACCGGCCAACGCGTGTCCGCAGATCCTCCGCCGTCAGCACGCGCGACGGTACTCGGCTAATTCGCTCCGGCTCGAAGCTCGAGCTCGCGCAGGCCGCAACGAGCCAAGCAAGCCCAACCAAACCAACACTGCGAGTCACTCTTGCTGTGAACGGCTTCATGAAGCGAAACGAGGTACTCTCGGCGACCGTGACCAGCCACCGTTTGATGCCCGGCAGCGTCTTCAACGGAAGGTACACGATCCATCGTGTGCTCGGCCAAGGGGCAATGGGCATCGTCTACGAAGCGACCGACCAACGCGGTCAGCGGGCTTGCGCGCTCAAGCTGATGAACAGGGACCTGGCCGGCGACGCGAGCTTCGTAGCGCGCTTTCAATCGGAGGCGCTCGTAGGTGAACGCATCCAAAGCCCGCACATCGCGCGCGTCTTCGACTCCGGTTGGTCGCAAGACCCGAAGAGCCAACCGTACTTCGCCATGGAGCTGCTGACCGGCATCAACCTCGAGCAACGGCTCGCGCAAGAGCCGCAGTTGCCCACGTCCGAGGCCGTGTATCTGGTCAAAGAGCTGTTCCGCGCCTTGGCCAAAGCACATGAAGCGGCCATCGTGCATCGCGACTTGAAGCCGGAGAATCTCTTTCTGTGCCAAACCACGAGTCCCGGCCAGCGTACCGAGCTGAAGGTTTTGGATTTTGGGGTCGCAAAGGTCGTTCGAGAGACGACCCACGGCGGTACTGCACCGGGCTTGGGAACCCCGCTCTGGACAGCGCCGGAACAAGGCAAAGAGGGCCAGATCATCAAACCGGCCGCCGATGTATGGGCGCTTGGCCTGCTCACCTTTCGGCTCTTGAGCGGCCAGATCTATTGGCGCGGCGCGAACGCCAAGGGAGCCACCGCCTTCGATTTGGCCGTGGAGATGCTGCGTGAGCCGATCGCCCCAGCCTCGGTTCGCTGCCGCGAGCTCGGAGCAAAACAGCTTGGCCCAGCCTTCGACGGCTGGTTCGCCAAGGCGGTCAACCGAGAGGCCAGCCAACGCTTCGCCGACGCCGGCCAAGCCGAAGCAGCGCTCTTGCCCATCTTGGCGGCCCTCCCCGACTCCAAACCGGCGCCGAGCAACTCCCCGGGCCGCCGCCGCTGGCTGCCGCTGCTGCTTTTGGCGGCGTTGTTGCTGATTCTTGGCCTGTTCGGCCTAAGTCGGTTGATTGACTGAAGGTTCCTCTTCCGCGCAAAAGCTCCAGTAAGTACCATCCGCGCCCCGAGCGCCTGTGGCGCCGACGAGGAGGACCATGTCGACTGAGATCGTTCGCGGCGAGCTAGAGAGGCTTTTCTCGCTCGAAGAGCTTCTGCTTCTCTCCGATGAGCTGCTGGGTTTCCCGCCCGACGACGTAGGCGGGACGGCGTCAAAAGCCTCCTTCGCAAAGGCGTTGGTGGAGCGTTGTCAGGAGACGAGCTCCACGCTGGCTTTGGTGGACGCCATGGTCGGCTCGCGGCCGGATCTGGACGCGAAGGTGCGTGACCTGTTGAAGAACGGCATGCCGGCCGATCCGGAGCTCAAGCCCGGGGCGAGCTTTGGCCGCTTCACCATCGTGCGCAAGATCGCCGATGGCGCACGGGCCACCACCTACCTCGCCAAGCGCGACGGTGAAGATCGCGTGCTCCGGCTGATCCGCCGGGACCTAACGGCTCACCCCGGTGTGGCCCGCCGCTTCATCGCCTACACGCGCCTGCTCGCCAAGGTCGAGAGCCCCAATCTAGCCGCCGGGCTAGACAGCGGCAGCTTGGACGGCACCGTGTTCGTCAGCTACCGCCTGTCCGAGGCGCAACCGCTCTCGGCGCGCATCAGCCGCTCCGGCGCCCTGCATTTGAACGAGGCCAAGCCGTTCCTCAAGGGCGTGCTTCAAGGCTTGGTCGCGCTGCACCAAGCTCGGCTATCGCACGGCAACCTGAAGCTTGAGAACGTGCTCGTGACGCGAACGGCCGCCGGTACGCAAGAGGCCATCCTGACCGACGCCGGCGCGGATCGGCTCGGTGGAGCCCTCTCTGCCGCGGGCTGGGCCAAGAGCGCCAGCCCCGAATCACTGCGCGGTAAGCCCGCCGACGTAGCGAGCGATCTTTACGCCTTCGGCGTGATTTTGTACGAAGTGCTGACGGGCAAGCCGCCCTTCACCGGCACCTCGAGCGCTGATTTCGTCGCGGCGCACCTGGCTTCTCCGCCGGCTGCACCGTCGAGCGTCGCGCCCAAAGGCTGGATCCACAAAGAGGTGGATGAGCTTTGTTTGAAGCTGCTCGAGAAGACGGCGGACAAGCGCCCCAAGTCAGCTGCGGCGGTGCTCGAGCTGTTGAGCGGCATCGGCAAGCCGGCTGTCGCCAAGACGCTAGCGGCCTCCGACTTCGAGGCGCGCGTGGACGCCCTCGTGGCAGACCCGAACGATCACGACGCGGCGCTCGCGCTGGAGTCCTCGATCGAAGAGGGCGCCGAGCCGACCAAGGTCGCCGAGGCCTTCGCGATGGCCGCCGAGGGCGTGGAAGTGCCCGAGGAGGAAGGCAAAGACAAGGCGATCGAGGCGAAGAAGTCGCTGCTGTTCCGAGCCGCGCGCATCCTCGAGAGCGCCAAACAACACGACGCCGCGGAGGAGACGCTCAAGCAGCTTTGTGAGCTCGACCCGAATGATCCGATCGCCCAGACGGCGCTCGAGGATCTGCGCCGCAACCTCGGCAAACATGAAGAGCTGATCGAGATGCTGCTCGAGCGCAGCGAAAAGAGCGAGAGCCACAGCGAGCGTGCGCGCTGCTTCAACCAGATCGCGCATTTGTACGTGCGTGAGCTCGACGATCACGAGCAGGGCGTTTTCGCTTACGCGCAGGCGGCAGCGCAGGACGTTCAGAACGACGAGTACGCGGCCGATCTCGAGCGAGCGGCTGGCACCGACATGAAGCTTTGGGGCGAGGCGCTGCAGATCCTGGCCGAGGCGACCAACCACCCGCGGATGCCCACCGAGACGAAGGTCACGCTCTTCACCCGCTTGGGCCTTTGGTACTCGGAGAAGATCGCCCGCCCCGACTTGGGTCTGCCCTGCTTCCAGGCCGTGCTCCAACTGGACGCAGCCAACGAGGGCGCACTCAGCGGTATGACGCAGGTTTATCGCCGAGCACAGCAATGGAATGAGCTCGGCCAGGTGCTCCTCCGTCGCGCCGATCGCGCGGCCACCCCGGAGAAGGCTCGCCGCATCCGCGCCGAGGCCGCCGACCTGCTCGAGACCAAGCTCTCCGATCCGGGTCGCGCCCGTGATTTGTACGAGCAGATCATCGCCGAAGACCCCGGGCATGACGCCGCTTGCGATGCGCTCACCCGCATCTATCAAGCTCTCAACGACACCGAAGGTCTGGCCAAGATCCTCGAGAAACGCAGCGAGGCTTTGCGCGGTGAAGCGCGCGTCGAGGCGATCTGTCGCGTGGCCGAGCTTTACGAAGATCAGCTCAACAACCTGCCCGAGGCGCAACGTCGTTACGAGTCCGCGCTCGACGTGGATCCCGGCAGCCTGACCGCCCTGCGCGGTGTGGACCGCATCCTCAATCGTCAAGGTCGCTACGGCGAGCTGCTCGAGATCCTCGAGCGACAGTTGGCGATCGCCGCCACGCCCCGGCAGAAGATCAACCTGCTCGAGCGCATGGCCGGTATCCAGGACGAGGAGTTCCTCGACCACACCAAGTCGGCTGAAACCCTCGAGCGCATCCTGGCGATCGACCCGACGCATCTTGCTTCGCTCGTGTCGCTGATGCGTCACTACCGCGCGCTCGATCGCTGGGAGGACGTTGTCGCCGGCTACGAGAAGCAACTCAAGCTGATCACCGAGGACAAGGCTCGCGTCGACGCGTTGCTCGCCCTCGGCCGCGTGCTCGTCGAGCAGGTCGGCTCGCCGCTGCGCGCCAAGACGGCCTACGAGCGCGTGCTCGAGATCGACCCGAACCATGCGGGAGCGCTCGAGTCCTTGGCCAACGTTCGCATCGCCACCGGCGACGCCGAAGAGGCGATCTCCGCTGTCGAATCGCTCGCCAGCAAGGCCGAAAAGCCCGAACAAAAGAGCGATCTTTGGGTTCGCGCGGCCAAGATGCTCGAGGAGAAGGGGGACAAGGACGGGGCGATCGAACGCTACAAGGCCGCCCTCGATGCCTCCTCCAAGAACACGATCGCGGCGCTCGCGTTGCGCCAGGCGTATCTGGCCCGCGGCGACGCGGCCAGCGCCGTCGAGTTGATCGCCCGCGAGATCGAAGTCACCGACGGCAAGATCACCAAGGCCCGCCTTTACGGTGAAATGGCCGTATTGCTGCGGGATCGGCTGAAGGAGAGCACGCGCGCGCTCGAGGCCGCTACCAAAGCTGTCGACCTCGATCCGACGTCGCTCTTGGGTCACACCGTCACCGCCGACACAGCCTTCGAGGCAGGCCGCTTCATCGAGGCTGCCAAGTCCTACGACGTGGTGGTTGGTCGCGCCGACGCGCTGCCGCCCGCCGACGCTCAACGCGTGGTGATGCGCTACATCGAGTCGCTGTCCAAGACCGGCTCGACCGAGAAGGCCAAATCGCACGTCGAGACGCTGCTCAAGTTCGCCCCCGACTCGCCCGAGGCGCTGATGGCTTCGGCCCGCGTCACCGACGGCTCCGGGGATCACAAACGCGCAGTGGTGCTGTTCCAAGACGTGCTCACGCGCTTCGACGACAAGCTCACCATGCGCATGCGCTCCGACGCCTTGCTCGGCCTCGGTAACGCCCGCATCGCCCTCGGTGAACTCAAGGAGGCCGTGGCTCCCCTCGCCGAGGCCCACGACATCGATCCCGAGTCGAACGCGCCGCTCGATGCGCTCTCACGCGTGTACGAGCAGACCGGCGACTGGGAGGAGCTGATCCGCATGAAGATGCGCCGGCTCGATTCACTCACCGGCGAGGCGCGCACCAACCTGCTGCTCGAGGTGGGCGACATCTACTCGCAGAAGCTCAACGACCGCACTCGCGCCAGCAAGAGTTACGTGGCCGCCTTGGACGAGCGTCCGGAAGATCGCCGCGTGCTCACCAAGCTGATGCAGCTCTACAGCGAGGAGAAGGACTGGTCCCGCCTGGTGGACGTGGTGCTCAAGCTCGCCTCGATGGTCGGTGACACCAAGCAGAAGGCCAAATACCTCCACACCGCCGCGATCGTCGCCGGCCGGCAGATGGGGGACCTCGAGCGCGCCGCCAAGTTCTACGACGAGGTGCTCGAGCTCGACCCGTCGCTGGACAAGGCTTTGCTCGAGGCGATCGGCATTCGCGGCCAGATGCGCGACTTCGAGTCGGTGGATCGGCTGCTCAAGATCCAGCTCGACCGCGCGACCGAGGCCAATGACCGCGACAAGATCCTCGCGACCTTCGAGCAGCTCGGGAAGCTCTACCACGACAACTTGGGCTGGACGTCGGAGGCGATCGACGCCTTCGAGGCGGCCCAAACGCTCGAGCCCGACAACGTCGCCCGCAACGAGCTCTTGGCGACCTTGTACGCCAGCGACCCGGCCCAGTACCTCGACAAGGCTGTCGCGGCGCAAAAGCCGATCATCCGCAAGAACCCGCTCAAGCCGGAGCCGTACCGTTTGCTGCGCAAGCTGTACACCGAGTCGAAGCGCGCCGACGCGGCCTGGTGCTTGTGTCAGGCGCTGGTCAACATGAACCTGGCCGAGCCCGACGAAGAGCGTTTCTTCCGTCGCATGCGGCCAGAAGGTCCGGCCGCAGCGCAATCCCGGCTCAGCAACGAGGATTGGCAGTTGCTGATGCACTCGGACGCCGATCCGTTGCTGACGCACATCTTCCAGCTGATCGAGCCGGCGGTGCTCAAGCGCAACGGCCAGCCGCTCGAGGCACTGGGCTTCCAGGCCGCCTACGCGCTCGACCTGCTGCGTCACCCCTACCCGATGTCGCAGACGCTCTACTACGCCGCCGGCGTGCTCGGCATGGAGCCTCCCCTCACCTTTCAGAACCCGGAAGACGGCGGCGGTCTGGCCTTCCTTCACGCGCACACCCCGGCCGTCGTCCTGGGCCAAGCAGCGTTGGCGCTGGAGCTGCCGCAACAGCCCGCAGCGTTCATCGCGGCCAAGCACCTCACCTACTACCGGCCGGGCCTGTACATCCGCCACCTCGTGCCCACCGGCACCGGGTTGCGAGCGTGGCTGTTCGCGGCGATTCGGCTGGTCGTATCGGCCTTCCCTGTCGCCCCCGAACTCGAAGGGCCGGTCGGGGACAACCTCGCCCTGCTCGAAAAGTCGATCCACGGCCCGCAACGGGATCAGCTCACCAGCTCGGTCACCAAGCTGCTGCAATCCGGGGCCATCGACCTGAAGCGCTGGGTGATCGGCGTGGATCACTCGTCGGATCGCGCAGGCCTAATCCTGGCCAACGACCTCGAAATCGCGCTCGAGATGGTGAAGTCGCAGGATGAAAACCGCGAGCGGCAGAAGGAATTGCTGCTGTTTACGGCCACAGAAGAGTTCTTCACTCTGCGTACACGCTTGGGAATCGCCATCGATTCTTGATGGGTCTGCATTGACGAAACACTGGGCGCCCTACTAGTCTCGCGCGACTGTGGGCGCCCTCTGATGGGCGGGATGGCTAACCTGCGCCCTTTCACTGGGGTCGGGGCCAATTTGCCCGCATTTTCATCGCATCCTCCCTGAGACCAAAACATGGCGGCGAAACGCACCTCTAAAAGCGGCTCGAGCAACTCGAAATCAGGCGCCAACGCAAAGGCGCCGGCCAAGAAGGCTGCCGGGGCAAAGAAGTCAGCGGCGCCCAAGGCCGCCGAAAGAGGCGCAAAATCGGTGGAAAAGCCTAAAGACGCAAAAGGCGGAAAAGACGCAAAGGCGGCCAAGGTCGTCGCGCCGAAGCCGCTGACCAAGCCTGCCAAAGGCGCTCCGCCCAAGCCCCCGCCGAAGAGCGAGGCCACGGTCGTCAGGACCAAGTCGGGAGAGAGCCTGACGCTGCTACCCGCTCGCTCCTCGGGCCTGGGCGCACCCCGTCCTTCGTCCGCAGGGGTGCCTGCCCCGGCAAAGTCGGTTCCTGGCAAAGGTGCCGCGGGGAAGGCAGGCCAAAAAGGCCCGCTGACGCTGACTCGCACCGCCAGTGACCGTCCGCCCGCAGGCTTCATTCAAGCTTCCATGCCCATCCCGGTGCGGAAGCTCGAGCCCTCTCTTTCGATCGAAGAGCGCTTTCAGCGGCTCGACGCGAAGATCGAGGGGAAGGACGAAGAGTTCAAGGCGCAGTTCTACCGGCTTTATGACCAAGCTTGGGTCAGCCATGACAGCGCGCTCGAGGGCACCGTCTACACCCGTGAAGAGATTGAAGCCGGCTTCGCCAAAGAGCCCAACCTCGCGGATTCGAGCCTACAGCCCGCCGCCGACGAGATTCGGCGTCACCGCGAGGCCATCGAGTACGTTCGGGATTTCGGCCTGCGCAAGCGGCTTCCAGTCACCGTGGACGCCATCCGCAAGCTGTACCTGATCCTCCACCCGAGCGAGGGTGACCTCAAGACGGTCAAATACCGCAAAGACATCCCGCAGCACCGGCTCTACTTCCACGAGTACGCCGCCCCGGACAAGATCGCCTACAAGGTTCGCTTGGTGGTGGATTGGCTGAATGAGCCGGAGACGCGCAAGACCCGCAACGCCGTGCGCATCGCAGCACGCGCCCACTATGACCTCTTGCGGGTGTTCCCCTTCCCGATCGACAGCGGCAAGATCGCGCGGCTGTTCATGAACCTGTTGCTCTACCGGGCCGGTTATCCCCCAGCGATCATCCACGCCAAAGAGCGTCAGGCCTATTACGAGGCCCTCAAAGGAGAGCCCAACAAGATCCTTCGGATCGTTGCAGACTCGGTGGAAGATGGCCTCTCAAGCATCGAAAAGTTCTTCGAAGAACAAGACACGAAAAAGCGCCCCAGCAACCTCATCTGAGGCCAAGGCCGCTCCTTCCAAAGCCAAGACCGCGAAAATCGCGGTCAAGAGCGATCCCTCGGCCAGCAAAGCAACGAGCGAGAGCAAAGCAAAGAGCGAGAGCAACGCGGGCGCATCCCCGCGTCGCCCGCCCACGCTCGCCGAGCGTTCGGCCAAGGCGCGCAACACCTTTGCCGAACTAAAAAAGCTCCACCCCGACGCGCACTGTGAGCTCGATCACGACGGGCCGTTCCAGCTGCTCGTGGCCACGGTGCTCTCGGCGCAGACCACCGACAAGGCCGTCAACAAGGTCACGCCGCGTCTTTTCGAGACCTACCCCACGGCGGCGGCGCTCGGGAGCGCCAACGCCGAACAGGTCGGGGAGCTGCTCAAGGCGGGAGGGCTTGGCATGTACAACGTCAAGTCGAAGAACATCGTCAAGCTCGCTGCCGCCTTGGTGCAAAACCACGCTGGCGAGGTGCCGCGCTCGATCGACGCTCTGGTTGCACTACCGGGAGTCGGTAGAAAGACGGCCAACGTGGTGCTCGGGGTGATTTGGGGCACTCCCGACGGCGTGGTGGTGGACACCCACGTGCTCAGGCTCGCGCAACGGCTCGGCTTCACGCGCAAGAACACCCCGGAAGAGATTGAGCAGGCGCTGTGTTCGCTGTTCCCGCGGGAAGATTGGGATCCGCTTTCACACACGCTGATCTTCCACGGCCGCCGCGTATGCGGCGCCGAACGGCCGGCCTGCGCAGCCTGCGGCGTTCAAACCCTCTGCCCCAACGCCTTCAACGCCGAGCACGTCGGGCGCAAGGCGCACTAGCTCGCCTCTCTCGCTGAACGGCCGCGCGCTGCGACCTTGCCGAACGGCCGCGCGCTGCGACCTCGCCGAACGGCCGCGCAGCCCTAGCTCAAGCTGCACCGTAGTTCGGTCCGGGCGTGGCCACCGCCAGCTCGGTGCGTTCCACCGAGACTTCGCGCATCGGCTGGAAGGCCGCAATTTCGGGGCTGGCGCGGTAGGCCGCGTAGGCGTCCTCCGAAGGGAACGACAAGATGTGCACCTCCTTATGAGGCTCGTCTTCCCGCGTCTTGAGCACCAGCACCCGCTCGATTGCACCGCCGTGTTTGGACATCACGCGAGCCGCGTGATGCTCGAAGGTGCGAAAGGCTTCGAGTTCGGAACGTCGCACCGACAAGGTGATGTGGAGCAGCATCGGCGCAGCCTAGGGGTCCGAGGCCCATCCGCGCAAGGCCTGCGCCCTGGTGCAGCGCCTTCGAGATGGCATCAATCTTCTGCCGCGCTCGAAGGCAATGCCATCGTTCCGCCTCCTCGAATTAGCCCTGCTAGTCCTTCGTCGGCGCGCCTTGGTCTCGCCTTCGATCATCGGCAGATCCCTTGATGCCATCTCGAAGGCGCTGCACTAGGCTGCCGTCGCGTCAAACGCGAGCGAGATGGTAGGCCGAGACCAAGTGGTCGAAATAGGCGTTGGAGACCTTCTCCTGGGTGCTCGATTGCTTGAGCCGGGCCCGCAGGTTCTCGAAGTCCACCGCGTCCAGATCTTGATCTTGGTTGTAGCAAGTAAAGACGAAGCTCTCTTTGCCGGTCTTGGGATCGACATGGCGTTGCAGGCACTGCGCGCAGACCTCTTTCATCATGCACTGCATCGGCGAGTTGATGCTGGCGACCGCGACGTGGCGTGGATCCAAGAACGGCGCTAGCACCGCGTGCCTCGCGTCTCGAACGGCGTTCATCATGCGGTCGCTGCCGATGGCGATGATGCGGTGCACCTCCTTCAGCTTGATGATCGGCTTGCCGAGCTCGCCCTTGGCGTAGGCCAGCATCGCCTGAACGATGTTGCCCCGGTAGTGCACGTCGCTCTCGCGGCGCGGCGCGATCTCGACGCCGGAGTCGGTGCACCAGATCACCTGGTCAGTCGCTACTTCAATATCCTCTTGCTTAAACAGGTCCTCGCCCTTCTTGTAGCCCGCGAAGTAGATCACCTTGGCTTTGCGCGCACGGAGCGCCTTAGCGATCGAGAACAGCACCGCGTTGCCCAAGCCGCCACCGGCCAGCAGCACCGTCTCGTTCTCGGGGATCTCGGTCGGAGTGCCGGTCGGCCCCATGACCACGACGGGCTCGCCAGGCTTGAGGCTCGCGAGCAGCTTGGAGCTCGTGCCCATCTCCAACGCGATCAGCGAGAGCAGGCCCTTCTCCTTGTCCACCCAGGCGCCGGTGAGAGCGATGCCCTCCATCGTTAGCCGGGTGCCGAGCCCGCCCTCTTCTTCGCCAACGATCGGCGCCAAACATTCGAAGTTCTGCAACCGATAGAACTGGCCGGGCTCGAACTTGGCGGCGGCGGCCGTGGCTTTCACGATCACCTCGACGATGGTCGGAGTCAGCCGGTTGACCTCGTAAACCACCGCGCCGAACTCCTCCTCCAGCGTGCGCACGAAGCGGGCGCGCCGGGCGTTGCGAGCGGCCTGCGGCTCCTGATCGAGCGTCGCTAGGTGCAGCCGGAAGAGCTCAGCGACCTTGGGGTAAGCGTCCTTCGCGCTGGCCATCGCCTTCACCACCGAGCCTGCGTAGTGAGGGTGGTTGTCTCCGTAGAAGCTCACCGCGTGCTTGCCGTCGCTGTAGCTGGTGAAGAAGCCGTCGCGAGCGCGCTCTGCCTTCTCCACCACGAGCTCGCCTTGGTCGTTGGTGCGCGCCGTGTGCGGCTGGAAGAACTGACCGCGCGAATCGAACATGAAGGTGCCCGGGTATTCACGCTCGTAGGTGACGTTCGGCTGGGTGCCTGCGGCGACGCACACCGTACGTGCCGGGAGCTCCAGCGTCTCTTTGGCGTCCACCCACTTGCCCTCCTCGTTGCGCTTGAGGCGGCCGAACTTCATCGCCTTCACCGCGCCGAAGCGGTCGAGCACGGCCTCCTCGGGCGAGAGGTTCTCGAAGTAGCGAACGCCTTCTTCGAGGCTCTTGGCGACCTCTTCGTGGTTGAGCCTGTAGGCCGGCGAGTCCACCACCCGCTTGCGGTACACCAAGGAAACACCGCCCCACGAGGCGATCAGCTCCTGGAAGTTGGGCGTGCGACCCTGGGCTGCAGCCTTGGCTCGCTCCTCGCGAATCAGCGCCGCATGACCAAGCTGCTCGGCGATGAACGCCCGCTCCTCGTCGTCGAACATTTCGACCAGCGCCTTGTCCCCCTTCTCGGTGATCAGGACGGCGATGCGCTCGGCGGTCTTTTCGACCTGAATCGGGTAATACGCGATCAGTTCGGTCGCTGTATCGATGGCGGTGAGCCCACCGCCGATCACGATCGCAGGCAGCCGGACCTCGAGGTTCGACAGGCTGCTGCGCTTGGCAGCGCCGGAGAGCTGCAAGGCCATCAGGAAGTCGGAGGCCTTGCGAATCCCGCGCGCGAGGTTGTTCTTGATGTCGATGATGGTCGGACGGCCGGCGCCGGCGGCGATCGCCACGTGGTCGAAGCCGAGCCGCCAAGCGTCCTCGAGCGTGATCGCCCCGCCGAAGCGAACCCCGCCGAACACCTTGAAGTTACGGCTACGAGCGAGCGTGATGTAGAGCACCGAGAGGAAGTTTTTGTCCCAGCGCACGGTGATGCCGTACTCGCTGACGCCGCCAAACCCGAGCAAGATGCGCTCGTCCAACTCCTCGTACAGACCCTGGAAGTCGAAGATCGGCCGGGGCGAGTGCTGCTCGTCCCCGGTCAGCTCGACCGGCAACGGCTCGATCTTCAAGCCGTCCACCGCGGTAACGAAGAAGCCTTCTTGCGAAAGGTGGTGCGAGAGCGTGTAGCCCGCCGGGCCCAAGCCCACGACCAATACGTTCTTGCCGTTATACGCGCGCATCGTTGGCCGCGCGATGTTGAGCGGGTTCCAGCGCGTGAGAAAGCCGTAGATCTCGAAGCCCCAGGGCAGACTCAGGATGTCGGTGAGGACGCTGGTCTCCACCTCGGGGATGTTCACCGGCTCCTGCTTCTGGAACACGCAGCCCTTCATGCAATCGTTGCAGATGCGATGCCCGGTCCCGGGCAACATCGGGTTGTCCACGCAGATCAGCGCGAGCGCCGCGAGTGAATCCCCTGCCCCGCGCATGGTGTGCATCTCGGAGATCTTCTCCTCGAGCGGGCAACCATCGAGCGATACGCCGAGGGCGTTCTTCTTGATCGCTTGCGTCTTCGGCTCGCGCAGGCCCTTCGAGCAGGAGTCCTTGTCGCGGTCGTGACAGAGCAGGCAGTAGTCCACCTCTTGCTCGACGGCGCGGCCGTCTCGGCGACGATCGGTCAACGCAAAGCCGTCACGCGCACGCACTTCATCTTCGGGCCCGACGAAGAGCTCGGGCAACGCTTCATCCGGCCTTCGCAACTTCACGAGCTGCGTCGGCTCGACGGTGTGGGCGGCGCGCAAAGACGGCCACTTCGACACGGGGTCATGGTGGTCACGTGAACGCCAAGCCAACGCGGCCTCTGCGGCCTCGAGCACGAAGGCTGTGACCGCGAGATCTTCAGCGTCGGAGGGGACGCTCGCAGCCAACTGCAGCACCTCGCTGGGTACGCCACTGAGCGGCGCCAACTTCTCGCGGAGCCGCGCCACGCGAGCGTGGAGCTCCTCCGTCCACACTGCACCACCAGCCTTGGCTGCCTTGCGCCCCGTCTCATCGATCTCGAGCACGAACAGCACGGCCCGCGCGACGAGGTCCTCTTCATCGGAGCTCCCGGGCACCGGCGTCGCTTTGCCCGGCGCCGCGACCTCGACTGCAGCAGCGAGCACCGCGCTGGCCAAGCTTGCTTGCTCGGCGGGAGACAACGCTGCGACGCGCTGGCCGAAGCTCTGTGCGGCGTTGGCTTTGTGGACGCGCTTCTTGACGAAGTCACGCTTGAAGTCCCACAGCGGCTTGCGCTCGTTAACGGCGTTGAGGCGCGCTTCCAACTCGTCTTGCACGTTGAACAGTCGACCGATGAAACGCGATACGTGCGGCGCAACCGCGAGCAGCGCGCGGCTCACCTCCAGCGGCCCGAGCTCTGCGCCTTTGGCGCGATAGGCCTCGAGCAGCTGCCAGGCCGTTGGATCAGACTCGGCCAGCCCGACCTCGAACAGCTTCATCAGCTCGCTGAGCTTGGCCGCGTCGAAGAGGTCCGGATACGCGAAGCCGCTGACCCCGAGCTTCAGCTCGCTGGGGTCCTTGGTCGCTTGCTTCCAACGCTCGAAGTCCCGCTGTAGCGGACCGGCTGCTTGGCTACCAAGCGGCGTAGAAGAGTGCGAGATTCCGTGGGACTTTCCGTTGATTTCTGCTTGAGCGGACATCTGACCGCCCTCGCTCTAGCACAGTCGAACGAGCGGTAAACAGAATGACTCGGCCGCCTTCAACAAAGACGACCGAGCCCACCGCTCAGAAGCCTCGCGCCACCACTCGTTCGATGGTTCGGGTGCTCATGTCCCCGGCGATCACGGCTGGCTCGTTGAGCAAGGCGATGTGAAGCGGGATGTTGGTGCGAATGCCGTCGATGATGAATTCGTCGAGCGCGACCCGCATTTTCTGCATGGCCTCCTCGCGCGTGGGCGCATGGACGATCACCTTTGCTAGCAGCGCGTCGTAATTCGGCGGGACGCGGAAGCCGCCGTAAATGCCCGAGTCCACCCGCACGCCACCACCGCCCGGCGGGTGATAGCTGGTGATTTTCCCCGGCCAAGGAGCGAAGGTCTTCGGGTCTTCGGCGTTGATGCGGCACTCGATCGCGTGGCCACGGAAGCTCCACGGGCGGGTGTCTGCCAGCTGCAATTTCTCGCCCGCAGCAGCGCGGATCTGCATCTCCACCAGATCCACGCCGGTGGTCATCTCGGTCACCGGATGCTCGACCTGGACGCGCGTATTCATCTCCATGAAGTAGAGGTTCTTGCGCTCATCCATCAGGAACTCGAGCGTGCCGAGCGAGGTGTAGCCCGTCGACCCGATGGCGTTGCGGATCTTCTCTCCGAGCGACGCCCGCAGCTCATTCGTCATCGCCGGACTGGGCGCCTCCTCGACCACCTTTTGGTGCCGGCGCTGCAGCGAACACTCGCGTTCCCCGAGTGTCCAAATACCGCCGTGGTGATCCGCCAGCACCTGGAACTCGATGTGGCGCGGCTCTTCAACATAGCGCTCGAGGTAGACGTCGGGATTCTTGAAGCCGACCTGGGCCTCGTGCCGGCAGGTCTCGAAGCCACGGTGGATCTCGTCGGCGTTGCGAACGATGCGCATGCCTCGCCCACCGCCGCCGCCGGAGGCCTTGAGGATGACCGGGAAGCCGATCTCCGCGGCTCGCGCAGCCGCCTCATCCGCGTCCGCCAAGACGCCGGTACCCGGCAAAAGCGGCAGCCCGAATTTGGCCGCGTTGGTGCGCGAGGTGACTTTGTCACCCCACTGCCGCATCGCCTCGGGCGTCGGCCCGATAAACGTCAAACGGCACTTGCGACACAGCTCGGCGAAGGCCGCGTTCTCGCTCAAGAAGCCGTAGCCAGGGTGAATGGCGTCGGCGTTGGTGACCTCGGCTGCCGCGATGATCGCCGGCACGTTGAGGTAGCTCTTAGCCGCGTCCGCAGGCCCTACGCACACAGCCTCGTCAGCGAAACGGACGTGCAGAGCCTCATCATCCGCGGTCGAATGAATCGCTACCGTTCGGATGCCGAGCATGCGGCATGCGCGCAGGATACGCATCGCGATCTCGCCGCGATTCGCAATCAGGACCTTTTTGAACATGGTGGCGTTCGACCCTATGCGGTGCGAATTTTGTAAAGCTTCTGCCCGTATTCGACGGGCTTGCCGTTCTCACACAGGATGTCGACGATAGTCCCGGCGACATCCGCCTCGATCTCGTTCATCAGCTTCATCGCCTCGACGATGCACAAGGCTTGACCCTCGCGCACCTTCGACCCGACCTCGACGAAGGGCGGAGCATCGGGAGACGCTTGGCGATAGAACGTGCCCACGAACGGCGACGTTATGTAGACCGTCTTGCTGTCGTCCTCGACTGTCTCCGGTGGAACGGAGGGCGGCGGCCGCACCGACGTCGGTGGCTCCGACGGAACCAGCGAAGCGATGTATGGAGCTTGTGCATAACTCGCCTGCGCGAGCTGTGGGGTTCCACGGCCAATCTTCAGACGAACGTGCTCGTCCTCGAACTCGAACTCGTTGACGCCCCCCTCTGCGAGGGCAGTGAGCAGCGCCTTGAGCTGCTGAATATCGATGTTCACGCTGGGGAATCCTCCGGAAGTTTTCGTGTGGACCCGACCTCACGGTAGAGAACACCCGTTCCCACCCTGCTAGCAAATCGGAACGCCAGGCTCAATTACCGAAGCGCTGGACCACGAATGCGAGACGCACTGTGCCACGCTTTGACGCATTGACGCTACGCGTGACGAGCTTTCGTCGTCGTTGTTCGCTCGAGATGGGCCAGGAGCCCGCGCACACCGAGCAGATACGACTCTTTTCCGAAACCAGCGACTTTTCCTAGACAAGCGCGCCCAACGTACGAGCGGCGACGAAAGGCCTCCCGTGCCTCCGGGTTCGACAGGTGCACCTCGATGCAAGGCAGCGCGCAACCACGCACAGCGTCAAGCAAGGCGATCGACGTATGTGTCAGCGCCCCCGGATTGATCACGATGCCGGCGAAACCGTCTTCGGCGGCGCTCGCGATCCAATCGATCAACTGGCCCTCGTGGTTGCTTTGTCTGGCGACGCACTCGACAGCGCAGGTCTCTCGCGCCACCGCCACGAGCTCCGTCATGATCGTCTGATAGCTCTCGGTCCCGTAGACCTCTGGCTCTCGCCGCCCGAGTTCAGCCAGGTTGGGCCCCGAGAGCACGAGCACGCGAAAGCGCGTGCCCTTGCTGGAACTCACGACCAACCGCTCACGAAAGCTCTTTGAGCAACGCAGGCACGCGCGTGCGCAACATGTAGCGCGCCTTACCGAGGTTGCCGCCCGGGGTCATGGTGATGGCGACGAAGTAGATGTCCGAGACCACGCGGATCAACGTGATCACCTTCTCTGCCTGAATCGTCACTTCAGCCGGCTCACCGGATTCGAGCATTTGCGAAGCTCGTTGAATCGCCTTGAGCACCACGCTGAACTCGGCGCCGATGGTGTTGATGTCGAAGTCGACAGGCGCGTTCGGCTTGGCGTAGGTGTCCACCGCGATGCCTTCAAAGTCCATGACGGTCGTTGCGAGACCACCATCAACGTTGTCGACGACTTCCTTCAGCAGGGTTTGGAACATGGCTTCAAACTCTATCGGCGAAAGGGTGCGCAGGTAAAGAACAGGGTTGATCGCGCGTAAATCCTCGCAGGTTTACGTCTTGCGTCCCGGCGGAATTCGGTGGATACGGCACGTGCGCCCGGCCTCTAGTTGCGCCTTGACCCTATCCGTTTCGAGCGGGTAACGTGCACTCGCTCAGTTGACCGAGGGACTGATCGCCCGAGCCTCCAAGGAGTAATCTCCCGAGAGCCACTCTGGCGCGGCTGAGCCTCTCGCGCCCACCGCTTCGGAGGACGTCGAGGGAATCTCGGGTCAAAGCACCTCGCTTCTGACCATCGGAACAAAGGAAAACGACGCCCATGCGTGCACGAGCTGGGGACCCTCCCCGCACGATGCCTCAGAAGATCCTCGCCGGCCGGGCTGCTGATCCGCAGCTGCGAGGGGATTTGGTGCAAGTGAAAGTGGACCAGGTGGTGCTCTCGCGTTCCGCGGGGCGCGCGCTTGGAGAGGCGCTGGCCCTGGGCATGAAGAAGACCTCGATCGAGGTCGCCATTGCCTACGACGGGACGTGCGTGACGGACGCTGCCTCGCTACAAGACGCCGAGGATCGCGGACCGCGCAGCACACCGGCCGAGCTGCCGGGGTTCAACATCCAGATTGCTCGGCCCGGCATCGGCTTTCCAGGCCCGGTGCACCTCGAGCGCTTCGCAGCGCCGGCTCGGCTGTGTTTGACGGATGACCCTAGGCTCGCCACGGTTGGTGGCGTCGGCATGTTGGCGCTCGTGGTGTCGCCCGCGATGCTCGGGCAAGCCCTCGCAACCGGCAGCGTTTGGTTGCGGCCACCGCGCAGCGTGCAGATTCATCTCGGCGGCCGGGCTCGGCCCTTCATCTGCGCCCGCGACGTCGCGCTCGAGCTGTTGCGACGCGGCCTTGATGAGGTGGTGCGCCGGATCGAGGCGGAGCATCAAGCGCCGGTCGTGCTCGAGTTCGCTGGGCCGAGCGCGCGCTTGCTCTCCGTTCCAGAGCGCGCCGTGCTCGCAGGCATTGCGCCGCAAGTTGGCGCTGCTGCGGCCATCTTCGTGAGCGACGAAAAGACCGAGGTCTTCCTTCGTGACCAGCGTCGCAGCAAAGCGCATCGCGCCATCGTTCCGGATCCGGGAGCCCCCTGCGAGGAGGTTATCAGCCTGGATCTCGGCACTGTGGATCCGCTGATCATGGATGAGGATGGCGTGGTTCGTCCGGTGCGTGATCTGCAAGGCAAACCGGTCGGGCAAGTGGTGCTCGGCGGGGACAGCGGCGCGACCTTGCGGGACATGCTCGCGGCAGCCATGCTGCTCAAGTCGAAGCGGGTTCCTTCGCGGCTCGATCTGTTGGTTTCACCGCCTTCGAGGCAAGTACTCGAGGTGCTCGCTCAATCGGGCGCGCTCGTGGATCTCGTGGCGACCGGCGCCCGCATCGTCGAGCCGGATCTACGGGTTATCTCGTCCGAGGTGTACCCGCCGCCCAAAGGCACCGTTTCTCTGCGCACCGCGGATCCGGAGCCCGGAAGGCCTCGCTTCGTGGTTGGCTCGGCGGAAACGCTCGCCTACGCCGTGGCAACAGGAACCGTCGGGGACCCGCGCAGCTTCAAGCGCCCGGTGCGCGTGACAGTGCCTCGCGCCCTGCCGACAGACGACGTGCTCGTCTTGCGCGACAAGAAAGGCACGGAGTCGCAGGGAACCAAGAAGCCTTCAGGCGCTACCCCCGCGGATGGTTACAAAGAGGCGCTCAACCTCGAGGTGCTCGAGTCAGCCGCCATCCCGGCCACTCGCACCGAGAAGACGGAGGGCTTCATCTGGGTGCTCGACAGCTTGGATGCCGTTCGTCGCGCTGGAGATACTCACCTCGTTCGTGAACACGTCCGCGGCCTCGTTGCGGTCACGCTACCCCGGCAGGTCGTTACCACGCTTGCCTCGGAAGGCATCGCCTGCTTCTTGGTGGACGACGCCGGAATGAAGGCGATCAAAGGCCAAAAGACGCTCGCCTTGCCGCCGCTTTCGAAGTGGGGGGACGGCATCGCCCTCACGTTGGCGAAGGGCAAGGCGACGCTCAAGCCCGCTACGCGCGGCGTAGAGGCGCAGTGGCTCGTCGCTGGGACTTCGCGCCCCGCTAGCACCAAAAAGTCGTCGTAAGCGACGTAGCTCGGTCTGGGCGCTGCGGGGTTGGCTCGCAGCGCTCAGTTGCGTTTGTGGCGAGCGTCCCGCGCGTCAGCTGCGACTTTAGCGAAGAGCGCCCGCAGCTCGGGCGAGAGGTCGCCACCTTGCGCGGGCGGGTTCACCACCTTGGGCGCGGTTGCTTTGGGTGCCCCAACGGGCCCCTTCACCTCAATCACTGGGCGCCGCGGTGCGCTGCGACGAGACGCATTCCAACGAGCCCGCAACAGTGGAAACAGCTTCCACGCTTCAGCGCCGTCAAGCGGCCGTACCGGGATCAGATTGATTCCGGCAAGGAACAGGTTGTTGACCGTGAGGGCACGCAAAAGATCGTCAAGGTGAGAGCTGCCGCCTCCCGAGAACATCACAGCGAGCGGAAGGGCGAGCACGAACAAGCCCATTTGCGCCCACACGCCACCCCAAGCGATGGAGGCACGCCCGAGCGGCGTAGGGTTGCCCGACCATTCACAGTGCCCGCCGTAACCGTGAACCTCGACGCCGAGCACGCGCTGTTTGGTGGCCTTCACTACCAGGGCGTGACCCAGTTCATGCACGAGAATGACGATCAGAAAGCCCAGCCACGCTCCTGGCGCGATGCGAAAGCCGCTGAAGAACAGCGCACCAACGATCGCCGTCCAGTGCATGCGAATAGGCACACCGAACAGCGAACCGAGTTTCCAAGAAGAACCCACAAGCGAATCCTGGGTTGCCGATCGCGATCGGTCAACCGCCAACGTCGAGGGGGCGCCAACGCACGATTCGTTTTGGCGGCGGCTCACCACTCTCGAGCTCGCGCTTGGTTGCAGCTCTCACCAACGTCGTTGCCAAGCGAACGATCGCCGCTTGAACCACCTCGCTCGCGCCCGCACCGTCGCTGAAGCTGGCCGTGGCACCTTTGAGGTTGGACACGACCGAAAGCCCGAGCGAGCTCGTCGGCAGGTGCGCATGGCCTTGATAAACGGCCTCATCTGCGCGCTGCTCGACCAACACGAGCTCGAGCCGAACACCGGCGGAAGGCTGCCCCTCGAGCACGCTAAAGCCCAGTCGGCGTGGCCGGCGCCTTGGGATCGGCCGGCGCCTTGGGATCGGCTGGTGCCTTGGGGTCGGCCGGCGCCTTGGGATCGGCCGGCGCCTTGGGATCGGCTGGTGCCTTGGGATCAGTGGGCGCCGGCTTAGGGCCAGGATCCGCGGGTCGTCGGATCTGCGCTGCGGGCTGGCTAGGAGCTCCCAACTCCTGCAGAAAAGCCTTAGCGTCATTGGCGAAGGGACCGCCCCAATCAGCGACGACCGCATCGAACACGATGCGCGCCTCCTGTTTGCGGTTCATCATCATCAGCGTCTCGCCTTTGAGCACCATCGCCTCCGGATCGAGCCCAGAGTTCGGGTAGCTCTTGAGCGCGTAATCGATGCGGGCAAGCGTCGCGTCGTAGTTCGCACGCTTGCGGTAGTAACGCGCGAGGTAGAGTTCATGACGCACCAAACGGCCGGTCACCACCTCCAACATATAGTCGACGTCTTTGCGATAACGGCTCTTCGGAAAGGCCTTCAAAAAGGCTTTCAACTCGCGATTGGCGTCGGCCGTGGTGGCCTGATCTCGCTCTTCTGCCGGCGGTTGCAGGAAGGTGTCGCTGATGTCGAAGTAGAGCGCCTTCGCAAGCTTGTAGCGAGCGTACTCAACGTCGCGATCCGTGCGGTAGGTGGTGACGAAGGTTCGGTAGGCGCTGATCGCGTCGGTGTAGCGCTCGGTGGCGAAGTCGATATCGGCTAGCCGCAGCTCGGCCATGCGCGCCTCCCGCGTCTGCGGAAAACGCTTCTTCACGTCGGCGAAAAGCGGCTTGGCCGACTCCCAGTCCTTCGCTTGGAAGGAGAGCATCGCCTCGGCGTAGGCTTTGCGGGCGTCCTCGGTGTAGGTCAGCTGCTTCGGCGGACCACCGGAGGTAGTGATGTCGCAGCCTACGGCTTGCACGGTCAGTGCGAGGAGCAACACGGCGCTGCGGCGATCAACCATCGGGGCGACCGTTTAGTCCCTTGCTCCTGCCGCGTCAAAGTGACTTCTATCAGCTGGATCAACCCTCGGTTGATCGGCATCGCGCCCTGATTCGCTACTTTGGCGCGAGTGGGGCGATCAGCTCGCCGACCTTGCGCGCCGTGGTTCCCTGCTTTTCGGTCGAACGCAACATCGGCTCGGCGATGAACACGGCGAACGAGGCGTAGTCGTAGAGCCATTGGGACAGCATTTGCGCGCCGGCCTCGCCCGGCCCAGCCAACATCGCGATGTTGTCGACGATCTTGTCGCCGATCAGCGTGCCGTCTTTTGCAGGGCCTGCGCCGCCCATGAACAGCGCGTCATAGATGCCGGCGCCGGTAGCAAAACTCGAGAGTTGGTCACGAAGCTCAGCGCCTTTCCCCAACTGATCCACCGACTGAAGCAGGTGTTGCATGGCCTCGTTGAAACGAGCCACGATCGCCAGCGGCCCGGTGAGCCGAGGTGGATGCACTGTGACCACACCGGCTTGCAACAGCTGGAACAAGGCGTGGGTCACCTCGAACTCGCCCTTGCCGACCACCCGGCAAATTTCGGCGACGCTGCGCTGCCCGTCGATCGCGCCGAAGACCGGCGCCAACGCTTCAGAGCTCTCCTCGGGCGGCGTGGACCGTCCAGGTACCCGCGCCGGGACGTGCAATTCGCTCGGGATTCGCTCGCGGAAGTAGCGCGTCTCGTCCATCCGACGCACGCCCTCCATCAGCAGCGAATTCACGCTCAGGTTCAGGTGTGCCGCCAGCCGATGCTCATCGAAGTTGTCGAGGAAGTAGAACATGCCGTCGGACACGAGGAGCACCGCATACACGACCTCCTCCGTCTGGCTGCCGATCAGCTGAAAGAGCCGCTCACGCGAGACAAACCCCTGCTTGACCGCCGCTTCACCGAAGCGCACCTCAGCGTTGACCGACTTGGCCGCGACCTCCACCTGCTCGCGGGTGAGCGCGCCATAGCGATAGAGCACCTCGCCCAACCGCTCCCCCTCCACGTTCGAAAAAGCCGAAATAACCTGGCCGTTGTCGAAGAAGACCGAGCGCTGCGAACCGCCGCTCATCACGATCAGCTCGCCGCGCCAGGCGGCCTGACCGATCAGCGACACCACGTCACAAATCGCGCCCGGCGAAGTCACCTCACCGGCCAAGCGACAGACCGCGCCGTCCAGCTCGTCGCGCTTACCGTCCTCCCCCACGTGCCGCATGAACAGCAAATGGGTGGGCCCGGGCATAACGCGGAACGTGCCCTGTCGGAGCCGCATCATCTGACTCGCGACGCGGCCGACGGGATGTGCAGTTCCCGTGGGGTCTACCCGCACCAGGTCCGTTCGCTCTTCAGACATCCAAACCTTTCATAGTTTCTAACGGGCCGTCTGGTGAAGTCCATCGCGAAGTTCGCCTTGAGTGCTTCGCCGAATCAACAAAGTTCCCTAACTTCCGCGCTTGGCGTGGGCTACCTTCTGCCGCCAGTGACTGAGCTTTTTGCCTCCGGACCAGCATCCGCCGCGGTTTTGGCCCAGACCTTGGCGGAATACGGCTACATCATCGACTCCGAAACCGCCATGGCGGTTTGGCTTGGGCTGCGTCTCGAGCGCCCGCTGCTGGTGGAAGGCCCGGCCGGGGTCGGTAAAACCGAGCTCGCTCGCGCTGTCGCTCGAGCCACGGATCGCAGCTTTATCCGACTTTCTTGTTACGAAGGGCTGGACGAGAGCAAGGCCCTCTACGACTGGGACTACGCTAAGCAGATGCTCACCACGCAGCTGGTGCGCGAGCGGATCTCGGTCGAAACAGCGGGTGCGGCCTCGCTTTCGGAGGCGATCGATCGGGTCAG
Organism: uncultured delta proteobacterium; assembly: GCA_903892415.1. Taxonomy (GTDB): domain Bacteria; phylum Myxococcota_A; class Polyangia; order Polyangiales; family Polyangiaceae; genus Xiheicaenibacterium. The sequence continues at coordinate 51,739 of CAITIQ010000230.1, read as the reverse complement.
CAGCGCTGGAGCGAGCTTCTTCGACCGCAGGTTCTTGGTCGCAAGGCCGCTGCTCCAGGCGCTCGAGTCGGAGACCCCTTGCGTCCTCTTGATCGACGAGGTGGACCGCGCCGATCCCGAGTTCGAGGCGTTTCTCCTCGAGTTGCTCGCTGATTTCACCATCACCATCCCTGAACTGGGCCCCGTCACGCCGAAACAGCGGCCGTTCGTCTTGCTAACGACGAACGGCACGCGGGACATGACCGAGGCGCTGCGCAGACGATGCCTGTTCGCCTATGTGGACTATCCGAGCCCTGAACGTGAGCTCGCCATCCTGCGTAGCCGGCTCCCTGATATCGACCAGCAACTAGCGACGTCGATCGTCGAGTTTACCCGCCGTTTGCGCGCGCTGGCGCTACGCAAAGCGCCCAGCGTCGGGGAGACCATCGATTGGGCGCGCGCGCTGCTCGTGCTCGGCCGCAGCCGTCTCGACGAAGCCACCGTGGTCGAAACGCTGGGCGTCCTCGTGAAGTTCCAGGAGGACCAAGAGCAGGCGCGCAGCGCAGCCGCGAGCTTCGACGAGGTCGCAGGTGCTTCCTGATCTCGAGAGTTTGCGCTGTTTCGTGGCGTGCGCCCATCACAAGAACTTCCGCCGCGCGGCGGCCGAGGTCGGGCTCTCTCCCGCGGCCTTCTCCGATCGCATCCGCAAACTCGAGGATGACGTTGGGGAGCGGCTGTTCGTTCGTACCACTCGCTCGTCGCGCTTGAGTCTGGCCGGCGAGCGCGTGTTGCCTCACGCCAAGGAGACGCTCGCCGCGGCGCTGCGCTGCAAAGCGGCGTTCACCACGACTCCACAGCCTTTTGACTTGGTGCTCGGGACCCGCTTCGAGCTTGGCCTCTCCTGGCTCTTGCCGCAGCTTGGCCCGCTCGAAAAGGCTCGGCCCGATCGCCGCTTGCATCTTTACTTCGGCGATACCGAAGCACTCCTGGCCGCCCTCGACCGCGGCGAGGTAGACGCGCTGATCAGCAGCGCCCGGTTCTCGCGCCAAGGCGTCGAGTTCGCGGTGCTGCATGAAGAGAAGTACGCGCTGGTTGCAGCACCGGCCGTGCTGGCGAAGCAGGGCCTTCGCTCCGCCAACGATGCTGGCGCCTGGCGGCTGCTCGACTTGCACCCCGACCGCCCACTCTTTCGCTACTTCCTCGATGGCCGAGCCCCTGGAGAACAGTGGACCTTCGCTGAGGTCGTTCGCCTGGGGACGATCGCGGCGGTCGCCCGCGAGGTGCTGCGCGGGCGCGGCGTCGCAGTGCTCCCACGCTACTTCATCGAGCGGGACCTCGCGCGCGGGACGCTGGTGGAACCGCTGCCCAAAGCGCGGCTTTCGTCGGATTACTTTCGCTTGGTGTATCGCAGCGACCACGTGCGAGCAGACGAGCTAGCGGCGCTCGCCGAGGCCTTGCGCCAATCCCCGCTGCGCTAACGCAGCTCGAGCACGCGCGATCCCAACAGCTTCTCGACGCCGGAGAACAGCCCCTCGCCTGGTTCGACCTTGAGCCCCGGAACGCTCAAACTCACCTCGGAGCCGCCCTCCAGTTCCACGGTGATCTGCACGGGGCACGCCCCCGGGCAAGCATCCAACACGCCGCGCAACTTGCGCGTCGCCTCCACGCTGTGTCGCGACTCTTGCAGCCGCAGGTGAACCCAGCGCGCTTGGTCTCGCAGCACGGTGGCGAGCAGCACCACCTCGTCCAGCAGCAGCGTAGGCTCGCGCGGACCGCTCGACTCCGCTTCCCCGTCCTCGGTCATCGGAAAGCTCAGCTTCCCGCTGACCAGCACGGCCTCCTTCGACTGCAGAATGCCTTCGTACAGGTTGATCTGCTTCTCGCGGACCTTGACCTCGACGCGCCCGGTTGGGTCTTCGAGCACGAAGAACGCAAGCTTGCCGCCTCCGCCTTTGAAGATGCGACAGCGGTACTCCTCGACCATGCCGCAAACGCGCACCCGAGCCCAATTCTCCATCGTTGCCAGGGCCGAGGTCTTGGTCACCTCGAAGCGTGAGAGCTCGACGCCGTAACGATCGAGCGGATGGCCCGAAACGTAGAAGCCCAGCGCCTCTTTTTCGCGGACCAGCGTCTCCTTGAGGTCCCACGGCTCGACCATCGGGTAGTCCTCGGAGGCCGCTTTGTTCGAGACCTCGGTTTTGGCGAACAAGCCGAACAGCGAGGTCTGCCCGCGCTCACGGTCGCGGCTGGCGTTGCGCGAGCGCTCGAGCACGCGCTCGACCGAAGCAAACGCCCTCGCGCGAGAGACCCCTTTGCTGGCGAGCGTTGCGTCGAAAGCACCGCCGGCGATCAGCGCCTCGAGTACGCCCCGGTTGACGCGGCGGGCATCGACCCGCTCGGCAAAATCGAAGAGGTCGAGGAACGGCCCACCCTCTTTGCGAGCCTCCAGCACAGCCTCCAGCGCGCTCTCACCGACGCCGCGAATGGCGCCCAAACCGAAGCGGATCTTCGGCTCGAACGGATCACTGATGCGACGCGCCCGGCCTTTGCCCCGCGGCTTCGACTTTTCGCCGCCGGCTGAGTAGACCACCGTGAAGTCGACCTTGCTCTCGTTGATCTCGGGCGGGAGCGTCTCCACGCCCCAGGCGCGACCTTCGGCGATGATGCGCACGACCTTCTCGGTTTTGTCGCGATCCGCGGTCATCAGCGCGCAAAGGAACTCCACCGGGTAGTGCGCCTTGAGGTAGGCGGTGTGGTAGGTCAGCAGCGCGTACGCAGCCGAATGGCTCTTGTTGAAGCCGTACCCGGCGAAGTACTCGAGCAGGCCGAAGATGCGATCCGCGTCGTCTTCGGCGACGCCGTTCTTGATCGAGCCTTCAACGAAGGTGGCCTTCTGCTTGGCCATCTCCTCGGCCTTCTTTTTGCCCATCGCTCGGCGAAGAAGATCTGCGCCGCCCAAGGAGTAGCCAGCAAGCTTTTGCGCGACTTGCATGACCTGCTCTTGGTAGACAATGACGCCGTAGGTCGGCACGAGGATCTCGTCGACGAGCGGATGCATCTTGGCGATCGGCTTCTTGCCGTGCTTGCACTCGACGAAGTCCTTCACCATGCCGGTGCCGAGCGGACCGGGGCGGTAGAGCGCCACCGCAGCGACGATGTCCTCGAAGGCGTCGGGCTTTAGATCCTTGAACAGCTGCTGCATGCCGCTCGACTCGAGCTGGAACACGCCGGTGGTTTCACCAGACTGCAACAACGTGTACGTGCCGGGGTCATCGAGCCGGAGCGTGGTCACGCTGAAGGGCTCTTTGCCCTGACGGTCCGGACGCTGATTGACGAGCTTCTCGGCGATATCGATGACGGTCAGCGTCTTGAGGCCGAGGAAGTCGAACTTGACCAGGCCTGCCTTCTCGACGTCGTCCTTGTGATACTGCGTGACGATCTGTTCGCCGTTCTTGAAGCACGGCACGTGATCGTCGAGCGGACCTTCGCTGATCACGACGCCAGCGGCGTGCATACCGGCGTGCCGCGTCAAGCCTTCGAGCTTCATCGCCTGGCGAATCAGCTCCGCTACCGCAGGGTCTGTCTCGACCAGCGCCTTGAGCTTTGGCTCGATCGTGAGCGCCTCCGGGATCGTGTACATCACGCCGGGGCCCTTTTGCGGAACCAGCGAGGCGATGCGCTGAGCGTCCATCGGCGGCATGCCCATCGTCCGCGCGACGTCCTTGATCACGCTGCGCGACTTGAGCTCGTGGAAGGTCGCGATCTGCCCGACGCTACGTTTGCCGTATCGCTCGGAGACGTACTGAATGACCTGATCGCGTCGGTCCATACAGAAGTCGACGTCGAAGTCGGGCATCGACACGCGCTCGGGGTTGAGGAACCGCTCGAACAGCAAGTTGTACGGGATGGGATCGAGGTCGGTGATGCGCATCGCCCAAGCGACGATCGATCCAGCGCCGGAGCCGCGGCCCGGCCCGACCGGAATACCGTTCTCCTTGGCGTAGCGAATGAAGTCCCAAACGATCAGGAAGTAGCCCGGGAACTTCATCTTGCAGATGACGTCCAGCTCGGTCTCCAGCCTGGCTTTGTAGAAGGCGTGATCGACTTGGCGGCCGATCTTCTCCGCTTCGACAAAGCGACGGTCAAGGCCTTCTGCAGCGACGTGACGGAAGTAGGAGAACTCGTCGAAGCCCTCCGGCACCTTGAAGTTCGGCAACATCGGCTCGCCGAGCTTCAACTTGAACGAGGTACAACGCTCCGCTATCGCCAGCGTCTCGCGCACGGCCTCGGGGTAGTCGGAGAAGGTGTTGGCCATCTCGAGCGGAGACTTGAGGAACATCTCGTAGCTCGAGTGATGGGAGGCCTGCGCATCGGCGAGCGCACGATTCTGCGCGATGCAGCTGAGAACGAGCTGCCCCTCACCGTCCTCGCGGTTCGTGAAATGGGCGTCATTGGTCGCTACCACCGGCAAACTGAGCTGCCTGGCGGCCTGCGCCAGGAGACCGTTGACCACCGCTTGTTCCGGCAGGCCGTGGTCTTGCAGCTCGACGTAAAGGCTCCCCGGCTCGAACACGCTCCTCAGCAGGTCGAGTTCGCTGAGGGCGTGCGACTCACCTTCCTCCATGATGCGCTGTGCAACCACGCCACCGAGACAGCCGGTCAGCCCGATGATGCCGCGCGCGTTCGCCGCCACCGTTTCAATCGCCACGCTGGGAGCTCGCATGCTGACGGGCTCCAAGTGACCGCGCGAAACGATGCGGACGAGGTTCTTGTAGCCCTCGGCCGAGGCCGCGAGCAGCACCAGGTGGTCGACGGGTAGGTCTTCACCCAGGTCGGCCGAAGCCGACGCAGCGGGGGCGCGACTTGGCCGTGCACCTCGCCGGACCACGTTGATCTCACAGCCCAGAATCGGCGCGATCCCCTGCTCTTTGCAGGCCAAATAGTGCTGGATCGTGCCGAACATGTTGCCGTGGTCGGTCAGCGCAACCGACTTCATGCCTAAGGCTTTGGCCTTTGCGGCAAGCTCTTTCACACGGATGGCACCGTCCAAGAGCGAGTACTGGCTGTGGACGTGAAGGTGGGCGAACTCGGCAGACACGGGTCCACTGGCCTACGCCGCCTGCGGGAAGCTGTCGAGCCCACTTTGGAGAGCATACTTTTCGCGTGGCCGATCGATCGTGATCGAACTAGGCTTCTGGGGCTTGGACCTCTCCATCGCTTGGAGTAAGGGTCTTCGCACTACTTAGGCAGTTTGGGCCTCGCGGGCGGCACGGGGGGAAGACTCCGGTCGCTGAGTGCGGCGGGTGTGTGGTCGGCGCGGCCTGACGCGCCAGGGTGAAACCGGTTGTTCGTCGCGAGGCACGATTCGCGAACGTTGGAGGTCTGACATGCTTCGATCAAAACTTCTCTTGGCACTTGGCTCGGCTAGTCTCGTTGCTTCCCTGCTCGCTTGCGGCGACGACGCCGGAACCGGCGGCTCCGGTGGCACCGGTGGAGCAGGCGGCGGCGGCGACGGAGCACAACCCCCGCCCCGTCCCACAGGCGCCAGCCCCGGGGACGGCGGTGGCAAAATCTTCGGAACCACCAAGCTCTACGTCGGCACCAAGACTCGTCAAGGCGCCGAGAGCCCCGACGCTTGGAAGTCGTTCGGTTACAACCTCGACGGCCAGGTCACGTCGGACGATTTCGCCAACCACTGCACCCCCGCAGGTCAGGGCATCCCGACGAACGTCTTCCCCGACGGTGACGACGGCATCGACAACTCCTTCGGCCGCACGCTCATCCCGATCATCAAGCTCGTTTCGATGGGCACCGACCTGGAGTCGCAAATCAACGAGGCCATCACCAGCGGCTCGTTCAACGTGATGGTCAACATGCGAAACCTCGGTGATGGGGCCAACTACGACCCGATCGACGCGATCCTCCTCGCTGGTAAAGAGGGCAACGGCAACACGTGGAAGGCCGTCCCCGAGTTCCTCGACGACCCGACCGACCCGGACACCTCCAAGGTCAAGTTCGCCGAATCGTACCTCACCGACAACACCTGGGTTTCCGGCAACAAGGGCACCGTTGATCTGACGCTGGCGATCGCTGGCTTCGAGCTCTCCTTGCAGATCCGCAGCGCCTTCATCACCATGAAGCTCGACGGTGCGCACGGCAGCGCCACCGAGGGCATCATCGCTGGTGTTCTCGACACCGAGGCGCTCGTCGGCCAGATCGAGGAGCTCGCTGGGACGCTCTCCCCCGAGTTCTGCAACGGCGGTCCGACGGTCGAGTCGATCCTCAACCAGATCCGCCAGGCGTCTGACATTATGTCGGACGGTTCGCAGCAAGCTGGAACGCCCTGCACCGGCATCTCGATCGGTCTCGGCTTCGACGCGACCGTAGTTACCGTTGACGGCGTAGGCGCACCTGCCGAGCCGCAGCCCGACCCGTGCGACGGTGGCGCAGGCCCAGGCAACTGACAGCGTGGTCGTGGGGTTCGTTCAACCCGCATGACCAAACAGCAGCGCCGGCAACTTCTGCCGGCGCTGTTTTTCGTTTGTAGCGCTTTGAAGCGGCGCCCCCGTCCGACTGCACCGCAAGCTGACTGCGGAATATTTTCACCAAAAGCTGAGCTGTTTTTTTGGAGTTCGGAGTCTTGGTTGGGAGCCAAACCCAGGAGGAAACGTACCAAGCCAACAGGTGGCCTGTGTTCGTGAACTCCTCACTTGCCCTCAGAGGGTGGAGTTCTGTAGATAACGCTGCGAATTCGAGTGTTCGGACTTTTTCTGACATTCGTTGAAGCAACGCCTATCAGGCGCGTCTAAGGCCACGTTGAGGGGAACTGTTTTCTGCGAAGCGGGGTGATATCCCTGCAGTCCCAGCTGCTATCCCTTCGTCCCCAGAATGGGACCTTCCCTTTCGGCGAGCTTTTTGGAGGAAATCTTTATGCGCAAATTCGTCACTCCGGTGGTCACCTCGGCAGTCATCTCGTTGAGCTTTCTTCTCTCGGGCTGCTCCGTGAAGGTTCAAGCAGGCCCGGCCGATGAGCCCAAGCCCAAGCCCGCCAAGACGGCCGAGAAGCCCAAGCCCGCCAAGAAGCGAATGGTCTTCAAGGGCTTCAAGAAGAAGAAGAACGAGATCGAGCTACCCGCCCCCGTTCCGTTCAAGAGCGGCAGCGCCGAGCTTGATTCCGAGGCAGGTGCAGACGAGATCCTCACCATCGTCAAAGAGTACATGGAGCAAAACCCCGACGTGACCTTGCTCCGTATCGAGGGTCACACGGACTCCGACGGCGACGACAACCTGAACATGGCGCTGTCCAAGGCGCGTTCGGCTTCGGTTGCCAAGTGGCTCGTGGACAACGGCGTGAAGTGCAACCGCCTCTACCCCGTCGGCTTCGGCGAGACTCGCCCGCTGGCTGCCAATGACACCCCGGAGAACAAGGCGCTCAACCGTCGCGTCTCTTTCTTCGACGCCACGGTCAAGAGCAAGCCGGTCAACGGTGATGACGGCAAGCCGATCCCGCTCGCCAACGGCGGTGAGATCGCTGTTGATCCCTGCAACCCCGCGGTTGCTCGCTAGTTAGTTCGGTTGAGGGAAGCCGGTGCAAGCTGGCTTCCCCAACGCAAAACGGCCACTCATGGTGGCCGTTTTCCTTTTGTGAACCGCGGGAGCTACGAGTCGTGACGACTCAAACTAGCGCTGAGCGCCCGCCCGAATTCGTTTCACCAACGCATCCAGCACTGTCTCCGGGATATCCGGGTTAGCGGGCATAGCGTTGCGCCCTTCGCGGATAACCTTCTTGAGGTCATCATCCGTGAGCTTCGCCAAATCGGGGCGGGTTAGGTCCGGCATGCCGGTGCTTGGGGCGAACGGCCCATCCCCGCGACCGGTTGCGCCATGACACGTTGAACACGTTTTCGTCCACAGCGTGTTGGCCAGTCCAGGTGCAGCGTCCTTATTGCCGGTGGACTGGGGCGTTTGGCCCCGAGTCTTCGCACCGTCGTGGTCCTCTTTTGTCCACTCACGGACCTCGCCACGCGCTGGCTCACACCCGCTCTGCATCAGGACGGCGACCAGAACGGCGGCCCTGAGTGGGGATTTCTTGAGCCAGGATGTGCAGAGCACCGAGACCTCAGCCGTCTTGCCGAGTCTGGATGGGAGGCGCTTTACCCAAGGACAAGGTCCCGAGGAAGATTCCAACTGTCAGCACCACCACCACGGCGTGCCCGAGGTACCCGCTGTACGCAATTGCCCCGAAAGGAGCCAGGCCGGCGACGAACCAGGGAGCAAACTTCATCAGATGATCTCCGAGCTTGAGGTCCCGACACAGAAGTCGAGAACTGGTGAGCACACAATGTAGGATAAGAAACCACAGCTCGTTGTGACGGGCCAAGAATTAAGGGATGCGGAGACGGCGAGCAACGGAAAACGTCCTCCACGAACCAAGCCAACCTGAACAGAGGACCATTAAAATCCGAATTACTTATATATTTCAGTTATATAAGCGCATTTGTCTCGAAACAACATAAGTAGGATATTGGGTCACGCTGGACACGAGGGGTGTCCACGAAGCCACGAATTTCGCTCTCCATTCCGGTGCAGCTGAGCCCCCGCTTCGGCGGAACCCAGGCGAACACTGGGTGGCTTGACGAAACTGCGACATCGGAATCCCATGGGCTTCGATGACCGACGAACACGGGCGCCTCAAGCGCCTTGAAGACTTCGCGCTCCACGAGTTGGAGTCGGTTCGTTTGATCCTGCGAGGCGAGTCGGTGATCGACTGGCATCGGCTCAACCTTCAAACGTTGGAGGACGCGGCAGCCCTGCTGGCCTCCCACGAATTCCAGCCGGGCAAGCCATGGGACCGGGCGCGCCTCGATTCACTCCGCAACGAGGCTGTTAGCTTTCTACGTCGACAGTTCGACTTTCCGATCCCCAAACCCGTAGCGAACGCCAGCTGCGAGGAGCTCTTGTTGATGGCGTCGGCGAAGGGCCATCGGCAGACCTGCGCCTGCGCGATCTTGAAGGCGATGCACATCATCCATCACCTGGACGGACGTGAGCTGCTCTTCTGTTTACCGATGTCCGACCAGGACGTGTTCCACCTCGTCGAGGAGAAGGTCTACCGCGTGGTCGGCGAGATGCTTTCGGCGGGTATGCCGATCGTCGAGTTCGTCGGAGGGCGCAAAAACAAGGACTCGCTCTACACCAAGCTGATGTCCAAGTCGGATGCCTCGGCGTCGCAGATCTACGACAAGGTCCGCTTCCGAATCGTCACGCGCAAGAAGGACGACATCCTGCCGGTGCTGTTCCACCTGACGCAGCACCTGTTCCCTTTCTCGCTCGTGCTCGCGGGAGAGAGCATCAACACGCTCTTTCACTTCAAGAGCTATTGCCAGGACCACCCGCACTTACGCTCGATGATCAAAGACTTCCAAACCGGAGTCGATGATTCGTTCACCCCGAGCGACAACCAGTTCAGCGACCAGAGCTACAAGGTGATTCACTTCGTCGTCGACCTGCCGATAAGGCTGCCCGAGCAGACGATGGAACTCGCGCCGCCCTCCGCTTGGGCGCTCGGACCGGTGGTGTTCGTCTTGTGTGAGTTCCAAATCGTCGATCAAGCGACGGAGCAAAACAACGAGACGGGCAACGCGAGTCACGAGAAGTACAAGGAGCGCCAGAAGCAAGCGGTCAAACGGCGTCTCAAAATCGGCGTAAGGCCGCTGAAGAGCCCAGGCGGAGGTGGACTTGACTTCGCGAACTCTGTCGTCGAATCGACCCCAGTGCCGCCGCCGGTCGACGGACCCGCGCCACGCTTGAGTGACCCGCCGCGTACCAAGAGTGTTGCGCCCAAGCGTCGCGGGCCTTGATCCAATAAGCCCTGCGCAGCCGACCAAAACCGGTCTTTTCCTTCGACGTCGCGGGAGCTTCGTGCGAAGGGAAATCGGCTCATGCGACTATATAGCGGCAAGGTAAAGAGTCTCTCGGAAGAGTTGGTGACGGGCCTCATGAGCTCGAAGCTCGTGGAGGTCCTCAGCAAGGCGGAGGTCATTCGGGACCTGGAGAGCGTGTTCAACGCCTACCTCGAGGCCGAGCGCGAAGTGAATGATCGAGCCAAGCATCTGATGGAGGTGCGCAACACGCCTGCTTCCGAGCTCGGCCGGCTACGCCGACTCGCCGCCGATCAAAAGGGCATCAAGATCGGCGACGAGATGTTCGACTACCTGCTGGATCAGTGCATCGAGATGCTGATGCACTCCGGCAGCGTCGACGAGGTGTTTGGGGAAGACCACGAGCTGCGTCGCGCCATGCGTCCTACGCTGCGCAAGTACCTGGATCTCGACGAGGCCCTCGAGACAGAGGTCCGCGGCAAGCTCAAGCACGTCAAGGAAGGCTCGCAGACCTGGGAAATTGAGTACCAGCGCGTGATGTCTGAGATTCAGCGAAGAAAAGGTCTCTAGTCCGCGAGCTGCCCGATGAACGCGAAGGTTAAGTTCCTCGTCACTGGGGCTGCGGGCTTCATTGGCTCGAACCTCGTTGCTGCGCTCGTCTCTCGAGGCGAGCGCGTGCGCGCGTTGGACAACCTCGCGACCGGCTTTTGGGAGAACCTCGACGGGATTCCCGACCAATCGAAGATCGAAAGGATCACCGCAGACATCCGCGACGCCAGCGCGCTCGCGGAGGCGATGCAGGGCGTGGAGGTGTGCTTTCACCAGGGCGCTCTCGGCAGCGTACCCAAGTCGGTCGCCTTCCCGGTCGAGAGCACCTCGGTCAATGTCGTCGGCACGACTACGGTGCTCGACGTCGCACGTCACCAAGGCGTTCGCCGGGTGATCTTCGCCGCTTCGAGTTCGGCCTACGGCGAGACCGAAGAGCTGCCGAAACGCGAAACCATGCCGACGATGCCGCTCTCCCCCTACGCGATCACCAAGGTCACCGGAGAGCTTTCGCTCAAGGTCTTCGCGTCGATCTACGGGCTCGAGACGCTCAGCCTGCGCTACTTCAACGTGTTCGGGCCCAACCAATCCCCCGACGGCGCCTACGCCGCCGCCATTCCGAAGTTCGTCAATCAAGCGCTCGACGGGCAGGCCATCCATCTCTTTGGCGACGGCAAGCAAACGCGTGATTTCTCCTTCGTGAAGAACACGGTGACCGCCAATCTGCTCGCAGCAGACTGCAGCAAGAAGCTAAGCGGCGAGATCGTCAACATCGCTGGTGAGCGACGAGTGGAGCTATTGGGCCTGGTGGAAGAAATCGGCCGACGGCTCGCTCAGTCCACCCAAGGAAGTCCGCCGGTCGAGGTCATTCACGATCCTCCGCGAGCCGGCGACATTCGACACTCCCTCGGCGACATAACTCGGGCGCGTGAGCTGCTCGGCTTCGCTCCGCTCGTCCGCTGGGAAGAGGGCTTGCCCTCAACGATTGAATACCTGCGCACCTTGCGTAAAGAAGGGCGTTCGGCGGCCTCCGCCGTGATGTCCAAGCTCTGGGCTTGAACCTACCTTTCGATGGAAGCTTCGGTTGTTCTTTTCAGCATGACGGGTTTTGGCGTGGGTCACGCCGAGTCGTCTTCTTCGCGAATCACCGCTGAGATCCGCTCGGTCAACTCGCGTTCGCTCGACGTCCGCGTGCGCACGCCGGATCAGCTCGCCGTCCACGCGCTGCTCTGTGAGCAGCTGGTTCGGAAGGCCGTTGGGCGTGGGCGGGTCGAGGTTTTGCTGCGCTCATCCGCCACGCTCGAGCCGGCCGATCTGATCGACAGGGCGCGCGCTCGGCAGGTGAAGGAGGAGCTCGACGCACTGGCCGAGGAGCTCGGGCTCCGCGACCGTTGCACGCTCGAGCAGATCGTCGCGGCGCCCGGCGTGATGATCGACCGAGGCGAGCGAGCCGATCTGCTTCCGTTGGTCGAGCAGGCGGTCAACGCTGCGCTCACCAGCCTGAAGGCGGACCGGCGGCGGGAAGGAGAAGCGATGCGCCAAGAGCTGGTGCAGCGTGGGACTGCGGCACTGAGCCTGCTCGAGGCCGTTGAGAGCGCGGTCAAAGACGCGCCCGTGCGCTTGCGGGCCCGCTTCCTCGATCGACTCGCTTCGATCGCGCCTGAGCTGGATCGAGCGCGCGCCGAGCTCGAGGTGGCGTTGCTCGTCGATCGCAGCGACGTGAGTGAAGAGCTCGCACGTGGTCGCACGCACCTGTCGGCCTTCATCGAGATCTGCAGCAGCGGGCCGGGCCCGGTATCCGGTCGCAGGTTGGACTTTCTGTTGCAAGAGATCCTGAGAGAAGCCACAACGCTCTCGGCCAAGGCGCAGGATGCCTCCGTCTCACAGAAAACCGTTGAGATCCGCGTAGAACTCGAAAGATTGCGGGAGCAGGTGCAAAATGTTGAGTGAGCGAGTGGACGACTTTCTTCTGCTCATCCTTTCCTCTCCCTCCGGCGCTGGCAAAACCACGCTTTCGAATCGGCTGCGCGGTGAATTTCCCAACCTCCGCTTCAGCGTTTCGCACACCACCCGCCGCCCGCGGCCCACCGAGGTGGACGGGCGCGAGTACCACTTCGTGGACCGGCCGAGCTTCGAGAAGATGATTCGTGCGGGCGCTTTCGCCGAGCACGCCGAGGTGCACGGCAACCTTTACGGCACCACCGTGCGGGAGATCGATCTGGCCCGCGAGAGCGCTGGCGGCGTGATGTTCGACATCGACTATCAGGGCGCGCGGCAAATCAAGGCGCACTTCCCCGAGGCGGTCGGCGTGTTCGTGTTACCGCCGTCACTCGCGGAGCTCGAGCGCAGGTTGCGCGGGCGCGGTACCGAAGACGAGGCGACGACGACCCGGCGACTTGCCGCCGCCAAAGGCGAGATCGCTCACTACGGATTTTTCGACTATGTGATTGTGAACGACGACGTCGATCAGGCCTATGGCCGTCTGCGGGGAATCGTGTTGGCTGAGCGCTGCAAACGAGAGCGCTGGGCCCGCCGATGTGAGAGCTTGCTCTCCGAAGCAAAACGAGAAGCGTCCAGCTGACTTTCGTAACTCTGCAAAAGGAACGACCGTGAAATCTCGCGCCCCTGTTCTCATCGTCGGTTCGATGGCGTTTGACGACCTCGAGCTCCCGTCCGGCAACTTCAAAGACACGCTCGGCGGCTCGGCAACGTACGCCGCCTTCGCCGCATCCACCTTCACCGAGGTGCGCGTCGTGGCGATCGTCGGTGACGATTTCCCGGAGGCGACGATCAAGTCGCTCGCAGCGCGCGGAGTTCGCACCGAGGGCATCGAGCGCGCCAAAGGCAAGACCTTCCGCTGGGCCGGGCGTTACGACGCGGACCTCGCCTCGCGCACCACGCTGGATACACAGCTCAACGTGTTCGCCGACTTCGCGCCGAAGATCCCGGCCGAGTCTGCCTCTTCACCGATCGTGCTGCTCGGCAACATCCACCCGGCGCTGCAGGCCGACGTGCTCAACCAGGTCGGCCGTCCGCAAATCATCATCGCCGACACGATGAACTTCTGGATCAAAGGCGAGCGCGAGAAGCTCGTTTCGCTGCTCAACCGCGTCGACGTGTTGATCATCAACGACGAAGAGGCGCGCGATCTTTCGGGCATCCACAACATCCGCAAGGCCGCGCTCGAGATCCGCAAGATGGGTCCGCACTCGCTGATCATCAAGCGCGGCGAGCACGGGGCGATGTTGTTCGACGACACCGGCATCTTCGCGGTACCGGGCTTCCCGCTCGAGGACGTCGTCGATCCGACTGGCGCCGGAGACAGCTTCGCAGGCGGCTTCGTCGGAGCGCTAGCGCAGCACGTTACCGGCGAGGGCGGCACCGCTGCTGGCCGTGAGGCCCTGTCAAAACACGCACGGACCGCGATGATTTACGGCAGTGCGACTGCATCCCGCTGCGTCGAGGGCGTTGGCACTGCTAAGGTGGAGCTTCTGGACACGGCTAGTGTCGAGGCGCGCGTACTTCAGATTCGCGCCCTGTTCGAGCTCACACCGGCCTGACCACGCCGTCTTTACCGTCACTACTATCTTCGCGAGGGAACCATGATGCGAATTTCTGTGTCCGTACTTTCGGTGCTTGTTGTTGCTCCTTTCCTAGCCGTCGGCTGCGGAGATTCGGGTTCCTCGTCAACGACGGGAGACAGCGGCGGAGCTCCCGCCGGTGGCGCTTGTGCTCCCGCTGAAGGTTGTCCATCGGTGGTGAGTGACTGCGTTGCCTTCGAGGACAACACCGGAAAAGACGTTTTCTCGCTGCGCATCGTGGACCTGCAGCTGAGCGCCCCCGCAGCGCTGGCCTCCCCAGTCGTCGCTGGTCTGCTCTCCACCGGCATCACGCCGGACTACGAGCAGTGCGTCACCAAAGACAGCTTGGTGCTGTTCAGCGGAGACGGCAGCTTCAACTGGATCCTGACCTTCGACAAGACGGCCGGCATCCTCCGCACCGGCGGCGCCGTGCTCGAGACCAACCCAGACAACGGCTACTGCTTCATCAACGAGACGATCGACGGCTTCGATGTGGCGCCGCTCGAGTTGCCGCTGACGATCGACGGCTCCGACGCCTTCACGCTCGAGGGTACCGAGGACGTCGTCGTGCCGATTTACACGAGCCCGACCGATACCTCGAGCGTGATCCTGCTGCCGCTCCGCGGCGTCTCGATCAAGGATGGCGTGATCTCGGCCGACAACAACTGCATGGGTTCGTTCAACGCCGACGGTCTCGACCCGAACAACCTGTGCAAGGCGGACACGACCAATCCGGCCTTCAATGCAGGCGCCAAGCTCGAGGGCTTTGTCACGCTGGAAGACGGAGACGCCGTCAAGGTGCCGCAGCTCGGGGATGCGTCGCTCTGTTCGTTGCTAGCCCCGGAGGACTCAGCCGACGGCAAGTGCAACCGCGACGCCAACAACGTCATCACCTACAAGGGTGATTGGTGTGCAGCCACCGACTCGGCAGCGACCGCAGATTGCGCCGACGCCGTTCGCCTCTTGGCCGACTTCGCCGCAGCCGGCGTCAAGCTGCGCGACGACTGCCCGTGACGCAAGCCGCACCGGTTTGAAGCGAACGCCCGTGGCCAACCGCGGGCGTTCTGCTTATGTTCGGCCCGCGGCTCACTCGCCGCTCGGAGCCCCGACTCGGTCGAAGTCACAATCGACGAGGCCCGCGACGAGGATGCGTTCACCTGTGGGCTGGACCAGCTCGCTTACCTGGACAGTCCCTGTTGCGATGATGGGGCCGCTGGTGGCAGAAGGATCTGGCTCACGGACCCCTTTCGCGAGCGTGCAATAGAGGCCTCCTGCTTTGGTGTCGTCGCCAGTCAGGAGCACCTTTACGCTGTAACGCTCCGGGTTGGCGGGCGTGCTCCTCATCGAACTGCCCATGCCCTTGCCCACCAACGTCACCTTCTGCTTGTCCCATTTCGACCGACCGATGATGACGTTGGCCAGGAACGTCGAGACGGGCACGGGACTCCCGTCGACTGGAGGCGCCAAAGCGTTCGGATCCTCGGGAGGACCGGGTGGAACGCCAGCGACGGTCGTGCACTCGGCGTACTGATAGCCGCTCCCCTTTTCGGCCCTGGTGGGGTAGACGAAATGAGAGACGTACTCCCCCAAGGGATCCTTGCCCTTGAAGAGGCGGGTGTAGCCGCAGCTCGCGCCATCCATCGCGCCCCAGCCGTATTTGCCGTCCTCCAGGTGCGTGGGCTTACCGAGCAGCCGCTCGAGCTGGTCATACGCATGTGCCCACGGGCCGGGGTTGGGTGGGGGAATCTTGACCGCCATGATCTGCGCGAGCGTGAGCTTGGGCACGCCCGGCGCGGACGCTGGAGCGGAGGCCACCGCCGACGCAGAAGCCGACGCGGAGGCACCAGCGAAGGCGGACGGCGCGGAGGATGCCGCGGAGGCGGACGCGAGGGTCGCTGGCCCAGAGTCCTCCGCGCACGCGAGCGCGCTGAGCGAGATGAGCGCGAGAATCGAGGAGGCTCGGAGCATGAGGCCGGAAGGATAACAGCCGATTCCACCGGCGCGCACCTCAGGCCAAGCGACCGCGGACGTACCCTGTCACAGCGCCGCCGCCGAGGATGCGTCGGGGCTTCCGCTCCGGCGCCGCTCGAACTAGAGACCTGCCATGGTTCAGGCTTTGGATCGCGGCGCGCTGGGGGTCATCAAAGAGATGGATACCCACGCTATCCGTGAGCCGCTCAACAAGCTCGTGGTCACGCTCATGCTTACCGCTTTTGATGAGCGCAGACCAACGCTGGACCAAGGCGTTTCGGAGGCTGCGGCGCGGCTCGGCGTCGAAGAGGCCGCGGCGGAGACTTCCTTCGGCAACGTGCTGCGCGCGCTAAAAAAAGGCACCTCCGCCGCCGGTGCAGAGCGCACGCTGGTTGGAACCTTGGGCGCGCTCGGTGCCGCCGCCTCCACGGACCCTTCCACCGACGCACGGCTCGCGCACGCCCTTCTGTGGGTCTCGGCCCACAGCCCGTTTGATCCGGTGTTGCCGCTGCTCGCCCTCGGCGGTGAGCGCGCCAATCGCTTCGCAGAGGCCTTTCTCGACGTGGCGCGGCGCTACGACGACGCTGACGTTGCGGTGGATCGGCCGACGGCGCTGGTAGCGGCGCTGGCGCTCGGCCGGGGCGCACGGGCCGAGCTGCTCGAGCGCGCTCGCGTAACGCTGCGCGATCCGCTGCTGCTGACGCTGCTGCGCAGCTCGGAGGGCGGACCTGCCGCAAGTGGACCGGCCATCGGCTTCGAGGCGGAGCGCACGTCGGCCCCGCGCCATCCGCTGTGGACGGCCCTCCTGCTGATGACCTTCGTGTTGCCGCTGTGGGCGCTGGTATCGGCGTTCGCGCGCGTTGCCCTGCGTCTCAAGCGCCCGGCGAGCATCTCGATCAACAAAGCCGGCGTCACGGTGAAGTCGCGCACCGAGCTGCTCGGCAAGACGCTGCGTGAGCAGGAGACCTTTCTCCCGGCTGGCGGTCTCCAGATCGCCGCTCGCGAGGTGCGCTACCCCGGCCTGCCGACGTACGTGGGCATCGGCTCACTGCTGCTCGGTAGCTTCATCGGGCTTCGGCTGGTGATGGACGGCGCTCGCGCTGGTTCGCCCGAGTTCTTGTCGCTCGGGGTCGCCGTGCTGCTGGTTGGCCTGGCCATCGACTATGCGCTCACTCGTTTGCCGGCGCGCACGCCGGAGCACTGTCGCATGCTGTTCGTGCCGAAGTCGGGCGCCGTTGTCGCTATCGCCCACGCCCCGCGGGCCTCGGCCGACAGGGCGCTCGAGCAGCTCAAGCCCTGAGCTGCTCAACGTTGCATCAACTCAGGCGAGGGCGCGGCTGAAGCCGTAGTCGTCGCCGGCGCTCTCACGCGTCGACGGGCCACGCGCACGGGCGCGCTCCTCAGCGACGAGCTTGAGCATCTCTTCTTGCGTCATCATGCGTGAATCCAGCATGGCTCGCATGTAGCCGTCGACAAAGCCTTGGGCCTTGGACAGCTTGGGATGCAAACCACCTTGGGCCTGGAGAGCGAGCATCTCGCCGAGTGCGCGGCGCAGTTCCGTGGCGAGGGCGACCTTCGTGGACATGCACCTGCCGTACGCCTCAGCGCGGTACTGGGCCAAATTTTTGCGTCGGCCTGCGGCGAGTTTGCGTCGGTCTGCGGGTAGGTTTGCGTTGGCGTGCGAGCGGTTTGCGCGGGCCTTCGAAAACGATTCGCCCGCCGCAGGTTCGAGGACCTGGGCGGGCGAAGCGCGCTGCGTTGCGTCGCGAGCTAGCTCACGGCGATACGACGGTCACGTTACCGACGCTGATCGGGTTGCCATCGGCGCCCGGCTCGATTCGCCGGCCCCAAGAAACCACGCGGCCGTCCGGCAGTTGCTTCGAGAAGAAGCCACCGAAGTACTCGGTCTCGAGCACGCGTTGGTTCCAGCCGTCTCCGCCGGGGTTGCGCTCAGCGATGCGCAGATCACCGCTCGAAGCGTCTTGGTAGGTGACGGTGATCACGCCCTGAATCACGCTCACGTTGGCGTCATCCCCGATCACGTGTTGGCCGTCGGGGAAGGCCACGTTGTTGACCGCGAGGCCGTCATCCACCGTCTCTCGGTCGAGGGTGCCGCTGGTGAACGAGGCGTACTTGAGCGTCTCGGCGTAGCCGTCGACATAGGCGAGGTGCCAGGTGCCGTCGGTGTCGATGAAGAGCGAGGTGCCCACGCCGGTGTCGGAGAAGCTACCGTCGGCTTGCAGACCACCGTCGACGACGGTGACCGTCCAGCCGTCAGCGCCCTTGTTGACCACGTTCACGGTGCCGTCGACGCGGTCGTAGTAGGCGATGCCTACGCCTCCGTTGCCGTCGGGTGCGAGCGCTACGTAGAGCCCCGTCGCGACCGGGAAGGGCTCGATCTTTTGTGACGTGAGAGCGACCTTGCATTGCGCCGAGCCGCCGATGTCCACGCAGGTCTCGTCGGCTGCGCAGGCGTTGCAGCCGCTGCCGGCGGAAGCGCAAACGCCGTCATCGGCGACGCACACCGAGCCGCCGGTGCAAAAGCCGTTGCGACAAGGCGTGTTGGCGTTGACCACCACGTCCTCGAGCGTGAAGCCGTTGCTGGCGCCGGTGGCGAGCTTCACCTTGGAGGTGATCTTGCCGGAGGCCGTCGACTCGATCGCTTGGTAGGCGATCACCGGCTTGCCGTTGATGAAGGCGAGCTTGGCGTAGCGACCGGTGTCGGTGTCGGGGGCGCTATCCACCACCGAGATCTCCCACGCGGTGCCGTTGAACTCGGCGTACTTGAGCGCTGTGTTGGTCCTGTCGAAGTAGGCCACCGCCGGCCGATCCGTCGCCGGATCGATCGCGATGCTGGACCAAATGCCGACGTCTTCACCCGCCTCGGTCTGCCCGCCGCGGAAGCCCTTCACGTTGAACTTCTTCGGATCGGGCGTGGGCGTTTGCGGCACGCCGTCGATCACCGTCCAGTTGACCGCGGCGCCCTCGAGCGGGCCCACCGCGAGATCGCCGTACTTGGGGAAGGCCGATTCGTAGAAGGCCTCGTTGTAACCGGAGACCCAGAGCGTGCCCTTCGAATCGAGCGCGGCGCTGGTGTACGAGCCGATCAGGCCCGCTTCCAGCGTCTTGCAATCAGGGGCCTCACACTTGGCGGTCGGGTCGGGGTCGGTCTCGGTCGACTCGTCGCAGGAGCAACCACCGAAGGTGCTCATCACGCCGAACAAGCCGATCGAAGCCAGCAGCGTGCGGCTGCTCAGCTTGCGAGCGGCCTTAGCAGCGGTCGACTTGGCGGCCGCGGGCTTTGCAGCCTTGGGCGCCGGAGCGGCCGCTTTGCGGTTGCGCCTGCGAGCCATCGCCAGGATGGCAGCGAGCGCACCGAGCGCGAGTGAAGCACCGAAGCGCGGGTTCGACTCGCCGGGCACGGCGCAACCGCACCCTTCGCCGTCTGCGCGCGGCAGACCGCGAATCAAACCTTGTTGCGCGGTCCCGAGGTTGCCCGACTCATCCTTGCTCTCGACCTCGATCTGCTCGGCAAACTCGGGCGTCTCGATCTCGGCGAGCTCGCTCTGCTTGATCCACTTGCTCCAGGCTCCGTCGTCGAAGCGGTAACGCACGAGCACCTCTTCATCCGAAACCAGATCGGCTGCGGCGAGCTTGATGCGGCCGTTCTCGTCCTCGGTCACCTTCACTTCGGGAGCCACCGTATCGATCAAGACCTCCAAGAAAGCGGGCTCTTCATCAACGGTGTACGGCTGCCCAACGTTGCGGCTGCGCACCTCGACCATGTGGCGGCCCTCGATGCGGAGCTCATCCCCGGTGAGGTGCAGGTACCGATCGCGCGTCCACGGCTTCCACATGCCGCCGTCCACGCGCACTTGGTGCTCGACCGCTTGACCGTAGTCGTCGAGCACGTCGGCCAAGACGGTGATCTTCGGCGCGTTCGACGGCGTCATGCTGACACCGCGCAAACCCGCCTGATCGATCTCGGTGTCCACCAGCTCCACGCTGGTGATCATCGAGTTCTGCATCGCCGGCGCAACTTCCAGCGCACCGAAGATACCGAGGTAACGTTCCCCACCCTTCTCGAGCTTGCGCAGACCGGGGGAGCCCTGGCCCTCCACCGTCTCCGGAATGACCAGTCGCAGACCCAAGCTCGAGAGCGAGCCGTTGAGGTCGAGCGCAGGCAACCCACTGCCGAGCAGGCCGCCGATTTGGCTGGAGAGCAGGCCCTGCAGCGAGGCTGCGAGCGTGGCCGGATCTTCCTTCAAGAGCTCGTTGTTCTCGATCACGCCGTTCTCGATCACGAGCTCATCCAACACCGGCACGAGGCCTTCGGGCGTGACCGTGAGGTTGACCGGCGCACCGATGTCGAAGGTGGCGGTCATGAAGCGGACGTAGCGGTCGGAGGAGAAGACGTAGAAGTCGAAGCCCGCGTCTTTCAGCTCGAGGTTGATCAGCGGATCGGTCGTGAGGTTGGTGCCGTTGCCGAAGGTCACTTTCGGCGGTGACTTGGGCTTGAGCACGATGGCGATCGGCTGGGTCTCCTGCTGAATGCCGAGGTCTCGCAGCGATTGCGCCAAGAGGCCGAGGGTGCCGCTGTTGAGCAGATCCACGGTCTCGGTCGACAAGCCGATGCAAAGCAGACCGGAGTTGTACATGCC
Organism: uncultured delta proteobacterium; assembly: GCA_903892415.1. Taxonomy (GTDB): domain Bacteria; phylum Myxococcota_A; class Polyangia; order Polyangiales; family Polyangiaceae; genus Xiheicaenibacterium. The sequence goes on along the minus strand of CAITIQ010000230.1, from coordinate 31,120 downwards.
GGAGAGCGCGTAGTTGAAGAAGCTCTCCGAAACGCCCAAGCCGAGGTGCGGGCCAGGCACGTTGCCGGGCCAGTTGTTGATCAGGTTGTCGTCGATCAGCTCGTTGGGGATTTGTAGGCCGCTCGGGCGGGGCAGCTCCGAGATCGGTACGCAGCCGGAGATGGGGTTGGGCTCGACGCCGCCCATCATGCCGAGGGTGGCGCCGTTGTTGGTCGGGTTGAGATCGCCCCAGGTGTAGCCGCTGCCGTCGTCGCGCACCGACTGTCCGCCAGCGGCGAGCAAGAAGTCCATCCCGCCCTTGGTGCCGGGCGAGATTCCGGAGAGCAGACCGGAGAGGTTGGCGCGACCGTCGGTGCCGAGCACGATCGACACGCAGTCGGCGTCAGCGGTGGTGCCATAACGACAGATGCCCTCGACGTTGTTGGTGCCGGTGGGGCAAGGCGGATCAACAGCGGGGTTGGCCGCTTGACAGAGCTGCTCCTCGATCGAAGAGACCAGCGTGTCTTGCAGACCACCAAACAGCTGCCCAACGATCACGCCTCTGAGCAGGTTTGCGATTTGGCCGAGGAAGCCATCGCAGTTGAGCTTGATCGCGTTCTCGATGTCGGATTCGCTAATCACAACCTCGTTGATGCGCACCCGCGAGTAACCCTGGCGGGCGTGGGCCGGATCGGTGTCGGTCTCGATCGAGATATCGATGGTGACATTGACCGGCGCGTACGTCTGGTTCTCGCCCGGGCAGGAGTCATTGCCGTTCAGCGTGATGGTCATATCGCCGAGGGTCGACTCGAACGGCAGATTCTGCAGGCGGAAGGGAATCACCCCGCTCACCTCGAGGTTGTGTGGCGCTTTGGGCTGTATCGCCAGATCAGCGTTACCTAGGTCAATCTCGGCGGTGCACGTGGGCGGGGAAGCATTGGCGTCGGCGCCGCCCGGACAGACCGTGTAGTTGACGAAGCCGAGGAACTGGCCGCTTGATTCCGGCACTGGGAACTCGACGATCCCGCCGTCTACCCCGCCGCCGAGCAGCGTGCCGGCCAGCGTCCCGATGTTGGCCTCCAGAAAATCAAAGCCGGACTCGGTGATGCGTACAGCCGCCGCGTTTTCGATCCGCTCCTCATTGACGAAGCCACCGGGCAACGGCGTAACGCCCGCGCAGCCGCAACCACCCCCACCGCTACCGCAGGCGGGCGCAGCGGTGATGCCGGCGAGAAGCAGCAAGGGCAGCCGGCTCGCGCGACTAGAGTTTCGACGACGCAGAGGCTTATTCGAGGGGGTCATAATGCGGGACCTCCGATCGCCAAGGACTTCAAAAAAGCAAGCGGTGATGCGCGAGCCCACCTCGCGCTTCCGTCGTTGCCCCGGCGAAAAGAATTCACCCAGAGCGTAGCTGCATACCCGCACCCCAAGCAACCGTGGGCTTGCTGCTTTCTTCGCGCGCTGTAGGAGGCTCCCTGGGCACGGCGGCGCCCCGGGAGGCGGTCAGCCCACGCTGGAGCCGCTCGCAGGGGTAGAACCAAGCTACTCGCGGATCTCGAGCTGGTGCGACACATCGCCCAGTGTCACGGCGAGACTCGGCGCAATGTCGCAGCAGGCGGCTCGATGCGGGCCGGGGGCCTTGCTGGATGCGACACATCGCCTGCTGTCACTGCGAGATCCAGCAGAATGTCGCGCCCCGTGGCTGGACGCCCACCGACCGAAGGCTCGAAGCCCAGCAGGATGCGACACATCGCCTGCTGTCACCGCGAGACTCGGCGCAATGTCGCAGCACGCGAACTCCCCTAAACCAGCCGTTGTTGCGGGATAGCCGAAGCCGCCCCGCCCCAGGGCCTTCTCGGAATGCGAAGCAATCCCAAGGAGCTAGCGGCGGGAGGCGGTGGGCGGAAGGCGGTTGGGCTACGCGCTTGCACAACGCCTATCCATCCTAGGGAACCCCCCACCACGGGACGTCTCCGCGCGGCTTGTACGAGAAGGCGCGAGTCTGCCATCATCCGCGCTTCGCTCTCCAGGAGAGGCTCCCAATGACGACCACGACGGCCATGGTGTGGCGCGACCGGGATGCCATCGTCCTTTCGCGCGAGAGTCGTGGTGTCTTTTTGCTGCCGGACCGGTGCGTGCGCTGCAACTCGACCAACGGGACCAAGCGTCTTCGGCGACGTCTTCGGTTTGCGGGTTTGGTCGGCCTCACGCCGATGGTCTACATCACGGCGCATGACTCGATCGATGTCGAGCTCAGCTTGTGCCGAGCGCACGCCCTCTCGCGGACCATCGGGACCTCGATGCGCGCGGCCGCTTGCGGTAGCGCCGGTCGTCGCCATCTTCGCGTTCACTGACGCAGCAGCCATCGGCTACGCGTTGACTGCCATGCTCGTCTTGGTCCCGTTTGCCTTGCTCTTACGCCGGACGCTGCCTCGTTTTTGCTATGCGCTCGAACTGCGACGGCGCTTGGACATCGTGGCCTCGGCGTCAAAGCCGCGCTGAAGGCGCTCTCGCTCCTCGATGAACGGAGGACGGAGCCGTCCCTCCTGGACGACGTCGCCATCGGACCCAGCCCGCGGTTCGACGAGGTCGAGGTGCGGACGGACCTCGCCGCGTGGACGCGCGCCGCGCTCCACGACTTCCTGCTCCACGAGAAGGCCTACTCGTCCGTCTTCGATCCGACGCTCGTCGAGCTCGCCACAAAAGCGCTCGAGGGGCCGCATGAGCAGCCCCTCGCAAAGCGCATCGTCGCGCTCTTCGCAAAACCACTACATCGCTAGGCCGCTGGTTCATGCCCTGGGTCATGGGCGTATCGATCTTGCCGAACGCGATCGCCGTCACTCGAGCCGAGGTCTCTCGCGACACGCGTTGCTTACGGGTACCCGGTCGCTCTATCGTCGACGGATGCGAACTCTCTCACTCGTCCTCATCGGGTTGCTGATCGGTTGCGAGGACGAGGCGTCGAGCGCGGGCGGAGGGCCGGACGGAGGCTCGAGCTCGGAGGGTGCGGGCTCGCCGACGGGTGGTAGCCCCGCGGCCGGGGGGAGCTCCTCGGGTGGTGCGCCCGGGGTCGGAGCCGGGAGCACCGGCGGAGCGCCGCCTTGCACCGCCACCTCGCTCGAAGAGGCGACGCGCGTCACCAGCGTCATGATCAGCGGAGCGAGCACGTCGCAAGCGCTCACGGCGCAGGCCGGGGCCGCTTCGGTCGTGGCGTGGGCAGGCAGCGATGGCAACGTGCACGTCACGAAGCTCGACGCGATCGACCAGCGCGTCGGCGAGGATCTGGTCGTCCCGGGCACACAGGTCTTCGGCGTCGCCGCGACTCCCGACGACGTGGCGCTGCTCGTCGCGCGTGCACCCGACTTCATGACCTTCGTGAGGCTCGACGCGAACGGCGCCGTGCTCGCCGAGACCAACCTCGTCGGCGGCGGTGACCATCAGGTCGAGGGGACCGAGTGGTTCGGCGAGTTCGCTCAGACGGGGAGGCTCGCGCGATTGGTCGACGGAAGCTATGCGGCGTACCACGCGCTGCACCGGCGCTGGCCAGACGGGATTGGTCATCAGGGAGACACGCTGCGCCTCTTCGATGCGAGCGGCGCGCCGGCGGGCGCTGGCTGGGGCTGGGGCTGCAGCCACAGCATGGACCAGCGCCTCGCAGCCGGACCATCCGGCCTCGTCCCCATCTGTATCTCCGACTGCTACCCGGGGAAGGGCGTCTACTTCAATCACAGCGCTGCGCTGATCACCGACGATCCCGCGGCGAACTGTGCGGGCGGCTACACGACGACGCTCGGCGGGCTCGTCGCGACCGGCTCGGGTTTCTTCCTCGTGTACGCAGACGACTCCCAGGTCGCGCACCTCGGCGGGTTCGACTCGAGCGGCGCGCCCGTCTCCGACCGCACACTCTCGGTGGCCGGCTCGAGCCGCCTCGCGGCCTTCGACGACGGGCTCTTGTTGGGCGCGTCCTCCGGCGGGACGACCCTGCAGCGCCTCGACGCGACCGGCGCAGACGTCGGGGGTCCAGCGTCAATCGACGCGCCACTGCCAGACGGCGACTTCGAGGGCCGGACGGACGGTGAGGTCGCGTGGGCGTCAGCCGGGGGCACCTCGCTGAGCGTGGTTCGGGTTCGCGTCTGCGAGTGACGCTTTCGTCAACGCCGCCGAACACAGCCCGATAGAAAGGAGGCCGGGGATGTCGAGACGGTTCAGTTCGTTGCACGGGGGCACGCTCGAATCGGTTGCCGTCCTTCTTCTAAGTCTCGCGGCTGTCGCGGGCTGTGATCCGTGCCGGCAGAGCTGCGCTTTTGAGGGGCTGTGCGAAGAGGTCGACGGAAGCTGCGTCGCCACCAGCGAAGAGCAGTGCAGCGCCTCCAGATGGTGCAAACGCTATGGGCGCTGCACACTAGACAACAAGAATCACACCTGCACTGTAGGAAGCGACGCAGATTGTCGGGCGGCCATCGAATGCATCGACGATGGGCGCTGTAAGTTCAGGCGGGACCCGTGGTCCGAGAGCTGCGTTGCCGCCTCAAAGACGGACTGTGAGAAGTCGAACAACTGCTTGGCCAAGAGTCGCTGTCGACTCGAAGGGAACGCCTGCGTCCAATAGCGGCGGGGAAAGGGCTCCGTTACGCCTCGACGATGTTCATCGACTTCACGAGAGGTATCGCCGGTTCGCTTGACCGGGAGCAGGTTCGGCAGTACCCGAACCATGCATGAGCGCCAAGGAGTTGAACACGCTCTACGTGGGAGGCGATCACTGCGTCGCCATCTTCGGCAACTTGCTCCTGATGGTAGCCCGTAACGATCCGGAGCCCAGCTTCGCACGCCTGCTGCCGCTCTACCTGAAGCGCCTCAAGGCCCAAGCGACCGGTCCCCTCGGCTTCTTTGTGGTGGTGAGGGCCGACGCCCCGCCGCCTGGCGAAGAGGCGCGCGCGACGCTCAGGTCGGCCTTCCAGACCTTCAACGCTTCGATGGCGTTCGGCGCCTTGACGCTCGAGATGACCGGCTTCGTGGGGGCGAGCATGCGCAGTGTCGTCAACCTCCTGGTTCTGGCGACGCGGCCGACCATCCCCCTGAAGGTGTTCGGATCAGTCAACGACGCTGCTCGTTGGCTGATCCAGACCCAACCACGAGCGGAGGAGATGTCGCTGTCCGCTCTCGTGCAGATCGTCGAGTCACTCAAGGCGGACTACGCCGCCGGGACGTTGCGCGAGACGCGCTCCGGCGCTTAACTTTCCTTGGGCGCGTGCACATTGAAGCTGAGCGAACGCATGCGAGCAGCATGGCTGATGATGGCGGTGCTCGGGTGTCGCCCGGAGACCTCGCAGGTGCCCCAACCGACGCGCTCACCTGAGCAACCGACGTCCGTCGCGGAGTCGCGGGGCGAACGGGTCGCGGCGCGCGTTCGGCCGCTGCTCGTGCACCCGTGGTCGCAGTGGCCTGCCGGCGTCACCGTCGTGCGCGGCTTCGTGCCGCACGGCCGTGGTGCGGACATCGCCGACAATCTCCAGCCCGAGCTCACCTACGAGGTCGCCGCCGCCGGCGAGATGTTGGTGCGCCGCCAGACAGTAGATGGCAAGGTCATCACGCAGGAGCTCGGGATGCACCCCGAAGAGGGCCTGCCGCGGCCGAGGGGACGCGGCGAGCAAGCCGAAGTCGCCGTCGACCTCGAGCTCGACGGCGACCGTGTGCCGAGCGTGTTGAGCACGTTTCCTGGCGTGACCCACGAGCACGACGCACCGTCACCGATCACGCGTCAGTGGACGCTCGCGGGCGAGCGAACCGTGCTGCTCCGTAGCGAGACGAGCCAGGTTGGGGCGACCGACGAGCCGGCCCAGTGGTGGGCCGTCACCGGCCTCGACCGGCCCAAAACGATCGGCGACGCGGTGTTCCCATGCGTGGAAGTCCGCCGACGGACCGGCACGGCCGACGGCCACGTGATCGTCACGACCTTCCTGCATCAGAACGTGCCCGGTCACGTCGTCGAAGAGATCTCCGAATACTTCAAGGCGAGCGACCGGGCGCGACCATGGTTGGTGACGGTCGAACGCGTCCTGCGCATCGGTCGGTAGCGCCCTGGCAGTGGAAAGTCGGCGGTTACTTGGCCGGCGGCTTGGGCAGCTTAGCTGCTCGCTCGGCGGCGATGGCTCGGTCATTCTCGACGGCGGCCTGGCCAAGTTCGAGCGCGCGCTGCAAGAAGGCGTCGGAGACCGCAACTTCGGCGACGATCGAGCGGTCTTTCACGACGAAGCTGAACTCGGGCAGGTCGATCTTGAACTGGAGCGCGGCTGCGGTGCGCGCCATCGGCAACAAGTTGTTGAGCAAGGCCGCGTCCTTCGCCGCTTGTTCGCTGCTCTCCGAGAGCGCGTCGATCGAAAGCTTTACGCCGCCGGTGGGCTCGATCTTGAGCCGCAAACGGGCTCGCTTCAGCGTTCGCGGAATTAGCTCGATTTCGCCGAGCGGAAAGCCCAAATCGATGCGGCCCTCGCTGCCTTTGCGGCCGACCAACTTGAACGGTTCGACCATGTAGGCGTCGATCGCGTAGGTGGAGCTGTCCAGCTTCTTGAAGTCACCGCTGGCTACGTTTTTGAGGTGCGCGTCGAGCTTCTCCTGGCCCTGCTTCTCGAGCTTCTCGAGTTGGTTCGGCTTCTTTTCGAGGCTCTTCCGCTGGCGGTCGCTCGGGAAGGGCGACGGGATCATGTAGAGCAGGTTCTTCTCCGGGACGATGGCGAACACCCGCTCGTAGCCCTCGGCTTTGGTGATGGCGGCCTTGACCGGCGCCTTCTCGAGCCAGTGTCCGTCCCCCTTCTTCACCAGCGTCTCCACCGTCTTGGTGATCTTGGCCGGGTCTTGCAGCTTGAGCACGGCCAACACTTTGTTGGACACGCGGAACTGCGGGCCGGTCAGGACCACAGCGTCGATATCGCGCACCGGATCGATGTCGTTCTTGAGGAAGAAGTCCTCCCATTGGGGGTGGCCGCCGAGCAGCGCTCCGAGCTTCAGCCCGATCGGGTGCTTGCGCAGCTCGGTGCTGGCGAAGATCACCTGCACGTTGTTGGACTGCGAACCCGAGAGCTTACGAATGATCGCCTCATCGCCGAGCGGCGTCCCCTCGCCCGGAGCGGGCGCCGGCGGCGCGACCGGCACCACCGGCGGCGGTTCCACCGGCTCGGCTTTGGGCTCCGGCTTCACTTCAGGCTTCGGCTCCGGCTTCGGCTCGGCTTTGGGCTCCGGCTTGGCTTCGGGCTTCGGCTCGGGGGGCGGCACCTTGGCCGTCTCCTGCGGCTTCGGCTTTTCAACGTCGATCTCCTGGAAATCGAGGTCGACCGGCACCACCAGCTCGGCGTCTTCATCCGAGTCGTGATCGCTGCTCCAGCGAAACAAGCTGGTGAAGGGCATCGCCGGCGCGTGCAGTAACAACGCGACCACCAGCGTTACCAGCAGCGGGCGGCTCAGGCCGCCGCTGACGAAAACTTGGAAGGACCCGTGCTGCGTCGAAGTCCCATTCGGGCCTACGGCCGGTGCTTTTGAGGAGCGCACGGGTCCTTCTGTTCGCTGCATCCACCTTCGGTGGAATGAGCTGGCGTTGGCTGGCGTTTTTGTCACTTGGCGATCAGCTTGCAGAGGAACGGCATCGTAACCGACGAAGGCGGTGGGAGTAGCAGAATGACTTGTGGATTGGACGGAGCGAGGACCACAAACATGCTCGTTCCTGTTGCACAGGCCACGAATGAGTGGTTCGAGGCGCTGGCTCATGCCGTGAAAGTGGTTCGCGCGGAGCGAGGTCGAGTAGTAGAACGCTCGGACCGCCCATGTTGCCCCCTCGAGGCCCCGTGACAAGCAGCTTTCTGTCGCCGTCGAGCGTTCGTCCGCGAGCGCTTCTGTTAGGCTTTCTCGGGCTTTTTGTCGGTGCCTGCGGCGGGAGTTCGGAGACCGAAGAGAGCGGACCGTCACGAGCGAGTCAGGTCGTGGTTTCGGGCTCGGCCGTTGTAGCGAGCGGGACTGGCACCAGCGGGGGCAACAGCGGGCCGGTGGTTTCGCCCGCGACGGCCAGCGAACCCGGGCCGGATAACTCCGCAAAAGCGCCGCCAGCTGAGTTGCCCCCGCCGAACCTTGGGGCGCTGGCCTTCCAAACGCCGGTTTATCCGGAGATGCGCTTCTCTGACGAGCGGCTCGGCTACCTCCGGCAAGGAGCCAAGGTGCCCGCCGATACAACGCCGGAGAAGCGCGCGAACTGCAAAGACGGTTGGTACAAGCTGGCGCAAGGCGGGTACGTATGCGGCAAATACGCGACGCTCAACCTGGAGAACCCTCGGGTGAAATTGGGCGTTCGTCAGCCGGACCTCAAGACCACGGTGCCGTACCAGTACGCGTACAACCGTTTTCACGGCACGCCGCTGTACAAATCGCTGCCCACGCGCGAGGAGATGTACCGCATCGAGCCGCACCTCGAGGAGAAGGAGAAAGAGCGGCGCGAGGCGAAGGCCAAGAAGGAAGCAGCCGCGGCCGGTTCGGCTTCTGCAGAGCCGGCTCGTGAGGGCGGCAAACACAAGCCGGAAGACGGCGCCAAAGCGCCCGCCGAGGGTGAAGACGGCAACGTGCCGACCAGCGACGTGAGCGACGCGACGCAAGCCGTGGCCGCTGTTTCCGCCATCGCTCCCTCCCCTCCGGCCGAGGGTGAAGCGGCTCCCGATGCCAACGCCAACAAAGAGTGGTGGCAAACCGAGGAGAAGAACCCCAACGTCTCCTTGGCCGATCTCGAAAAGGGCCGCGGCGGAAGTCTCGACAAGCGCATGGTGAAGGGCTTCTTCATCGCCGTCGACAAGACGCTGGCGTGGAGCGGCCGGACCTTCTACCGCACCACCAGCGGGCTGCTCGCGCCTTCGGATCGGATGTGGATCAACAAGCCGCCGGAGTCGAAGGGCGCTACCTGGCCCGACGAGGCGAAGGGCTTCTTCTTCGTGCTCTCCGACAAAGCGTCGAAGTTCGAGCTGAACAAAGCCGGCGACAAAATGGCCGACAAAGGCAAGCTACCGAAGCAGACGCCGGTCGCGCTCACCGGCAAGACGCTGGAGCTCGCAGGCACCAACTACCTCGAGTCGGTGGACGGCTTCTGGGTGAAGGCGGCCGCCGGTACCACCACCGAGCCCGGCAAGCGCCCGGACGAGGTCGGCGCAGACGAACGCTGGGTCGACGTGAACCTTTCGAAGAAGACGCTGGTGTTGTTTCAGGGCGACAAGCCGATCTACGCGGCGTTGATTTCGCCCGGCAAACACTCGCGCAACAAGAAGAAGGACCACTCCACACCGACCGGCTCCTTCCGCGTACGCGAGAAGCACCTTTCGACGACGATGGATGGGGATGGCGCGTCTGGGGATCTGCCCTACTCGATCGAAGACGTGCCGTACGTGGCCTACTTCAAAGGTTCCTACGCGCTTCACGCGGCGTTCTGGCACTCGAACTTCGGGCGCGAGATGAGTCACGGCTGCGTGAACCTCTCGCCCAAAGACGCGAAGTTCGTTTTTGATTTCATCGATCCTCAGCTGCCGGTGGGTTGGCACGGCGTGTTCGCGACCAAAGATCGCAAAGGCAGCCTCGTCGTTCTGCACGAGTAGTCATGCGGGCCGGGAGTTGACCTGGTTGCGTCAAGCCTTGACGCGTACCCGGTAGTCGACTTGGTTAGCTTCATGGATCAGTTCTCAGCTCACCTCGATCGCGGGTGGGAGCTCGTCCAAAAGGGCGACACACGAGGCGCAGCTGCGTCAGCTCGTCGCGCTCTCGAGGTCGACCCCAACTCTCCGGAGGCGCACAACCTGCTCGGCTTCGTCGCCGCGCTCGAAGGTGAAGGCTCCGAGGCGATCGAAGCCTACCAACAGGCGATCGCCCTCGATGAGACGTACCTCGAGGCCATGCTCAACGCCGCCGAGGTGTTCATCTCGCCGCTCGGTGATTTCGATCAAGCGATCAAAATGTGCGACCAAGCGCTCGAGTTCGCCGAGGTGGATGAAGAGGTGATCGACGCCTTGTTGCTGAAGTTCGACGCGCTGCTCGGCAAGGGTGAAAAGGAGGAAGCGCGGGCGATCCTCGCGCGCGTTCCCGACGGTCCGTACGAAAACCCGGCGCACCTTTTTCTGGTTGGCCGTGCGCTGTATGAAATGGGCCAGGTCGAGAAGGCCAAGCCGCTGGTGGAGGACGCAGCAGACAAAGATCCGCGTCACCCGGAGGCCCACTACTACGCCGGGCTCGTACGCGACGAGCTGGGGGATGAGAAAGGTGCGACCGTGGCCTTCCTCAAAGCGCGCGAGCTCGATCTCGCGCACGGCGTTCCGCCGTGGTCCCCATCGCGCGAACAATGGGAAAAGGCTGCCGCAGAGGCCTTCTCGCAGTTGAACCCGCTGCTCCACAAGTGCGTCGCCGGCGCTGACGTTTTCATCTCTGACGTGCCCGGCGTGGAGCTCGTGGCCGAGGGTGTGGACCCGCGAGCGCTCGTGGTGCTTGACGGTCTGGATATCGACAGCCCGATGGATCTGAGCGGTTCACGGCGGCCGGTGCGCGCGAGCCGAGTATTCCTTTATGCGCTCAACATTGCCCGGCAAGCCGGCCAGCTGTCCTCGATCGAGTCGGAGATCCTCGAGGCGCTCGAGCGCGAAATCTCGGGCGTGTTCCTGGGTATTGAGCCCAGCGACAAAGCCTCCAAAGAGCTGAACTAGTGCAGCGCACTAGCGAAAGAGCGCCACCGAGGCGCTGATGCTCTCGTAGCGAGGCGCGAGGTCCATGGCGACCTCGACGCCGTACGGCCACTCTGGGAAGAAGCCCCAAAAGTCGCTGGAGAAGACGCGCAATTGCGCGCCGAAGGTAAAGTGCTGACGACCGACGCCGCCGAAGCGGTTGGGCTCGTAGTAGCTGCCGCCTCGCACCACCAACCAATTTTCGATCGGTTCGGCCTCGATGCCGAAGCGCGGTGAAAAATTGACCGCGCCGCCGGAGGAGCCGATCTTCGGCGGGTCGTTCGAGGTCGTCTGCGAAAGGAAGCGTTCGACCGAGATGCCGTTCTCGACCGGCCCGGTTGCGAGCAGGCTCAAGAGCACGAGCACGTGCTCGCGTGGCATCGCCGCGACGGCGTTATCGCGTTGGTCGTGGAGCTCTTGTTCGGTCGCCTCGAGCCAGCGTTGTTCGAGCTGTTCGAGGTCGGACTCGCGGGCCTCGCGGAGCTCGGGATCCCCCGATTCGCCGCGTGCGAGCTCCCGTTCGAGCTGGCGCTTGCGCAGTTCGCGCGCCGCACGCACGCGCGCTTCGGCCTCATCATCGGCGTCCTCCGGATCGACGAAGTAGACGTTGAACGGGCGTGGTCCCAGCTGAAAGGCGAGCCCGGTTTCGAGCTCCCACGGCTGACGCACGGCGCGGGGAAGCGTGAGCAGCGCCGGCGATTCTCCGCCGGTCACCTCGAGCGCTTTGGCCGCAAAACGGTACGTGACGCCAAACCGCAGCGGCAGCGCCACGGGTTTGACCAGCAGGCCGAACTCCGGCGCCGCCCCTACGAAGATGAATTGCGAGCTACCCGAAGCTTGGTTGCCCGCGCGATAGTCGAGGCCCATGGTGATCACCCGCACGCCGCCGCCCGCGTGGATCTGCCCACCGAGACCGCCCCACGCCGCTTGCACCCGGGTCTTGGAGAAGGTCACCGGAGAGGTGGTGGTGCCGCTCGGGCCGTCGATATCGATGTCGTAACGCTGGACCTCGGAGGTCGCGCCGAGGCCAAAGGCCCCGACCTTCAATACTGCACCGCCCGTTACGTAGATGAAGTCGGAGGTATCGGTGTCGAGATCGCCGCTGTTGTCGAAATCGTTGTTCTCGAAGATGTCGATGGGGATCGAGATCGAGGCCGAGGCCCCCAGCTCGACGTGGCGGCTCTCGCGGATCGGTCGCACCGCGGTGGAGGCAGCGTTGGCGACCATTCCGGCCAAGTCCTCACCGTAGCCGGCGTAGGCGCCTCCGAGCGCGGTGACGCGGAGCGGCGCGAGCAGTGGGCCTTGAAAAAGGTCCACCTGGAACTCATCGGTGGGGATCGGATCGGCGCGGACGCTCGCGGGTGCACACCAGCACGCCGCCACGAGCAGCAAGCTTCTGCAGTTCCGCCGAAAGCGGACGCTCCGATTGAGACCTGCGATCACCCTGGGCACCGTCGAGCGGGAGGATACAGCCACCCGTCGCGATAAGCGGCCTTTCGGCCGAACGCTGGTTGAGGCATGGTCTACGCGTTGGTCGCTTCACCGCCTCCCCGCTCCGCCAGACCCCGCGTCAGCGCTTCGACTCCCCCAGCCGATCCGGCCCGTCGAGCCCGGAAGTGGGGAGCGATCTTGTTCTTGAGCTTCGTTTCCAGCTGGGTGCTTTACGCCAGCGGCCAGATAACCAAGCAGATATTCTGGCCGGTGCCCGTGCCCGCGACCGTTCAAACCTGTGAAGGAGGCCTGGCTAAGCTTCACGACGCCATAGAAAAAGGCCGAGCCTCCGCCGAGTTGGAAAACGACCCAGCCAAGGGCCTCTTGCGCTTCCGGGCCGAAGTTGACCCGGTTTGGGTGGAACTTCCGCCGATTCAAGGGCTCTGCCAAGCGGCGGACGATCGACGCAGTCTCGACGCCTTGGAGCGGCTCCGCTATGCGGAGGAACATGCGGTCCGTCGAGAAGCCTCAAGCCTTGCTGCCTTGCGCAAGCAGGTTGCCTCCGATGTCGCCGCGCGAACAACCAAAGGCTCCACCGCTGCCAATCAGGTCGGCGGTCACTAGTCGGCCCCTCCCCCGACCCTCGCGAATCGTCATTCGAGTCGCCAGGCGAGTCTCTTCCACGTAAATCTCAGTCTTTTCAAGAAACCGGAAAAAGCCACGTGACACAAGCAGACGTTGCGGTCGACGCATCCACGCCGAACGAAGAAACAGCGCCAGTCGCGCGCCCCACCTTCGATGCCCTCCCTCTCTCCGACGAAGTTCGACGGGCCCTCGCAGACGTCGGCTACGACCACCCGACGCCGGTGCAACTCGCGGTGTGGGACCCGGCGACGCGCGGCAAAGACGCGGTGGTCCAAGCGCGGACCGGCACCGGCAAAACGGCGAGCTTCGGCCTCCCGATCATCGACCACGTGGTCAAGCGGTCGAACCCGAAGGTGCAGGCGTTAGCGCTTTGCCCGACCCGTGAACTCGCGGTGCAGGTCTCGCAAGAGCTCGAGCGTTTGGCGAAGTACCGTGAGACGAAGATCACCGCCATCTACGGCGGCGCCTCGTTCGAGAAGCAGGTCGCAGCCATCGCCGACGGCGCGCAGGTCGTGGTCGGGACGCCCGGACGCGTGCTCGACCATCTGCGCCGCGGGACGATCTCGCCTGATTCGGTGCGCCTTTTGGTGCTCGACGAAGCGGACGAAATGTTGTCGATGGGCTTCGAGAAGGAGCTCACGGCGATCCTCGATTTCTTGCCCAAATCGCGGCAGACGCTGCTGTTCTCGGCGACGGTTCCGCCCGATATCGAGCGCATCTCCCGTTCGCGGCTGAAGGACCCCGAGTTCATCACGCTCTCCGGCGACCACGTGGGCGCGCTCTCGATCGCGCACTACGTTTACATGATTCGCTCGGAGAAGATCGCCTCGCTGGCGCGCATCCTGGAGACCGAAAATCCCGAGAGCGCGGTGGTCTTCTGCAACACGAAGGACGCGACGCAGGCTGTCGCCGAGGCGCTCACCGCGCGCGGCTTCGACGCTGATTGGCTCAACGGCGATCTGGCCCAGAACGAGCGCGAAGAAGTGATGCGGCGCACCAAGGAAGGCCGTCTGCGCTTCTTGATCGCCACCGACGTAGCTGCGCGCGGTATCGACATCTCGCACCTGACGCACGTCATCAACTACGACTTCCCGCAAGACGCCGAGACCTACGTTCATCGCACCGGGCGAACAGGCCGCGCTGGCCGTACCGGGACGGCGATCGCGCTGGTCACGCCGCAGGACATCGGCGGGCTTTATTTGCTGCGCCTGACCTACAAGATCCGTCCGATCGAGCGCATGCTGCCCTCTGCTGGCGAGCTGAAGACGCGCGCTGAAGCGGACCTCGTGGCGATGCTCGCCGACGCCATGCTGCCGAAGGGCACGCACGAAGATGATCGGGCGCTCGCCCGTCGTTTGCTCACGCACGACCAAGCCGAAGGCATCCTGGCCGGCCTGCTACGCGAGTTCTTGGGCGCGCGGCCGGCGGCCCAAGAGGACGCTTCGCAAGCTCGCCGCGGCCTGCGTCGCGCGACGCTCAAGCGCCGGGCCTCCGAAGAGCCGCGCGGCAACGGCAGCCCCGCCAACGGCGGCGCACCGCTAAGCAACGGCGCTCCGCTCAGCAGCGAGGGCAACGTGGCAGCCCCTGCGGCCGGGCCCGTTTCGGGCGCTGACCGTGGCGACCGCGGTGATCGCGGCGACCGTGGTGATCGCGGCGACCGCGGTGATCGCGGCGACCGTGGTGATCGCGGCGACCGTGGTGATCGCGGCGACCGTGGTCCGCGGCGTGACCGCCGTGACAGGCCAGAGCGCTCCGCCAGCGAGCCGCGCGCTGAGGCTCGGCCGCAAGCCGAGAGCCCGCAAGCCGAGAGCCCCCGCGTCGAAAGCCCCCGCGTCGAAAGCCCGCGCGTCGAAAGCCCCCGCGTCGAAAGCCCGCGCGCTGAAGTTCGGCCGCAAGCCGAGAGCCCCCGCGCAGAGAGTCCGCGCATTGAGAGCCCCCGCATCGAAAGCCCCGTTTCCACCTCCGGCGTGGAGACGCCCCGCATCGAGCCGGTGCGCGCCGAACGCAGCGAGAACCGCGCGGAGCCGGTTCGACCCGAGAGCCGCTTCGAGCCGCGTGGAGAACGCCCCACGGGGACGCTTCGCGGAGAGCGTGAACGCAATGACCGCGCCGAGAGCCGCGACCGTGGCGAGCGCAGCTCCGATGCGCGTCTCGGGCCCACTCGGCCGCGGGACTTCGCCTCCTGGTCGCCGCCGGCCGAAGCCGGTGACGACGAGCCGATCATCCCGAACCGCAAGCCCGGCACGCCCGACGAGCCGACGACGCTCGTGTTCATCCCCGACTCGGCCTTGGTGGAGTTGTTCGTCGGCGTCGGCCGGCGCGACGGCGCCCGAGCGCAAGATCTGTTGCGCGCCTTGGTCGAACAGGCCGGCATCGACAAAGACAACGTCAAGCGCATCCGCGTGCGTGATCGCCACACCTTCGTAGCGGTGCGCAAAGAAGACGCGCAAGGCGCCATCAGCAAGCTGAGCGGGCAGCCCCTGTGCGGCAAAGCCTCGGTCCTGGTCGAGATCGCCCGGGATCAGCGCGTGGACGAACCGGCGAACTGAGCCCGCTCCAGACCAAGCCTCGGATCGAAGCGAGCGCCCACGCGTTCGTTCGGTGGAAATTCCTTGGCTTGGTCGCGCTTGGGCCGTTATCAAGAATAGATGTCGCGCGATTTCTTCCCGAGGGTGACCCTGCATCCAGGGGCAGCGCGCCGGGAACGCTTGCGGCAGGTGCAAGAGCGCGTTCGTTCGGTCGAGCGGGCGATCTGGGCCGGCGAGTCGAATCAATACTTGGTGCCGGCGCTTCAAGGGATCGCCGACGCCGCTGAATGGGGCTCGGAGGCTTGGCGCTTCGCGCTGCGCGAGCTAGCCCTGCGCAGCGCCGAGAGCGATCCATGGCGAGCCTCGCTGCTGGCGCGACAACTGCTCTCGGAGTCGCCGAAGGAACACTCGGCCTGGGCGGCGCTCGGGCTTGCGCAGTCTCTGCTCGGCAATTGTGGCTTCGCCGTCACCTGCTACAGCAAAGCGCTCGCCCTTTCGCCCAACCAACCTCGCTACGCGCACAACCTTGGCCACCTGGTCGACGTTTACGAGCGCGCGCCGGCACGTGCCTTGCCGCTGCTAAAGCAGGCCTTCGAGGCCGACCGTGGCTGCGCAGATACAACCATGAGCTACGCCCACGCACTGGCGCAGGTGGGCCGAGCTTGCGAGGGGTTGGCGCTGGTCGAGGCAACACTCAACGGTAGGCGTGGCTTGCGGCCGGACCAACGTGAGTTCCTGAGTTGGCTCACGCGCGAAGCACGTCGTGAGCGCACCACGCCGAAGCCGGATTGACCGTTCAAACGGGTTGCGTTCGCCTCAAGCCCGTTTCAAACCGCAGCATGATCAAAAGCAGCACCGCTCGGAGCGCTCGCAGGGCTCTGGCACTATCGGCCATCATACTCAGCGCAGCCAGCGCGCAGGTGGCCGCTGCTCAAACCAAAGCGCCCCCACGCGCCGCAACCCCTGCTCCGGCCGCCACGCCCGCGCCGACCGCTCCCGTTGCTCCGGCCACCGCGACGCCCCCGGCCGATGCCGCGCCTCTGCTCGATCCAGCGCTAGCACCACCTCCCCCGCCCGCCGAGGTCCTCAGCAACTGGCAACAAGCGTTGCAGCTGGCCTCGGCCGAGGACCCTGACTACTCGGTGGCGCTACTCGAGGTCACGCGTTTGCGCGGGGCACGGCGACAAACGTTGGCTGGGACCCTGCCCGTCGTCTCGGCGGCTGGAACGGTCAACTTCGCCTTGATCCGCGCCGACCTACCCAACATCAACCCGGACACCGGCGCGCTCGAGACCATCACCCTCCCCCTCTCGCCCGTCGCCAACTTTTCGGTGAGCTTGCGCCAACCGTTGCTCGCACCGCGCGTTTGGTGGGCCATCGGCACCGCCGACGCGCAGGTCGAGGCGGCTGAGCTGAGCATCGAGGCCCGCAAACGCGTGCTGGTGGCGGCCGTCGCCGATGCCATCGTCAGCGTGGTGACCGCCGAGCGCATCGCTGAGGTCAACCGCATCGGGTTGACTGCGGCGGTCGAGCGGCTGCGCTTACAAAACCGGCGCAAAGAGCTCGGCGCCGGGACCGATCTCGACCTGTTGCGCTTCGAGCAGGACCTGGTTTCGGCGCGCTCGACCATCATCACCGGCGACGAGACCTTGATGCGCGCCCGTGAACGGCTGGGGCTCGCCCTTGGTACGACCAAGAGCTATGGCGTCTCGCCCGATATCTCGATCGACGAGATCCAAGAAACGCTGGGGCGGATTTGTGAAAAGGGCGATCTGATCGACCGCGCCGATCTCAAGCTGCTAGCCAAGCAAAAGGCCATCGCGGAGCGCGCTCTCACCGACGCCGATTTGCTTTATTCGCCCACCGCCGACCTCACCTCGGTCTTCAACTACTCGAGCGAGCGCATCCTTGGCGCAGGTCACGCCAGTTGGAGCGTCCAAGGGGTACTTACGATTCCGATCTGGGACGGCGGTGCGCGTTACGGCGCCAAGGCGGTGGCCGAGGCCGCGGTGCAGCAAGCCTCCGAGCGCATCGATGGCACCACGCGCTCGGCGACGATCGAGGTCGTACAGGCCGAACGCGGCGTCACAGTCGCGCAAGAGTCGATGGACATCGCCAAAGCCACGCGTGACTTGGCCAAGCGCACCGAGGAGCTGACGCAGCGCGCCTTCGACGAGGGCGCGCCCGGCATCACCAGCTTCGAGCTTGTGGAGGCCTCCCGCCGATTGCGCGAAACCGAGCTCACCCTCACGGTGCGCGAACTGGAGCTCGTGCGCGCCAAGATCACGGCGCTGATCGCGGCTCGCAATTGCGCGACGTAGCCCCTCTACCGCGGGCCCGAGATCGATTAAGAGAGCGCCATGCAGGTTCTCGGAAGCTATGCGTCGGGCTCGTGGTTCGTCGGACAAGGCAAGAAGCAAACGCTGCTCAATCCAGCGACGGAGGAGGCCGTCGCCGAGATCTCCTCGGAGGGGCTCGACCTCGGGCGGGCTTTCCACTTTGCGCGGGAGACCGGCGGCAAAGAGCTGCGCGCGTTGACCTTCGCCGAGCGCGCCGAGGTGCTGCTCGCCATCAGCCGGGCGCTGCACAAGGAGCGCGAGGCGCTGATCGAGCTGGCGATGAAGAACGGCGGGAACACCCGCGGTGACGCTAAATTCGATATCGACGGCGCCAGCGGCACGCTCGCTTATTACGCTGGCCTTGGCAAAGAGCTCGGCGCCAAGCGGGTGCTGGTCGAGGGCGAGAGCGCGCAACTTTCGCGTGGTCCGCGCTTCGTCGGGCAACACGCGCTGGTACCGCGACGCGGAGTGGCGCTACTGATCAACGCCTTCAACTTCCCGGCCTGGGGCATCGGGGAGAAGGCCGCCTGCGCCCTGCTCGCCGGCATGCCGATCTTGATCAAGCCGGCCACCAGCACCGCGCTCGTCGCCACCCGCATCGTGGAGCTAATCGCCGAGCAGAACCTCGCGCCGAAGGGGGCCATCAGCCTGCTCAACGGGCCGGCGGGCAACCTCACCGACTTCGTCTCGGGCGAAGACGTGATCTCCTTCACCGGCGGCAGCAAGACAGCGGCGATGTTGCGCGCCCTGCCCTCGGTGGTCTCCGGCTCGCTGCGGCTCAACATCGAGGCAGACAGCCTCAACGCCGCGGTGCTCGGCGCCGACGTGGAGCTCGGCAGCGATACCTGGAACGCCTTCATCCGCGACGTCTCGCGCGATATCACGCAGAAGGCCGGGCAGAAGTGCACCGCGATTCGTCGCATCTTCGTACCCAAGGATCGCCTGAGCGACGCCACCGACGCGCTGGTCGAACGGCTGCGCGAGATCGTGGTCGGTAACCCGACCGAAGACTCGGTCACCATGGGCCCTTTAGCGACCTCCACCCAGCTCGCCGACGTGCGCGCTGGCATCGAGCGGCTGGCCGCCGAGTCGAGCTACGCCATCGGCGCGGACCCGTTTCAACCGCTCGGTGCGCCGGCCGGCAAAGGCTTCTTCGTGCAACCCACGTTGTTCTTCTCGAACGACGCGGCACGGGAGAACGCTGTTCACGCCCATGAGGTGTTTGGTCCGTGCGGCTCGGTGCTCGGCTACGAGGGCAACGAGGCTGCCGTGGAGGGCGTGCGCAAAGGCGGCGGCGCGCTGGTCTCGTCGATCTACACCGATGATCGTCGCACGGCCGGAGAGCTCGCTTTGGGTATGGCCTCGGCGCACGGCCGCTTGGTGATCACCAACGCAAAGATCGCCGAACAGACGGTGGGCCCGGGCACGGTTTTGCCGCATTCGATTCACGGTGGACCGGGCCGCGCAGGCGGCGGTGAAGAGCTGGGCGGCCTGCGCGGGCTGTCCTTCTATTCGCACCGCGTCGCTCTGCAAGGCGACCGTCCCTTGCTCGAAGCGTTGCTCGGCTGAACCCCTAGCGCTGCCCGCGAGATGCGCTCAATCTCGCGGCGCCTAGCGCACCGACATGCTGATCTTGCTGAAGCCGGCGGCTTTGGCGGCGTCCATGAACTGCACGACGATCGGCATCGGCGTCGCCTTCTCCACCACCACCACGAGTTCGGCGTTGCGCGCTGGCCCGAGCAGTTTACTCAGCTCGGCCAGCGGAAGCTTTTTGCCATCGGCCGAGACCATGCCGGCGGCGTCGAGCTCGACCGAGACCGGCTGCGAAGTAGGCGGCGGCGGCAACTCGATATCGACGGCCTCGACGCGACGCTGACGTGCCTTCGCTTCGGCGCTCTTCAGCTGCTGCAATTGCGCTGGCGTGAGCTCCTTGCGCCGGATGACCTCATTCAACTCGAACCAAGCGCGCGCTCGTTCTTCGAACTCGGCCGCGCTCCACCACGACTCGACGCAGGCGTCGAGGCCGGCCCCGAGACTCGGACAGTAGGCCGCACGGCAGCCGTCGGTGAGGATGCGCAGGCGGTCGGCCGGGCCTGTTTCATCGGCGGCCGCGAGCGCCCAGGCTCGGCTGCAGCCTGTCTCCGAATAAAGGCTCTGACAGGCTCGGGCGACGCGTTTGAAGCTGTCTCCCGGAGCCGGGTCGAAGGGCAAGCTGCTCTCGATCGCCGCCACGCACGCCTCCACCGCGGCGGCTCCCGCGGCGGGCGGACGGGCGTTCGAATCGGCCGTGTGGCTCGCGCTCGCGACTGTGCTCGGTAGCGAGACGTCGACGGTCTCACTCGGTGGCGCGCCAGCCGGAGAACAGCCCCAAAGAGCGCAGCAGACGAGCTCGAGCGCGTGCTTGTTCATGGGCCGGGAAAGGTAAGGAGGAGGCTGTCCGGCAGGACCGAGGCGTCGTCCACCCAGAAGGCTGGGAGCCCGTCATAGCGGACGATCTGAAGCTCGGTTTCACCTTCTGCGAAGGAGTACGGCAGCTTCAGGCTGGTCACGAACAACCAAGCGTCGCCCGCGAGATTGCTCTGGTACGCGCGAACGTCGAAGCCCTCGACGATTAGAAGCGCGCGGGTACCAACGCTCGGCTGGGATTCTCCGTGCGGGCCGTCGGGCCGCGCGTATAGCCGAACCTGCTCGTCGCTAACGTTGAGATCAACGTCGTCCAGATTCTTGTTGGGACCGTTGCTCGGCTTCAGCAGCACGTAGAGGTCGAAGGGCCCATCTGGCTCGAGCGCGCCAAACTCGAACGAGACGAAGCACTGCGCCGGAAGCACGGCTTGGCTCTGCAGCAGCGCAAAATCGGCGTTATCAGCGCCAAGCACAGCTGCACCGCTGACGAAGCTGACGTTGGAAGCAAGCCACATAGCGGTGGAAGCGGAAGCATCGGAGAAGTCGTCCACCCCATCCGGGAAACAAGGCGGAATCGGCGGGAGTACAGGCTGCGTCATGCCGCCGGCCCCCGCACTGCCGCCGGCTCCGCTTTCCTCCCCGCCACTGCCGCCAACGACCGAAGCAGCACCCACCGCCGCGCCACCTCCACCGTCAACGGCAGCTGCGCCTTGCTCTTCGCCTCCCGCCCCGTCTTCAACGCGCACGTCACTACAGCGCAGCTGCGCGAGCAACAGCGCCCCCACGAACGCGCGCCCCAACTTCGTCATTCAGCTCCCCAGCGACTCATACCCCCGAGATCGACCACGGCGCTGAAGCCGCGCGACCTCAACAGCCGCGCGGCCCCCGCCGAGCGCATGCCGCTGGCGCAATAGACGACGATCGGTTGGTCCTTCGGCTCGAGCTCCTCGAGGCGCGCGGCCAGCTGATCCACAGGGATGTTGAGCGAGCCTGCGATGTGACCGCCGGCGTGCTCGCCCTTCGAGCGCACATCGACGAGCTTGGCCCCCGCCTTCACCATTTCACGTGCACGCTCCGGCGCGACCTTGCCGAGCAGCGAACGCGCCAACGTCCACACCAAAAGCACGCCGACCACCGCCAACAGAAGGTTTTGCAAGGTCATCGGGAACTCAGGGGGCGCAGTTCATAGGCGTTGGCGGCAGCGCCGTATTGTAGTGGGCCGCGGTGATACCGGCGCTGCTGACGTTGCGCTGAATCACGCCGCTGCTGAGCACCGAGTCGCACGGGCCTTGCCACTTTCCAACAGCTTCAGCCTGGAATTTGCGCGTATTGACGTACGTGCCCCAGCAGATGAAGTCGAGAATGTCGGTGTTCGTCCCGAAGGAAGCGCTGCTGTACAGCATCATTTCCCCGCCGGAATTCGAGGGATCCGTAAAGCCGGCGGGCCACGGGATCACAGCGTACCCACGCGCCGGAACCGTGACGTTGGGCGCCAAGGTGGAGAGCTTGTCGTAGACGAAGGGCGAACATAGCCACTCGTTGGTGTTCGCGAGGGCGATCGGGCTGTTGGTCGTGTTGAAGAGCTCGATGTAAGCGCCGGGATCGATCTCGCTCATCACCAAGCTGGGAAGCCCAACGGCCCCATTGACGCCGCTGCCGTCGTTGCTCGGTTGCAGGTCGGGCGAACAAGCGCAAACGCTGTTGATGCAACTCGAGCTGATGCAGTCCTGGTTCAGCGTGCAACCTTGCCCAACGGCGCAATCCGGGCAGCTCGGGCCGCCGCAGTCGGTGCCGGTTTCACTGCCGTTAAGTTGGCCGTCCACGCAGCTCGGCGGCTGACAAGCGTTGAGCGTACAGACCAGACTTTCACAGTCCGCATCGTCCCCGCAGGCCTCGTTGTCCGCACAGCCGAGCGGGCAACTCTGACCACAATCCACCGCCGGCTCGAGGCCGTTCTGCACGTTGTCCACACAGCTCGGCACGCTGCAGGTGCCGTTGCACACGCCGCTCTGACAATCCGAGGGGAGCGTGCACGCGGCGCCATCCACGCACGGCTGGCAGGTTGGACCTCCACAATCGATTGCCGTCTCCCCGAGGTCGAGCTGGCCGTTGTTACAGGCGCCAAAACACGAGCCGTTGACGCAGAGGTTCTCGCAGTCATCGTCGATGATGCAGCCAGCGCCGTCGGGGCACGCGCTGCAGGTCCCGCCACCACAATCCACGTCGGTCTCATCGCCGTTCACGAGACTGTCCGTACAGGCGCAGAAACCGCTGCCGTTGCAGCTATCCGCGCCGGCGCACTCGTCTTGCGGATCGCTGCCAGCAGCGATCGCCGTACACGAACCGACCACCACGTCGCACGCTGCGCAGCTGCCAGCGCAGGCCGTATCACAACAGACCGCGTCGGCGCAGAAACCGCTCGCGCACTCGGCGACACCGCTGCACGTTTCACCGCCGAGCTTCTGCGGTACGCACACGCCGGCCTCGCAATAGTCGCCCGGGGTGCAGTCGAATTCGGGGCAATCACTGCATTGCCCGACCACGCAAAGGTTCGTCACGCACTCGCTGGGAAGCTCGCAGCTGGCGCCGGTCTCACAGGCGGGACAGCCACCGCCGCCGCAATCAACGTCGGCCTCGCCGGGATCCTTCACGCCGTTGTCGCAAAGCATCGGCTTGCATTGATTGCCCTCACAAAGCTGGTCTGCGTCGCAATCCGCCGGCCCGACGCACTCCACGCACATGCCCACGGCGTTGCAAACGCCAAGGCTGCAAGTCGCTCCCTCGGCGCGGTCCATGAAGCCGCACTCCCCGCCCACACAGGCCGGAATGCGACATTCCCCTTGGTCGTCCGGGCAGTCTGTAGGGATGCACGCGGGAGCACCGCCGGAGCCAGCCGTACCGCCGGAGCCGCCCGCGCCACCGTTGCCCGCGCTCGCTCCGCTGCCCGCATCATCTCCACAAGCAGCGAGTCCAAGAGCCAGCCACGCCCCAAAAACGACTGATCGCCTCATCGCGCCGACTGTAGCAGGCCGAGCGCGCGGCCGGGCTCGCTACGAGCGGCGTACCGGTTCACATTGGTAGAGCGCGTTGACCAGCGCCATCGCCCGAGGGGAGCGCACCCGCCAATCAAGCTTGTTCATCACGTAGCCGAGCGATAGCTGCGCCACCGGATCACACCAACCGAGCGCTCCACCGAGCCCGGAGTGACCAAAAGCCTCCGGCGCCGGCCCGAACACGCCCTGCTCCTCTTTGAGAAAGCCCTGCGACCAACCGAGAGCTTTGTGCAGCACGCCGTCGCGCTGCGACCAACCTTGTCGCGCGTGCACCGGCGCGATGATGCGCTCTTTGAGAAGGCGCCGACCTGCGTACGTTCCGCCGCTCGCGAACACGCTGTAAGCCCGCGCGACGCCGCGCGCGCTCGCCGTCGCCGAGGCCCACGGCAGCTCGGCCCGGCGCACCGGAACTTCGTTGTAGGCCATCAGCCCGCGCGCCCCCATCGCTGGGTTGCCGAAGGCTGCGCGCACCAGCGACTTGCGTCCGAGGAACGCTCGCCCGACGCGCGCTTCATTCGAATTGGGAGTCAGAATCAGCGTCTTGACCAGCTGCTTGAGGCGCGTCGAATTCTCCGGCGGGTAAAGCGTTGCCACGCGTTCGTCTTCGCTCGCCGGGGTACCGAGGAGCGCGTCCGACTCCACCGGCTCGAACAGCTCGCGGCGCAAAAACTCACCGATCGAGACGCCGCTGAGCCGGTGGAACAGCTCCTTCACGTAAAGGCCGAAGGTCACCGCGTGGTAGGCCTGGCCCTCGCCCGGCTGCCACAGCGGCCTTTGTGATTCGAGCGCCTCGACCACGATCGGCCAGCGCGCGTCGTCCAAACAATCCTCGAGCTGCAACTTTTGATCGAGCGCCGCAAGCCCCGCGCGGTGGTTGACGAGACAGCGCACGGTGACGCGGCTCTTGCCGCCCTGCGCGAAGCCCGGCCAATAGCTCGCGACCGGCTCGTCCCACGAAAAGACGCCGCGGTCGGCGAGCAGATGCAACGCCATCGCCGCAAAGCCTTTGGTGACGCTGAACACCACCAGCCGCGTATCCGCTTGCCAAGGTTGGTTGCGCTCGACGTCGGCCAGACCGCCGTAGAGATCCACCTCGCGCTCGCCATTCTTTTCGACCGCGAACGCCGCACCAACTTCCTCACCGCGCGCGAGCTGCTCGGCAAAAAGCTTGGCCACCGGCAGATAGCCCTCGGCAACGTGACCGCGAGCGGGGTGAGGAGCAGCAAGGAGCGCCATCGTTGCAGCCTCACCCTTTGTTCGCGCCCGCGCAAGCCTCGGATGCTCAGGCCGTGGGCTCGAGCCGCGGTCCGCCGAGCGAACCCTCCGGGACCAGACCCCGATGAATGACGTCCGTTTGTTCGACGCTGAAGGGCGCGCGGAACAGCGATGGTTGTTGCTGGCGCGAGCGAAACAAGTTGCAGATGGTGTTCATCCGCTCGGGCAGGCTGGTCCAATCGCGCGCCCCGGTGCCGGTCAGGCGGTTGGGGGCGGCGAAGCTGAGCCAAGCGAAAAGATCGGCGTCCATAGGACGAAGCTCCTCGGCTCGCAGCGGTATTGGGAAGGCACCGGTCGGCAGCGGCGGAAGATTGCGACCGAGCGTGAAGGTCTCTCCTGGCACCGAGAGTTCCATCACCCAGCCGGTCGCGATCGCTTGCCAGACGCGCTGGGCCACGAACTCGACGGTAGGGATCAGCGCTCGCCGAATGGCGCTGTGAAGCGGCCACCCAACCAGCGAACGCATCACCACGTTGGAGCCGAGGCCGTAGGTGTACCACATCACCAGATCGTCCCGCAGATAGTCGATCGGCGTGTCGACGGCGCGGCTGATCGCGTCGTCCAAGCGTGTCTGCTCGTGAAAACCGACGCAGCAATTGGCGTAGAGCATGAGGCGCGCGCGCTCGCCCGGGTCGGTCGTGTGCTTGGCCTTCCAATATTGTTCTAGACCGACTTTGAGCTCTTGTTGTCCGCCGTCTCGCGCGGGCAGCGGATTGAGCTTGGATAGGAACTCCTTCATCTTCGGATCATCGAGCGAGTTCGAGTGACGAAGACGCTTGATGAAGGGCAAAAACTGCCGGCCGATGTCCTCAAAAACGTCGGTGTTGCCTTGGCTGGTCGCGCGGCTGAAGGATGCAAACACCAAGAGGATCAGCGTCAGCGGTCCTACTCGACCGTCGTTCCAATGATTGCTGTGCGCCCGCCGCAGCCAGCGCGTCCACGCGCCCCAATCCTTCGGATCGCGAGGAGCTGCGCCCGGCGGGGCTCCGGGCGGAGCGGCCTCTTCAGCGAAGGGCGAGACCTTCCGCAACTTGTGTGGCTTGTGCGGCTTATTCGCCCTGGCGCGGTCGCGACGAACCACGAAATCACGCACGGCAGCCATGCCTGCCACTTCTCCGCGAATGATGATCCCAGCCTGCCGCGAGGCCCACACCGCGAAGGTGCACCAATTGGCGTTGTCACAGCCGAGCACCTCGCCCAGTTGTTGCGAGAGCGAGTGATAGCCCAGCGTCACCCGCAGGTTGCGCAGTTGGTCGTCTTCGATAACGAGGATCTTTTCGAGCTCCTCCAAGGTCAACGGGGGCCAGTCGCTGGTGCTGATCGGTGCGGTCTGCATGGTCGTCCTCATGGGCTAGCGCTCGCGCTGTAGCTTCGGTCCTGGGGCTGCGTCCGAGCGAAGCCGCCAGAATGCCCCAAAGTTTCGTTGCCGTCACATCCCTCGCGTACGATGCGCGCCATGGAGCTTCCCCGGACCCAAGCGTTCGAGTTCAACGATGCTGAGTGGACCCCGCCCTTCATCCGAGAAATGGTGGTGGAAACGCTGAGTCGTACGCTGCGCTGGGGACGCGTGTTGTCCGAGCTGGTGGAGCCGTTCGGTCGCTTCCTCGAGCAGAGCGGCGCGCCCGAGGTGCTCGACCTGTGCGCCGGTGCGGCTGGCCCTGCGGCCATTCTCGCCTCGGAGTTGCTGCGCGCAGGCAAGCAACCACCGCGCTTCTTGCTCACCGATCTGTACCCCCGGCTCGAGGCTTGGCAGCGGGCTCGTCAGCAGCATCCGGATTGGATCAACTTCGTGAGCGAATCGGTGGACGCGACGCGCATACCGGAGGCCCTCGGCAAAGGTCGCGCGCGCACGATCATCAACGCCCTGCACCACTTTCCACCCGCGACCGCCAAAGCCATGTTCGCTGACGCGGTCGCCGGCTCGAAGGGCATCTTCGTGGCCGAGGCCTTCGAGCGCAATCCGCTGCGTTTCATGGTACCGATGGCGCCCGCCGGCTTGGCGGCCCTGCTCGCCAATCCGCTGCTCGCCCGGCAGGACCGCTTGGCCAAAGCCGCGCTCACCTGGTTCTCGCCGGTCGCGCTCGGGATAGGTGCGTGGGACGGCCTCGTGAGCACCTTGCGCGTGTACACCAAGGAAGACCTGTTCGGGATGGTCGCTCCACTCGGAGATAGCTTCCGCTGGGAGTACGGGACCTACAGCTTCGCGCCCTTTGGCCGAGGCACCTATTTCTTCGGCGTTCCACGCTGAAGAGTCCGCTGGTAGCGTGCGCGATTGACCTCATCTCAGGTCCCTCAGCGCAAGGTTCAACGGATGCCGACGTTTGAGTTTCCCCTGCGGTTGCCGCGTAAGCTCGCCCCCTCCTTCGAGTTCGTAACCGACTTCAGCAACGCCCCGTTTTGGGATCCGCGTTCACTCCGCGCGGAGAAGTTGACGCCCGGCCCGGTGCGCCTCGGCACCAAGTTCGTGATGGAGGGCGGGCCGTTCACGCGCGCCGTCGCCGAGCGGCTGCCGCACCTGCTGCGGCTGAGCTCGAGCCTGCCCTACGAGGTGACGAAGTTCGAACCGCACCGCGAGGCTGTGATCGAAGGAGAGACGATGCTGGTGCGTTACCACGACCGGCTCGTCTTCAGCGAAGACGGTGATGCCACGCGGCTGCGTTGGATCGGGACGATCAGTCTGAAATGGCCTTTCGGTTGGCTCAATGACCTGATCGCGCCGCTGGTGCGACGCATCGGCGAGCAGGCCACGGTAGGCCTGCCGAACGCGGTGGATGCCAACGTGCCCGAGAGCGACGGACGCCCGGCGCCGCTGCAACAAAAGATCATCACGATCGAAAACGTCGGGCGGGTGGTGCAAGGGCGAGAGCTGGTCTTCACGCCGGGCGGCGCACGCAAGACGCCCGCCCCCGAGGACGTGATGAAGATCGTGCTCAGCCCCGAGCAGCGAACCTTGCGCAACCTACGCATCACGCAGGGCTATCACGACATCTCGGAGGAGCTGCGCGCTCGCACCAGCTCCAAAGACATGAACTGGTGCACGCTTGGAACGTGGGCCTCGAAGACGGCTGGGCAATTCATCCGCGGGGATGAGGTGCCGAGCGTCTTTCGCAAGTTGCTTGACTCATGGGAGCTCAAGCTGGCGGTGGAGGCGCTCGACGAGGCGCTGGATCTCGAGGGCTTCGCGGATGGCTTGCTCGCGGAGATCGACCAAATCATCAAGGACTCTTCGGAGGCCGTGATGGTCGGCAATACCCTGGTGTTTCTCGAGCTGGCCGGAGTTTGCGCAGACTTCGTAGAGACCTTCCCAGTCGGAAGTCCGCGCGATCCCGAAAAGCTCGCGCAGCTGCTCGGCCGCTACAAAGACGGGGACGTCGCTCCCGACGTGGTCGAGTGGAAGAATCACACGCTGAGCTTCAAACTCGAGGGTGGACAAGCCTTGCTGCGCGCGATGATCGAACATTTGTACGAGGCGATGTTCGAGACCGATGAACAGAAGCGAGCGGAGCTCTTGCTGTTTGCCAACGGCGCCGGCGGACTGCACGAGCAGACGCGGTTGCAGAACTACATCGGCCTCGGCATCGACGCTCCCTTCGATGACCTTGTGCTCGAGTGGGCTCACGGCCTGGCCAAAAAGGCCGAGGCAGAATTGTCAGTGCACGAGAACATCGATCGGCTGTTCCAGCCGCTCGCCCGCAAGCTGCGTGGAGCGTGGCAGATCTTTGCGACCAACGCTCTGATGACGATGCCGCTCCCGTGCGGCGACCTGCACCTGGGGGACCCGATCCCACAAGACCCGGGCGTCCCAGCCATTCCGCCAGACCTACAAACCATCCGCAGCCCAAAGCTCAGCGATTTGCTCGAGCGCTTCAACGCGCTTCACCCAAAGACAGAGCGCACCGTGCTCAGCAGCATCGAGTACCGAGTCGCACGCGCTTCCGGCATTCCACCCCGTCCACCCACAGAGCAGGTTGAAGTGGGAGCCATGGACTGGGCTTCGCTCGAGCAACGCATGCGCTTCATCCTGACCTTGTTCCGCATGCGGCAACAGGACCCAGACCTGTTTGGACAACCCTTCGACAACGACCAGCGAGCGGCGATCTTCGAGGGACGTATTCCGCGCGGGCCACTGTAGCTGCATTTGCGCTCCTCGGCTCGAACCGGTATTGCTGGCTCCGTGCGTCGTCTAAGCCAATCGCTTGTTGTCGTTCGGAGGCTCTGATGGAGTGTCCCGCCTGTCACGCTGAGACCCCAGAGCGAAGTCGGTTTTGCAACGAGTGCGGCAACCCGATGCCGAAGGCCTGCGGCAGCTGCAGCTCGCTCAACCCTCGCTCGGCGAAGTTCTGCAGCGAGTGCGCGACTCCGTTTGCTCCGGCGGCAGCTGCAGCGCCGGCGCCGCTCGCGGCACCGGTGCCAACTGCGCCGCCGCCCAGCATCAATCGCACCGAGCGTCGTCAGCTCACCGTGATGTTCGCCGATCTCGTGGGTTCGTCGGAGTTGTCCGGCCGGCTCGATCCGGAAGATCTGCGGCACCTGCTGCTCGCCTTCCAGACCGAATCCGAGGCGGTGATTCGCAAGTACGAAGGCCACGTCGCCCAGCTCTTGGGCGACGGCATCTTGGTCTATTTCGGCTTCCCGAAGGCGCACGAAGACAACGCCCGTCGGGCGGTTCTCGCTGGGCTCGAGATCGTGGAGGCGGTGAAAAGAATCGGTGCGACCTTGGGCCAGAAGTTGGGCGCAACGGTCGCCGTCCGAATCGGCATTCACACCGGACCCACCGTGGTCGGTGCGATGGGCGGAGGACAGTCGACCGAGCAACTGGCGATCGGTCCGACGCCCAACATCGCTGCGCGCCTGCAGGCCTTCGCCGAGCCGAACAGCCTGGTGATCAGCGATGAAACGCTGCGACTCACCCGCGGCGCTTTCTTGTACGAGGATCTCGGTCAACACGAGCTCAAAGGCATCGCCTACCTGCGGCGCATTTGGCGGGTGTTGCGCGAGGCGCGCGTCACGCTGTTCATCGAGCAGATCCGGAGCTTGGTCGGCACGCCGATCGTCGGTCGGGATCCGGAGCTCGCCTCGCTGGCCCAATGTTGGACCAATGCCAAAGAGGGGCTCGGCCGTGTGGTGGTGATCTCCGGCGAGGCTGGCCTCGGCAAGTCGCGTTTGGCGGCGGCCCTCGTGGCTAAGCTCGCCAGTGACTCGCGCGTGTACTTGGCGTGCCGCTGTTCACCCTTTCACACCAGCAGCCCGCTGCACCCCCTGCGCGACATGCTGGCCGATCATTGGAGCATCGACAGCGCCTCCGAACCGGCGCAGCAGCTGGCGCAATTGGAGTCAGGCTTGGGCGCCTTGGGCCTGTGCACGCCGGACGCGGTGGAGCTGCTTGGGGCCTTCCTCAAGCTCACCGTTCCGGCCGAGCGATATCCAGCCCTCGCGCTATCACCGCAGGTCCGCCGCGCCCGCACGCTCGGGCTACTTTCGAGCGTTCTTGTCGAGCTCGCGCGCTATCAGCCGATCCTCGTACTGGCCGAGGATCTGCATTGGGTGGATCAGTCGACGCTCGAATTCTTGCGCGACTTCAGCTCGACCATCGGCTCCGAGGCTGTGCTCCTGGTGCTCACCACGCGAGGGCCGCTCGAGTTCCGCGCCCCGGGCCGCGTCGACATCTCGCTCGGTCCGCTGCCGCGCGCCTCGATGTTGGGCATCATCGACAACCTGCGTGGCGAGCGCGCGATTACGAGCGAGCTCGTCGACAAGATCCTCGCGCGCGCCGACGGAAATCCGCTCTTTACCGAGGAGCTCACACAGAACGTACTCGAGGCCTCGGGCACCATCCCGAGCTCGCTGCAGGACTCGCTGATGGCGCGTCTCGATCGCGTTTCTCCGCAGCGGAAGGCGCTGATCCAGCTTTGCTCCATCCTCGGCCGCGCCTTCAGCAATCAGCTGCTGAAGAAGGTGGTGATGACGGTGGAACCGACCTTGGCCAGCGAGATCATGCACCTCACCGAGGGCGACATGATCTACGCCCAGGGCGAGCCGCCGATGGGCGGCTACCTATTCAAACACGCGCTGCTGCAAGAGGCCGCGTACGAGTCGCTCCCGCGCAGCGTCAAGACCAACTACCACGCCGCCGTCGCCAAGACGCTGAAGGCGGACTTCAGTGACACCGCGCCCGAAGTCGTGGCCCATCATTTCACCGCCGCTGGCTTGGCCGCTGAGGCTGTGGCGGAATGGCATCTCGCGGGGCAAGTTGCGCTCGGGGCCTTCGCGCTGGTGGACTCCGCCAGCCACTTGCGCCGCGGCCTATCAGTCTTGGAGCAACTGCCGGACTCGCCGGAGCGACTGCGCAGCGAACTCAGTCTGCGCGTCACGCTGGGCGCACCGATCATGTTGATGACCGGCTTTGCCTCCGGCGAGGTGAAGGCGCACACCGACGATCTGTGGCGGCTGTGCACGCAAGCTGGCGCCAGCGCAGCGGACCTACAATTTGCTGCGCTTTGGTTCTTGTGGACGGTCGCCGAAGTGAGCGGAAACTTCCCGCGCGCCCAGGAGATGGGTGAGCGCCTGCTCGAGCTCGCGGAGCTGACCAAGCAGTCGATCATCATGCTGGTGGCACGCACGGGGCTCGGCGGCGCACACCTGATGCGTGGCAACCTCGAGCTGGCCCGCATGCACTTCGAGGAGGGCTTGCGCGTCTACGATCCGAAGGAGCACGCGCAGCTCGCCTTCTTGTTCGG
>CAITIQ010000229.1 GCA_903892415.1 uncultured delta proteobacterium | reverse complement strand
TCGATGGTTGGCCGCGACGGATGTTTCTGGGGCGTTCGCCGACTGATGTTTAGGGCACGCCCGTGGCTAAGCGGGTGTGAGCGCTTGAACGGACGGTTGTCGTTCGCGTGCTAGCTTTCGGAGGTGCGTGCCTCGCTGCGACCCATCGTGTTGACGTGTGCCCTCGCCGTGTTGGGCGGGGTCACTGGCGTGCTGGGGCTCCACGGCGATGCGAGCGATGCGAGCTCTGGGCTGCGGCTCGCGGCTGTGGCGAGCCTGTTGGTGTTCGGTTATGTGAGCCCGCTTGTGACTGGCGTCGTCTATGTGGCTTGGGCTGCTCCTCCTCGTTCTTCCGTTGTGCGCGTGGTGCTGCCGGTGCTGGCCGGTTTCACGGGGTTCGCGGTTGGGCTTCGCTTTACTGGCTTTAACTTCTGGTGGTTTCTCGTGCTGCTCCAGCCGGTGCTCGCGCTCCTCAGCGGCACGGTGACGCGGCTCGCGTTGCAAAGAAACGCCAGAGTGAGCTCGCGTTGAGCGGAGCTTCGTGTCGATTTCAGCCAACGACGATCGATGAACGCCGACTTGGGGCCCCGAGCGACATTGGGCCTGGCGATGGTTTATCGCTCGCGCGAATGTCGCTCCGTCGGCGCGCGTTGGCCACGGTTTGGGCGTTCCTGTTGATCGGTTCGCGGGGCCGTGGCGTTTTCGGCCCGCTTTGAGGCCACGCGTGCGCAGCTTTGCTCGAGGGAGCGACATTGGGCGGGGGGATACGGTATCGCGCCCGGGAATGTCGCACGGCAGTGCGATGAGGAGCTGGGAGGCGAGAGAAAAATCGCATAGCCCCAGTCACACCCCCTGGGGCGCCGGCGTCCAAGGTCCGAACGAGCCGAGTCGTGGTCACGTCGACCCGCCTGCCGCTCGAGCGAAAGGACCTTCCACATGTCGACCCAGCCCACGTCAGTTCTCGAGATCGCCGTCTTCACGGTTCGCGCACCGGACGCGTTCCCAGCGATTCAGCATCGGACCCACGAGGCGCTCGCAACGCTTCGGGGGCATCGCGCGAGCCTGCGCCTTCGTGGCATGAGCGACGGGTTGTTCGCCGATGTCGTCGCGTGGGACTCGCTCGAGGCCGCGCAGCAAGCCTCGAATACCGTGCGCGAGGCTCCGCGCTTCTCCGCGCTCATGAGCAGCATCATGGAGCTCAAGCTGTACGCGCACTATCAGCTGGGCGTGGACCCAGCGGCGCTGCTCGCCGAGCTTCGGCGGGCACCGCTGGTCGAGGTGGCCGCCTACGCGGTGCGCGATGTTGCCGTGCACCTCGAGGTCCACGGTCGGGTGCATGACGCGCTGCCGACCCTTGCCGGTCACCGCGGCGGCGCGGCGGCGCGTCAGGTCGAGGACCCCAGCCAGTTCGCCGATCTGATCGGCTGGCAGGACGTGGAGGCCCACAAACGGGCTGTCGCCGCTCTCCAGGCGCGCGCCGACCTCGCTGCGTTCTTTCCGGGCATCGGCGAACTCAAGGTGTTCGAGCTCTTCTCGGTACTCGGGTAGGAGGGAGAGACGCGTATGACCGAACCGACCGAAAACCCGTTTCGCGCTGCAGACGAAGCTGATCGCGGCGACGTGCGTCTCGCGCTGGCGGCAGCAGCGGGGGACCGGGCCGCGCTCGAGACGCTCGTCCGCAAGCACCAGCGCTGGGTCTACGCGATCGCCGTGCGCATGCTGCTCAGCCCCGCCGACGCCGCCGACGTGGCCCAGGAAGCGCTGCTGCGGGTGATCACCCGCATCGGGCAGTACGAGGGCCGCTCGAGCTTCCGCACGTGGGCCTACCGCATCGTGATGAACTGCTTCCTCGACGCCAAGCGCGGTCGTCTCGAAGGCGTCATTACGAGCTTCCGCGGCTACGGCGAAGAGCTGGACAAGCTCCCGCTCGAGGAGCTCGAGGAGCCTCCTTCGGCGGAGCGCACGTTGCTTGTCGAGGAGGCCAAGCTCGGCTGCATGTTCGGGATGTTGCTGTGCCTCGATCGCGAGCAGCGCCTGGCCTTCGTGCTCGGCGAAATCTTCGAGTGCCCGTCGCCACTCGCCGCCGAGATCCTCGACCTCACCGCGCCGGCGTTCCGCAAGCGCCTCGAGCGAGCGCGCGCGGATTTGTCGGCGTTCATGCAGGACCAATGCGGGCTGATGAACCCGTCGAACCCGTGTCGGTGCGAGAAGAAGACGCGGGGCTTCATCGCCGCCGGCTGGGTCGATCCGCGCAGCTTGAAGTTCACCGCGGCCCACGTCCGACGGGTACGCGAGGACGTCCCCCAACGCGCACGCACGCTGGACGTCATCTACGAAGAGCGCACGCCCTGGCTCTTCCGCGACCACCCGATGCTCGCTGGGCCGGACGTAGCGACGCAGATCACGACGCTCTTGAACGACGAGGCCGTCCAACGTGCGCTCAAGCTCGAGTCGAACTGACGCGCCTAGCGACGCGCTCGAGCCTACGGCAGCGTGACTCCGCACAGCGGCACGTCCCACGTGCCGTCGACGTCGGGGTACGCGTCTTCGATCGTTAGCACCAGGTGCTCGGTGTCGATGGCGTCGACGGTCACGTAGGCTGGCTTGCCATCCCAGCCGGCGTAGCCGTCGAAGCTGCAGTTGTCGAACTTCTCGTGCAGGTCGATCGGGACCTCGCCGCTGTTGAGGGGGTAGGAGTTGCCAGCCACGAGCTGGGCCTTCTTCATGCGGAGGGTGGCGACCCACCAATCGCCCGGGCCGCACGGCGGGTCGGCCTGGGGCTCGGCACACGTTTGCGCGAAGTTGCCGAGTAGGACGCGCACCTCCCCGGCATAGGGGATGACCACGCCGCTCTTCTCGGCGATGGGTGCGCCGGACCCCGACGACGACGGACCGGTGCTGGTGCTCGGCCCGCCCGACGTAGCGACGATCGGCTCGGAACCACCCGATGCGCCGCCGACCTCGGCCTCCCCTCCGAAGCCCCCGCTCACGACCGTCGCGTTGCAGGCGCTGAGCGTTGCGCCGAAAGAAGCGAGGCACGCGAGGCGGACGAGCGGGGAGGTCATAGAGGCAGAATACATCGAGCGTGCATCAAGGCGAGGCGTGCGGCGCTTTGAAGCGTCGCGCATGCCCTTGATGGTGAACTCCTCCACGACGCGGGTGGCCCACTTGCGAAACTGCACCGCCCGCTCGGAGTTGACCTTGTAACCGACGGCGATGATCGCCGAGAGGTTGTAGTGCTTCGTGTCGTAGGTGTTGCCGTCAGCGGCAGTTTTCCGAAAACTTTGGATAACTGCGCGCTCCTCGAGCTCGCTGTCCGTGAAGATGGTCTTCAGGTGGTAGTTGATCGTCCGCACGTCTACGTCGTAGAGCTGCGCCATCATCTTCTGGCTGAGCCAAATGTTCTCATCGGCGTAGACCGCCTCCACGCCGCCTGAGCCGCTGGCCGCCACGAAGGTCAGGTACTCGGCCGCCGAGGAGCGAACGAGGGATGGGTTGGCTTTTTGCGGGTCATGCCCACTGGCGTGCTACCCGGACGCGAAGCTGCAAACAAGTAGGCGTTCACTTGTGTGGCGCGGGGAACGGGGCCGACGGGCGCGGCGAACGGCGCAAACGGACGGCGCCCCCGAGTGACATTGGGGGCACCGATGGTTTATCGCTCGCCCGAATGTCGCCTCGGCGGCGAGGTACGCAGAGGACCCTTGCGCTTTCGGCGCGTATCGAGGCGAGACGTGCGGTGCTTTCGGCGCGCTTTGGCGGGAGGTGTGCGGCGATTGAAGCGAGCCGTGTGCAGCTTTGCTCGCGAAAGCGACATTGGGCGGGGCGATGCGGTATCGCGCTGGGCAATGTCACCCCGGTGTGCTCACTCCTCTTTGCCGAACGTACACTCCGATGAATCCGGGCACTCGCGACCGCACACGAGGATGGTGTCGTTGCCAGCGCCGGGGCACTCGGTCACCTCGCTCTCGGCGCAGTCGAGCGTGCAGGTGCCCGAGCCGCTGCAGCAAACGAAGCAGTTCGTCGCGCAGGTGAGGCCGCAGGTGCCGTTGCCGGTGCAGCCGATGTTGCAGCCGCTCTCGCAGGTCGTCGCGCAGCTCGCGTTGCCTTGGCAGCCGCCGCTGCAGTTCTCCTTGCACTCGATGTTGCACTCCGACCCGCCGTTGCAGGAGAGGTCACAGCCGCCCGCTTCGGAGCAGTCGATGTTGCAGTTCGCTTGGCCCTCGCAGTCGGCGTTGCAGTTCCCCGCCGCTCCGCAGTCGAGGTCGCAGGTCGAGCCGGAGGCGCAGTCGAGGGTGCAGTCCTCGTCGGTGCACTCGACCTGACAGTCCGCGCCCTCGGCGCAGGTCGCTTCACAGCCGGGTCCCTCGCACGCGAGGTCGCAGGCCTCACCGATGCACTCTACTTTCGCGTCCCCGCTACACCCGCCCCAGCCCAAGAAGGCGAGCCCAACTCCCAGAACCAACCACGCCGTGCCCGATCGTTTCGTCATGCGCATTAGTGCCCAGGACCCCCGGGTACGGCTCAACAATCGTGGGCTCGCCGCTCCAGGCGGCTAGCCCGCGACGGCCGCCGCCAGCGCGGCGCCAGCCGGGGCTCGGATGCGCTGATCGAGCTGCTGGTCACCGCCATCGGCAGGATGTCCGCGCAGTGCGCTACGGCTTGAGCGGACGCCAGGGCGGACCGCTCAAGGCGCGCTGCTGCGAGTGAACGAGCGAGAGAGCAGGTGCTCACCGATGTGGACGTCGAGTCCCCAGCTGAGGGAGAAGAGCTCCCCATCGTAGGAGAGCGGTAAGAGTGGGAGCGGGAGGTCGAAGGAGAGGCGCCCGTCGGAGGGGACCTCGCGCTCTTGCTCGACGACGATCACCGTGGCGCGCGCCCCGTTGAGGATGATGCGCTCCCAATAGACCTCAAGCCGCGCGAGCGCGCCGGGCGGAGCCTCAATCTGGCCGGAGAGGCTGCTGCCTGGAGGGCAGGTCGGACGTGTCAGCTCGAGCTTCATGCGCGCACTCGCGGGACGGCTTGGAATGGAAAGGTCTCGTCGAGTGAACCCGACGTCGTCTCGATCTTGACGAACCAGCGGAGTGAGCACTCGTCGTCTTCGAACGAGGCGGGACCCTCGAGCGGGACTCGCTGCGTGAGCGTTGAGATGGTCGTCTTACCCCGACGCTCGTGCTGCACGAGCTGCATCGCACCGGACCACCTCACGCTGGTCTGGACCGCGGGGCCATCCTTCGTCATCACCTTCGCGGACTCAACGCAGGTGAGCTGCACCTGGAAGTCCCGCAGCGAAGTCGCTGTTGAGACACGTGCGACCAGCTCGTCTCCCAAGAAGTACATCGGCTGGTCGAGATCGACTGAGATTCTTCGCAGTCGGCTTACTACACGCTGGAGCGAAACGTAGACGGCCAGCAAGGCAAGCAGAACGAATGGCACGGCGATGAGCCAGACGAACCACGGTATCTTCGGCTGCGCGAGCCAGACAGCGGGTAGGCCAAACAGCATGCCAATCAAGAAGAGCGCCCCCAGCGCGTCTTGCCACTTGATCCCGGTGCGTCGCAGGCCGACCCCGTGGGTCTTCGGCGCGGTGAGCTGCAAATCCCCAAGGGGAAGCTCTCCAAGCAGCGGGACGTAGAGCTCCGGCGCTGTGGCGATTGGGGCCAGCCCGCCGCGATAACCAGTGTCACCCACACCGCCGACGCGTTGCACGAGCTCGAGCGTGCGCGCTGGCTCGAAGGGCTGCTTCACGATCTTTGGATCAGGGACCCCAGGAACCACGATCGGAACCTAGCAGTAGGAGCGCGAACGGTCAGCCCCTCCGGCGCTACTCAAGACCTCGACCCGCGCGGGTCGCTAGCCGGAGCGGCGCGCCGCAGTCGGCCTTCAGCGCGGCCGCCGAACCACGCGCGCCGATACCTGCACCATCCGCCCGCCGTGCGTGACCGGAGGATCGAACTCGAGATCGTTTCTGTTCTGGAGCCCCTCCCACAAGCGAACGCCGCGGCCGAGCACGACCGGAAGGAACGTCAAACACAGGTCGTCGACGAGGCCCGCGTCGAGCGCTTGGCGCACGAGGTCTCCGCCGTCGAGGTAGACGTCCTTGCCCGCTGCGGCGGCGCGCGCCTCGGCCACGAGCGCGTCGATCGGCCCCTGCACGGCGCGCGCATTTCCACCCTTCGGTGCTGGCGGTAGCGCGTGGTGCGTCGCGACCAGCACAGGCCGCTCTCCGTAGAACCAAGCGTCGTGGTCGAGCGGCACCTGGTACGTGCGTCGGCCCATCAACAGCGCGCCGATGCTGGCGAGAAACGCCTCGAACCCTAGCCCCTCTGGCGCGTCCTTGTCGGGCGTGTGTTCCTCGAGGAACGACAGATCGTGCCCTGGCCCGGCGATGCATCCGTCGAGCGAGCAGCCCAGGTAAACACGTACGCGTGACATCCGCGGAGGGTAGCAACTTTCGTCGGGAGGGCGCGCATGGCGCAGGTGGCCCATCGCCATCGTGCTCACCGGCTCCGCGCTCGTTGCCACCTGGCACTTTGCGGGAGCCCTCCACTTCGGCGAGCGGAGGCATGGGGTTGGTTTTTTGCGGGTCATGCCCACTGGCTTGCTACCCGGACGCGAAGCTGCAAACAGGTAGGCGTTCACTTGTGTGGCGCGGCGAATCGCGCAAACGGACGGCGCAAACGGACGGCGACGACCCCCGAGTGACATTGGGGGCACCGATGGCTTATCGCTCGCCCGAATATCGCCTCGGCGGCGAGGTGCGCAGAGGACCCTTGCGCTTTCGGCGCGTATCGAGGCGAGACGTGCGGCGCTTTCGGCGCGCTTGGACGAGAGGTGTGCGCCGATGTGAAGCGAGCCGTTCGCCTCTTCGGCAGTTCGAGCAACATTGGGCGAGGCGATGCGGTATCGCGCCGGGCAATGTCACCCCGGTGCACGACGAGGAGCGGCGTGGGAGGCCGTTCATCCGCGTACGCACCGCCTTCGGGCGCACCGCCTTCGGGCGCACCGCGAGCTCGGCGCGCTCCACCCTTCGCGCGCACCGCGAGCTTGGCGCGCGGCTCTTCTCGTCCGCGGCTTTCGCCTACGGCAGCGTGACTCCGCACAGCGGCACGTCCCATGTGCCGTCGACGTCGGTGTAGGCGTCAGCGATCGTGAGCCGCACGTGCTCCGCGTCGACGGCGTCGATCGTCACGAAGGCGGGCTTGCCATCCCAGCCGGCGAAGCCCTCGCCGCTGCAGTTGTCGAGCCGCTCGTGCAGGTCGATGGGAACCTCGCCGGTGTTGAGGGGGTAGTAGTGGCCAGCCACGAGCTGGGCCTTCTGCATGCGGAGGGTGGCGAGCCACCACGCGCCGGGAGCGCAGGGCGGCTCGGTTTGGGGCGCGGCGCACGTCTGGGTGAAGTTGCCGAGCAGGACGCGCACGCCGTTCTCTCCATCGGGGATGACCACGCCGCTGTTCTCGGCGATGGGCGCGCCGGACCCCGACGACGGGCTGGAGCTCGTGCTTGGCTCGCCCGACGTAGCGACGTCCGGCTCATCGCCACTCGATGCGCCGCCGGCCTCGCCCTCTCCTCCGAAGCCACTGCTCACGACCGTCGCGTTGCACGCGCTGAGCGTTGCGCCGAAAGAAACGAGGCACGCGAAGCGGAGGCGCGGGTGGGTCACACCGCTAGTTTACATGGGAATGTCGCGCCGTCTGCGACAACGGGCGGCGACGCACGACGAGCCCGAGAAGGAGCCGCGGACGCCGTTGCCCGCACGCCGTTTGGTCTCGGCTCCAACTACTTCCCGCCGTCGGTCGCCGCGCGCCGCTTGCGGTTCGCGCAAGGGTCGTATTGGCAGGAGTCGGGGTCGATCATGCAGAGGCCCCCGAACGTCTGGGACGGGGCCTCCGCGGTCATGAGCTCATCGTCGCCTGCCTCGTCGTCGCGGGGCCGCGGCGGCGGTCGCTTGTTTGGCACGTCGAGCACGACCTCCGGGCGGAACCGCTCGATCCCGGCGGCGGCGCAATCGACGCTGACGGTGAGGGAGCGAAGCGAG
Source organism: uncultured delta proteobacterium (assembly GCA_903892415.1). Taxonomy (GTDB): domain Bacteria; phylum Myxococcota_A; class Polyangia; order Polyangiales; family Polyangiaceae; genus Xiheicaenibacterium. The sequence continues at coordinate 13,645 of CAITIQ010000229.1, read as the reverse complement.
GCGAGCCGCGAGAGCGGCGTGAGGTCGATGGTGCCGCGGCATCTGATACGAAGCACCTTGAGGTCGCGCAGGTCCGCGAGCGGAGCGAGGCTGGGCTGGGCTTCGCCGCGGCTGATGACGATCTGCAGCTCCTCGAGCTGGGTGAGCTGGCCGATGCCGATGAGGTGCGCTTGGCCCACGTTGCGCGCGTTGAGTTTGCGCAGCGTCGCGAGCCTGGCGAGCTCTGCGAAGGCCGTGTTGGCGTCGGCGCTGGCGGTGGTTAGTTCGATGACGTTGGGCTCTTTTGCGGCCCACGCGAGGTCGTCGCGATCCGGGCATTCACACGTGAGGTCGTTGCCTTTGTACGGACGACAATCGGTGAAGGTCTCCGCTCGAGGCTCTCGAGCGATGCCGACGATGCAGCCGATGAGCCAGAGGAACGGCAGCCCGAGCTGGGGACGAACGAGTTTGTGCACCGTGTGTCGAGCGTAGCCTGAGCGGGCAGGACGGAGGTCAACGACGGCGTTTTGGCGGCGGGAGCTCCTCGACCGTGACGAAGCGCCCGGCCGCATCTACCCTCCTGCGCGATGGCGGAATCGAGCCGAAGCATTTCTCCAGCGAGTGATCTCCCGAGCGAGGATGTTCGAGAGAGCCTGCTCGACGCGGTCACTACGCTGCTCCGTCGCATGGGCTTCGAGCCGTTGGTCTCGGGCCCCCTCGTCGTCGGGACGGCGGCGTTCTTCCCGGAGCCGGTGCCCCGAACCGTCGGCGGGCTGCGCGGGCTGCTGCGGCGGCTGCTCGTGTTCGCGGGGCTCACCGAGCTACAACCCGAGTTGTACACCTTCGAGGCGGGGGACGAGCTCTCCGCCGAGCTCGCCGCGGGCGCCGCGCGCCATACGCAGGTGCCCGCTTTCTTCGCCGGCATCGAGGAACCAACCGAAGAGACCCCGGCGCCGCGGGCGCTGTTCGGTTTCGACGTCACGCGCTGGGGAGATCCCGAGCTGCTCCTCGGCACGATGGCCCACGAGGTCGCTCACGCGTACCGGCGACACCACAAGCTCGAGGCGCGCGATCGCGAGATCGAAGAGCGACTCACCGATCTCACCGCGGTGATGCTCGGTTTCGGCCCGCTGGTGCTGAACGCGGCCTACATCCACAAGAGCAGCGTCGAGCAGTCCGGCGGCTGGGTGAGCCAAGAAGTGACGCTCACCCGCACCGGCTATCTGCCTCCCGAGGAGCTCGGGTTCTTGCTCGCGATCGTGCTGCGCGTACGGGACCTAACCAAGGTTCGGCGCCTGGCGCTCCTCGACGAGCTGGCCAGCGCCCAGCGCCGCATGGTGGAAGCGAGCCTGCGCGCGCTGCCTTCGCGCGCCGAGCTTCTGCGACGCCTCGAGCTGCCCGACCCGGCTACCTGGCCGAGCGAGACGCCTGCGAGCCCCGAGGAGCTGGCGTTCGTGCTCGACCAAGCTGACGACGACGAGCCGCTGATCCCGGAAGCGGAGCGACCCGACGCGCGATTGGGGCGTCCTGCTGGGGTGACCTACCGACTCGCGACCTCGCGAGCGAGCGCCACCTTCTCGGGGGCGATGCTCGGCACGTTCCTGGGCCTGGTCCCGATGGCGGTCGGCGCTCCGACCTGGACGGTGCTTGTCACGATGGGCCTCGGCGTAGCCGGCATGCTCGCCCTCCCGCTCTACACCTGCGCCGATCCTGCGTGCGGCGCATGGATCGTCGGCCAGGCCGCGACCTGTCGCGGCTGCGGCCGTCCGGTGCGAGGGACGCTCGGTTCGCCGGACGAGTGGCACGAACTCGAGGACCGCGACCTCCAGGCCGAGGGCGACGAAGGCGAGGAGGACCTCGACGAGGAGGACGAGGACGTCGACGAGGAGGAGGACGTCGACGAGGACGAGGAAGGCGAAGACGACGGAGCCGACGTCGACGACCGGGAAGCCGAGCCTCCACCCCGGCCGGCCGCTCGACGCGCGAGCCGCTCGAACCGCAGACGCTGAGGAGTAGACCAGCCGCTTTTCGGGCCGGCGGAAAGCGCGTTGGTCGCCGCCTACCAGCAAGCCGAGCTACCGAGCGACATTGGGCCCTGCGATACTTTATCGCGCCCGCGAATGTCGCATCGGCGGCGTTGTTGGAGGACACCCTTGGCGTTCCCGACGCGTTTGCGGCGCTTTGTTGCCCGTCCCCGGCGCGTTTTCGGCGCGTTTCCGGTCGCTTTGATGAGAGGCGTGCGCTGCTTTGCTCGCCGGTGCGACATTGGGCCCTGCGATACTTTATCGCGCCCGCGAATGTCGCTTCTGAGCGCGACTGTAGAGTGCGCTTTGCTTCGACGAACGTACGCCTGTCAGAGCTGCGCGAACCCGCCGTCGACAACGAGCTCCGCGCCGAGCATGTAGCGCGACTCGTCGCTCGCTAGAAACACCACCGCGGCTGCGATCTCCTCCGCTTCGCCGAAGCGTCCAAGAGGGATCTTGGCTTGAAGCGCGGCGGCGAACTGCGTCAGCGCTTCGGGCGACAGACCGATTTTTTCATGAATTGGCGTAGCGATGGCACCCGGGCTGACGGCGTTGACGCGAATCTGCTGTGGAGCGAGCTCCGCCGCGAGTGTGCGCGTGAATGAGCGGACGGCTGCCTTTGAAGCCGAGAGGACGGACAGGCCTGCGGTTCCGACGTCGTCGAGCCACGAGCTGTTGAGAATGACGCTGGCGCCCGGACGCAGCAGGGGCGCCAGGTGCGACACCGTGAAGAACACCCCTTTGACGTTCACGTTCATAATCTCGTCGAAGCGCTGCTCGTCTGTCGCAGTGAGGGGGGTTGGAAAGGCGACTCCGGCATTCGCAAACAGGATGTCGAGCTGGCCGAAGGCGCTCTTCACGCGCTCAGCGACCGAAGCCAACGAAGCCTGATCACGCACGTCGCAGGAGAGCGTAAGCACGTCACCGCCGAGCGCCTCTCGCGCGGCCTCGAGGCGACCAGCGTCCATCCCGGTGATGGCGACCCGCGCCCCATTGGATAGGAAAAGTTTTGCAGTGGCGAACCCAATGCCCGTGGTGCCGCCGGTGATCAATGCCGTCTTGTTCTGGAGTCTCATCGGTAATCCTTTCAGTTGAGGCCTGGTGAAGGTGCGGCATCGTGATGGCTTTCGCGAATCAAAAGATCTTGCCGCGATGCAAAGAAAAACTATCGTCAGCGCATGAGCGGTCTTGCCCATCTCAATGCGATTCGGGCGTTCGAGGCGGTCGCCCGCAATGGCAGCTACGCACGAGCGGCCAAGGAACTCGGCGTTACCCCCGCAGCCATCGGCCAACACGTGCGTGCACTCGAGGCGCAGCTTGGCGCGCCGCTCTTCTCCCGACGCGACGCGGGCCCCAATCGGCTCGTGCTTACGGAACGGGCCAAACTCGCAGCCTTCGAATTTCGCGCCGCCTTTGAGACCATCGAGCGGGCGATCGTCGAATTGGGGGCGCCCTCGCGCGAGGCGCTAACCGTCACAGCCTCGCAGGCCTTCGTCGGGAAGTGGTTGATGTCGCGGCTCGACGCCTTCACCACGGCTCACCCCTCGCTCGACGTCCTGCTCGACGTGAGCGACCGCCTCGTCGACGTCGCACGAGGCGAAGCGATGGTGGGCATTCGCTGCGGCGGCGGAAGTTGGCCCGGGCTCGCTGTCACGCGGCTCATGGGGGAAGAGGTTTTTCCTGTGTGCGCCCCGTCTCTGCGACCGCGACGAAGGGCTGCGCTATCCGATCTTGGTGCCTCGGGTCTGAAGCTGATTCACGACCTGATGCAGGAGGGTACGGGCGCCTTTCCGACGTGGCAGGCGTGGTTGTCGCGAGCTGGGATGTCGCCTCCGAGCCGGGGCGGGCTCGTCGTCAACTCCTCGGTCGCCGCCATTCAAGCCGCAGTTGAAGGCAGCGGCGTCGCGCTCGCGCGGTCCGTGCTCGTGCAGGACGATATCGAACGCGGATTGCTTGTGCGGCTCTGCCCAGAGATTTCGTTCCCCGTCGCTTGGTCCTACTGGTTTGTTCGAAGCCGCCAGGCCGAAAAGCAGCCTCACGTACGCGCGTTTCGCAACTGGATTGTCAAGCGTTGCCAAGCGTGAGCTGAGCCAACGATGCCCTTCGAAGTTGCACGCGCTGCAACTGCGACTTCAGTTGTGTTGGTGTTGCAGTCCTCCCTGCAGGTAGCCGATGTCTGTGTGAAAGACGGAGGATGCTCGTTCAGAGCGTGCGGTGCTCGCACCGGGCGTGCATGATTGAAGTCCTCATGAAACTCCAGCCGGTATCCTTGTGTTCTCTGATCTCGATCGTCTCGCTCGGCTCGGGTTTGGGCTGTGGAGACGATTCGAGCGGCTCGGGCGCCGGTACTTCGGCGGGGGGCGCCGGGGGCGCAGCGACGAGCACCACCACGTCGACTAGCGGAGGCGGCGGTGACGGCGGCATGGGCGGTGACGGCGGCATGGGTGGTGACGGCGGCATGGGTGGTGACGGCGGCATGGGCGGTGCCGGCGGTATGGGTGGCGCCGGCGGCATGGGTGGTGACGGCGGCATGGGTGGCGCCGGCGGCATGGGTGGCGCCGGTCCGTCAGCGTTCCTCGACATAAGCTTCGATGACGCTTCCGTGCCGTACCAGCTCCAGGGGTTTGGCGGCGCCGAGGATGCGACCATCGTCGTCGATCCGAGCGACTCGACCAACATGGTCGCTAGGGTCGTCAAGTCCGCTAACGCTGCGCTTTGGGCCGGCGTCACCGTGTCGACCGCGCCGAATTTCTCAATACCCGCGCTGCCGCTGAGCGCGTCGGCAACGAAGATGTCGGTGCGCGTTTGGTCGCCGGACGTGGGCATCCCGGTCCGCCTCAAGGTGGAAGACGCCTCCGACCCAACCCACTCTTGCGAGACGGAAGCCACGACCACCGTGGGTTCAGCCTGGGAGACCTTGGAGTTCGACTTCGCCAACGAGTCGCCGGGCACCGCCCCTCTGAACGTGAGCTACACCTTCTCCCGCGTGTCGATCTTCTTCAACTACGGCGTGACTGGATCGATGGCCGGCGCCAAGACGCATTACTTCGACAACGTGAAGTTCTGAGCCGTCGCGGATCCGTAGCGTGCGAGGCCGCGCTCGCACCAGCGACGACGTGACCGAGGTCGCCGTGCGCACCGCGAAGCGTCTCGCGCTTCGAGGACTAGTCAAAATGAAGCACAGCGACTCACTTTGAAGGGGCGCAGAAAATCTGCCCGTAGCGATCATGCGCGTCCCGTCAAGCGCGCATCTTGCAAAGCAAGCCGCCATGCAAGACGCTCGGGACCACTCTGGTCAGCACCTCGAGAGCCACGTGGCCAAGTCCGGCCAGAGCGTTTTGCAGCAGCTCGACCTCGTCCCGACGGCGATCGTTGTTCTCCGGGTAGCTGCGCTGGTTGCCGTTGCCTTCAGCGCCGCAACCGCCGTCGACTACTACGGATCGGCGCCGCAGTTCTGCAAGCCCGGCGCAGGTTGCAACTCGGTGCACGTGTGGAGCCACCGCATTCACCTTGACCTGGTTCTGCCTGCTTTGGGGCTCATTTTCTACACCGGCGTTCTGCTCTCGTCTCTCGTATGTGGAGCGCGCGCACTGCGTTACGGGGCGGTCGCGGCGAGCGTCGGAGGCGTCGGCGCGCTCGGGTTTATCGCCCTGCAGAAGCTGGTCATCGGAGCATGGTGCTGGCTGTGCCTCGGCGTAGACTCCGCCGCGGTTGTAGCTGCTTTGGCGAGCGTTCCGCTGCTGCGGCTGGGCCACGTGGTTCCGCCATCGCGCTCGATGCGCGCGGTCTTGGCGTTGGTCTGGCTCCTCGCGATCGCTCTGCCGCCAATCTGGGCGATGAGGACAAAGCCGTCGCCACGGGCTGCGAACGTCGTCGAGCTGCAAGTCGCTGGTAAGGTCACCGTTACGGTATTCACCGATCCCGTGTGTCCGTATTGTCGTTTGCTCCATCACGCTCTTGGCGAAGAGGTTTCGGGCAGTGACGATGTCGCGCTGGTCTATGTGCTCGTCCCTCTCAAAGCCCACCCTATGGCGCGCGACGCGTCGAAGGCGGTCTTGTGTGCCGAGTCTGGGGGGCAGAGCGTCGCTATGCGGGAGTTTGTCTATACCTCAGACGATTTGCAGCGCTCGGCGCTCGAATCCGAGGGCGCTCGGCTCGGGCTTGATGCAATTGCATTCAATAGCTGCCTCGACTCGCCGGAGACGGAAGCGCGCATCGTGGCGAACATCGCGCTCGCCGACAGGTCGCAGGTGGAGGGCTTCCCGACTGTCCACATCGATGGTGAGTCGATCGTTGGCTATGATGCTGATCGAGGAGCGGAGCCCTACCGAACGGCGATTGAGCGAGCTCGACGGGAGCTTACTGACGAGTAGCTGGTGGTTCGGTCCTCGGGACCCATGCGCATGGCAGGGGACGACCCCTGTTGCGCTTCCCTGATATCGCTCAGCGAGGTAGGGGCAGCGGGCCGAGCCCCGCGATCTCGCGGAGAGAGGCGCGGGCTACGCTGACCGCTTGGTTGAGCAGTGAGCCGCCAAACAAGAGGAACAGCGCCAGGCATACGAGGCCCACCGGCTGTGCTGCACGGTCCCACAAGGCGCGTCGCTCAAAGGGCACTAGGCCATCGACGATGCGACTGCCATCGAGGGGAGGGAACGGCAGCAGATTGAACACCGCCATCGCCACGTTGGCCGTTAGCGCGAAGTCGAACACACGTGACAAGAGGGGCCGTGAGGTCGCGAGGTCCGGCACGCGAGCGGCGATGCCAAGGTCGAGCAAGAACAAGAGCGACGCCAGCAGCGCGTTGGAAAGCGGCCCAGCGGCGGCGACCAGGATCATCCCTCCGCTCATCGAGGCGCTGTTACGGAAGCGGGTCGGTTGAACGGGGACCGGCTTGGCCCAGCCGAAGGGGATCCCGAGCAGCGGGAGCACCACCGTGCCGATCGGATCGAGGTGGGCCAGCGGGTCGAGCGTCATGCGGCCGAGCTTCTCCGCTGTGTCGTCGCCCAGGGCGAAGGCGGCACGCGCGTGGGCCCACTCATGCACCGCGAGCGAGATCCATAGCGGGATCAGAAATAGGACGCGCTCGAGCAGCGTATCGACGAGCCCCACGTCATCACCCAACGTCGGGCTGTGGCGCCGCGCTAGTACGCAGAAGATCGTGCGGACCCACCGCCTCGACAGACGCATCGGCCGTGATCGAAACGATCTGCGCACGACTCAGCACCGTCATCCCCTCCGCGGTGAGCAGCTTCATCGAGAGCGGATCACCCCAGATCAAACTGCCGCTCTTCGTCTCGCTGGAGAGCAAGCGGATCCGCACGGCGAGCCGACTCGAAGGTTGCGCCAAGCCAGAGCTGGCCTCGGCCAGGAAGGTATCGAGCTTGTCGAGCTGGGTCGATTTGCGCGTAAGGGTGGTGACCGCCTTCACCAAATCCGCCTGACGAAGCTGCGGAGGAGTGTCCCCTCGATGCACGGCCGCCATGGCTGCGTTGTTGCAAATCTGCTCGAGCTCAGCACCGCTCGCCTCGCTCGCCAGTTCGGCGATGGCGTTGAGATCGACGTCGGCGGCCAGCGGTTTGGAGCGCGTATGGACGCGCAAGATCGCCACGCGATCCGCAGCGCTGAAATCCCCAACGCGCAGGATCATGTCGAAGCGCCCTGGGCGCAGTAGCGCCGGATCGAGCACGTCGGCGCGATTCGTTGCGGCAACGACGACGACACGTCCGCGGGCGGTGAAGCCATCCAAGCAGGACAACATTTGGTCGAGGGCTTGCTCGCGTTCTTGATGCATCAACGCCGACCCTCCACCTCGTTTACGGCCGATGGCGTCGAGCTCGTCGATGAAGATCACGCAAGGAGCCTTCTTCTTCGCCTCTTCGAACAGGTCTCGTACGCGCGCCGCACCCACGCCGACGAACAGCTCGACGAACTCGGAGCCGACCACCTCGAAGAAGGGCAGCTTGGCCTCGCTCGCCAACGCCTTCGCCAGCATGGTTTTGCCGAAGCCAGGCGGGCCTTCCAACAAGATGCCGCGAGGGGCGCGTGCGCCAGCCGCTTCCCACCGTTGCGGGTTCTGCAGAAAGTCGACGGTGTCCTTGAGGAACCGCTTGGCCTCGTCCGCACCGCCGACGTCGTTCCAGGTGACTTGTGGTTTAGTGGCCACGAGCCTCGCTGTGGTCTTGCGCAGCCCGATGATCGAGGTGCCCTGTTGTCGTGCCCGGCGAACGAGCACGAAGACGAGCAAAACGACCAGGCCCAGCGCAATGAGGAGGTACTTCAGGCCTGAATCGGAGTCTTCGTTCACGGCTTCACCACGCCAATCAATCGGGATGTTGTTCTTCTCGAGCCGCGCCTTGAGGGTATTCGTGTAGGCGGTTTTGGCCCGATAGATCTCACCGGTTTGGAGCTCTGCATAGACGCGTTGGCGCTTGTCGATCTCGACGTGAGTGACTTGCCCGCGATCGAGGTCGCTGTAAAAAACGTCGGCGGCTACTTCGCGTACGCCGTCGTCGGCGGGCTCAGCTGGTTGAAGAGCGAAGTAGATCGCGATGAACACGGCCATGATGGTGAGCCACACGAGCAGCGTTTTTGCGGCGCGAGACATGGCCGCAAAGCTACACGGATAGCCGCTCGCTGGCAGCAGACGCCTCGCGCGGCAGCCGTTTCCTAGCCGAGGTCGAAGGTGGCTCCGAGCTTGACGAGCGCCGAGGGCGCCAAGCCGAACATGGCTTTGAAGGAGGCGCTCAAGTGCGCAGAGGAAGCGAAGCCTGCGCTGTAGGCCGCCTCGGTCAAGGAGCGCTCGCGCGAGAGCTCGTGCATCACGCTCGCGAACCTGCGCCAGAGGCGGTAGCGAGTGAAGGGGACGCCGGCCGCCTGCCGGATCAGCTCGCGGCAACGTGAGGGCGAAACGCCGACGAGCCGCGCGGCGACGGCGAGGCGGTCGAAGTCGTTCGGGCGCTGGTCGATCTCCCGCAGCAGGGCGGCGATGCGCGGATCCGGCGCTGGCTTGTGCGGGAGGCCGATGCAGTTGCACAGCTCGTCCACCGAGCCGCCGCGCCGCACGGCTTGCCGAACGGCCTCGCTGGGGCGGACGAGGTCGGTGGACTCGAGGGCGGCGTGATCGTCGCTCAGCGCATCGAGGTAGATGAAGCCCATCGGGCCGCGCGCGCGCAGGTGGTGGAGCTGGCCCGGCGGAATCAGCGCCGCCTCGCGCGTGTGGTAGTCGGTCAACGCGAGCCGGGTCTCGAGCAACGCGAGATCGAAAGGCTCTTCAAGCGCGATGGCGACCACCGAGACGGCGTTGCGGTGTGGGCTCAGATTCAAGCCGGGGCCAACGAACGCGGCCCGTGCTCCACGGATCGACAGGCGCGCAGGCGCATCGTGAAAGCCAGCGTCGTTCCTCGGCTTTACGACCTGGGCATGTCGATCACTCTCCACGATGCTCCGATTCTACCCGCGCTGGCGCTCTTGCATCATGCAGCCTGAGTACGCCATGCGGACCACAGGACGGCGGCCAGCGGTGCGAGGCCCAGCGCGTCGACGATCGCGATGGTTCGCAGCGGCCCGGCGGGCATCCCTGCCCGTGCGTAAAGGAGCAGGAACCCGATGACGCTGATGGCGACGACGATGCCGAGCGGACGGCGAGCTGCGGGGTCGAACGCCCCGAATACGCAGCTCGCGACGACAGCGCAGAAGAGCACGCCACGGTGCGCGACGATGACCGCGAGGTCACCAGACGGCGCGACCCCGTAGAGGCGCTCGACGAGCGACGGCGAAAACGCCGAGGCTGCAGGGAAGAGGTGGATTAGCCCGAGGGCCAGCCATGCGAACTTGATGAGCATCGTGTCCATGAGCTTCGCCTTGCTGGCCCCGGTTCGCTTTCATGAAGCGACTGTCCGTGCGCTAACGCAGCACGGTGGCCACATGGATCTCCCTTGAGGGGAGTAGGCTCGATGACGCGATATGCCCACCCAGCTACTTGCTGCGCTTCTTCGCGGCCGGCTTCTTCTCCTTTGCGAAGCGGTCCCGTGGGCGACCTTCGCGCCCGGTGGGATCGAATGAGTGAAAGCTCTCGTGGATATCGAGGATCGCGCGCGCGCCGACAGCCTCCTTCTCGCCGTCGTATTCGGCCACCCGCCACTCGATGTTCTCGGGGATCTTCTCCTGCAAGTCTTCGATCCCGTGGCTGGGGCTGTCGAGTAGCTGGCACACGTTGAACAGTGCCTCAACCTGCATCGCGCGCACGACGTCGGTGAGGTCGGCTGGGTCGATGCCCTTCGCCAAGAGCCGCTCGATCGCCTGCGCCACGGGGCTCTCGCGGTACCACTGCTTCTGCCAGCCGTCGTCTTCGTCGATGGCGCACTCCCACAAACCGCGGAGCAGCAAGTAGCGCGCGACGAACGGGCCGCTCTTCTCGGACTCGGCGTAGGACTTCGCTCGATCGCCAGCGCCGATAGCCGTCAGGATCTCGAGGGCGCGCTTGGGGGTGATGGTCATGCCCGAGTGTACCAGCGGCGGCGTGGATGGAACCTCCAAGGTTGACGAGCGGCGAGCTCGTCTACTTCCCAACCACGCCGAGGATGCTCTGTCGGAGTATCCGCTCTGAGACCACGTTGACCGTGAACACGGCCGTCCCGCGGTCCGTTGCGGGGAGCATGCCCTGCTTGAGCGCGGCCTCGAGGCATGCGGTGAACGCGGGATCGCCCGCGGTGTCCTGATCGAGCCGGACGGAGGTGATCTTGCCGTCTGCGCCGATCTTCACCGAGAAGGCCAGCTCCCCCGGCTTCGCGCTGCCGCTCTGGAGCTTTGTTACGCAAGCATCGATCCCTTCCAAGTCCGAGAGGTCCTCCGCGACCTTCCCGGGAGCGGCGTTGCCCACGTACGAATCGACGCTCGAGAGCATCACCAGGCGCTCTGCCGTGGGCGCCGCGGAGGTGCTCGTCGTCGCGCTCGCAGCGGACGTCGCGCTCGGTACGGACGCCGTCGCGCTCTGCACGCCGGACGGCTCTGGCACGGGAAGCTGGACCTCCACGGCCGACGCGACGACAGGCGCGCTGGCCTCCGGGGCATCCGGTAGCACCTGGGAGCCGCAGGCGCTCAAGACCACGCAGCAGCTCAAGACGCCGCAGCAGCTCAAAACCACGCGCGAGATTCGACCTCCGACGACGCTGCTCATGGGCTTCCGCTCGCACGTCGCGTGCGCGGTCGCAAGCGATGTGCGCCGACCAGTCGCGAGCGACAGTGGGGGTCGATGGTTTATCCATCGACGCCCGGCAGGATGCGACAGATCGGCCGGTGTCACGGTGAGACTGGGCGCAATGTCGCGGCGGGCGGCTGGACGCGGGATGGAGACGCAGCGTGCTGCGACAGATCGGCCGGTGTCACGGTGAGACTGGGCGCAATGTCGCAGCGCGCGCGACGTGCCCCTTCGGACCGGCCCTGCGCGCTGGCTTGCCTCTAACCGACCGAGAGCACCGCGCCCGCGGCGGTCCACGCTCCGCGCAGCAGGAGACCGACGTTTTCGCCGGCCTTGGCCTCGGGACGCTCGAGAACGAGCCATGCCGGCTAGCGTTGGGGCCAGCGGATGCCGAGCTGGGCCGCGAGCTCGACCGCCTCCGAGAGGGCGCCTTTGCGGATGCGACCGTCCATGAGCCAATCGAGATCGAGGGAGGTCAACTCGTACGGGCCCTGCATCGAAAGCCGGATGACGTGGGCGATTTGGGACGCGGGGGCGAGCGTCTGCGCTTCGGCTGGCCAGTTCTGTCGGTTCGTGCTCGGGGCCGTGAAGCTCGCGACGATGGAGCCAAGGCGCGCGTTGGAGCGGGTGATTGCATCGGGGTCGCTGGCTGACGGGGACACCCAGTACCATTCTCGGATGTTTGCGTCGGCGTGGGGCCACGTTGCGGTCTCCATTGCGAGCGCCTGCAAGGCGGGGGGCGCCGACTCAAACGCGGCCAGTACGGTCAGCTTGGGTCCCGGCCCGCCCGAGGTCCACAGCACCAGCCCTTGCTCATTCCACGCCACGACGTGCTTCTGCATGTCGTTGGGCGCGTACACATACCGCCCTCGCTCCGCGGTTCCTTCGTAGCGTGAGACCTCGCTGCGCTTCGACTTTAGGTTGCGCACGGCGTGGGTGAGGTGGCGCATGCGCATGTGGAAGAGGACGTTGCTGTACTCTGCGCGTCGCGCCGCGATCTGTGCGTTATCGAGCTGCTCGACACGCGCCGCCATCTCGGCCGAGCCTGGGTAGCGAGCAAGAACGTCCGGCCGGTTGCCGTCGAGGCAAACCTTGCGGAGCTTCTCGAACCAGAAGGGCGGCATGCGTGGCGTGACCCCGAGATCGATGGCGATCGCGATGGCCTCGGGCCGACCGGATGAGATGGCTTGGAAGACCAAGGTTTCTTCCTTCTCGGCGCCACGCGCGAGCAAGACGTCGGCGAGCGCTCGGCTGCCGCTGTTCACCGCAGCCATCAGCGCAACGCTCCGCTCATGTTTGGTCACTGCTTCGCCCGCGTGATTCAGGATCAGCTCGAGCATCGCGTTGTCGCCGCTACCGGCAGCTGCGTTTAACGCGTGCCTCGGCAGCGAGGCGTGACCCTCCGGTTGTTTTCGCCAGTTCGCGCCCTTCGCTAAGAGCGCCTTCACCTCGGCGTGATTCCCTGCCTCCACCGCCGCCAGCAGGGCGAGCCCGTGGTCCGAGTCGTCGCGCGCACGCGCCGCGGCGTGCGCTTCCGCGGCGGGCCAATCGATGCCCACGTGCTGGAGCATCGCGGCGGCGCGGCCGACCTGGGCGGGCACCAAGGGCTTCTGGCGCAATGGCTCCGGCGAAGCGAGCAACGTGTCCTCTTCCGCCGCGCTGAGCATGTGGCGTGCGCCGCTTCGCGACGCGGCCAGCTCGAGCGCCAAGGCGGCCTGCGCCTCGGACAGCGAGTAGAGCTGCGCCAGCCGGCCAGGAGCGTCTCGAGCGGCTGGTCGTAGGCGTTGAGTTGGTCACTCCCCAACCCGTCGCCGCCGACCTTGTGCCCTTCATCGGTCACCTCCAGCCAGCGCGTCGAGGTGGGAGGCTGCGAGTTCTTGCCTTTGGTGAGCTCGTTGAGCAGCGGTTTGAGCGACGGCGGAAGCTGTCCCAAGAGCGCCGTCCACACGTGCCTGCCCCCGGGCCCATCCACGAGCGGGGGCTCATCGTCGTCCCAGACCACCGCGACGAAGCCCTCGGCGTTCCACGTGATCATCTGGTGATCGGCGTTGTTGACGGCCACGAACATGCCGCGTGTGTCGTCTCCGACCCAGTGCGAACCATCCAGGCCGTAATGCACCATCGAGAACGCGTTCAGCAGCTGATGGAGTCGCACGCGGTGGAGAAAATCCGCGCGCATGCGCAAGGCAGCTTCCCGCTCGGAGGTCGTCATGGTCGCCCAGTTTACACGCGGGCCGCGTCTTGCGATGAGACGCAGCGTGATGCGACACATCGCCCGGTGTCACGGCGAGACCGGGCGCAATGTCGCGCGTGAGCCGACGTGCCACTCCGTACTCGTCCCCATGCAGCCCGCGCAGGGCCTGCTCGAGTCCGATGGAACCCGGACTGGCGCGCCGCTTTGTATCTAACCCACCGAGAGCACCGCGCCCGCGCCGACGGTCTTGCC
>CAITIQ010000228.1 GCA_903892415.1 uncultured delta proteobacterium | reverse complement strand
CCGGGATTTTCTCGGTCGAAAAGTTATGTATGCCTGGAAGTACCACAGTGGTGTCTTCGGTATCCTAAAGAAGAGTGGCGTTCGTTCCAACCTCACATGCCGTATTGGAGACAAGCCGATCCCCAATCTCCCGACCCTGTCGGGTGGACCAAATCCGATGTGGGAGTACTGCTGTCGTATGGTTCTGTGCATTGACGAGGTAACGGTCCAACAGACCGAATAATCAAGCGGTTCCTGCATCGCCGAGCGCAAACCGCTGATCTTGCCTTCGCGTATGGAGGCCGCGACACCGGTGTTGACGCGCAAGATCTCCATCGCGAGCACGCGACCGCCCGCGCCGTGGGCGCGCGGTACGAGACGTTGGGACAGCACCGCCCGCAGCGAGTCCGCCAACATCAAGCGGATCTGCCCTTGGCGTTCGGCTGGATAGGTATCGATGATGCGCTCGATCGCTGCCGAGGCCGAACGAGCATGCAAACTCGAGAGCACCAAGTGCCCTGTTTCAGCGGCGGTAAGCGCCAAATGGATGCTCTCGGCGTCGCGCATCTCCCCGACCAGGATCACGTCGGGATCCTCGCGCAGCGCGTCGCGCAGCCCGCTCGGGAAGTCCTTAACGTCGCGACCAATTTGACGCTGCCGCACCAAGCTGCGCGGGCCGGACTGGAGCACGTATTCGATCGGATCTTCCAGCGTTAGCAACAGCACCGAACGGCGCGCGAGGATCTCGTGGACCAGCGCGGCCAAGGTCGTGCTCTTGCCGGCGCCGGTGGCGCCGGTCACGAGCACGAGCCCACTCGAAAGGTTGGCCAGGTCGTCAATCGGCAGCGGTACCCACAAGTCCGATAACGCTGGGGTGCGGGCCGAGAGCAGGCGTATCGCAGCGGAGAAACCGTTCGCCGAGCGATAGACGTTCATTCGCCCGCGTTGCCCGCCCTCGAGCTCGAGCGAAAGATCCAGTGACGATTGGTGCCACAGCCGATCGAGCACCTCTTCTCCAAGGAGCGAGCGCAGCTGCTCGGAGAGTTGCACCGGCTGCGACGAGAGCTCCACCAAGCCGCCGTCCACCCGCGCCCGCGGCAGCTCTTGCTCGGCCAAGTGCACGTCGGAGGCGCCCAACCCGATCGCGCGCTGGACCAGGGCCATCAGCCCCTCGGCGAGCCGATAGGCGTTTTCGATCGGGCGAAGCGGAGCCTGCTCGCGGCTGGGAGTCGCGAGCCGCGGCTCGGCGGCGCGCTGCACCGCAGCCGATGAAAGCGTAGTGCCGGCGTTGCGCGCGATGGTGGCGGTCGCGCTGGAGGTGGTCGTGGGCGCAGGCGCATCGACGGCGGGCGAAGCGGCGACCGCGACGGCCGCAGCGCCGGCCGGTCGGCCCGGCTTCTTCTTCATCACCAGCACGTCGAAGGCGAAATCGGCTCCCGGCCGTTTGGTGAGCGTCAGCGAATAAGCGCCGGTGCCGGCGACCTCATGCTCGACCTCGAGCCGCCCCAACCGCTCGAGTTGCGCCTTGCGCTGGGGATCCAACAGCTCGCCCAAAAGCTCGACCAGCGTCGAGGTCGACGTGGCTGGGATGGTTAGCTTTTTGGGCGTACCGCTGGCCGCCATCGACGGCGCGCGATCACTTCCGAGCCGCAGCTCGTTTGCACCCTGCTGTTCGACGATGCGCAGAAGACTGTCGAGTTGAGGCACCGGCTTTCTCGATCCCTCTTAACCCGCCGCGACGCAAGTTGTTCCGACGCGGACCTAGCCGCTTCCCGGCAGGCGCGAGCGTGACTATGGTGGCGACCCCCGTGAGCAAAGACGACAAGAAGCCGCCGAAGATTGTGCTGATCGCGCAGAACCGTCGCGCCGGCTTCGACTACGAGCTCATGGATAAGTTCGAGGCGGGCGTCTCGCTGCTCGGCACCGAAGTGAAGATGCTGCGCAACGGCAAGGCGGATCTTTCGGATGCTTGGGTCAGCCTCGAGAAGAGCGATGAGGCCTTTGCACGCGGCATCAACATCCCGGTGCTGGAGGGCTCGCCCTTCTCCCACGAGCCGAAGCGAGCGCGCAAACTGCTGCTCCACAAGAAGGAGATCGAGCAGCTCAAGCGCGGGATCGAGCGCGAGGGCATGACGGTCACCGTGACCAGGATCTACTTCAAGGGCAGCCACGTCAAAGCGGAGATCGCCCTGGCGCGCGGCAAGAAGTCGTATGACAAGCGCGAGACCCTCAAGCGCAAAGAGGCCGACAAAGAGGCGCGCAAAGCCCTCTCCGACGGCATGAGGAAAGGTCGATGAACGAGCTCTTGGCGGTCAACTGGACGGGCGGTGGCAACGCCCAAATCACCGTGCTGAACGACGATCACATCACCCTGCTGACGACGCGACCGTTCGCGCCAGGATCGCGCCCAGAGGGCACCCTCGGAGCCTCGGCGCTGCGTATGAAGACGGCGCGCTGCCGGCTGGCCAAGCCGGAGGAGCGCACGGTAATGCCGCAAAGTGAGCCGGTCTATCTGCTCGAGGGGCGTTTGCTCGACGCGAGCCGCGCCTTCCGCACCGCGATCAGTGAAGCGCTGTCCCCCAAGCCCAGCGAGGAGCCCGCATGACCTTCTCCCTCAATGAAGCTGAAAGCTCCGTCTACGTCGAGACGGTCTCCAAAGGCATGCTGGCCAAGTTGGCGCACGACCTTCATATCGACGTGAAGGCCTCTTCGGTCGTCGCGGAGGGCCAGGCCAGCTTCAGCGCGCAGGTTCGCCCGGAGGACCTGACGGTGAAGGGCGTGCGCAAGTCCGGCGTCGTGGATACGAGCGTGCTCTCCGCGTCGGATTTGAAGGACATTCACCAGAAGATCCGCACCGAGGTGTTCCGCTCGCCGATTCAAGTGCGCGGCGAGGTCAGCCTCGGTGAAACGCCCGAGGGCGACGCCAAACGCCGTTTGCCGATCCAGTTGAACCTCGAGCTTGCGGGCAAACGGACGAGCGCGCGTTTTGACGCTGAGTTCAGCTGGGAGGGCGCGAGCGTGGTTGCGCGCGGCAGCTTCCCGATCCGGCTTCCGGCGTTGGGCATCGCTCCGCCCAAGGGGCCAATGGGCGCCTTCCGGGTGGATGACGACGTCACGGTTAAGTTCAAGCTGCGCTTCGACGTCGCGGGCTGAGCCCACCAGCGCCGAAGCGGCGCTCCAGTTACTTCACCAGCAAGACCGCCGCTTCCAACAAGGTATCGACCCCGGCGGCGAGGTCCTCAGGGTCGTACTCGAGCGGCAGGTCGGGCTCGACCGCGGTGCCTTCGAGTGGCTCCGCCGTGTCGGCGTCCACGCAAAGGTTGACGTCGAAGTTGAAGAACATTCCGGGCGGCCCCGCGAGCTCGAGCAAGGCGCCGGTTCCGCCATAAGCGCCCGCGGAGGCCTCCCCGACCAACGGCGTCGTAGTGGCCTTACGAATGGCGTAGGGGAAGTAGTCTGCGGCGCTGTAATCCAGCCCGTCCACGATCACAGCGACCTTACCGGCATAAGCGAACGGCCCACCCGGCTCGACGTTGTAAACCGCATAGGGCTCGTCGCTGAAGGCGGGCGGCTCCGACTGCGGAATACGCGAGGTACAATAGGAGATAGCGGTGGGCTCGGCGCTCGGCATACCGCCCGCGATCGCCAGCCCGACCAGCGAGATACCACCGTAATTTCCGCGTGCGTCCCAGACCAGGCCGGGCGCCTGTTTGACGGTATCGAACTCAGCGAGGATCGCCGCTTGGAAGTTGGCGATGAACTCCTCATAGTCCTGTTGCGTGGGGTTCGGCGGGAGCATCGCGTCGATCGGGTAGAAGCGTGGCAAGCGAATGACCGCGATACCGTCGGGTCGCAAGGTGGCCTCGGCATTGAAGTTTAGGTCGCGACCGAGCGCGTCTTGGCAGCTGATCCATTCGTTGTTGCCGGCGGGCACTTCCACCGTGGTAGGCGCGCCGCCCCGCACTGATTGAACGGTCAACTGCGCCCCGGTGGGGACCGTGCCGAAGAAGGAAGCGGCCGCCGAAGCCCGGGTTCCCGAAGCCGAAGGCGAGACCACGCCGCAAACCGGTCGCGCTGCTGCATATTCGAGTAGCGCCGGCCCGCT
>CAITIQ010000227.1 GCA_903892415.1 uncultured delta proteobacterium | reverse complement strand
GCGCGAGGCCGAGCTCGCGCGATGAGCTCGGCGGTGCAAGCGGCAGCCCAAGGGTGGCCGAAGTCGGTCTGGAGCGCGGCCATCTTTCGCGGGCTCGACGCGCGCGCCATGCGCGAATTCGAGGCAGCCGGAAGGCTGCTCGAGTTCGCGCCGGGCAGCGTCGTGTTCGAGCAGGGCGCCGCCGCCGACTCTTTCTTCGTGGTGGCGGCCGGCTCGCTCGAGCTGCGCGCGACGCGCGCACGCTCGCGCGAGCTGCCGCTGCGGGTGCGTGCACCGCGCGAGGGCGAGCTATTCGGCGAAGAAGCGATGGCCGGCGTACCGCGCCAGGTGGAAGCACGCGCCGTCACGCGCGCGCAGGTGGTCGAGATCCCGGTTCACCTCTTCCGGCGGGCCATCGTTCGCTTGGGCCGCGCCGAGCTGCTCGAGAAGACCGAACGCACCCTCAAGCGGGCCGCTGCGCGCGACGTGCTGGCGGCCACGCCGCTGGCCCAGAGCATCGGCGAAAGCGAGCTCGATGCGCTGCTCGACGCCGTGAGCTATCACAGCTTCGAGCGCGGTCAGACGCTGTATCGCGCGGGGGACGCTTCCACCTCGCTCTTCATCGTGGGCGACGGGCTGATTCAGCTGCAGGTCGAGAGCGAAGGCCGTGCGCGCGTGCACGCATACTTCGGCCGTGGAGATTTTTTCGGCGATCAGGAGCTTGAAACAGCCACGGTGCGCACGAGTTCGGCCGTCGCGAACGGGCCTTCCACCGTGCTCGCGATACCAGCCCGTGTGGTACGCGGCCTGGCCAAGCTCGACGAGCGTCTCTTCGCTGGTCTGCGCAAAGTTGGAAGCGACACCCTCGAACGGCAACGCGAGCTCGTCGGCGGCGCCGCAAAACACGCGACCGAGCATGTGTTCCGCGATCTCTACCGCATGCAAGTGGCCGGCAGCTTGCTATTGATCGACCTCGATACCTGCGTCCGCTGCGGGCATTGCGCCTGGGCCTGCGCCTCGCTCTACGGTGAAAGTCGGCTGCTGCGCGAGGGCGACAAGCTGCTCCGCCCACGCAGCGAGCCCGACCCCGAGCAGGCCGAGCAACCGAACATCTTCGCCAGCGCGCACTACCTGCTGCCAAACTCCTGCCAACACTGCGACAACCCCGCGTGCATGGTCGGCTGCCCGACCGGCGCCATCGCCAAAGACGCTCGCGGCGAAGTGTTCATCCGCAAAGAGCTGTGTACCGGCTGCGGCGCCTGCGCCAAGGCCTGCCCCTGGGACAACATTCAAATGAAGCCGCGGGCGCCCGAAGATCCGCGACCGCAAGGCACCGTCTCGAGCGACGTCGCCGACAAATGTGATCTCTGTCGCGAACAAGAAGGCGGCCCGATGTGCGTACGGGTTTGCCCGGTCTCAGCGATCGTGCGCGTGCATCCGAAAGACGACTGGAGCGAGATCGCCGGCGCGCTGGGTAAAGCGGAGCCGCCCATTGTTGCAGCCGCGGGAGCAGCAGGGCCCGCAGGAGCAGCAGGGCCCGCAGCGCGGCCGTCAGGGCCTGCTCGCTGGCTTGGGAGTGGGCTCTTACGCAACGCTGCGCTTGGCGTGGCCACGCTCACGGTGAGCAGCGTGGGGGCGCTCTTGAGTAGCCGCGGCCTGCTCACGCCGGGCGCCGGACGAGGCTACGCCGCAGGCTGGATCGCCGCTGGTTTGGTGCTTGCGCTCCTCGGCTACAGTCTGCCGAAGCGAGGTCTCGTTTGGCTCGCCCGCGCAAAACGCAGCAAGGCGCCAGTGAGCGAGCCGAACCGTGTGGTCAGCGTCACGGCAGCGCATTACCGCGCGCATGGGTTGCTCGGATTGGCGCTACTCGCCGCAGTTCCGTGGCACGCACCGAAGTTCGTGTTCTTGCCCGGCTCGCTCGGCGGGCTGCTCACGCTCGCGCTCAGCGGAGCGGCGGTATCCGGCGCTGGGCTCGCGGCACTGTATTGGCTCGTGCCGCGCAGGCTCGCGCGTTTGGAGCGCAAGCCGCTCTTGCCCGAGAACCTGCAGCAGGAGAAGGAGGAGCTCGGTACGCGGCTGTACAAGGGTCTTTCGGGCAAAGACGCGCTGCTCAAGAAGGTGGCGGAGAAGGTGCTCCTACCCTACGCGAGGTCGCACACAGCCGGGCTCGCGTTGCTGTTCTCCGGCCGGGATTTGCGCGCGGAAACGAGACGGCTGGAGGCGCAAATTCAGGCCCAACTCTCGGCGCCGGCACCCGATCGACTCGAAGGCCTGCATGAACTCGTACGCATCAGCGTGGAGCTCGTTGCCTGGCCGCTCGTGCGCGGTTTGAACGCGAGCCTGCGGGTGCTCTTGCCGATTCATATCGTGCTCTCGTGTATGACGCTGCTCTTGCTCGTCCTTCACATCGTGCAGGCAATAGCGCCATGACCGCCAAGCGAGAGAACAAGACGCTGTTCGTCGCGCAGGAGCTGGCCGAGCCGGAGAAGCGCCCGGCGGCGAAACGTGCGCGCGCCGCGAGCGACGTAACGCGCGTGCGCCCAGCCTATGTCGCGGGCCTCACCGGCTGCGTCGGCCTCGGCTTGGGTTTGGCGTTCTCCTCCGGCTCGCTGGCGACGCCGAGCGGCCCCGGCCCGCTGACGCCTTCGCACGTGAAGGCCAAGCTCACGTGCAAGAGCTGTCACGGCGGCGCGGAGAGCGGCAGTTCGAGCTTCAAAGAGAACGCGCTGGAGGCCTGCGAGAGTTGCCACGGCGCTCATCCTTCGACGCGCGCCGGCCACAGCAAGCTGCGCAAACGCGGCGAGCTCGGCTGTGTGGATTGCCATCAAATTCACGGCTCTCAGACTGGCGTGCGCTTCCCCGAGGAAGGAGACGCGGTGCGCTACTCGACCTTCGGCGAACGCACGGTAGAAGGCCTTTCGTTTCACAGCGAGCGCACGCTGGTGGTGCCCACCATCCCGGAGAAGGCCTGCCTGCGTTGTCACGATGAGAGCGCCGATGATCCGTTCGCGCGCTGTCGTACGCGCTCGGAGCTCGGCCGTGAGAGCCCCACCGTTTGCTTCGATGAACATGTAGCGGCGCTGCCCGCGGACAACGGCAAGTCTCCTAAGGACGGTAAATCCAAGCGTTCGGCTCAGGTTTGTGCAGACCAGCACTTCGAGGATCGTCCTTTCGTTTGGGAGGCTGCTCGCGAGGCGATCGAGGTGGGTCCGCCTGCGCGGACGAGCGAGGCCCCAACGCTCGCGCCGCTGCTCAGCGGCGTCGGCAGCGCCGCGCTCGGTTATGCCGCTACTTCGCTTTTGCGCCGCAAACGTCGCAAGACGGTGAAGCAGGACGCGCCGTTGCCGGTGACGGTGAAGCGGCTGCCGCTGATCAATACCTCGACCTGCCTCGGTTGTTACGCCTGTGTGGACGCCTGCCCTTATGGCGTGCTGGAGGTCAAAAACTACGTGGCGGTGGTGGCCCGCCCCGACGCCTGCTGCGGCCTGGTTTTGTGCGAGCAAAGCTGCCCCAACGGGTCGCTGGTGGTGGCCGAGGAAGGCAGCCTGCTGGACCGTCCGCGCATTGGTCCGTCGCTCGAGAGCTTGGACGTCCCCGGCGTGTTCCTGGCCGGCGACATTACCGGCGTTCCGCTGATCAAGACCGCCATCGCGCAGGGCGTTCGTGCAGCCGAAGCCGCGCACAAGAAGCTCGGCAAGAGCCGGCGCAGCGACGAGCTCTTCGACGTGTGCGTGATCGGCGCCGGCCCCGCCGGCATAAGCGCTATGTTGCGGCTCAAAGAGCTGGGCCTGCGCGCCATCGCCGTGGATCAGGGCAGCGTCGCCCAATCGATCCAGAACTTCCCGCGCGGCAAGCTGGTGTTCGACCAACCGCTCGAGCTGCCGGTGCTCGGCAAGTTGTGGCTCAAAGAGTCAACCAAAGAGGAGCTATTGCTGCATTGGACGCGGATCGTGCGCAAAGAGCAGCTGGAGATCCGCGAGCGTACGCGCATGCTCGGGGTTCGGCCTGACGGCGGCGGCTTCAGCATCGAGACGCGCGAGGCCGGTCCCGAGGCCGGCACGGCGCAAGACGGCCGGTCGCTCACCGTGCGCGCCCGCGCGGTGATCCTGGCCATCGGGCAACGTGGCACGCCTCGCAAGCTCGCCGCCGCCATCCCCGAGGAGCTGCAAAGCAGCGTTCACTACCACCTGGCCGACGCCCGCAGTTTGGCGGGAAAACGCGTGGTTATCGTGGGAATCGGGGATGTGGCGATGGAGTCGGCGCTGGCTCTTTCGGCCCAAGCAAGAACGCAGGTCACAATTGTGGCCCGTGCAGCTACCTATTCGCGTGGGCAATCCCGGAACATCGCCGAGCTCGAACGCCAGCGCAAAGCTGGGCGGCTCTCGGTCTTGTGGCAGTCCGAGGTGGAGGCACTGGCTGCCGAGCGGGGCCATGGGCTGCTCATCGTGCGCAGCGCCGGTGCAAAAACGCGTCTGCCGTTCGACAGTTTGTTCGTGCTCATCGGCACCATCCCACCGTGGGACACCCTGCAGGCCCTCGGCATCACCCGCGCGCAAGCCGAGCCCGCCCGCTCTGTCTTCCTCGCGGGTGAAAAGACTCTACGCTCTGAAACCTGAGAAGCTCGAAAGGCCGTTTTCATGAAAGCCGCACACGTTGGACTGCTCTCGCTGGTTGGAATGGCCGCCGCCTTTGGCAGCGTCTTCGCGCTGACGCCCGAAGGTGGTTTCGCCGCAGCAAAAGAAGACCGCAGCGTCGCGAGCACGGCCTCGGGTGAAACAGACGCTGAAGACAGCACCATCGGCGGAGCCAGCTCGAAAGACGAGGCGTCAGCCACCTTCCAGGCCGGAAAGGCGGTGCGGGTGGAAGGGCGGCTCGGGCACAAGACGCTACGCGCCAGCAACCCCGAGGAGACCTTCGTGCTGCTGGAGGTACGCGGGGATGACAAGGCTTCGGGCGTGCAGCCCAAGGCCGCTTTGGCGATCGTGATCGACAAATCCGGCTCGATGAGAGGCACCCGTCACCAGAACGCCTTGGCTGCCGCGGCCAGCGCCGTCGAGCGGCTTCGTGATGGGGACCAGCTCACGGTGGTCGCCTTCGACACGCGCGCCGACGCAGTGATCCCGCTGACCACGCTTTCGGCGAGCAACCGCCAGCAGGTCCTTTCGTCGATTCGCGGCATCACGCTCGGCGGTGACACCTGTATTTCTTGCGGTGTTGAAGAGGGGCTAAGCCAGATGCGCAGCACGCTGGGAGGCGCCGGCATCGTTCCGCGCATGCTCGTCCTCTCCGACGGCGATACCAACAACGGCATTCGCGATATCCCCGGCTTCAAGAGCCTGGCGCAACGGGCGATGAGCCAAGGTGTCAGCATCTCAACCATCGGGGTGGACGTCGAATACAACGAGAAGATCATGAGCGCGATCGCTCTCGGGGCGAACGGGCGTCACTACTTCGTCGAGAACGATCGCGATTTGCAACGCGTGTTCGACGCCGAGGCCGCGACCCTGACCGAGACGGTCGCGAGCAACGTCTCCGCCGAGATCGAGTTGGAGAAGGGCGTGGAGCTGGTGCGGGTTTTCGATCGCAGCTTCGGTCGCTCCGGCTCGCGCATCAGCATCCCGTTGGGGGCGCTAGCACGTGGCGAGGTGAAGACGGTGCTGCTCAAGGTCAAGGTGCCGGCTCAAAGCGAAGGGCCTTTGCCCGTGGCCCACGTCAGCGTCGGCTTCCGCGACGTAGCGAGCGACAAGGAGACCTCAGCGACGGGGGACCTCGCGCTCGAGTTCGTGAGCGACACATCGAAGCTCGCCGAGATCGACGCGCTCGTGCTCGATCGCCTGCAACGAAGCGAGACCGCCGTCGCGCTCAAAGAGGCGAACAACCTGTTCTCGCTCGGCAAGGTGGACGAGGCGCGCAGGCGGCTGCAAACCCAGCAAGACGCGCTCGCGCAGGGCCGCAACAAAGCCAAGGCGAGCGCTCCCAGCGGCCGCGCAGGAGACATCGACAAGAGCTTCCAGTCCCAGGAGGAGGAGGTCGGCAAGTCGATCCAAAACTTCGCCACGCCACCGCCCGCAGCAGCCGGCGCTGCCCCCGCCCCGGCCGCGCGGCCGCAGAAGTCGCAGGTCAAGCGCAACATCGAGTTCAGCGACAACCTGATGCAATAACCGGCTGCGCGCTAGCGCAGCGCGTGCTCGAGCGCCTTCAGGAAGACGTCGTACACCTCGAGCTTGTATTCACCCATATGGAAGATGCGGAAGACGGTGTCGGAGAGCTTGCCCTGCGCCGAGTAGATCTCGAAGACGTGCCCATCGATCTCGGTCTCGGCCAACGTGGTCGCGAGCTGCGCGTAGCTCTTACCAGCGGGCAGATAGAGCGCCGTACCAATCGAGGCCAACGGGCTCCCCGGCCAACGCGCGATGCGTAGACCGAGCCGTTCATAGCCAGCACGCAGTTTCTCCGCGCGCGCCAGGTAGATGCGATTGCGGCCGACGACGCCACCCTCTTCCGCGAGCACACCCAACGCCGCCTCAACCATCAGGATGCTCATCGGGTCGATCGTGTACGGGTGGGAGCCCTGAACTTGCGCCTTGTGCAGCTTGCCGAGCTCGAGGCTTGGAGCGCGCGGCGCGATGGTCTCCATCTCGGCCAAGAGGCTCTGCTTCACGAGGCACATCGTGAGGTTCGGATGGCTGTGCAGGCCCTTGTTGCACGAGCCCATCACCGCGGAGATGCCCCACGCTTCGAATTCCATCGGCTCGACGAAGAGCGAGCTCACGCCGTCCACGAGGAACTTCTTGCCGTAGCTCTTCGCCAGCTGACCGATCTCGGCGATCGGGTTGAGCGTGCAAGTCGACGTGCCGCCGTAGACTGCGGCAACCGCGTCGACAGCGTTGGCTTTGAACAGCTGCTCGATCGCCGCCAAATCCGGCCGTTCACCGTAAGGCAGGCTCATGTCGACGACGGGCTGGCCAATGCGCTGCGCGAACTCGAGGATGCGATCCCCGTACGCGCCGTTGCGCACGACGAGCAGGCGTTCTTGCGGGGTTAGGCAGGAGCCGATCACCGCCGCCATGGCGGTTGAGCCAGTGCCGGTCAGCAAGATGGCCTCGTACCCTTCGGCCCCCAACGCCGAGACGATGCCTGCTCGCACACGGGCGAGCAGCGGCGCAAAGCGCGGGCCTCGCGGGACGATCGGGTGGGCCCCGTAGGTTTGAGCGACCCGGCTGACGGCGGCAGGCAGGTGGAAGACGGCGGGAGTCAGCGAAACGACGGTAGGGCTCACGCCGGCCGTTTTGTCACCACCACACACACTTGCGCAAGTCTTCCCAGACCTCGCGTGCCGATTGATAGCGGTAGCCCTCGCGCCGACGCAGCAACTTCGAGATGACGGGGCTGAAGGGCGTCCCTAGCGCCTCGGCCAGCGCTCGTGGCGTGCCCTCGCGGATAAACTCGGTCACGTCGGTGGACTGACTTGCACCCTCCATGGCGCTGCGTCCGGTGTGCATCTGGTAGAGCAGCAAACCGAGCTGATAGAGGTCACTTTGGCGCGTGGTGTAGCCGGCGACGACAAGCTCCGGCGTAAGGATCTTTGGGTTCGCCACGCGCGGCCGGAACCAGTTTTGGCCGTTCAGCTGGTGAGCCACGCCGAAGTCGGTGAGCTTCAGCACCGGCCAACGGTCCACCTGCGAAAGCAAAACGTTGCCAGCATGCAGGTCCGAGTGAACGAGCCCGGCGTCATGGAGGTACTGCAACGTGAGTAACAACTGCCGGGTCACTTCCACCATCAACGGTGGGGACAGCGGCCCCATCTCGAGCAGAGCTCGCAGGCTGGTATCGCACTGCTCGAGCGCCAGATAAAACAGGTAGTTGTCCTCGAAAGCATCGTGAATGTAGACGATGTTCGGGTGGCGGAAGCTCTCCAGCCGCTTCATCTCGAGCGCCCATTCCTCCCGAACCACGTGATACGGCTTGTTCGCCGGGCGCAGCATCTTCAGGGCGTAGGGCTGATCGAACGGGCCCATGCACTCGTAAACCGAGCCGTACTGGCCGTCTCCAATCAGCTTTCCGATCACATACGTACCGCGATGCGAGGTCAGCGAAGACCCAGGCGTCGGGTAAGGGATCATGCCGTTGGGCAGCGTGGAACTCATAGGGAGCGGGTACTTCGGTTCAGCGTAGCCGCCGAAGCGGCCTCTGCCAACAGCTGACCGGCTTTCGACCGCAGGAGTTCAGCTACGCGAAAGCGAGCGCACCAGGTCAGCCGCCTGCGCACCCTCGATTCCCAGCCCTTCCGCCATGTCCGCGATCATTTCGCGCTCGCTGGTTCGAATCACACCGTCCGCGAGCATCACGCCGAGCGCCAACTCGAGCGCGACCTTGCATGCGGCCGGGGTTCCAAGCGCCTCGCGCACAACCGCCAAACGCTCCTGTCGCGAGCCTTCTTTGGAGCGCGCAACCACGCCGCGAATCATCTCGTCGACCAACGGCGCGTCGAACCGAGCGCTCGTCAGGTTGGTGACCGAGGTGCGCACTTTGGCGTGCTCCTCATCCCCAAAGTCTCCGTCGGAGACCGCAGCGAGCACCATCATCTCGACCAAGGCCAGGAGTTTGGGCTCGGCGAGCCCAGCGCGATCATCGAACATGGCTACTCCTCCACGCGGCCGGGTTCACGGTTCACGCACAGGCCCTGCTTGCAATAAACCGGCGGGCTATCCTTGCATTCGGCCTTCTTGACTTCGCACTTCCCGTCCTCGGTCTTCTTCTTCATCTCGGCCAAGAGGTCGAAGTTCTTCTGGTTGACCGGCTTGCGGCACTCCGGAAAGACGGCCTCGACGCAGTCGCCATCCGCGCCACAAGGCTGCGCCTTGTTCAGGATCTTGAAGCCCTCCGAGCGAAGGTTGTCGCACTCGGCCACTTCCATTTTCTTCTCGCAGCTAGCGAAAGAAAAAACACTCATGCCGAGCATCGCTGCCGCGGCCAGAACTCGCCCAGATTTCACGCGCCTCTCCATGGGCGCGCAGGCTAGACCATTCCATCGGGAGTAGTGAACAGAAGCTGAACTGGACCGAGCCCTACGCGGGCTCAGCCCACGATCGGGTAACGGCGCTCGGCGTAGAGGACGGCGAGCCCAGCTTGCATGGCGCTCAACACTTGGTCGAACGCCGCCTTCACGGCCACCTCGTCCTCGGGGTCCCCAGCCACGATGATCGGCTCCAAAACCTGGGTGGTCACGGTGGCAGGCAACGGGAACTGCGGCAAAATCGGAAGGATCCAGAGGCCCCATGGCAGGCCCAGCAGGAGCGGTAGGTTGTCGGCGCTACGGACGATCTTGCGCAGTCGAAACCAACGGGCCAAGCGTGCGCCGCGTCGCAGTACGATCAGCGTCTCGTGCGAGCCGGCGCTAACCACCGGGACGATCGGCAGGTTGTGCTTCATCGCCTGCTTGATGAAGCCGGTGCGTCCGCCGAGATCGATCTGCTCGCGCTGCCAATAGGTTCGGAAGGTCTCCCGAGCTGCGCCGGGGAAAACCAGCAAATCGTGACCGCTCTCCACCACCCGATCCATCCATTGCCGGTCGGCCGGCACCAAGCCGGAGCGCGGCAAGAGCTCGGTGAACGGGCGAAACAGTGTGTGGATCAGGTCGTGCGTGAGGACGTACAGACGGCGCTGGAACTTGAAGTGATCGTACCAAGCGACGCCAAAACACACGCCGTTGACGGGAAAAACCCCGCCATCGTGGTGGGCAACGATCAGGCACTGGCGATCCGGGATGTTCGCCATCCCGCGTACCGTGGAACGAAAGTACACCCGAACGATGCGCGACCACACGGCGTGCGATGCGCGCACCGTGTCCATCGATATTTCGGGCAATTCGTCGCGCACGGGGCGCAGCGTATCACGCAGCTCGGCCTTGGCGACCGGGCAGGGAGACCGGATCGAGGAAGCTCAGCAGCGCCTTCGTCGTCAGCTCCGGCTGCTCGATCATGGGCATGTGACCACACCCTTTTAGCTCGACGAAGGTGGGCTTACGCAGCGTGCTTTGCAGCTCCGTAACGCTCGATGCCGGCACCAAACCATCTGCGTCCCCCCACAACACGAGCACCGGCAGGTCGAAGCGATGCGCGCGCTCGAGTACCGTCGGCCGCACCAGCTCAGGCACCAAATCCGCCATTACGCGAGCCATCTCGGCGCTACCGGGCTGACTCGGACGGTTGAGCGCGTCGGCAACGAACTTGCGCGTGTATTCGTTCTCCTCCACCAGCACCATGTCCAACAGTGGGAGGGCCAAGCGCTCGAGCGTGCGCTCGAGCAACCAGGGACGCAGCGTTATGCGAGCCAACGAGCCGAGCCCACGCGGATAACGACGCAGGCCGGCCGAGGCGAGCAGCCCCAGCCGCTTCACTCGTTTGGGCGCACGGTACGCGATCTCGGCAACCACGGCTCCACCCGCTGAGTGCCCAACAAGCGAGACCTCCGCGATGCCGAGCGCGTCGAGTAAGGCGAGCACGTCACGCGCATACGAGCCGATCGAATGGTGCGTGCGTCGCTTGTGAGACTCACCACAACCAGGCAAGTCCAAGCCAATTACGCGATAACCTGCGTCGGCCAAACGAACCGCCACGTGCTCGAAGTGCGTGAAGTCGCCTACCAAGCCGTGAACAACCACCACCGCTGGCCCCTCACCGTGGTCGAAGTAGGCGACTGTACCGTCAACCAACGGCAGCCTCTGGGTGGCGAAGGGAAAGGTCTGCGAGCGACCATCGAGGCTGCCGCCAACGACTCTTCGGGAAACCATCGGCCTCACGTTACTGCGCCCTCCACTGCGCGCCCAAGTTCGCGGCTCGATGAGCAGCGCGAAGCCAGGTTGAGGAGCTGCGTAGCTGGCTTCGCTGCTCGTGCTCTGCGGCGGCCCAATTTTCACGGAATCCGCTAACCGACCGAACCAAGCCAAGGGACATGGCGGGTGTGAAGCGAGGGTCGTGCCGCAGCTGTGCAGTTTGCACTCAGCCCAAATCCTGAGACACACTCTAACAATGAACAAGAAAATCTTGGGCTTGTTGTCGATTCTTTGGGCCGTAGGCTGTGGCAGCGATCCAGGCGGCAGCGTGGGCGCCTCATGTGAATCGATTGGGGACGCGAGCGAGTGCGCCGAGGACGAGGTCTGCGACAGCGTGAGCGGCTTTGCTTCCGAGGCCTACTGTTTGCGCGTTTGCGAACAGCAGTCGGATTGCGCAGCTGGAGAAAACTGCAACGGCATTTCGGGCGGCAGTGGCAAGGCCTGCCAGCCGAAGGCCGATGACGAGACTTCCGACGTCGAGGACGCCCAAGACGATCAGACGCCCAAGAACGGCTGACGTACTGCCCGGATGCGGTTAGCCTGCGCAGCCATGCGAGTGACCGAGCTACCGATCTGGGCGCGCCTCGAGAACGCAAAGTCAGCGGCTGAAGCCGTCAGCATGCGCAGCCTCTTTGAACGAGATAGCGCTCGTTTCGAGCGCTTCTCGCGCCGACTGGCGCTCGGACCGAGCGGCTCGTTGTTGCTAGATTTCTCGAAGCAACGCATTGATGAGGGCACGCTGAGCCTGCTACTCGAGCTTGCGCAAGACGCTTGCGTACTCGAGCACCGCGACCGCATGTTCGCCGGCGAGCGCATCAACACGACCGAGGATCGGGCGGTGCTCCACACCGCTCTGCGCAATCGCTCGGAGCGTCCGGTGCACGTGGACGGGGAGGACGTGATGCCGCTCGTGCGCCAAGCGCTGGCTCACATGCGTGAAGCCTCCGAGGCGATTCGCTCGGGCGCGCACACTGGCTTCAGCGGCAA
Organism: uncultured delta proteobacterium; assembly: GCA_903892415.1. Taxonomy (GTDB): domain Bacteria; phylum Myxococcota_A; class Polyangia; order Polyangiales; family Polyangiaceae; genus Xiheicaenibacterium. The sequence continues at coordinate 5,533 of CAITIQ010000227.1, read as the reverse complement.
GCGCATCACCGACGTCGTCAACATCGGGATCGGTGGCTCCGACCTCGGTCCGGTGATGGTGGTGGAGGCGCTCGCGCCGTTCACGCAAGAGGGGCTGCGTACGCACTTCGTATCCAACGTCGACGGCACCCACCTGCACGAGACGCTGCGCGGACTCGACCCGGAGACCACGCTCTTTCTCGTGGCGTCCAAGACCTTCACCACACAAGAGACGCTGGAGAATGCGCGTTCGGCGCGCGAGTGGTTCCTCGGGCGGGCCAAAGAGGAGCGACACGTCGCCAAGCACTTCTTTGCGCTGTCGACCAACGAGCAAGAGGTCACCGCCTTCGGGATCGCGAAGGAGAACATGTTCGTGTTCTGGGACTGGGTGGGCGGGCGCTACTCGCTTTGGTCCAGCATCGGTCTCTCGATCGCCATCGCCATCGGGATGGATGCGTTCGAGCAACTCTTGGAAGGCGCGCACCTCGTAGACGAGCACTTCCGCACGGCAGCGCCAGCGGAGAACCTGCCGCTCTTGCTGGGCCTGATCGGTATTTGGAACGCCAACTTCTGGGACATCGGCGCGCATGCCGTCCTCCCGTACGACCAGTACCTGCACCGCTTTGCGGCCTACCTGCAGCAAGCCGACATGGAGAGCAACGGCAAGGGCCTGCGAGCGGACGGTGATAGCCTGGGCACCGATTCGGGTCCGGTGCTTTTCGGTGAGCCGGGTACCAACGGTCAGCACGCGTTCTACCAATTGATTCACCAGGGCACGCGGCTCGTTTCTTGTGATTTTTTGGTGGCAGCCAACACCCACAACCCACTCGGCCGCCATCACACACTGCTGCTCTCCAACGTCCTCGCTCAGGCGGAGGCGCTGATGCGCGGCAAGACCGAGGCCGAGGCGTTGGTAGAGCTTGCAAACACGTCGATGCCTGACGAGCGCAAAGCGCTCCTGGCCAAGCAGAAGTCCTTCACCGGCAACCGCCCTTCCAACTTCTTTCTCTACGACAAGCTAGACCCACGCACGCTCGGCGCGTTGATCGCCCTCTATGAACACCGCATCTTCGTGATGGGCTCGGTCTTGGGCCTCAACTCCTTCGATCAATGGGGCGTGGAGCTGGGGAAGCAGCTGGCCAACAAGATCCTGCCCGAGCTCGAAGCCGGCGCAAAAGCAGGTGCCCACGATGGCTCGACGACGGCCCTGATTGAAGAGGTTCGGGTGCGGCGAGGCCTCACACAATGAGGCCGGTGCTTTTCTTCCTCGCGCAGTCTCCGTGGAGCGAGAAGGCACGCTGGGCGCTCGACCACCACAACATCGACTACCGGCCCGTTGCGCACCTGCCGCTCGTGTTCGAGCCGGTCGTGCGGCTTGCCAGCCGACGGCCGTTCGTCAAGCCCACCGTGCCGATGTTGGTCACTGGCTGGGAGAGTCTGACGGATTCGGGAGCGATCGCGCGCTTTGCCGAGCGCACCGGGCGCGGCGCGCCGCTGTTCCCAGCCGGCTTTGCGATGGAAATCGAGGAATGGGAGGAAACCGCTGAGGGCATGATGTCGGCCGGCCGAGCCGAGCTGATGCGGCGACTACTGAGCAGTGATGCGGCGCTCGCTGAGTCTGTGCCGGCGCCGCTCAATCGTTTTGCTCGCCCCATGAAGCCGGTTGCACGCCTCGCTGCGAAATTCCTAGGCAACAAGCACGACGTGGAGAAGGTGTCGGGTAAACAGGCTGAAGCGACGATCGAAGCTGGGCTCGCGAAGCTCCGGGCAGCGCTCAAGCGCGCGGGCGGTCGTCACCTGTGCGGAGGTGGTTTCAGCTTTGCGGACATTACGATGGCAGTCACACTTCAATATGTGCGGCCTCATCCAAGGGTAGGCCTCGGGCCGGCCTTAACTGAGATTTGGCGCAATCCAGAGCTAGAACGCAGCAGCGCTGACCTCTTGGAATGGCGTGATCAGCTGGTTGACGCACAGCGCTGAGCTCACCTGAACTGCGGGCGTAAGCGCGACCCCCTTTCAAACCGGCGCCACCGCCTCTACCCTCCCCGCCGAACCCAACCCGGCCCGGAGACGCGAGTGACCGAACACGCCACCCATCTCGAATACTACCGCCAAATGCAGCAGATCCGCCGCTTCGAGGAAGAAGCGGCCAGAGCCTACGCCCAAGGCAAGATCGGCGGCTTCCTTCACCTCTACATCGGCCAAGAGGCGATCGCCGCTGCAACGCACGCCGCGTTGCAAAAGGATGACTACGTCATCACCACCTATCGGGACCACGGGCTCGCGCTCGCTCGCGGCATGAGCGCACGCTCGGCGATGGCCGAGCTCTACGGCAAGGTGACCGGCTGCTCGAAGGGCCTCGGCGGCTCGATGCACTTCTTCGACGTGGCCAACAACATGCTCGGTGGCTACGGCATCGTCGGCGGGCATCTGCCGATCGCCGCTGGTACCGCCTTCGCTTCGAAGTATCGTGGCGACGGTCGAGTAACCTTTTGCTTCTTCGGTGAAGGAGCAGCCAGCATCGGGGACGCTCACGAGGCCATGTGTTTGGCCGGCTTGTGGCAACTACCGATCGTCTTCATCTGCGAGAACAACGAGTACTCGATGGGCACGCCGCTCGAGCGGACGCTCAAAGTGCCCGACGTGACCGCGCGCGCCGCCGGCTATGGCATGGCCTCCGACCGCTTCTTCGCCGAGCACGTCATGCAGATCCGCGACCGCCTAGCGGAGGCCGTCAAGCGCGCCCGTGAAAACTCCGAGCCCACCTTGATCGAGATCCGCACCTACAGGTTCCGCGGCCATTCGATGAGTGATCCTGGCAAATACCGTACGGCCGCCGAGGTGGATGCGAAGAAGCAGCAAGACCCGCTGCTCAAGAGCCGCACTGAGCTGCTCGCCGCCGGGCTCGAGCAACAGCTCGCCGCGCTCGACGCCTCTGTCGAAGAAGAGATCAGCGACGCCATTCGCTTCGCCGAAGAGAGCCCGGAACCCGGTCCGGAGTTGCTCGAAGCCACGACCTACAAAGGGGAGTTCGCCCGATGAGCGCAGAGGAAGTCCGCGAGGTTCGCTTTCGCGAGGCCATTCGCCAGGGAATGATCGAGGAGATGGAACGCGACGAGCGCGTGTTCATCGTCGGTGAAGAAGTCGGCTACTACCAGGGCGCCTACAAGGTGACCGAGGGCATGCTCGAAAAGTTCGGCACCAAACGCGTGATCGACGCGCCCATCACCGAGAGCGGCTTCACCGGCATTTCCATCGGTGCCGCCATGGTCGGCCTGCGCCCGATCGTCGAGTACATGACCTGGAACTTCTCGGCCGTCGCCTTCGATCAGATCCTCAACAACGCTGCCAAGATGCGGCAAATGTCCGGCGGCCAGCTGCACGTTCCGATCGTGTTGCGAGCCCCCAATGGCTCGGCTCGCCAGGTGGCAGCACAACACTCCCACGCGATGGAGCACTTCTACACCCACGTGCCCGGTCTCAAGGTCGTCGCGCCTTCGACCTGCGAAGACGCCAAGGGCCTGATCAAGAGCGCCATCCGCGACGATGACCCGGTGCTCTTCATGGAGAGCGAGACGCTTTACAACCTCAAAGGCACCATCCCGGTCGACCCGGATTTCGTCGTTCCCTTCGGCAAGGCACGTATCGCCAAACCCGGCACCGACGTCACCATCATCTCCTGGAGCCGCTTGGTGCACGTCTCGCTCGAGGCCGCGGCAGCGCTCGAGAAGGAGGGCATCTCGGCCGAAGTGATCGACGTACGCAGCCTGCGCCCGCTCGACGAAGAAACGCTTGTGGAGAGCGTTAGGAAGACGCATCGCGCCGTGGTGGCTTATGAAGGCTGGCCGTACGGTGGCGTAGGAGCGGAGATCGTCGATCGCATCCAGCGGCTGGCGTTTGATGACCTCGACGCGCCCATCTTGCGCGTGACCACCCGCGACGTGCCGATGCCGTACAACGCTAACCTCGAGCAGTACGTGATCCCGCAGGCTCCGCGCATCGTAGAGGCGGCAAAACAGGTCTGTTACAGGAGCGCCTAATGGCCAAAGTCGTTGATATGCCGAAGCTCTCCCCCACGATGGAGGAGGGTCAAATCAGTGCCTGGCACAAGAAAGAGGGCGACGCGGTCGTCGTTGATGAGCTGCTGGCCGAGGTGGAGACCGACAAAGCGACGATGGAGTTTCGCTCCTTCGACAGCGGCGTCTTGCTCAAGATCTTGGCGCCGGCTGGTTCACTCGTAAAGCTGGGTCAGCCAGTCTGCATCGTCGGAGCCAAGGGTGAAGACGTGAGCGCGCTCGCGGGCGGTGCTGCGGCCACTCCTGCAGCAGCGCCAGCAGCGTCGCCCGCCAAAGCCGCACCAGCAGCTGCAGCAGCGCCTGCAGCCGCTTCCGCCGCGGCTGAAGTAGCTGCCGCAGAGCCCTTCTCAGGCCGGCTGCGCGCCAGCCCGTACGTGCGCAAGGTCGCGCGTGAGCAGAACGTCGATCTCACGCGGGTGCGTGGGACGGGACCACACGGGCGCATCATCGCGCGTGACCTCGAGGGCGCCCCAAGCGCGGTGGCTGCACCGCAAGCAGCGCCAAGCCCCTCCCCGCGTCGCACCGAGAGCGGCCCGCTGGCAGAGCCCGAAGTTCGGCCGCTGAGCATGATGCGCAAGACCATCGCGCGCAGGCTGACCGAGTCGAAGCAAACGGTGCCTCACTTCTACCTGACCGTCGATGTCGACGCCGGCCGGCTCGTCGCTTTACGCGAACAGATCAATGCGGATCTCGCGGCCAGCGCTGGCAAGGGCGTCGAGCCGCTGAAGGTGAGCCTCAACGATCTGATCGTGCGCGCTGTCGCGATCGCGCTCGTGCGGGTACCCACCTGCAACGCGCAATTCACCGAGTCGGCGATTCTCGTGCATCGCCGCGTGGATCTTTCGATCGCCGTCGCAGTGGAAGACGGGCTGGTGACTCCGGTGGTTCGCAATGCCGACCAAAAGAGCCTGCTCGCCATCGCTGATGAGGTTCGGGACCTCGCGGCCCGCGCTCGCGACAAGAAGCTCAAGCCGGAGGAGATGATGAACGGCACGTTCAGCATTTCCAACCTCGGCATGTTCGGCATCGACGAGTTCTCCGCCGTAATCAATCCCCCCGAAGGAGCCATCCTCGCAGTCGGCCAAGTCCGCCGCGAACCGGTGGTCGTCGGGGAAGCGGTGGTCCCTGGACGAAAGTTGGCGATGACGCTCTCTTGCGATCATCGCGTGATCGACGGGGCGGTTGGAGCCACCTTCCTCAAGGCACTGCGCAGCATTCTGGAGAATCCGACGCAGATCTTGGTCGCATGAAGGCGCTGCCGCGTCGGCCAAGCCGACGGACAGCGCTGCTCATCACGCTGGCGGTTTCGCTGACGCTGGGCTTTTCATCGTTCGCGAGCAGCGCTGGTCAGCGCAAGATCCGCATAACCAAGCGAAGCACGGTGACCACCTTGCGGGCCGCAGCGGTCAGTAGGGTGCTCATTCCGGCCGGCAGCTTTCAGATGGGCTCCGACATTGGAGAGATCGTCACGGCGGTGG
>CAITIQ010000226.1 GCA_903892415.1 uncultured delta proteobacterium | reverse complement strand
TGCAATCATCGCCTCCGGGAGGCTTTCTACCACTGCGGACGAGTGGCCTCGCAGTGCGATCCGCGCACCCAGCAACACTATCGAGAGCTGAGAGCTCGCGGTCACTCTCATGGTCGCGCTGTGCGAGGGGTAGTCGACCGTCTCCTCAAGGTCCTCGTCGCGGTACTCGATTCGGCTCAGCCCTACGACCGCGCCAAGCGGCCTGTGCAAAGCCTCGCGATCGCGGCTTGACGAACGGTAGGGAGTCCGTGCCCGATTCTCGAAAAAAACTCTGGAAAACCCTAGAACGACTCATCCTCCAAACTCATCAGCTCCAGCCCGCCTTCTTCAATCAGCCGTCGCGTCAACGCGAGACCCGGCAATACGTTTTTACACCAATATCGGGCGCTCGCGACTTTACCTGCATAAAACGCAGCGTCCTCCGGCTTGCTCTGGGCGTTCTTTAGCGCCACTGCGGCACTGCGCAGTAACAGCCAACCCACCACCGTCTCCGCTAGTGCGAATAGGATGCGGTTGCCCTGGAAGCCTACGTGATAGAGCGACTCGCCGACCTTGCCCATCATCGTGCCGAAGATGCCGCGTAGGTTCTCGATCGCCTCGGCCAGGGATTTGCGCTCAGCCACGAGATCCGCGCCGCCGACCTCGCCGGTGACGAAGCTCTCGATGTCGCCCACAAGCTTCATCAGCGTCTGCCCGCCGTCTTTGGCGATCTTGCGGAAGAACAGATCGAGCGCCTGGATGTGCGTCGTTCCCTCGTACAGCGAATCGATCTTCTGATCGCGCATGTACTGCTCCATCGGGAAGTCTTGGATGTAGCCGGAGCCACCGTACGTCTGCAGCGCCTGGCCGAGCTCGACAGTAGCCTTCTCCGAGCAGAAGCCCTTCACCAGCGGCAGCAGCATGTCGTTCAGCTTGTCGAGCGCGTCGGCCTGCTTGTTGCCGTGACCGCCCTGCAACTCAACCTGGTCCTGCACCCAAGCGGTGTACAAGCACAGCGCTCGCATACCTTCCGCGTGCGCCTTCTGGCTCATCAACATACGGCGCACGTCGGGGTGCCGAATGATCTTCACGCGCGGGGAGGTTTTGTCGGCGGCGCGCAACAAATCCGGCCCTTGCGTGCGGTCTTTGGCGTACTCGCGAGCATTCAAGTAGGCGGTGGAGAGCGTGGCCATACTCTTCATACCAACGCCCATCCGAGCCTGCTCGATGATGTGGAACATCTGCCGAATGCCGTCATGCACATTGCCCAGTAGCAAGCCGCGGCAAGGCACCCCATCGCCGAACAGCATCTCGGCCGTGGCGGAGCCTTTGATACCCATCTTCTTTTCCACCTTCGACACGAAGGCGCCGTTGCGCTCGCCCAGCGAGCCGTCTTCATTGACCCAAAACTTCGGCACGATGAAGAGCGAGAGACCCTTGGTTCCGCCAGCGCCGCCTTCCGGACGCGCCAACACAAGGTGCACGATGTTCTCCGGCGTATCGAAGTCACCGTTGGTGATGAAGCGCTTCTCCCCGGTGATCTCCCAGACGTCCCCTTCAATGTGTTTGGCCTTGGTGCGACCAGCACCGACGTCGCTGCCAGCCTCCGGCTCGGTGAGCACCATCGAGCCGCTCCAATGCCGACTAAGGATCGGATCGATGTAGCGCTTCTTCTGCTCCTCGGTGCCGTGCCGGTCAATCGTGCGCGCGGTGAAGTTACCGAACAGATAGAAGGTTAAAGGCGCATTTGCGCCGGAAACGAGCTCGAAGGCCGCCCAGCCGACGCTGGGAGGAGCGCCCATGCCGCCCATGTGCTCGGGCAGGTTCAGCAGGTGGGCGCCCTGTTCGTAGAACGCCTTGTAGCCGCGGCTCAGACCGGCCGGCAGGGTCACGTTGCCCTTGCCGTCAAACTCCAGCGGGACCCGATCACTCTCGACATAACTCTTCTGCAGCTCGTTGAGGCACAACGTCTCGGTGGCCTTGAGCGCCTCGCGAGCCGTAGCCTCATCCATGTTCGCGTACGGCCCTTGGCCGAGGGAGGTGCGCTGGATCTCGAACAGCTCGAAGAGGTTGAAGTAGATATCGCGGAGATTCGGCTTGTAGTGGTCGAGCAGCATTGCCCGCTTCGTAGCAAAGCGAGTCGCGCGCGTCACGCGGGGCCAGCGCGCACGATTGCGACGTGTAAGGGTGACCGCTTCGTCGCGTTCTCAACGCATGCATTGTCTTCCGCTGCGAGTGTTGGGGTTAAGCGTGGGCCTGCTTTTATGCGGCTGCGGGGTGAGTGGCGCCTTCGGCCAGGCCGCCGTTGTTGCCGGGGATTGCGCGGGCAAGGAGAGCTGCGGCGCTGGGCTCGAGGGCCCGCTCGCCGTCGGTGCAACCGCAACCCCCAGCATCCACTTCGACCTGCGCGGCAGCGGCGCCCCGGCCTATCACCTCGAGTCCGCCGATACGCAGGTGCTCGAGGCGCACGAAGGACAGCTGAAGGCGCGGGAGGAAGGGCTAACAGGCCTGATGGTGGTAGCCGACGACGGCAGCGTGCTCGACTTCTTTCATGTGTGGGTCAAGCCAGCGACCGCGCTGCAGCTGCGCGGCGAGCTTCCCGGGCGCGAAGGCGCGCGCGAATTGAACAGCACCGTGGAGCTCGTGCGGGGTGAACAGCTGCGACTCAGCACAAAGCTGCTCGGCGCCGGCCAGCCGCTCTCCGGGGAGGCCGAGGTGCAATGGGAGCTCGAACAAGACGGCTCGAACAAGAGCTTTCGCCTCTTGGACGAGGGGGTAGCGAGCGAGCGACGGCTGGTCGCACTTGGCGTTGGTTCGGCGAAGTTGACGGTCAAGAGTTTGGGCCTTTCGCGAGCGCTCGCCTTGCACGTGGTGGACGTTGGCAACGGGGAGCGTGCGCGATGAAACCGTTAATCGGCTACTGCATAATCGCTATGGCGGCCGCACTGAGTGGCTGCGTCCACGTCGCTGCCGTCAGCACGCCTCCCGCTACGCGAGGCGGCGAGCACAGCATCAACCCCTTCGGCGACGACCAGGTCCGACTCGCGCGCGGTACCATCCTAGCGTTTGATTGCGTCGACTCGTTTGACGGCGGCCCCTGCGAGCTGGCCGACTTCAGCCTGAGCGACTCCAGCGTGGTGGAGGTCAAAACCGCCCACCTCGAGCGCGCCAAGAGCCCCTACGGCGGCTACGACGCGCGCCCGCGGACCGCCTTTGTCTTGGTCGGGAAGAAGGCTGGGACCAGCGACCTGACGATCCAAAGCTCGATCGGAGAAAAGACGCTGCTGATCACGGTGGAGTAAAGAATCTGAACCCGACCGTACGAATGTTGAGCCGTCTCGCCCTCGGCGCGGAGCCTCAGACCACACACTCAAAGCTCCGAGGGATTGATGAACACCATTCGTATTGCGTTGGCTCTGCTCACTGGCCTCACCGCCTGTGGCTCGGTGATTTCCGGACAAACTGGGGAGGGCGGCAGCGGCGGTGAAGGCGGTGCAACCAGCAGCGGGACAACCACCGGAAACCCCTCCAGCACCAGCTCGTCCAACCCCACAGGGGCCGGAAGCGCCAACTGTGAACAGTATTGCGCCAAGCTGGATGAGTGCGACCTCAGCACCTACAGCTCCTGCATCCAGGAGTGCGTGGTAGAGCCAGGCTGTGAAGCGCAAGCAGGGGCGATGTTTTACTGCGCAATCAACACGCATTTGGCGAACTGTGACTACAACGATGACCCATGGGCTTGCTTCGCCGAGGGCGACGCCTACGCCGCTTGCGAACAGGAGCTGCCCGCCTGCACCACCCAAGAGTGCACCGGCGTCGGCACCGAGGATTGCAATTGCATCGGCCAATGCGGCGAGTTCCAGGTTGAAGCCCGCTGCTCGGCAGAGAACGAGGGCGGCGGCCACCCCGAGGGCTCCGCCGCCTGCAGGTGCTACGTCAACGGAGAATTCACTGGCGGCATCTGCTCCCAGCAGCTCGACCAATGCAACACCGAGCTGGGATGCTGCAAGTGGGACCTATTGAACTACCAGCCATAGCTGGGCCTCGGCTCTACCGAGGAGCCAACTGGGCGTTGCTGACAGACGGCGGGCCGAGGTGTCGCCTGCGCGTCCCATATCGCACCGTCGTTCAGAGCGAACCAGCGTTATGGGACAGACCGTGGGCCCAGATCCGCCTGCGCGTCCCATATCGCATCGTCGTTCAGGGCGAACCAGCGTTATGGGACAGACCGTAGGCCCAGATCCGCCTGCGCGTCCCATATCGCATCGTCGTTCAGGGCGAACCAGCGTTATGGGACAGACCGTGGGTCGCGCGGTGGCGGCGGAAGACCAGGCGGTGGGCGGCGGTAGAACAGGCCTGCAAATAGATCCGGCCGCCGGAGTTTCATTGCGGGGCCCAGACGACTGAGCTCAACTGGTGAGGCGGTTTGCGCGTTTAGGCGAATGACTGAGTCCACGAGCGATTTGAGCGCAGACCGCTACGCGTGTTCGACCTTCGATGGGAAGGTGGACTCCGTGTCGGGTAGGGCTCGATGCGCGCTCGGGCTCGCGCTCCTCGCAGCGGGCTGCGCGGGCGCGCCGGCGACCTCTCCGCCCTCCGAGGTCTCGGCGCGCACTTCCGCCAGCGCCGCTGCGCCGAGCGCCTCTGGGCCCAGCGCCGCCGCAGCGAGCGCGTCGACGTCGTCCAGTGCCGCGACTCCCACCGTCCCGCTCGAGGAGGCGTGGGCCTGGGTGCGCACGCAGGCGCCGGAAGCCAGCGCCGCGCTCTCGCTCGAAGACCCGAAGACGCTGCGCGACCGGCTGCTCGACTGGGCCCCGGCCGACGGCAGCCTCCGCGTGTGGGATCTCGCGTGTCGCGAACACCGCCTTACCCGCGGCGAGCAGACGCTCAGCGGCCCAGCGCACGTGTCGACGACCATGGAGGGCAACGTCAAGCGCGTGCACGAGGACCGCGTGGAGATCGGTTGGGACGTGGTCTTTGTGTGCGGATCGGACGCGACCTACACGCGCAGCGGCGGCGTGTGGACCTTGAGCGACTCGAGCGCCACCGGCTGCATGTCCACCCCCAGCGCGCACATCTCGAAGCTGACGCCCGACGCCGCATGGTTCGGCGGCAGCACCGTCACGATCAGCCTCCAATGCAAGCAACTCCGCGAGGAGGTACAGCATTGCCGCACCGGCGGCACCCGCACCTGCGCGGTCTGCGACGAGCTCGGCATCAGCCAGGTCGAAGAGCCCAGCAAGCGCACGAGTGGCCACGTCTCGAGCAAGTCATCGCACAACGTCAACGACGCCGACTGCAGCGCGCCCTGCCCGCCGGATCCGATCGGCGAGAAGATCCCCGCGATGGACAGCGCCTTCAAAGACCGGATCCTCCTCCTGTCCGACCCCGACGTGCACCCCACCCTCTTTCGCACCCAAGCCTCCTGCCAGTCCTATCGCCGGAAGACCAAAGTGCCAGCCGACGCCATCCAGAGCTGGTGAGCCCGAAGGCGCAAGGTGTGAGACGGTGAAACGTGCGGCTCTCGTTGGTCTGCTCTTGGCGGCGTGCTCGGGAGAGCCGCGCGCTGGCAAGCTCGTATCGGTGCCTTCCGCGCCCGATGCGACGGCGAGCATAGTCGAGCTGGAGTCGCTGACCGTCGAGGAGCCGCGCAGGCTCGGCAAAGGCCACGCGATGGCGTGGACCGAGGGCACGATCGCGATCGCGGATGGGCCGGACATGGTCCTTGTCGACGAGACGACGCTCGTCGAGCGCGAGCGCATCGCAGCCACTTCGTGGACGGCACCGCCCCAGGGGAAGGCCGTCGATCCGAACGACGTTCGTGTGCCTGACGGGCATGTCATCGCGGCGGCCTTGTCTCCCGACGGCACGCGCGTGGCAGTGAAGATCGATGGAGGCGCGCTCGTCGTCGTCTCTCTGGATGAAACGCTGGATGGCACGCTGGGCGGCAAGGTGGTGAGCGGCCCCGCGTTCGTGCCAATCACTGCGTTGAGTACCGGCGTCTCATGGGCGCCGGGCGTGCTAGCGACCCCGGCCCTCGGGTGTGAAGTGCACCTGATACGCACGAACCGTGTCGCCTTGCTCCCTCAATCGAAGTTCACGCAGGCGTGTGGTCTTGGGCTGAGTCCCGATGCGAAGCGCCTGCTGGTGGGGCGGCAGATCTTCGTCGGGAGGCCCGGGGACGAGGTCGAGCTATACGACGCAGACACGCTGGCGCGCCTGTCCGGATGGGACCTGGGGAACGACGACGACCAGCCCTACGTTGCCTGGCCGGCGACGGGCGGCACGGGAGGCGTGCACTTGTGGGAGCCACGAGCGACCGCTTCCGTGCCGGTGCATTCGATCGCGGTGTCCCCGGACGGCAAGCTCATCGCGACGGCTTCGGTCGACGATCACACGGTGCACCTCTGGGAGGCTCCGTCGCTCGCGCCACGGCCGACTGCCTTCGATTCCACGGACGGTTGGGAGCTGGCGTTTGCGGGCGCGGATACGTTGATCATCGAGCGCCCCGGCAGCCTGACGGCCCTTTCAATCGCGACCGGAGCGGTCGTCTGGAAGGTCGATCTCGGCGCGATCCTCCTGGGCCTCGCCGCGTCGGAGGACACTGTCCTGGCAACGAGCGACCGCGGAGGTTTCTTTCGTCTCGACGCTCAGACGGGTCGCGTCGTCGTTCGCGAACCGAGCCTGAACGGGAGCGCCCTTGCGTTCTTGCCAGGCGGCAACATCGCTCACCTGGGCGTCGACGATGCGGTTCGCGTATTGACCCCCGACGCGAAGGAGCTCGCCCGCATCTTGCCCGTCCGCGAGTCCGCTGGAGCGTGGGTGATCGCAGACGGCGCCTTCGAGCGCATCGGCGACCCAGCCCGAGAGTTGATTTGCCGAGCCTCGGGGAAGGTCGTCCCCTTCGCTCGCTGCGCGAGCCTCGAGCGCCGCGGCCTCTTGACCAACCTCTTGAGCCACGGAGCAGGAGACTCGCGATAGCTCAAGGGTGTTTACAAGCCTGACTTTCGGCTTGAAAGTTCTTGCGGGAATTCCTCGCGCGCGGTCATCAGCCGGCGCGATCACCTCATCCTCCTGCGGCTCGCGGGCCGCAAAAAAAGTAGCGCCGAAGACGAGGAAGAAGAGGCGCCGCTGAGCCCGGTAGAGCCCGTCGTCTGAGCGGATCCGAGCCGGCGGGCGCGCCCTCCCTAGACCTGAGGAAGGCTTTCTGTACGCTCGCCGCGTGGCACGCACGGCCCCCGTCCCGAACATCCCGTCGATCCCTGGAATGTGCCCCAGCATCGCCGTCATGGGCGGCGGCGCCGGCAACGGCGGGAGCGGGGGCAACGGCGCGGGTGATGGCAACGGGAGCGGTCCAGGCGAAGGCGACGGCAGTGGTGACGACGAGCGCGACCCCAACACCGGCGTTTGGACGAGCCGCTCCCCCACCCCTGATGCCTACCTCCGCGCCGAAGCTCCCGAGCTCGCTCAGCGACGTGGCCTTGGCCTATTTGAAGGCCTACGAGGCTCGTTTCGACCCCATAGCTCGGGCCGATGAGGAAAAGCTGCGAGCCACCCTCGCGAAGCTGAAGATCGAACCGTGGGCGGTGCTCTTCGAGATCGAACGTGACTTCGGCGGGCTCTGCTTCGCCGATTGGATATTGGGGCCGTATGCGATGGTCAAAAGGTCGCCAAAGCTGAAGAAGACCAGGGCCGAGCCGGTCCCGCTGGTGTGCGTCGGCGGGAACGACACGGGTCGCTTGCTCGCGGATGAGTCCGGTCAGATCTGGGACGAAGACGCAGCCGCAGGCTCAGTCCGCCTGCGCGCCGACAGCATGGAGCGGCGGATCGAGCGGGAGGCGTATGGGTCCCACATCGGCGTGCTCGGTCAGCACAGCTACAAGATACTGCCGAGTAAAGTCTCTGCTGCAGACGGGGCGAAGAAGCTGGGGCTTCCGCTGATCGAGAAGCCTTCCGACAAGAACGAGAGCGTGTGGCAGAGCGACGCGCTCACGGTCTGGAAGTCAACCGACGACGTTCGCGTGTTCGCGAAGACCGACGCGGCGCTCGAGCAGGCAGTGGCTGCAGTCGGCTCCGCAAGGTAGCTGCTCGATCATGGCGCGGCGCCGCTTCGTCGCGCGCGCGTGATTCTGGAGACGAGCCTGCACCGAGGCCGCGAGGTTAGAGACGTTGGCTGCGCTAACGCTTCGTCGACCTCCGTGGACTCCGGCCAGCCGTCCGTGGGAGCGCGAGTTTGGCGACGCGGCGCGGTGGGCTCGTTGGCTTCGCGTGTTAGCTTCGCTGCATGACGTTTTCATCCGTGTTTTGCGCGGTCGTCTGGGTCGCGCTCGGCCCGCTCGTATTCGGTTGCAGCGCAAAGCCAGCGGCGGCGCCGCCCGAACTGTCCCAGGTCTGGTCGGCACAACTCGCGCCGAAGGCAGCTCTGTCGGTCCCCTCAGTCGAGGTTGCGAGGGTGGCCGTCGCGCGACCGTGGCAGTCGGCTCCCCTTGAGTTCCTCTCCGACGAGGCCGAGGGCGTTGCTATCGCGCGTCGTGAGCGGCGCCCGATGATCTTGGTGTTCTTCGCTAAATGGAGCGGAGTTTGTAACCAGCTCGAGCAGCAAACCTTCAGCGACCCGGAGTTCAGGGACCGCGCCGCTGGCTTTGTGGGCGTTCGAGTGGACATGACCGAGGAAGAGAGCCCAACCGCGGTGGCCGCAGCCTCGAAGTATCACGTCAGAGGGCTTCCGACCGCCCTCATCCTTGATTCGATGGGGAATGAAGCAGCGCGCATCGAACAGTTCGTGGGTCCAGAAACAATGATCGCAATGATCGCGAAGGTTCAGTAACGGACCCGCTCGTCAGCGGATAGGGACTTCGACGCTGGAAAACCCCCGACTGGGTGAGCCGAGCTCAGCCTGACGCCCAGCCTGAACGAGTGGCAGGAGGCCGACGAGCGCCACGTTGCGTACCCCCCAGGCGCTCTCGCAACCGGCCCAAGCGCATCTCGGACCTTGCCCATCGATCAAGCATGGCGCGCCCTTCGAAAGACGTCAGCCCAAACAGCCCATGGAGGTTTCCTCCCAGCGGCGCCACCGTCTGCTCGAAGTATGGGAAGGAGGGCGCGCGCAACACTGGAACCGTCTTGGTGGCGCGACGGCAACCCTCCCTGGTCGCGGCTCACGTGTGTTCGAGCCAGATGGAGGCCTCGGACGTCGGTGGGCGTTGCGCGAACCGGCCCCTGCTCCACGCGTCCCGGCGGAGGAGGAACGAGAGATGGGCGCCGTCGCCGAAATCGAGGTCCGCGGCCTCGTCCTCGTTGAGCGAGATGCACAACCGCATCGCGCGCGCGGCGTCGGCGAGTTCGTCGGTCAGCCGAGTTCGGCCCGCCAGCGGACGGGCGAACCAGGTCTCCCGCAGCACCTCGTCGAGGTCGAGCGCGGCGCCAACGTACGGGTCGTCCATGGCGCTCGCGTAGCCGAGGAGCTGGTGGCCCTCCGGCATGTGGTCGGTCGCCCATATCGAGAGGAAGTCGTCCCATGCTTCGCGTTCATCCGCCCCGAGGTCGAGCGCTGCGAAGAAGGGACATTCGTACCCACCCTGCGGGAGCGACCAGGCCGGCTCCATCGTGATCGAGCAGGCGCTCAGGACACCGACGGAGCCGGGGGGAGCGAGGCGCTCGAGGGCCACGCCACGTGGGGTCAGTGTCATCGCGAAGTCGGGTGGTCCCAACCCGTCGAGGTCGACGTACCATCCCAGGAGCCCCTGCTCCGGGAGCTCCCCGGCGACGTGCGTATTGGCGAGTGTCTCGAGCGCCAGTTGGCCTAGGAACGTGAGCGGGCGGCCCTCTCGGGAATGGGGCCAGACCGCTCCGACCGGCAGGTCGGGGAGCCCACCGATGCGGCCTTCGCCGAGGCTCGGCTCCCGCTGGGCACGCGTGGTCGACAACATGAGGCAGGGGGCGGCGAGCCTCCCGACGAGGTCGGGCCGCGGGAGCCCTTCCCTCACGAAGAGGGCGTGCAGGTCGTCACGTGTCCCGATCATTTATGCACCTCGTAGCGGCCCGCGAGATCTCGATCAGGGCGCGGCAAAACCGTCTGATTCGTTCCATCGACGGCTCCTGCCCGTTCAACTCGAAGGTGCGCACGGAGCGGTCGAAAGCCCATGCAAGAGATCTCGATGAGGTGACCGCCGAAGAGGCCGGTCGCGTACTCGACGCTGAACCACTCTTCGGCGGGGTCGTCGTCCCGAATGACGATCCGGACCGGGCGCACCGCTTCGAGGAACGCAGCTGGCGCGAGCGGCCGACCGTCTGCCCACGAGGCGTTGTACGTGGGCAGCAAGGTCTCGACGATCTCGTCGAGCATCGACGCGTACCAGAGCGCCGCCCGTGCGGCGACCATGGGCACGAACGCCTCGCGGACCTTCCCGCCGTTGGTCTCGATCGGCACCTCGATCGTAGCGAGCCTCATTCGAGCGAGCGTCTTCCCCGCTCCACCGATCACGAGTCCGCTCTCGGACGAGGGGTCGCCCACGACGCGAAAGCGGGCCGTGTGGGACTCCCAGTCGGCGGCGAGGGCGCGCAGAGGTTCCGTCGCGTTTGCGCGCGACGCCCACCAGCCGAAGTACGCGAGCGCCTCCTCCTCCGAACGCGGGCGGACAACGCTGACGAGGTCCTCCCCCGCTAGAAACCGGAGCTCGAGCTCGCTGGCACGCAGCTTCTCGGCGGCCAATCCGCGAAGGCTGAACGCGACCGCCGCGCCGCCTTCGGACGCCGGAGCGATCGACCGGACCTCCACGTCGGGTGGGATGAGGAGTTGGACCACCGGGGCCAGGGAGAACTCCTTGCCGTCCGCGAAATTGGAGGCGAGGACGTAGTTGCACGACGCTCCCTCGTCCGGGTTCCGCGCTTCGACGCGATAGCGATTGAACGGGTTCTGCCAGCTGTGGCGGACGCTCCACACCCGAGGCCCGGGATTCGACAGTACCCGAAGAGGCCCTGCTTCGACGTACCCCTTCCAGTCGCGGGTCTTGGGCCACTCTCGCGCCGGCCAGCGAGGCCAATCCCCCGGGCCTGGATCGAGTCGCGTGAAAGGCAACCTCATCGCTTGTTCTCCCGCGTCCAACGCTACGCCGTCGGGATCAGCGAGTCAAGACTCGAGGGCGTTGTGCAACTGCGGCACCCGCAGTCGATGCACGGCTTGGCGACTAAAGGCGCACCTGTTGAAGTGGGGCTCTCGCGGCGCGCAGTAAGTCGGGAGGCTGCGCTAACCCCTCGGGTAAGTTCGCTGATCAGCCTGAGGCGGTTGGGCTACGCGCTAGTCCCATAACGCTCATTCGTTCGCGACGATCCGACGTTATGGGACGCCAGGCGCTTTAGCCCGCGCTCCGCGCTCTTCTTCCGCCCACCGCTAAACGCCAATACCTTAGCCGAACGAATCGATGGCCGAAGTTGCGTTGGTTGCGCCTTCTCTCGCGCACTTCGCGGCCAGACAGCCATCGGCAACAGTGCCGGTATCATCATCGACAAGCCGATCCTCGAGCTGCTCGGGATCACGCCCGAGACGGAGCTAGAGCTTTCCACCGATGGGCAGCGGCTCATCATCACGCCCGTCTTGGAGAAGTCGCGCAGAAGCCGTGTCGCTCGTCTTCAGGCCCGTGTGCTCACTGCTCATGAAACGACGTTTCGCAAACTCGCCAAGTGAGCGCCGACCCTTTTCCTCACGCTTTCTGAAGCGACGCGATGATTGCCTTCGCGGATGGGTGAGCGTGTCGTTCAAGTAACAATTGCATGGCTCAGCTCGGCCCGGATTCAGGCAGGCCGTGCTTGTGCCTAGCCTTCACG
>CAITIQ010000225.1 GCA_903892415.1 uncultured delta proteobacterium | reverse complement strand
TGCTCGCACGATGTCGTGTTTGGCCATGGGCAGCTCTTAGTCCCGCCAGCCGACCAACTTCAAGCCTCAAGCGGCAATTCGTGAGCCGCGCTTGGTTGATGCGGCCCTCGGTTGATGCGGCTTCAAGTGACCGCGAACAAAGACTAGGCTACGCGGCCTTATGACCCATCACGTCGTACTCATCCCGGGGGATGGAATTGGTCCGAGTATTTCGGACAGCGTGCGCAAGATCCTGGCCGCTGCAGGCTGCGATATCGAGTGGCACGAACACGTCGCAGGCGTCGCCGCCTTGGCCAAAGGCCGAGACACCATGCCCGACGAGACGCTCGAGGCGATCGAACACTACAAGCTCGCGCTCAAAGGACCTTGCTCAACGCCGGTTGGCGAGGGCTTCCGCTCGGTCAACGTCACCTTGCGCAAGCGACTCAACCTGTACGCCGCCGTGCGTCCGGTCAAGAGCCTGCCCGGCATCAAGACCCGCTACGACGATGTCGACATCATCATCGTGCGCGAGAACACCGAGGGCCTCTACAGCGGCGTCGAGAACGAGGTGCTCCCCGGCGTGGTCATGAGCATGAAGGTCGCCAGTGAAGTGGCCTGCAACCGCATCGCCCACTGGGCCTTCCGCTACGCCACACTCAACCGCCGCAAGCGCATCACGGCCATGCACAAGGCCAACATCATGAAGCTGACCGACGGCCTGTTTATCAAGTGCGCGCGCAACGTGCACAAGCACGAGTACCCGAACATCGAGTACGAAGAAGTCATCATCGACGCCGGCTGCATGAAGATCGTCCAAGAGCCCAAGCGCTTCGACATCCTCTTGCTCGAGAACCTCTACGGCGACGTAATGAGCGATCTTTGCGCCGGCCTCGTCGGTGGTCTCGGCGTCGTCCCCGGTGCCAACTTCGGTGAGCACGCCGCCGTGTTCGAAGCCGTGCACGGCTCTGCTCCAGACATCGTCGGCAAAGGCATCGCCAATCCCCTCGCCCTCTTGATGAGCGCGCAGATGATGCTCGAGCACATCTCGATCGAGCGCGACGACGCCAAAGCAGGCGCCCAGTCCGCCGCCATCAAGCAGGCCTACGAAAAGGCGATCATGGACGGCCAAAAGACGAAGGACCTGGGCGGAGAGCTCGGCACCGACGCCTTCACCGACGCCGTGATCGAACGCCTCAAAGGCTGAGATCGCGTGGCTACCAAGGTGCGCGCCAAACCCGTCGCCCAGCTCGCCGTCGAGCTCGGCAACAGCTTGGCGCGCGTCTCGTCCAAGAAGTCCGCCGGCGACTTCAGCGGCGCACAAATCGTATTGCGCGACGCCTTCAAGAGCCTCTTCGGCGTCGAGGCCTCCGCCCTCTCCGAACGCTCCGCCCTCGAGCTCGTCGCCGAATTGCAAACCCGCGAACACGTCGGAGCCTTCGTCGCCTTACTCAGCGAACAAGCCGACCTCGCGCGACGCGAAGGCCACAAACCCGAAGCCCTCGCCCTCTACCGCCGCGCCCTCAGCGTCCAACAAGAGAACCTCGCCCGCCACCCGAAAGAAGCCGTCCGCGCGGCCATCCGGGCGCTGGAGCTAAAGGTTGTGGAGCTGGAGGGAGAGTGACGGCCGTAGGGAATTCGAACCGCGATCCGGATTGACCGGGCCAGCAGATACGGACATGAATCCGCCATGGCCGCGCCCCAATCGAAGCCCGTCGATCTGATCGTCCTCCACGAGCATCCGGAGTGGCAGAAGCCGCTGTTCGCTGCGCTCGAGCGGCGTGGGGTCTCCTTCAAGCCCTTCGACCTCAAAGCCGCCGCCTTCGATGAGGCCGACGTGCCCGAGGCGAAGCTCTACTTCAGCCAGGCCAGCCCCAGCGCCTACCTTCGTGGCAACGCGCGGGCGGTGCCGTTGGCGCTGGCGCTGATGAAGAGCCTGGAGGAAGCCGGCGCCCGCGTGCTGAACGGCTCGCGCACGTTCGCCCTCGAGCTGTCCAAGTCTGCGCAGGCGGCACTGCTCCGCAAGCTCGGCCTGCGCGGCCCACGCACGATCACCTTCAACGACGCCAAGGCCGTCCGCGGGCGCGCTGCGAGCTTTCCCTGGCCCGCGCTGCT
The DNA here is from genome assembly GCA_903892415.1 of uncultured delta proteobacterium. GTDB lineage: Bacteria > Myxococcota_A > Polyangia > Polyangiales > Polyangiaceae > Xiheicaenibacterium. The sequence continues at coordinate 882 of CAITIQ010000225.1, read as the reverse complement.
GAAGCCAGACCAAGGCGGCAGCGGCGCGCGCATGTTCTTGCTCGAAACGGTCGACGAACTCGAGCGCTTGCTCGAGCAGCGCCCCGAGCTGTGGCTGCCCGACAACCTGCTGCTGTTGCAAGAGAAGGTCCCGTACGACACCTCCCACGGCATCGTCCGCATGGAGTTTCTCGGTGGCGAGCTGCTCTACGCGATGCGCGTCGTCTCCCACGGCAGCTTCAACCTGTGCCCCTCCGAGCTCTGCAACCCCGTCGACGGCGAAGACGGCGCCTGCGCCGTACCCGAAGTGAAGCCCACCCAGCCAGTCGAGTTCTATCCGTACCCCGAGGTCTCCCCCGACGCAGTCGAGGCCGGTCGCAAGATCGTACGCGCCGGCAGCCTCGACGTCGCCGGCATCGAGTTCATCGAGACCCCAGAAGGCCCCGTGTTCTACGACATCAACGCCAACTCCAACCTGCGCGCCCCCATCGCAGCCGCCTTCGGCTTCGACCCCTTCGAACGCGTCGTCGACTTCCTCGAGAGCGAGCTCCGTAAGCTGGGATGAGACGGGGATGGGCGGTCCCTGAGGCCGACGGTGGTCTAAGAAAGCCTCAGGCCGCGCCCGAAACCGAGGATGGTCGACCGGACTTTGCCCGCGTCGAGCCCGCCTTCGTCGTCCGGCTAGCTGGCGAAGGGTCACGGGACGCCTTCTTCGAGACACTCCTGGATTCGATCTCCTTCAGGCGCTTGGGATCTTTCATCAACAGGGTCAAGAGGTGGCTCATGGGGACGGAGACGGCCTGTTTGCCGGATTCGTACTTTTGGAAGGCCCTGGGGCCGCCACCAAGAAGCTCACCCGCTCGGCGTTGACTGAGGCCGAGCTGCTCACGCACCTTGGCCACC
>CAITIQ010000224.1 GCA_903892415.1 uncultured delta proteobacterium | reverse complement strand
CGACCATCCCAGCGCTCTTCCGAAGCGCGATGCGGGCAGCCCCTACCGCCCACTCACCTCCTCCGCCGGCACACAATCTCCCGCGGGGATGACCACCGCGCTCGGGCTATCGCCGATCTTGGGTCCGGGCCCCGAGTCGTAGCTTCCCGGCATCGAGCCATCCGCAGGTAGTGAGGCTTGCTGCTCGGGACAACGCGGCAGACCGTCGCCGGCGGGGTCTTGCGCCGGTCGCGCAGACCGTGGCGACAAGCACGCCCCAAGCGTGACGTTGAGCGACAACAGCAAGGCGAAATGGCGGCGCATCAACATGATGGCTCCCTTGAGCAAGCGGCGCGCCTTGTTGCCTTTACCCAGAGGCAACGTTAGCGAGGGGCATGTCGCGACGAGGTCATAGCGCTACGCGGGTGCTCGCTAGCTTCGCGCTGCTTTGCGCCACCGGGTGTGACGCCTTCAACTCGGGCTTCGACAGCGCAGTTTCTTCGCTGATGCAGGGCGTGGCCGCGTTCTTCGGCCTGCTGGGAACCATTGCAGCGGTGGGAGCGCTGCGAGGGCGCACGAGTCTTGCCGTGCTGATCTTGAGCTGGCCCATGGGCCTCATGCCGTTCAGTCTGATTGCGTTCTTGAGCGACGGGTTTCGAGCGGGCGCCTTCGAACCGTTAGGGACACGCTTGATGTGGATGCTGACACCGCTCGTCTTTGTTCCGCTCTTGCACAGCGCGCGCTTTGCAGTTGATCGCAAACCGAACTGGGCTCGACCGGCATGGGGGATCGCGGGTCTCGCGTGCGTTGCATACTGCGGGCTGCTCGTGCGGGTGAGCATTCATCTGCCCTGAGCCACTTTGCCGCAAAGAGCCAGAGCGAGCGTATTTTCCTAAGCACTAGACGCCTTACCGCGAAGCTCGGCCGTGAAGGCCCAGTAGAACCGCAACTCGAAGAACGGAAGTCCCATGACTCTCTCTCAGCAACCCACCTTGCGCGCTAGCGGCCTCTTGTTCGGTGCGGCCTGGTGCACGCTGCTCGCGCTGGCCTGCAGCGGGAGCCAACAGCCGAGCGGCAGCGAGCCGCAGGGCACGAGCGGGCCAGAGGCGAGCGAGCCGGAGAGCACGCAGCTCGCGAACAACCAGCCCGAGCCGCCGAAGCTCCTCGGCCCAGAGACGCTCGACGAATGCCGCGCGATACCCAACTGCACCCGGCCCGAGCTGCGCACCCACTCAATCTGCTACGGCACAGCGCCTGGTCCTTCGGCGCCGCGGTCGGAGCGCGCCTGCGTCTGCCACGACTGCGACACCGACGCTGATTGCAGCCCCAAAGCTCCGCCCAGCAAAGCCTTTGGGCCGCCGGAGAAGCGCACCATCGCCTGCCGCGAGGTCTCTTCAACGTGCGGGCCCGGCGGTCGCACCTGCCTGAGCGCCTGCACTGAAGGACGCTGCGGCAACCGAGAGCAGTGCGCTGACGGCTTGTGTTGGCCGGTCGAGCAACCCCCGCCGTAGACGCAACGTCTTCGCGGTTGAGCCGCCGCTAGACCGTACCAACCGCATCAACTACGAACCAGCGCGATGGTCGAAGCTCCGCAAACCCCGACGCACGTCCTGGTCGACGGCTCGCTGTTGGTCGTCCCGCCTGAGGTGCAACT
>CAITIQ010000223.1 GCA_903892415.1 uncultured delta proteobacterium | reverse complement strand
AGACACCTATCTGATTTCGACCTTCCTCGAGCCTGGCGTCCAAGCGCTGGGACACCACGCGTTGGTCTACTTGATTCCGCCGGAGGGCATCGCCGAGGTGGAAAAGCTAAACGACAAGGACGACGTAGCCGGCTACGAGTGCTTTGGTGGCACGGGCGGTGGCACGCTCACCACCATCGCCGGCTGGGCTCCTGGTGCGCAACAAGGGCGTATGCCGGAGGGAGCCGCGACGATCATTCCGAAGGGCTCGCGCCTCGTGCTGCAGATGCACTACAACGTGCTGGCCTTCGCCGCCGATGCCGAGATTCCGGCGGACATCTCCTACGCCAAGTTGTGGACGACGCCCAACAAGCCGAAGTGGCGCGTGGAGTCGCTACCGATGGCTCACCTGGCGATGAAGGTCCCCGCCGGCGATGAGGCGAGCGTTCAGGAGCGGGTCTTCGAGCTTCCCGCCGACGGAACGATCATCGCCAACTCTCCTCACATGCACGTCCTCGGCACCGAGATCTCTGTGTGGCACGAGAGCCTCGAGTCGGGTGAGAAGCAGTGCATGATCGACATCCCTCGCTGGGACTTTCATTGGCAAGGCGGCTACGGACTCGCCGAGCCGATCGAGGGGAAGAAAGGCGACAAGATCCACTTGTCCTGCACCTACGACAACAGTCCGATGCACCAGCCCGAGGTTCAAGGCGAGCAGCTCATGCCGCGTGATGTTTACTGGGGTGAGGGCACGTATGACGAGATGTGCCTCAATTACGTGCTGATGATGGTGCCGTTCGAGGAAGAGAACATCAGCTGCGGCGCGTTCGAGCCGTGCATTCAGACCTGCGCCGAAGGCGACGGGACCTGCTTCTTCAATTGCGCCACGGTGGGTGGTGGGCAGTGCGCATCCTGCGTGATCGACGCTGTCTCGAGCTGTGCTCCGACCCACTGCCCCGATCCCGGCATCGCCTTGATCAAGTGCCTATCCAAGTGGGGTGGCGACAGCGCTTCGGGCATCAACCACGGCTGCAACCCCGAGTGGAACGACTTCTACGCCTGCATGGAGACCCCGATGGAGGCAGGCGACTGCGATGAGAAGATCGCCCTGTGCGGGCTCACCTACTCAGAACTCTGATCGCGTCACGCGCACGAGCATCTGTGCACCCGTCCTTGGCCCGACCTCGCTTATGCTGCGCCGATGGCAACGCCGGTGGAGTTTGTAGAGCTTGAGGTAGCCAAGGCCGCACGCGGGCTGCGATTGGTCACGGTTGGCGGCATTCCGAGCCCATGGTCGGAGGCCGCCAAAGCCCTTTTTGTGTGCAAGCAGATCCCGTTCGTCGCGGTGCGGCTCAACCCCGGGGACAAGGAAGTCCGCAAGTGGACGCGCAGCGCCAACGCGCCCGCCGCGATGTACGAGGATGAGCCTGCGAAGACGGGCTGGGCCGAAATCCTCGAGCTGGCCGAACGACTCGCGCCCGAGCGCTCACTGGTCCCGGCGACCCCGAGCGACCGTGTTCGCTTTTTCGGGCTGGCGCACGAGGTGATGGGCGCTGGCGGGCTCTTGTGGTGTAGCCGGCTGCTAACCATTCAGGCTGGGATCGAGAGCGACGGCGCGCGTGGCTTCCCGCCCTTCGTTGGCCGCTATCTCGGTGAGCGCTACGGTCTCTCGAAGGCCGAGCTCAGCCGCGCCCAGGTGCGCGTACAAGAGGGGCTCGCTCTGTTGGTGGAGACGCTGGGAGCACGCGAGTACTTCTTCGGTGACAAGCTGAGCGCCCTGGACCTTTACGCAGCGGCGGCGATGAACACCTTCGCGCCGATGTCCGAGGAGCTTTGCCCCATGCTCCCGCCGATCCGCAGCGCCTTCGAGAGTATGCAGTCGGAGTTACCGGCGCTGCCCACGCTGCTCGCGCATCGGCAGCGAATCTACGAGCAGCACTTGGAGCTACCGATTCGAGTTTGAGGACCAAATCATGAGGCGAACGAGCTGGAGCAAAGCGTTGGTCTTGCTGAGCGCTGGTTGCGCTGCAGCGGCGGACACGACACAGCCTGTTGCGGCTTCCGTGACGATGCCTGCCCCCCGTCAGCACCTTCGCGTGTCACAACGACTCCGCTCGTGGTCGCGGGGTCGCAAGTCGATCGCGAGCCCCTCGGACCCGTGCTCGAGCTTACGTGTGCGCGCGAGCCGGAGCTGCGTTCCTTGGCGAGCGATGAGTCGCTGCACCTCGTCTTTCACAACACGACGCAGACTCCGCTGACGCTCGCGTGGCTGGACTTCAACGGCCGCAAGGTGCCCTATGCCACGCTTCCGCCCGGGGAGAGCCATCGGCAACAAACATACGTCACGCACCCGTGGCTGGCGCTAGACGCTGACGGGCAGTGCGTAAGAGCCTACCTGCCGCGTGTACCCGGACAGTACACGGTGCGCATCCTCGGCCCAGACCGACGGGCCACGACGCGATGGAACAAGTGAAGGCTGCGCTTTCTTACGGCCGCGCTACGACGACTTTTACACTCGGATCGAGCATCGCGTCCGCGGCGTCGTGCCACGGCGAAACACGCGTCGTCACTTGTTCGGGCCGAAGTTTGCCGGACGCGACCAACGCCAGCACCTCGGGAAGCACCGCACGCGAGT
>CAITIQ010000222.1 GCA_903892415.1 uncultured delta proteobacterium | reverse complement strand
CTCAGCGCGCCCGGACGCAACTCGACACTACGGCATGATCCGAGCACACCGCCCGTCGATCCAGCTTCGCCATTCCAGCATTTACCCGCGCAAAAAGCGGAGGTCTTACCGCCGCATTTACCCGCGCACAAAGCGGAGGTCGTAGCGCCGCAGATCGCAACCACACCGGTCCTCCCCAATCGCGCACTGACGCTGCCGAGTCCGCAGGAGTCGACTGCGGATTCGGCTGAGTTAGCCAGGTTGAAGGCAGCGTTCCAAAGTCTTCAACGAATACTGGCGGTGCTCTTGTTGATAGCAACCGTGGCCGTGGCGGGATTTGCGGTGGCCGTCGTTCTGCTTTTTCGCCGATAGGTTTAGAGCAACCAACGAGCGCTGATCTGAATCGCGTTTGCGTCGAAGTTCACCTGGACGGGGATCGGAGCTGGATCAGGCTCACCGCCCGACGTAGCCGCAATCACAAAGAACACGACGCTAAGTCCAGATAGTGCACCGCCAACAATCGCCGTTGCATTGGAAATGACGGCAGACTGACGACCGTCCGCGAGAGCGGCCTCTCCCGTCGGGTTACACAGGAGGTTCGGGCAGTTCTGCTGCACCGTGTTGGCTTGATTGAACGCGTCGACACCAAAGCCAGCCGCGACCGCGAAGGAACCTAGAGCCAACCCTCCAGTCACGAGCGCTAGTGGCAAGGGCCAGGTGGGCTCGCTAACGACGGAAGGACTTGGCGGTGAATCGATGGTGCTGGCCGGGCCAAGACGCTTCAGCGGAATCGGGACCATGTGACCCTGGCTCATCAGCCGCGTGCACGTCGGACGACCAGCCGAAAGCGACCAGAAGCGCACACGGAACAAGCCAACGCAGTTTAGAGGCGACCATCGAAAGGACTCACGGTTGCGTCCGGAGGCGGCGTCGACGATGAAGATCGCGGTAGGGGCAACTTGCTCCGGTTGGGCGCGAGAGACGGGGTTGGTCTGGCACTGGTTGAGGCTGCGAGCGTCGGGCGACTCGAACTTGCAGCGGCTTCTGTTGGAGCCTCGTTTAGCGGAGCCGCGCCCTCGCTCGGAACGTCCGCATTCAGACGCCAATCACTCCAAGGGAGCACCAATAGTCGTTGGGCATCGGCTGGTTCCGGAAGCGGCATCAGCGCCGCGACTGCCACCGCTCCTCCGATCGGAATCAAAAGAACGGCGACTAACAGCGGCAGCCTAAACGCCCGAAACGTGTTCGACCGAACGGGCGCAAGGGTTGGCGTAGGTGGAGTGGTGACGGAATCACGTGAAGGTCGCGTACTCGCCGGCTGAGCCAGCGGGCGGTGATTGACGAAGGCCTTGAGCGACTCGTGTACGGATAGTGCACTCTGTGGTCGATCGTTTGGATCACGCTGCAAACAAGCGTGGACGAGTCTCGCCAAACCCTCGGGAAGCTCGGGCCGCAGACTTCGTAAATCGGTTGGATCATCCTTACAAATGGCTACGAGGAGAGCCGCCGTAAACTCACGCTGAAAGGGTGGGGCACCGCTGAGCAAGCGGTAAAGAATAGCGCCAAGAGCCCATACATCGCTCCGCTCATCGGCGACTGCCGCACTCATGATCTGTTCGGGTGACATATAGCTAGGAGAGCCCAGCAAAGTCCCCTCTTCGGTCAAGGTCTCCTCTCCAACCAAACGCTCGTTGCGGGGCATGCTTGCGATGCCGAAGTCCAAGACCTTCACTTTGATTTGGCCTGCAGAATCTCGAGACAAGAAGAGATTCGCCGGTTTCAAATCGCGGTGGATGATTCCCACGCGGTGCGCAGCAGCAACGCCGACACACGCTTGGGCACACACCTGCAGAGACGCTTCTTGGTTGGAGGACGTTTCACGGTCCAGGTTGCCGTTGCTTGGGCTGCACGCGAAAAGAGAAGCGAGACAAAGGGAGAACATTTTCCGCATGGCCGGGGCTGAGCACGGCGCGTGCCTTGTGCGCTGCTTCTGGAATGTGCGACATTGATCTACATCTCATACGCGCGCCGGCCCTTCGAGGAGGCTGCTTTGTGAGCTGAAGCGGAACTGCGACATGTGGGATTTTGGCGTGGGTATTCGATTGAATAATGGTGGTTTGTTGCTCCCTGGTGGCGCGCCCTAGTCCTTTCCTATGGTACGATCGCAAGACGTGGTTGCTGCTGTTCCCACCAACGCTGTTGGCCCCAACGACGGCCAGAACTTTCCGGATAGCTACAGCTTCTCGACGGAGTCCACAGCACGCTTGTTCGAGGTGACGGGATATGACGCCAAAGGCGCCCTCGTTGGCTACGGCAACGGCCTCATCGATACGGTTCCTGGCACCGCCGTTTACGTCAAACAGATGGGCGCTGGGCTGTATGAAACGGGGCTCGAGCGGGCGCCCTCGGGCGTAGCCGCGATCGAGGTCCGAGCGGATGACTACCTGCTAACCGACAACGTATCTCAAAAGACCCGGTCAACGAGACTCGCAGTTCGCTCCAAGTTCACGCAATTGGGCACCCGCAAGTTCAAGATTACCACCTTCAATGCTGATGGAACTGTTCGTGGCAACCTGCATCGCACGCTGGAGATTAACTAGTATGAGCGCAAAGTTACTAGCGACACTCTCACTATTGGTATCCGCCACCTTGATGGGTTGCGATCCAAGCGCCCAAGTCACGGAAGGGCGAGAGGAAGTAGGCTCGGAATCGGACGCAGCCCAGCAAGGCACCGTCCAAGCGGCAGCTGATAACTCCTGCTCGACAACGAGCGTGCTTGGTCTGTCGAAGCAGATTGTAGCCGAGGTCAACTGCATTGCCCCCAACACCTATGCAGCTGTCCCAGCCAGAGCGAATCTGGTCGCGGCCTCCAATGTATTGTTGTTCATGGAGAAGCCGGCCAGAGACGCGCTGGTCTCGGCATTGGACGCTAGACCGAACACGACTATGACCGTCAACTCGATGTTGAGAACGCCGGCGCAACAATTTTTGCTGGCGGACTGGGGCGAGACGGGCAGTTGTGGAGTTGAACTAGCGGCCCCCCCAGGGACCAGCAATCACGAAGGCGGCCTTGCCATCGACATTGACCAGTACACGACCTGGCGCAACACCCTCGAGACGCGTGGTTTCCAATGGTTTGGCCCTGCAGACGATGTGCACTATGACTTCGTCGGGGCCGGCGCCACGGACAAGCGAGCGCTTGGAGTAACCGCGTTTCAACGCCTTTGGAACCGAAACAACCCGAACGATCCGATTGCCGAGGACGGCGACTTTGGTCAGGCGACCGCTATCCGGATGGCCAAATCGCCTGCAGCCGGATTCGCGCTGGGGGCATCCTGTACGGCAACGAGTACAACCCCGATTGAAGTCTACTGGAGTCGACAGCAGTCTGGCAGTTACGAGCTACGAGCTCTCGCAGGTTCGACCGTCAAGCGAGTCGACTACCTCGTGGACGGGTTCCTGATTGGCAGCGCGTCCAAGCTCGACGGAAACAACTTCCCCGACAACTACACGTTTGGAACACAGGGCAAGTCACGAAAGTTCGAGGTCCTAGGCTTCAATGACAACAATGCTTTGGTGGGTCGAGGCATTGGAATGATTGATGTTGATCCCGGGGTAGCTTTCTACATTCGCCAGATGGGACCTAGCCTGTACGAGGTCGGCCTCGAGCGTGCTCCTGCGGCAGTGGCTGCGGTTGAGCTGGTCGTTGACGGCGTCAAAGTAACTGACAGCGTCTCTGGGAAGGTCCGCAGCACGCGCATCGCAGTTCGGCACGTGTATTCTCAACTCGGTCAGCGCCAGTTTGCACTGTCCACCTTCAACGCTGACGGCACCCTGCGAGGCACGATTACCCGCAGCTTCAAGTTGGAATAGTGCTCAGTCCGGGCAACTGTCGGTGGCGGGCGTGGTTTCAGCGGGACAACCTGGCGAGGGTGCCAAGTTATCCCCCACCGCGCCCAGTTTTGCTGGCTGCGCGGTGAACCCAACCCCCATCGAGATTGAATCACAAGACGCACCGGGTCCTGGGACCTCCGACGAAATGTCCCGCAAATTACAGACGAGTATCTTGACGCTATCGTAGTACGAATCCCCACGACAAATGGGCATGCCGGCGCCATTGCGAAACTCGCTGAGGCTCTGGAACATACTCTCCATGGTGAAGCGGCCAGCTATCAACCCGTTGGTCAGTGCAGTCTCCCCGGCTTGTTCCACAATCGTACCCATGATGAACCCACCGGTAATATCGAATGGGAGGTACGAGAAACCCGTATTGAAGATCAGGGGCAGGCTGGGTAGCGGCGCTACCAGAATACCGTCGCGTACGTAGCCGGATAGCGAGACGAACTTCGGTTCCTCGGTCGATCCGCTGGCACCTACCGAGGTTGAAGCAATCGGCCACTCATCGGTTCCGTCCCACAGAGGCACCTCATCCGGGGGGAAACCAGGCGTCGTGAATACGGCGACTTCGACCTGATCGTCGTCTACAGCCCCGTTGTAGCCGCGCACCCGTAGGAGCACACTCCATCGCCCGTCGAGCGCCCCCTGGGAGTAGGCGGAGCTTGAGATTGTGCCGGACGAGAAGGCCGCTAACAGCGTCATCAACCGCGAAAAATTCGAGTCAACGCCGCCATCAAAGTCGCATTCGTTATCACCAGCGTTGGGAGGTGCGACACAGGAAGGGCCTTCACCTAGGCAGGTGCATTGACGGTCCAGATCAACGCCTACGCGAGTCTCCAACGTCTCGCCCAGACCGATCGAGTTCATCGCGACAACGAACTCTTGTTCCCCACCAAGGTCGTGGTCCTTTGGCGGCTCCGGGTACGACGTATGCTCGCACACGTCTCCACCACTTCCGCCTCCTCCCGTAGTGGCCGTTCCGCCGGCAGCCATCCCGCCGGCGCCCATCCCACCAACACCTCCGGCACCGCCGCTACCGAGCGGCGCAACACCGTAGGCTTGGTCTAGCCCCGTGAGCAGGTCCAAAGCACAGCCGTTGAACCGTTGTCAGTAGCTGCTCGTCGCTTGCTACTTCGCGAAGTTGATGCTGTCTCCGTCGCCTACCCGCACCGAGGGCCGCCCTGTACCGACCTCTCCCGAGGGGCACGAGACGGTGGCGCCGACGTACGCAATGGGTTGGCCATTGGCGAGCACACTTTGATAGCCACGGCGAACGACAGCGCCGTGGGGCGGGTGCTCTGGGCAGCTGTGTGGCTGCAACTCATCACGCTCGCGCGCAACCTCGAATCCTTCTGCCAGAACATTCTCGCTGAACGTTCTGAAGGCACGCGGGGCGCATGCGTCGTGGCCACAGCACAGGTCCACTTTGGTAGAAAGATCCGGCATACTGTCTGCAGAGCACGTCCCATGCCCACCAATTCTTCGATGCGGACGGAGACGGCTGTTGGCTGAGCGCAACAATCCGCCGCAGTCCCTGTTGGCCAGCGACAACATCCAAGCTGAGCCGGGCCCGCCCCAAGATCGCCTCGAGCTGCTGGTCCTCTCGGGCCTTGATGCGGGCCGTCACACGCAGCTGGTCCACGGGACAGCCGTGACAGTCGGCAGTGAAAAGGGTGTTGGCCTACGCCTCGAGGCCGAAGACATCCTGCCCCGACACGCGGAGTTTACGCTGACCGATGGCGGACTACGCGTTCGTGCGTTGTCACCGAACGCAGTGGTGCAAACCGGAGCCATACGAATCTTCGATGCGCTATTGCCCTTTTCAACGCGAATCAAACTCGGCTCGCTGACGCTTGGTTTTCAGCACCGAGCGCCTGGCAACTTGATTGAGATTCTCGCGCGCGAAGGCTTTGTATTCCGCAGTAGCAGAATGATGACGATCGCTGAGTCCGCCGCACGTGCAGCAAAGACGGACGCCTCCATTCTCATCACTGGCGAGACTGGGACCGGCAAGGAGGTTATGGCGCGCGCTATTCACCAATTGAGCATGCGGCGTAATGGGCCCTTCATGGTGCTCGATTGCGCTGCGCTGACGCCAACCATGGTGGAGGCGGAGCTCTTCGGCCATGAGCGTGGTTCCTTTACGGGGGCCGAGCGGCGCCGCGCTGGTGCCTTCGAGCGTGCGCATGGTGGCACCCTGTTCCTTGATGAGATTGGCGAACTACCGATCGTGCATCAAGCTTCGCTTCTTGGTGTTTTGCAACGCCGTCGACTGCGACGGATTGGCTCTGACGCCGAAGTGGACGTCGATGTGCGCGTTGTTTGCGCGACGAACCGTCGGCTCGAAGAGGAGATTCACGCGGGCCGGTTTCGAGCGGATCTTTTCTACCGGCTTGGAACGGTTCCCCTTCACTTACCGCCGTTGCGAGAGCGAGCCGAAGACCTGGAAGACCTCATTACTCAGTTCTGGCTCGAGTTCTCTGGCTGCAAGCCCGAACCGTTGAGCGCGTTGCAGCTGATGACCCTGAGCTCCTACCCCTTTCCAGGTAACGTCCGCGAGCTGCGCGGTCTGGTTGAACGCTCCCTGATAGACGGGCATTGGCCGGCACTGCCGGGTCGCGAAGTAAAGCCGCCCGCCGAACCGAGCACCACAGGTTCGGAGCTACCTGGCCAGAGCTTCCGGGACGCAAAGGAAGAGGCGCTGCAAGCGTTCGAGAGAAGGTTCTTCGCTAACCTAATCAAGCTCACCGACGGCAACGCCTCGGAAGCGGCCCGGAAGGCTTCGATCGATCGCCCGCACTTGCTCCGCATGTTGCGCAAGTACGGGCTACGCGATTAGCTCGTTGACTACAGCGCCGGGATTGTCTCCTAGATTGACGTTTGAGTGACGTCCATCTTGATGATGGAGTCTGGAGGAATCAGGTATTCGGTGGTTGCTCGGGTGAATATGCCTGTATGCATCTGCCGCAGCTGGTGGTTCAAGAAGTAGTAGAGCTGCAGGTAGAGCGTGCTTCCGCCGACGTCGGTTCGAACTCGTAGGATGAGGTCTTTGGGATACACCAACCCCTTGGAGGTATCACCCGTTGGCAATGGCAGAACGATGATGCCGGACTCCCACCATCGCTGACCTGACTCATTGAAGTAGGGCCCTTGGCCGATCACATCGGTATAGTGGTCAGCCACCCAACCCAAGTCGGTGAACAGCCCAAAACCGTCGCGCTTCTTCATCGACTCCGCAAAGGTGGACCGCTCGCGCTCCTTCGCGCTGGCGCTGCCGTGATAGATGGGCGCTCCCAGGCCGAAGGCCCGCCGTGACATCTGTACGAACTTCTTGTCGCTGGCGAAGGGCTTCGCGATAGCGAGCATGTTCGCGAACAGGACCGCGAGCGATCCTCCCTTGGATAAAGTTGCGGGGATTCGATCCGTGGTTGCTGGGCCATCGAGCGCGACACCAAGCGCAGCGTTGAGACGCTGCTGCTCTTTCATCGGCTCTGTGATGGGGCCAAAGAGCACTATATCAAACATGTCAGCGCGATCATTGTTGATGGCGAACGTCATCGTGCGTCTACCACCTAGATCCCACGGCTTACCTGCCCAAGCTCCGGCACTCGCGAGTGTTTGTTTGTAACCGTACTTTGCAATGTTCTTAAACGCCATGACTTCCTCAGTACACGTAGTGACGCCGGCGAACGGCTGCGCTCAAGGTCCTTACGTCGGGCGGGAGAGCAGTAATCGGATAGTGGTGATAGTCCGCCCAACCGTGGAAGGGATGGCCGAAGTAGCGAAGCCGTAGCTCGGGAGGCAGCGGGCTGGTTTCATATCGATGACGCCGATACAGGTGGCTCTCTGCTTCTTGGTTATTGGTGCGCCGCAAGTCCAGCCACTGCTTCCACCGCGCTTTGCCGGTTAGCCAGTCTGCGTAGTTTAGCGTGTAGACGTGTTGCCACATCCACGCCTTGGCCCAGACCCAGCTGTAGCGGTCATTCATATCGGAGCCCTCACTGAACCACCCCTCCCGCTCGGTGTAGATTCGAATATGCCCAACGAACTCCGCCGGGACTGGGCAATTTTTGATGCCCCCCACAGAGCCGTTAACACCGCTTGCGAGGTACTTCAGTGTACCTACCACGCCAGACTTGACGGCATCGACTACGTCCGAAGCGGCCTGAATGGCTTCGGATATAACGCTGGTTCCCGCGGCCCCCTGGACCCTCGCTTCCGTAATGGCAGAGTGGAACTGGCGCCTGCCTTCTTTTGTATCTGCCTGGATGAAGCCACCAGACGCATTACCAACTAACGAAGCCAATTGAATCGGAACATTGACCGACACATCGAACACGTCCGGAATCAGCTCGAAGGCTGAACTCGTTGGCGGACCTGCAACTGGCACCTCCCGCCCCGAGGAGTCGGGGGCGAAGTACTTAACGTCTTCACCCGTGTAGGAGATCTTGGCGCGGAACTTACCGCCCGGGTTGCAAAGCTGGTACTTGTCTTCGGACGGATACCAGCCAATCTCGCGACGCAGGGTAAAACCTTCGCGCATGATGCGCTGTACGTCAGCGATGTTGCGTTGTTGCTGCTGGAGCCTGCGCCTACCGTCGTCAACTGTCGATGCACCGTGTTGGCCCATGTCGTCCTCCTCTCAGGTCGTTTCTTGCGAAGGCTCGCTGGTTGCGGACTCAGGCTGGCTTTCTCCCGCCGCTTGACAGGAGAGCGCATAGCGAACGGAACCCCAGGAAGCTTGCAGCAAACTGGAAGGAGCCGACATGCCGCCCGGTCCGCCAGCCACATCGGGTTGGCGCAGTACGATGCACGGTTTCCCAGCGGCGGCCCAAACGTGCTCAAAGGCGTGGGCGGGCGAACGATGGAAAGTCGCAACGGCCGCCAGAACCGGAAAGAAGCCACCAAGATTGCCACTTAACGCTGCCCGAATCACCATCTCCAGTTCAAGCTCCTCGCCCGAGGGCACCCAGAAGCCGCGCTGCAGAACGACGCCGCGATCCTCGACCTCGGTAACCACGACCTCCGCCCCAGAGCTGGCGCCTTGACGAAAGCCGCATACTCCCAGCAGCGACTCCACTGCCCGCGAAGCTCCTCCGGTGGCGCATTCGAAGATCCGACAGCCGTCTTGGGTCTTCATGAAAATGAAATCGTGCATGGTCCTCAGGTCGGAGCCGTCCGACGCGTGCCATATCCAAACGCCGGGATCGGCCTCGTTGCTGCTCGACGAGCTAGTCATGACTGTTCCTCCATTTCTTCCATGTCATTTGGGCAGAACCACCCCTCAGGTCCAAGCAACAGCGCTCCTGAACACACTCCGCAGCGCATGGCGTCGGCCACCGGATCGCCCTCGAGGCTGTCCGCCGCTTCCAGCTCCGTTGAGCTTTCATAGGGGTTTAGGTGAAGGTCCTTCTTGGCCTGCAGAATGAGGTCATCGGTGGCTGAGACAAGCGCCACCTTCTCGCGACCTGCCAACGCAAGCTCACGCTCCGCGAGCACCACAGTGTCACCCATGCTGTGAAAGCTGATGGCGCCCTGTGCTGTAATGGTGACGTTCGGCCCGTCGAGAACGATGGAAGCCTCACCCGTCGTCAGCGTGATCTTCCTATCGACTACTTCGATTGAGGTGGGAGCTGGACCAGGGTCGGTGTCGAAGCCTGATTGCAGGTTAAGCACCCCGGTCAAGGTGTCGAACGCTTTGCGCCCAAAACCCGCCAACGCTGCATCTGCCGCTTTGGCCAACGGGTCGGAGCCGATGGCCCCCAAGGTCGATGTAGCCGCAGCTCGCATCACCCCGCCCAAGCTATTGGCCAGTCGGTCGAGCTCTTTGACCATGCGAGTGGTCATGCCGCGGGCGACCGTCACGCTCCAGCGGGTACCGACCTGCGTACTCTCCTCTGCGCCGACTGCACGGGTGTGGTTGAGCCCGACGAACTGCACTCGATTGAGCCCCGTCGCCTCGAGCTCGTTCATGTTGACGAACTTGGTGCGGTCATGTCCAACCGCCACGCCGTCGTCGTTCTGTACGAAGCGCGACCTGTCACCGCCGACGGACTCTTTGGAGTTGTTCTTTACGAGCTGATCCATGTCCTTCTGCGCTTGGACATAGACATGCTCGCGACCGCGCGCATCGTCGAAGCGCAACTCGTTGAAGCCGCCACCACCCGGCGAGCTGGCCGTTTTCCAGGTGCTTACCGTCTTGTTCTCAGGCAACGGAAACGGCACCGACTGCGCTTCATTGTGGACGCTTCCGACAATCACGGGACAGTCCGGATCACCGTTTAGATAGGCAATCAGAACCTCGTGCCCAACCCGCGGAACGGTGAACATTCCGTAACCCGACCCAGCCCAGCCATGACTGACTCGCATCCAGATCGAAGCCTCGCTTCCAAACTCACTCTCGCGGTCCCAAGGAAACTGGACTCGCACACGGCCATGCTCGTCTACATAGATATCATTATCGGTCAAAGACTGAGCAACGTCTTGGGTCGAGAGTGGGGTATTGGATAGGTCGCCGACGCCGCCCGGCAATACCTTTCCGCCGGTTGGATTGGAGGAGGCTCCAACTACCACGGCATTCAAGAGTCCGTAGATCCTGGGCTTCGCTGTGGCTCTCCGGGGGCGAAAGTTGTGGCTTGTCGTCACCGCGGCAACCGTAAACCGCCAGGTTTCGGCCTTTGTAACGTCTCCCTCCAGCAACAGCCGAATGGCCAATAAGCTGCGGTCCACCCCAAGGTCTTGTCGCGGGTGATTGAGTATTCGGAACACGGTCCCTGGCGCTACGTCGACAATGTTTGTCTCGAAGGTTATGAGCCTACGCTCAGCGTGGACGGCTTCAACTTGCAGCCTTGCTTCCGCTGTAAGGCGCTCCTCGCGAAAGCGGGCGACTCCCAGATCGTCAGCGACCGGAGTGGCGCGATGGCGTTCGAGACCGGCATCCAACTCACTCAGCGATGCGCCCGGGTTAAAAGCATATTGTTCGTGCGCCAACTCCTCCGTTCGCTCTGAATCGGCTTGAGCCGTGAGCACGTGACGAGGGCGGCGAAAGTCATAGTCACGCAGCGTTACTCGCCCAGGCAGTGACTCCTCTCGAAGTCGGAGGCGAGTGATGAACGGGGTACGGCTCGCGTGAGCCGAAGCAGCTTCATCAACGAACGGAATGGGGGTGCCTGGACGCTCCTCATTGGATTGTGGCGCGTCGCCGAGAATGAGGGTTTGGTTCGGCGCGGTCCAAAAAGATATCCCCGACTCTTCGAGTAGACGGGATACAAAAGCGAAGTCCGACTCATCAAACTGAGTGCGCAGTTCCAGACTTGGGTAGGAATCCGGCGCGACCTGCCATTGATGCTCAATGCCCCACTCGCGCAGGATGCGAGTGACGATCTCGGGGATCGTCGCGTGTTGAAAAAGCCTGTTGCCTCGCCGCTGCGTCAAGCGCCAAAGGGTTGGCCGAAGGACGAGGTCATAGGTTGCTAGCCCCTCCCGCGTCTCGGAAGCTCGTACGAACTCAGCTGAGGTGCAGACACCGTGCCATCGGCGGGCTTCATTGACGACCAACGTGAGTTCAGCGGAGTGACCAACCAGCGCCGAAAGATCCAACGATTCGAACGTGGTAACCGCTCGAACGCACACCGTGAACAGGCCGTTGATCTCTTCTTCGATCTTGAAGGTCCGAACCGATAGCTCCTGCGCGTCGGGCATGTCCGGAAAGTGAAGGCGGGCGTTCTCCATGACGAACGCTCTGCACGACCTGCGCCACCGCTAGTTGACGACCTACCCCGCGTCTTGAGCGCCTCGGGGTAGGCTTTCTTGCAACGTTACAAGCTCCAATAGCATAGCCCCGCAGCAAGCTGATGTGGCCAGCCAACAGGAAGGCGGCAACCTGTTGCGACTAGACAACAGCTGGTCTGCGCTGAAGAGGGCTAGCCGGCTAGCACCGTTCCCACCGCAACCACGCTCCCAACAGGCGCATCGGCTGGGTCATTGCAGGTCTCTGCGGTATCTCCGTGCCGTGCGATCGCTTGGTTGTTCACCAGCACCGTCGCCGAGCCAAACAGCACCACGCCCTGATTCGACGGCGGCTTGGCAAAGGTCTTCGGGCTCACCATGTGACCAGGCGATTGCCTGGCCAAGCTCCCCACCGTCGCAACAGCGCAGTTCTCCGCAAGCACGTCCGCCGAGAGACGCTCAACCAATAGACCATTAAAGGGCAGCGACACCGACTCCGGCTTGCCACCGCCCTCGGCGATCACCAGATGAACGTCGACAGCTACAACGCTATCTCCTTGCTTGGCTACGGGGTTCATTGAGATGGCTCCTTTCGATGCTGATCCCTCGCCACCACTTCATCCTCAGGCACACAGAACGGCTGGAGCTGCTCCACCCGCAAGCGCACTGGCTCCGGTTTACGAAACAATGAGGTTGGTTCAGCACAGCGGACCTCCAAGGGGCCCGCTTTGAAGCGCATTGCTTCGCCGCTTTCTTCAACGCCGGTCACGGGAGCCCACGCCCCGTGCATCCACACCTCGAGAACGCCGGCGCGGAGGCGAACTGGGATTGCGTAGTACCAGAGGACAGCCACCCAGCACACGGCCCCGAGGAACACGACGGCACTGAGGAAGCTTGTATACTCGCTTAGCGCCACGAGCAGCTTTCCAGCCCCATAAAGAGCTGCAGAGCCGAGTGCGACGGGCATCAGCGCTGCGAGCGTCCAGCCTGCTGAGTCGCCGAAGTTGGCAACGCTCGCAGCGAATTTGCGCGCTAGCGATGGAGCACGCGAATCGCGATGACGCGTAAAAAACCACAGCCCCGAGCGCGCTCCTGACATATACCAGAATGGTTTGGAGCGGAGGAACAGCCCAATCACCATCGCGCCAAGGATGAGCGCGCTCCAGGTTGGAAAGCCGACCTCAGCAAAGCCGCCGGCACGGAATACAAGCACCCCTGCCGCAACTGCAGCCACCCCAGCACTTAGTTGCCACGCCCGTGCAGACCCAAGCAGCTTCGGTAAGTGCTTTTGCGGCTCGGGTTGAGCGCCCGGCTGCGCGACCCTCCCACGGTAGGGGCCTTCCACCGTGCGCGCGACCTCACGGCTAAACAGCCTGGCCGGCCAATGCTCCGACCCTGCACCAAGCGGCCGCAAACACAGACCTCCCTCGCTCGTCGAACAGACGAGCGCGCCGTTCTCTGTCACCGCATCCACCTGTACCCGCAGGCCGGGCTCGCCCCAACTCTCCCAGGTAAAGCCCTCTGCGAACAAGCCTAGCCAGCCCGCCGAGAGCAGCCACGAGAGTGAACGAACCCCGGCCCAGCCTACGAGGGCTACCAACAGAGGAAGCCGCAGCGGCTGCAGACTTTGAACGAGTAGCGAATGAGGTAAGACCTCCAGTAGGGCCAGCGGCAGCGTGGAGAGCACGAGCCCGCCAGCGATGCTCCACGACCAGCGAGGTGGCTCCCCGCGAAAGCAAAGCACCCTTCGAGCGGGCTCCGTGGGGGACCAGGTTTTGCGCAACCGCGCCAATAGCGAGACCACGAGCAAGAAGACTAAGTAGCCAACCAGCGTTGCCCCTAGCGCGTCAATCAACTCACCCCCGCTCCAGGGCTGAAGCACGCGAAGTGCCTGGCGCGTTACGAGGAACGCTGCGCCGATAGCAGCCAAGCCTGCGATCAGGGGGATACCTGGCACACGTGGTAGCGGAACCTGAACGACTTTCATTACTGGTTAGCCTCGACCCTGGCGCGGGCGGCGCGCACGACTCTCCGAAAACGATGTCGCATCGTGGTAAATCACCGCTGCCCCTTCGCAGTGCTCACCTATTTCGAGACGGCACCCTCAACAGGCGCTGCCGCCTTCCCTCCAACATCAACTACGGCTTGCCGACACACGGGCTGCGCTCCTTCATTCGGGGCGAATAAGCGGTAGTCAGGACGAATGGTATCGCGACGAACGACCTGACCGTCGCGGAGCAAGGTGAACTCGAGCGAGTCAGGAACCTCGGTGAGCATGAACGTCGGTGCATCTTCAAAGGCTACGACGCCACCTTGACGGTGAGGCTCAGTCAGCTTCCGAGAGGCCAGCTGAACCTTGAGGTCGCCCGTGCAGGAAAAGGGCGGGTAGTCTACTTTCCCCTTGGTGCAATGCTCAGCGCAATAGTCAGGGCACTTAGGCTTCCAGGTGGGGTACTCGCGAACGAAACACTCTTGCCGAATACGCCGGCCCTCATATGGCAGCATGAACTCGCACCTTGCTTCACGGCCACTGGCTGCTAGCCGAAACTCGTAGAGATCGGGGGGCAGCTCGTCGTGCACGAACGTAAGGTGGAGAAACTCGATGCAGCCGAACTCGAGCGCCCGGTCCACCGTACTATTGGCACGGGGCTCACCCAGATCGACGACGATGCCTTGCTGGTCCGCGTCGGGCTTACAGCCCAACGCTATGGAAAGAGCCAGGGGAAGCAGTGTACGAAGCTGCGTTCTCATAGGTTCATCAACTTCTTCAGCGGCACCATCTGCAAAAGCCGTTCACTCGCAATCAGCCCTCGTGGGTCGGTGCTCATCTGCGTGGGCTTGAGCGGAGCAACCTCGAAGAAGTACTGCATCTTCACATAGAAGGCCGTCCACGAGTTCGACGCGTCGATCCGTTCCGTTGGATTGGCCGGGTCGACAAAGTAGACAGGGGAAGAAAGCTCTACTTGCTTACGAATCGCCAACGCACCGACCGACCAGGCACTAACAGCCAATGCGGCTCCGAAGCTGTAGAAGATCTCGAAGGTGTCAGCGGGAATGGGCTTTTGCGCCCCCGTCTGCGCTTCTTCAACCAGGACGAACTGATTGTTGCCCTCGACCAGGAGCTGAAGCTTGTGGTGCTGTGGGATCATCGTGCCGCCAGCCCTGCAATAGGGCGCAGTCTCGGACCAGCCCATCTGTGGCTCCTGCACGCTCGAATCCGTCCAGCGCCAATGCAGGTGAAAGCAGTCGTGCGCGCAGAAGGGGGCCATCAGCACGTCGAGGAGGTCCACCTCGTGGCCGGACTTGACCTCAACGTCTTCAAGCGCCACGTCTGGATGAGCCTGGGGCGGAGCCCCATCCAGCCACTGCCGTACGCGCGTCCCGGGCGGGAACTTCATCCGTGGAGCGCAGTGAATGTTATCGAAGCTGCCCTGCCTTCGTAGCTTGGTAACCTCACTCGACTTGCCGTTTCGTTCCACCGCGTCTTGCAACGCGCGAACCTTCGTAAGGGCGGGGTTTACGACCGTGAGCAGAGAGCCCAGGAACTCCGTAGGCTCCCGCGTGCGATAGTTGAAGATGAAGCTCCAGTTGGGCGTAGTCGTTTGACCCATACTGGCCGCGGCGCCAACGACCCCTCCGACCAGCACCGGAAGCGGCTCTGGCAGCGGGACAATCCCGTTGCGGTCGGTGTACAGGCTCATGAAGATTTCGTCCTTCATTTCGTTGCAGCCGCACGGCATACCGTCCTCGATGGTGGTGCGCTTGGGCCGCGTGAACCGTACGGCCGTGTCGATATGCTCGAGCGGGATTGTCGCCTTCACCACGATCTGTGGAAAGAACCGCGCCATGCCTGTCAGCGAAGCGATTCCACCGGGTGCAGGAGTGTAGTCATCCTTCTCGCGACACGGTGTTAACGAGACGAGCACCAAAACCCGCGCTGGTAGCAGCGCGACGCCGGCTGGGGGACCATTGGTTTGGGCCCATACTTCCTCCGGAATCGGGTGCCACTCGTCGTCCAAGAGGAGGGTATTACCCACCGGCTTTTTGCCATGCTCATCGACCTCTCTCGCAGCAAGTGGCAAGGCAGCCAGTTGGGTGGCCACGTCGAGGTGGGTCGTCAGCACATCGTTAGCCGTTGAGTCGGTCACAGCTAAAGGACTGGTTACTTGGATGAACGAACTTCCCACCTTGTGTGGTGGGACGCTTGGGCCGACGGCGGGCACCGGCAGCTCCGGCCACTCCGGGGCCTCCGGGTTCTCAACGGCATCCACTTCGAGCGGCAGGTCATAAACAAACGCGTGAACCGTCCCGCAGTCGTAGGTGGCCTCGAGCGGATAGAAGTTCACTGGCTTGGTGCCCGGACTCAACTGGAGCGCCCGCTTGGCCTCGTTCTTCAACTCTGATGTGGTGCGAAAGGTACGCAGCCGAAACGCGTCCGACAAAGGTAGCTCATACGTCTTCCCCAGCACCGTAACAGTCACGCTGTCTTTGAAAGTTCCCGGCGGAAGCACCCGGCCAAAGCGGATCTCGTCGCAGACCGTGTACTTGCGGAAACCATCGCTAATCACTCGGCAGGTGAGCGCCTCAAACTGGTTGGGCATGGCTCCCTGTCGATAGCTCCACAGCTCAATGTCCGGATTGTTTCCGTCGTGGGCGCCTTGGACGTTCGGAATCGGAGCGTCCACTGGCGTACCCTTGAAGTCCTGGGCCGGCAGTGGCCAACAGTGGTCGAGCAGCCGCGCTAGAGTTGCGCCTTGAAACGAGGAGACGGGGATGTTGTTAACCTTGTGACCGTCTTCCGCCGACTGCGCAGCAGCTTTGAGCGGCATCGCGGCGAAAATCTGTTCAATCAAACTGGCCATTTCAACCCTGCCTTAGTTTTGCGAGTTCAACCAACTGGCTGAAGGTCGGGAGCAGTTGCGGCTGGGCTTGAAACACCTCGAGGAAGGCTTGTTGCAAGCTGCGCTTGCTGTTCGCGTCGAGACCGAATGAAGCCAGCGTTGGGCCGTGCTCCTCTCCGTGTTGGCTGAGCGCCGCACGCAAGCGGGCGTAGCGTGGCAAGCTGAAGCCATGAATCAAGAGCTGTAGTTCTCCGAGCGCCACCGTCTCGCCCGACTGGTCCAGCGACGTCAGCGGAGCTGCGGGAAGAGACGCCTGACCCACTCGAGCAATGAACGGTAAAACGGGACCGAGAAACGGCGTTGGCGGGAAGGTCATGTCGAGATCGACCGCAGCCCGTGCAACCACGCTTGGCGGCGTGAGTTGCGTTGGCCGATGCGACAGCACCTCTGCGCCTCCCGCCGGTGGTGGCGCAGCTCCCAAGGTTTTATCCTGCCCTTGCGGCTTGGGTTTCGACGTCGCCTCGTACCACTCCCACAGTGTCTTCGTAAGCGCAGCGTTGGCGGCGCGCGCGTGTTCACTTTGGGAGGTCAGCGCCTCGCCGTGCGCCAAGACCCAAGCGCCACCGGTCTCGTCGCCCGCGAGCTTCACGCTGGGAGCGTTTCTGGCGAACCAACGGCGTCCCTCCGCGTCGAGGTAGAGCAAGCTCGCATGGAGAATATCGTGGTATCGCGTAGGCGCAACTGTCGCCAATCGAGCGCCAGATAGGTGAACAAGTCTTCGCAGGATCTTTCGCGCGGTATCCAGAGTGCAGTCAGGAATCACGCCGCCTGCGTAGAGCCTTCGTCGCGCTTGCCCGTTCACCACTCCTGCCACCGGAAGGGCGCTGAGCGCATAGAGCCCGGCCCCAGGTCCCTGCTCTGGTTGCATGAACAGATTGAGTAGTTCGGATGTCTCCCGCGCGGAAGCTTCCCACCCGGCGCGGCGAGAGCCGAACCGCTCCATCAACTCAGCCGCGCGCTCAGGCCGAAAGACCTTTCGTTTGCTGGTGCCGGTCTCTTCCGCCCAAACGACCTCCCAGCCGAAGGCCTGGAGTGCCTCGACAAAATACTTTAGTAGCTCCGCAGGGCTCGGGCTCTCGCCTTTGGGCGCCCACTCAACTTGCAGTTTCATGTCCATGCTCGGTCTCCTTCTCTCTGGCCGTCAGCTCTGCGACTTTCGGAACGGTATGAGGCGCTGGCCCAGCCGCACTTGGTCAAGGACGAAGCGCTGTCCCGGCTTGCCCTGCAAGCGCACCTGCCCTCCGGGCATCAGGTCCCGGCTCAACACCTCGCCGTTCGGGTCGAGAATACGGAAGGTGTACGGCCCGCTTCCTGCCGGCACGGAGCTCGGGTCAAGCTGGAACACGGCCTCGCCAGAGTCGTTGACCATGCCCTGTCCTGCGCCGCCGGCGGCGCTCGCACCGCAGTTGAGCTTGACCAGCGCGCCATCGAGTTTGGCCTCAGCGTCGAGCACGAGGCTGGCTCCTTTGCTCGCGAGCTTGATCACGTCGGTGCTCACCGTGAAAGCGCCGTCGGAGGCCCATACTTGCCTTCGCTCGTCACCGTGGAACATGTGTGCGCTCTCCGTTGCGTGGGTCTCAATCCGATCGGCCTCGAGAAAGATCCCATCAGGCGTCATGCGAATCGTCGAACGCCCGCACCGTAGATTCACGCTATCAATGGCGGTGAGATCGATCGATCGACCGGCGCTGAGCTGGATATCCGACACGGATGCGACGACCTCCGAACCACCCGCCTGCCCCACGCCAACAAACGTGTGACGGCTGCCGGCGATGCGGGTCGTTGCACTGACGCCAAGAACCTCCAGCGTTGAGCAACCCGCTACGCTCGTCGATGAGTCTCCTCCCACCACCAAGCGGTCATGCGCTCCGACACGCGCGGAGCGATCCGCTCCTGTGTGATCCACCCGAGCGTTGCCGACGAGCGAACTTACCGAACCAGCAATCGTGGTCGACGAGGATCCCCCGATGGTCTCGGTGTGCATCCCGTTAAGCTCGATCAGGGTATCTCCCAGCGCCTGCACGGAGAGATCACGCTGACTCCGCAACCCAACGCGCTCCCGCCCTGCACGGTCGTCGAACACGAGCTCGTGGTAGCCAACTCCGCCTGGAGTCGAGCGCGTGCGGATCCCGCTCCTGTCAGCCTCTGCACCGTGGCCAAAGGCAGGCGGCGATAGAGCATTGTGCAGCGCACCGAGGATGATCGGCCGATCCGGATCGCCACCCACATACCCGACGAGCACCTCCGTCCCCACGCGAGGCAAGAAGTTCGCGCCGAACCCGGCGCCGCTCCAGCTTTGCGCTACGCGGACCCAAGCACTCGGCGCGTTGCGCTCGAGGTCCCAATGGAACTGCACCTGGACCCGACCGTGCCCGTCGGTATGCAGCTCCGCACCGTTCGGTCCCACGACGGTCGCGGTCTCGAGCGGCGCCGATCGCCGCTGCGGCATGCGTCTTCGGTGTACGACCGCAGAGTCGGTCGATAGCGAGTCATTGCGATAGAACTCGTCTTTGCGCTCAGCATCGCCGTCATGGCGAACCTCCAAGAGGACGAGCTCGCTCGGTGTATCGTCTAGCAGCGCCTCGGCAAGCGCGTAGCGTCGACCCGGCATCAGGTGCGGGTTGGTCGAACGTGCCCGCAAGGTCCTCGATCGTGCCCGCTCACTATCGAGTCGGTCGCGAGCCGTGGAGGGCAAAACGGGCGCGTCGTCGGCATCAAACAAATGTTCGATCGCGATGCTGCGCTGGCTGTCTCGTGGGAAAGGCGGCGGCTCCGCTAACACGCTTGGGTCCAGGATTGAGTCGCTGAAAATCCTCTTGCTTGGCGTCGAGAACGTCCGCCCCAAAGACAAAACCCGTTCAACGCGCGTGGCTCGCTCATCCACGAGCCCCACAAGCGCTTGATCATCACGCACAGCGCCTGTTTGGGCAGCGCGTTGATGCAACGGACTCCCGGTTAGCACGGAGTACGCTGAAGCCGAATCCGCAAGCACGACGATCTCGCCCTCTCCCAGGTTCGTGGTGTCGAGGTCTCGACCCGTCTGTTGGGTGTGATCAAAGAAATAGAAGATGCCGGCCTCGGCTAACAAGCGCTCGACGAACTCAAGATCTGATTCGCCCCGTTGAATGAGATGAGGCGCCTTCGGATAACTTCGTGTGATGCGCAATCGCAGCGGGATCCTGTGCTCCTCGAGCAGCCGCTTTACCACCTCCAGGTGCGAACAATCGTGGAAGATACGGTGCGTCTTGCGCCCGCGTAAGCGAGCAAGCCGAGCCTCGACCCTTACTTCCGTTCGTGTTTGACCGCGGCCGATACGTGTAACGATGCCGTGAAAGAAGCGAGCGCCCAGTGGGCTGCCGTGAATCGCCACGGAAGCTTTTGATCCCAGCCTCAGGTCAGCCACTTCATTGGTATCCAGCGTAAGATCGACCCGGGTTGGCTGGTTCAGACGCTCGCGCGCCTTGAGCCGAACCACCGTTAGAGCGGTGGATGCGGTGAGCAGTTCGAATGGCGAGTGCATACTGGTAAATCACCGCCGGCCCTCCGCAGCGCTCACCTATTTGCAGAGGGGCGTGTTTTTTTTGGGCCGCCGCAAAAAAGGGGGCTCTCTTTGCAGGATGCTGGTCGCCCGGGAGTGTCAGCCCACCCGTCGCCGCTCCCGAGCAAACCATCTGCTCCAAACCAAACTTTTCAGCGCTCCCGAGCAAACCATCTGCTCCAAACCAAACCTTTCAGCGCTCCCGAGCAAACCATCTGCTCCAAACCAAACCTTTCAGAGCCCCCGAGCAAACCATCTGCCCCAGAACGAACTCTTCGGCTCCCAAGAGCAAACCATCTGCCCTAGAACGAACTCTTCGGCTCCCAGGAGCAAACCATCTGCGCCAAACCAAACTTTTCAGCGCTCAGGAGCAAACCATCTGCTACGGCACGAACTTTTCAGCGTTCCCGAGCAAACCGTCTGCTCTCGCGGGCCGAATGCCCTCGCCGGGCAACGCTCGTGAGGGGAACGCGCTCCTGTCCTACAGGCGCGCACCAAGCGTGAAAATAAGTGAGCACCTTGGTCGGCTGAGCTCGATATCTAGAAAGGGACCTTCGGTTGTGGTCCTCTGCGAGGTGTCGGATGAGTGGCGACAAGAGAAACGCGGGTAACGCTTCCGAAGTTGGCTGGCAGCCGCCAAGCCCCGAGGCAGAGGCTTTGGCCGCCTCGCTCGCAGAGGAAGCTGTGGCGGACTTTGGGGACCTGCTAAGTCCCGACGAGCAGGCGTTCTTCACCGTCATGTTGGAGACCGACCTGCTGTTTGATCCCCGCTACGCCGACCTGATGAAGGCGCTGGTTCTTGACGAGCAGAAGCGGGACGCTAGCGAAGCTCTGCCCCGGGGCCCAGCGGTGAAGGCCGATACAAGAGGAACGAAGCAGGGATGACCGAGCGCGTCGTACAGATGCTTTCGGCCCGGCAGCGGGAGCTCGCTGAAGCCGCCCGATCGCTGGTGATGATTTTGGCCAAAACGATCGCGCCAAAGACCCGCGTTCCGTTTGACGACCTGGTTAGCGCTGGCAATGAAGCAGCAGTCCGCTCGGCATTACGCTTTGAGCCTGAGCTAGGCGTCCCCTTCAACGGCTACGCGTTCAAGCGGGTGCAGGGCGCGATGCTCAAGGTAGCCTTTGCGCACTTCGAGGCCGCCAAGCTCGATCGGATTTTGAACGGCAACGAGCGGGAGAAACAAGCGGCATCCACGGCCGAGCCTGAGCCCACCACCGAGGAGCCGGACGCACCGCGCACAAGCCTCCGGGTGCGACTCGCAGGCCAGCTTTTGACCGGCATGCTGGCCGAGCGAGCGAGCAACTCGGCGGAAGACTTGTTGTCCCAGCGTGAAAGCCACCATCGCGCCTTGGCAGCGATCGACGAGGTATTGCGCAGCCTGCCGCTGGAGGAGCGGGAGTTGATCCAAGCGTACTACTTCGACGGCCTTACGATTGATGAGACAGCAGAGAGGATCAAAACCTCACGCGCGACCACGCGAAGGATGCACGAGCGCGTGAAGATCCGTCTCGCCAAGCGGCTAGCCCAAGCAGGGGTAACCGAGGCGACCGTTGGCGAAGAGTAGCCGTCGTTCGAACCTAAAATAGTTGAGCACATCGATCCCGAGGCGGTGACCTAGGGTTTGGATGGCGAAGAAGTTAGACATGGTGGAGGAGCTGCGCGGTACGCCCTATGTGGCGGTGCGCAAGCTTGCGGAAGGGGGAATGGGCGAGGTTCACGTCGTGCTCCGCCCTCCCGCTCCGACCGAACAAGTGATGAAGATTGTGAAGCTTGTCGATCCAAGCGCGCAAACCGACATCGCGAAACGCACCCTCGCCGAGGGCCGAGCGCTACGCGCGCTGATCCATCCCAACATCGTGGAGCTGCTCGATCTCGGACTGACGGCGCAGGGCCGAGCCTTCCTGGTTACCGAGTTTCTGCGCGGTCATACGCTGAAGGAGGAAGTGGATAAGCGGGGCCCACTGCCGATCGACGAGGTGATCGACATCGTGGGACAGATCTTGAGCGGGCTCGATACCGCGCACTCCCGTGGCCTCGTCCACCGCGACTTAAAGCCGCTCAACGTCTTTTACTGCGATGCAGGCTCTGACGGTCGGCGCACAGCGAAGATCCTCGACTTCGGTATTGCCAAGGCGGTATCCGAAGAGGCACGTGCCCGGGCTGGCTCCGCGTTGGTCGCCACGCGAGAAGGCTACTTCGTAGGCAGCCCCGCGTTCATGGCCCCCGAACAAGGGTTTGCCGGCCAAATCGATGCTCGCACCGACATCTATGCGCTTGGCGCCTTAACCTATTATCTACTGACCGGGCAGATCGTCTTCAATGCGTTCTCGGCCGAAGAGATTTTGCAGGCCCACTTCTTCAAGGCCCCCGACGCGCCAAGCTTGCACCGCTCAGAGGTTCCCCAAGCTGTCGACGAGCTGGTGTTGCGCGCGTTGGCGAAGGCTCCGGCCGACCGCTTCAAGTCCGCGCTCGAGATGCAGCGCGCGCTTTTGCAGCTCGGGTTTCGTACCCGACCGGCTTCGGTTCCTCCAGTGCGCTCCTTCCACGCGGTCGGTCCTTTGCCAGCGCAACCGCCGCAAGCGCCGCCACCTCAATCTCCCGCGGCTGATTGCGTGCGGCATCCAAGCGCGGCCGATGCCGATACCCAGTTGCTGCAGCTTGCACCCAGCTCGCAGCCAGCGGCCCGAGCCAAACGCCCGCCGGTGCGCGTGCCGACAATCCCGGCCGCATCACCACAGCGCACGCCCCCGACGGCTACGAGCCTTACCCCGGCGGAGCAGCGCCTCGAACGCCTCCTCTGGCTGACCGTGGGCTTCTTGGCGGTGCTGGTGCTCGTGCTTAGCGCGATGCTTTTGGTGCCTCGTTTGCTTGTTGGCAGCTTGCCCACTCCGCTAGGATCTCCCCCTCTTGTCGCTGAACGGACCGCCCTCATGAGCTCGAGCCTTCTCGCGAGCGATACCCTGCCCCATTCGGTGATCGAACGACTGCGGTCAGGCGCCTATCCGAGCCTCGAAACCGAGGCGACCGCTCCCGCTGAATTCGCCGGCTCGGGCGCTGGACTGTCGGAGCCGGAACGAATCGGCCGGCTGGTTCAACCCCGCAAAGCCGAGGAAGGCTCGCTCAAGGTACCGCCGAAGCACGCTGACGCCGACGACTTCTCACCTGGTGAAACCTTCCGCGGCTACGTGGTATCGGGCCACTTCTCGAGCGGTGGCTTGTCGCATCTCTACCGTGCAACCAACCGACTCGGCGCCGAGTTCTTGATCAAGGTGCTCAAGCGCACCTACAGGTTGGATGCCTTCCGCTCGATTCAGGAGAAGCTCGTAGCAGAGGGCCAGCTACTGCACAGCGTGCGCGGCCGCAGCCCGTTTCTCGTTTCGGTCCATGACGTGGGCATCGACAGCAAGGTTGGGCCGTACGTGATCATGGACAAGCTCGAGGGCAACTCGCTCGATGTCCGGCTGCTCGCGCACCGCGCTTCTGGCGTTACGTATGAGGCACAAAAGGCGGTTCGCCTCGGGGTGCTCATCTGCGACGGGTTGCACAGCATGCACGAACTTGGCGCCGTTCACCGCGACATCAAGCCGGCCAACATCTTTGTCCAGGAGCTGCGTGAACGAGCGATGTCGCAGGTCGTGCTGATCGACTGGGGAGCCGCCAAGAGCCCGTACTCGCCGAACACCTCGCTGGAACCAGCAGCCCTTGGCACAGCCGCTTACATGGCGCCGGAGCAGATCCAACGCGGACCGATCACCGGCGCGATCGATCAATACGCCCTCGCCCACGTGCTGCTCGAGATGATCTTTCGTCACGCCTTCACCGGTGAGAATGCACGCGTGCAGGCGTTTCAGCTGGTGCAGATGCAGATCGGAGTGATGCCGGACGCTCCGCCCGAGTACTTCGTACCGCCGCGACTTTGGGCCATCCTCAATCGAGCGCTAGCCAAGAACTACCGCGACCGCTTTCCCTCCTGCCGAGCCTTTGGGCACGAGCTACGCGCTTGGCTCGACAAGCCAGACCTCGTTACCAAGAAGCCCGCAGTCTTGGAGCAAATGATTCGCCCCACCGTGCCCAAGACCGGGGCGGTTGCCCGCACCAGGACCCCCGCCGCACCGCCAACCGAGGTGCCCACCCCGGCGAAACGCCTCGCTCCCGGCGACCTGTCCAAAGAGCCCTCGCTCTACGTGCGCAACGGCAAGAACGCCGGCGCTCGCTACGAAATCCACGGCCGCCACGTGATCGGCCGTCATCCTGGCTACGCACATATCGTCCTCGACGACGACGGGATCAGCCACAAGCACGCCGTGATCGAAGCGGTGGTGTTTGAGCCTCCGGTGTTCAACGTGCAAGATCTTGGTAGCTCCAACGGAACCGCGGTGGGCGGCATCCGCCTTTCGGATGGAGAGAGCGAAGACAACCTCGCGCTGGTAGCGCCGCTCACCGCGGGAGAGAGCTTCGTACTCGACTCGATTGAGCTCTTGCTACTTGCGCCAGGGCGGCTGCTGCCAGGCGAACGTTGGCAATCGCTCGAGGAGGCCGCAGCCGAAGAGCGTGCCCGCCTCGCACCCAAAGTCCAGGCGAAGGGCGGGACCGTCAAGATGGCGCAACCCGAGCGCCGCTCGCCTGCCATCCGCAAGATCACACAACAACCGCAAGTGGAGCTTGCCGCCACGTGGCTCGCGCCCACGCTGCTCGTGATCGAGCGAACGAGGGTCACCCGCTTTCATCTCGGCGACGCAGGCGTGATCGGGGCCTCTCCAGACCGCGCCAACATCCTGATCGAAGACTCGCGTGTGAGTGGCGGTCACCTTCGCTACACGAAAATCACCGGGGACTTCGGCTCCAGCATCACCTACCTGTTCGAGGACCTGCAAAGCCTGAACGGCACCTTCAGCGACGAGGAAGGCACACGCAAACCCGTGCAAGCCCACGCCCTGCGCTCGCTGCGCTCCATTTGGATCGGAGGCTTCCTCCAGCTCGTCCTGCTACCACCTGGGCACTTTGCAAAGCCGGGCGAGTACGTCCCATGCGACCTCAGCGGCCGCCCGATCTCGATCCAAAACAAGCCCTCCGCCCGCGCGGATGCCCCCATTCGCCTTCGCGCGCCGCTCATTATCCTCACCGTAGCGTTGGCCGTCGCGGCCCTCTGCTGGTACGCCTTCCACCGGCTCGGCTGGCTATGACCAAAACCCCCAACAACCAACCAGCGCCCCCCAGCGACCTCGACCAGCTCGTCCTCCCCAGCGAAGCCGAAGCCGAGGCCGAACGCGCCCGCTTCGCCGCCTACGCCGCCGAGCAAACCGGCTTCGTCAAAGCCGTCCAAAAACTAGCCAGGAACACCTTCCGCACCCTGCCCAAAGGCGCGCCCGACATGCCGTCGGTGGCCCGCCGAACCACCGCCCCCAACCTCGCCACACCCACCCCCCCAGCCACCGTCTTCGTCAAAGAACCCTACACACCCGCTGAACGAAGAACCCTAGGGATCCTCTTCGCCGCCCTCGTCATCTTCGCCGCCGGCCTCACCATCGGTATCCTCTGGGCCCGCAGCCCCGACCAACCTAAATTACTAACCAGCGCCAGCGCAGCCACCACAACCACAGGCTCAGCGACCTCCGCTCCTTTGCCCACTGCGACGGAGACTTCCGCCACCGCTGGACCCAAAACCACGGCCAGCCCCAGCGCTGAGCCGAGCCAAAGTCCGACGGTTGCGACAGCCATCCCAAAACCCACCGCTGAGCCAAGTTCGGCAGCCTTGCCGAAGCCGACAAGTGAGCCTAGCGCCACAAGCCCGCGAACTTCCGCTGCCCCCAGCGCTGGTTCGCTTTGGACCATGAAGAACAACCCATGAAGCGTCTACTTACAGCAGCATCCGGGCTGGTTTTGCTGAGTACCATGCCCCACCTGGCCCTTGCGGATGAAGCCGACGAGCACTTCAAAAAAGGGACGGAACTTGCCGACAAGGGCCAAGCCCCCGAAGCCGAAGAAGCCTTCGAGAGGGCGTGGGCGCTGCGCAAAGCGTGGGACATAGCCGGCAATCTAGGCTTGATGGAAGCCGCCCAAGGCAAGTGGGAAGAGGCAGCTGAGCATATGCATTACGCAGTCGAACATATCGGCAGCCTTGCATCTCCAGCTCACCGAGAAGGACTCGAGGAACGCTATCGAAACGTGATTGGCCGCGTGGCAATGGTGGAGGTCTCAACGCAACCAGCGAACGCCAAGCTTGAGCTTTCGGGAAGAGCGGCTGCATCCTCACCGCCCCTGTTTCTCATGGAGGGCCAATACACCTTAACGGTCACAGCCGATGGCTATCAAACCCAAGAGCTACCTCTCAAAGTTACAACGGGTGAAAAGCGCAAGCTACAAGTCGACCTGCAGAAAATTCCGACGGCCATCAAGCCACCGCAAGAGGAGAAGGCAATTTGGCCGGCTGTGTTGCTAGGCAGCGCAGGCGGGGCGTTCCTGCTCGGCGGCATTGGCGCCTTCGTTGGTGGTGCCTTGGTGAAGTCCGATGCGGATACCGTCGCTTCAGAAAAGACCGGCTGTGCGGCTAGTCTTGCTGACTGTGCTGACCTTGATTCAAGCCTAAGCACCGCCAACACGTTGGGCGCGCTTGGCTTCGTTGGAGTCGGCTTGGGTGCAGCCGCGTTTGCGGGCCTCGTTATCTATTTAGTTGTCCCGCAAACGCCTGACGCGGAGCTTACGCTGCGCGTTCGCACGGTGGGAACATCCGTCTTTCTCGAAGGGAGCTTTTGACCCATGCGCGCAACAGTCTGGGCACTCGCCTTTTCGCTGAGTGGCTGCCTCTACGGCGGCGTTTGTGACGAATACCCCAACCTCTGCGCCAACGAAACTGGCGGAAGTGGAGCCGGTGGCACAGCAGGAGCAGGAGCCCAAGGCGGAGACGGCGGGATTGGCGGTAACGCCGGTGGTGGCGGTATCGGGGGAGACGGTGGCCAGGGTGGGGGCCCGAATCCGATTTGCACCCCCACCGAAGGCGAGCCCATTGGGCCGGATTGCGGCGTGTTCGTCGACCCTGACGCCGCAGGCGACGGCAGCCAAGCCATGCCGTACAGCTCAATCACTGAAGCCGTCGCGGCGCTCGGCTCTGCCACGCATATCTATGTGTGCGGCGGCGACAGCTTCAGTGGATCAATCAGCTTGCCGGCTGGAGTCTCCCTCTCCGGCGGCCTCGCTTGCTCCGATTGGACGTTTGCAGCCGCTAACCCGCTGCCCGAACTACAAGGCACCGCCGATCAGCCGGCGCTAACGCTGATTGGCAATAAAGACCGGGACGTAGAGTTTTTTCAGATCGTCGCCGCCAATGCAGTAACGGCTGGGGGCTCCAGCATTACTATCCTCGCGGATGGAGCCACCGCCACCCTGCGCGGATTGACCATTAACGCGGGCACTGGCTCCACTGGTGCCGCTGGCACTCCCCAAGGCGTCCCCCAAACGCCGGTATCCGCCAATGGCGGTAACGGCGGCAATGGCTGTCTTGGTTTGGTTGGCGTACTAGGAGGAGGAGGAGGACAAAACACGTGCCAGGCGACGAATGTCGGCGGCGGAATTGGCGGTAGCGGCACCAATGGAGCGACTGGCGGACCTGGAGCAGACGGCCAACCGCTCTCGTCGACTGGAGAAGGCGGAGTTGGAGAAGCCGAGCTAGGCATCGGCCAAGCTTGCGCACTGGGAGAAGTCGGCTCGATCGGTCTCGCCGGCCTCCCCGGCACAGGCGCCCTCTCCACCGATCTCGGCACGCTATCCTCCACCGGCTTCCTCAACGCCCCCGGCCTGCCCGGCCAATCCGCCGGCTCTCCCGGCCAAGGCGGCGGCGGCGGTGGTGGCGCCAACCTATGCACCACCGGCATGCTCGGAGCCGGCCCCTCCGGCGGCGGCGGCGGCGCCGGTGGTTGCGGTGGCAACGTCGGAGAGCCCGGCCAGGGCGGCGGCGGTAGCTTCGGAATCGTCTCCATCAACGCCACGCTCACACTCGACACCGTCACCATCACAACGAGCAGCGGCGGTGCCGGTGGCGCCGGGGACGCAGGCCAGCCCGGAATGGCAGGTGGTGCAGAAGGTTCCCAAGGTATGGGGTCTGGAGCCTGCCCCGGCGGCCCCGGCGGAGCCGGCGGTCGCGGCGGCGCAGGTGGCGGCGGACGCGGCGGCCCCTCCGTTGGCATCGCCTACGTTGGCACCGCTCCCACTGAGGAAGGTTCGATCGAGATCACGCTCGGCGCCGCCGGCAGCGGCGGCCTCGGCGGCGACGGCGGGCCGGGCAATCAAGCCACCGCCGGAGCCGTAGGCCTCAGTGTCGAGCGCCAAGATTGGTGAGTACCTTTCAGAGATCGAAGGTCCACACGCGAGAAAACTGAGCAGCCCGAGCACGAGCCGGTGATCTACGAAATCATGATGCAAAGCCAGCAAGTTGGTTCCATTGAGTCCCCCCGCGAGCGCAGCGCGCGAGTTTGGGGGGACCGGGCGAGCGCAGCGAGACCGAGGGGGGCAGCAAAGTCAGCTCTTTTACTGGTCATTCTGGGGGCGGTGGAATTGGCCGGTTGCGGCGATGACTCGAGCTGCCCCGAAGGGTTTACCTGCATTGCGAATAGCGGCGGAGCCGGCGGCACCGCGGGCGCCGGCGCCCAAGGCGGCGAAGGCGGGATTGGTGGTAACGCCGGTGGTGGCGGTATCGGGGGAGACGGTGGCCAGGGTGGGGGCCCGAATCCAACGTGCACGCCCACCGAAGGTGAGCCGATCGGGCCGGACTGCGGCGTGTTCGTCGACCCCGGGGCGGCCGCAGGCGACGGCACGCTAGCCTCGCCAACCAGCAATCTGCAACAGGCTTTGGATCAGGCAGCCGCAAATCCGAGCACCGCGCGTGCAGTCTATATCTGCGGAGACGCACCTCTCGCTGGCAGCGTCACCATCCCCAGTGGACTAACCGTCTATGGCGGACTCAGCTGTAGCAATTGGACGTATGCGGCCGCCAACCCCAAGGCGCAGCTCACAGGGCAGGCTAACGCGATAACGGTCACCGTGTTAACGGGCAGCGTGCTCCTGCAAGACCTCGCCGTGGCCGCCCCTAACGCGACTGACCCTGGAGCGAGCAGCATCGCGCTACTCGCCAATGACGCCGTCACGCTCGAGCTCGTGCGGGCAACGGTTACCGCTGGCAATGGCGCTACGGGTGCCAATGCTGCAGCACCCGGAATGGCAGCGCCTTCGGGCACCGGCGGTATGATGGGTGAACTTGGTTGCGACGCAGGCGCTGTGAGCGTGGGCGGAACAGGCGGGCCTGCGCCCGTGTGTGACGCTGGTACGCCAGCAAGTGCTGGAGGCATTGGCGGCAACGGGACGAATGCGAGCGAGGGTGGGCCTGGTGCTCCAGGCGCGATGAGCGGTGGGACGGCCGGCCAGGGCCAGACGGGGGTTATCTCGTGCGCGAATGGCGGCACCGGTTCGAACGGCAGCCCCGGCCCCAACGGCACAGCAGCCCCAGCCCCAACCACCCTCGGCACGCTCACCCTCGCCGGCTACCTGCCCGCAACCCCCGCGCCCGGTAGCGCAGGCGCTGGCGGCAAAGGTGGCGGCGGTGGTGGCGGTGGCTTCAACTGCGTCCTCAACGTAACCGCTGGCCCTGGCGGCGGCGGTGGTGGTTCCGGCGGTTGCGGCGGCGCGGGCGGAGACTCGGGCGGGGCCGGTGGAGCCAGCTTTGCGCTGGTGCTGCTGGGCAGCGCCACGGTCACGCTCACCGATAGCCAATTGGGCAGCGGCAGCGGCGGACAAGGCGGAGCCGGGGCTGCGGGCCAGGCTGGTGGAGGAGGTTCACTAGGTGGCCAGGATGGCGCATCAAACGGTGGCGCTAACCCGCTACTTTCGACGGCCTGCAATGGAGGCAGCGGCGGCAAAGGCGGAGACGGCGGACCTGGAGCCGGTGGGCTCGGCGGACCTTCTGCAGCGATTGCTTCGCTCGCCGCTGGCGCGGTCATCAGCGCAAACGCCAGCCTCACCGCCGGCAGCCCCGGTAGCGGCGGCACTGGAGCCGCAGGAGCGCCCAACGGCGGTAGCGGCCCCGCGTGTGAAGGCACCCTCGTGCTCACCGCAGGTGCGTCCAACTGCGA
Organism: uncultured delta proteobacterium; assembly: GCA_903892415.1. Lineage (GTDB taxonomy): Bacteria > Myxococcota_A > Polyangia > Polyangiales > Polyangiaceae > Xiheicaenibacterium. The sequence continues at coordinate 516 of CAITIQ010000222.1, read as the reverse complement.
ATCCTAGCGAAGGGACTCCAATTGCGAATGACCCTCGAGATATCTGAGCACACCAACCCGCGGACCGAGATTGAACAACGATGAAGAAAAACGAGTTGGCTGCTAACCCACTAACCGGTCCCTGTGAGTCCCCCCGCGAGCGCGCTGCGCGAGTTTGGGGGGACCGGGCGAGCGCAGCGAGACCGAGGGGGGCAGCCAAGTCTGCTCGGGCTCTGCTGCTGTTGCTCGGTTGCTCGGCGGCGCTGGGCTGCGGCGATGACAGCTGCCCCGAAGGCTTTGTCTGCACGGCGGAGGGCGGCGGTGCGAATGGCGGGGATGGGGGAGGAGGCAATGGTGGAGAAGGCGGTAACGCTGGTGGCGGCGGTAACGCTGCGGGCGGCCAGGGAGGAGAGGGCGGCCAGGGCGGCGGACCGAATCCAAGCTGCACCCCCACCGAGGGCGAGCCGATTGGCCCGAACTGCGGCGTATTCGTCGAACCCGGCGGTGTAGGCGACGGCACGCTAGCCTCGCCAACCG
>CAITIQ010000221.1 GCA_903892415.1 uncultured delta proteobacterium | reverse complement strand
TCGCGCTCGCCCCGCCGGACGGCCCGGCGATCACCGCCCTCCCCCTCGACGTGCGCGAGTTCGACCAGGTCGACGCCGTCCTCGATCAGGTGCTGGAGCAGCACGGCCGGATCGACCTGCTGGTCAACAACGCGGCGATCGAACACGGTGGCTACTTCCACGAACTCGCCGTGGAGGACATCGATGCCCTGCTCACGGTCAACCTGCGCGCTCCGATGATCCTCACGCGCCTCCTTTTGCCTTCGATGATCGAGCGTGACCACGGGCACGTGGTGCACGTCGCGTCGGTTGCGGGACTCGGACCGGTGGCGTTCAATGAGCCTTACGGCGCGAGCAAACACGGCATGGTTGGGTTCTCCCGCGCCTCGCGGGCGAGCCTACAAACGATGCGCAGCAAGGTGTCCTCGTCGGTCGTCTGCCCCGGCTACGTGTCGGAAGCCGGGATGTTCTTCGACAGCACCCAAGGCACCGACGCGCGCCCACCCGTAGCGGTGGGCAGCTCGAGGCCGTCGGAAGTGGCCGCCGGCGTGATCCGCGCGGTCGTCGAGGACCTTCCCGAACTGATCGTCAATCCGGTCCCGCTGCGTCCTTTGCTCGCGCTCAGCGCGGTCTTGCCCAAGCTCGCGGAGCGGCTCTTCTCCCACATGGGCGCTCACGAGACGTTCCAGAAGATTGCCGACGCTCGCGCTCGACGCGCGGGCGATCACAGCGTTTGAGGTCAGCGCGCACTCTTGTGTGGCTGCAGCCCCTTCGCTAAAGGCTCGGCATGCGATTGGCTGTACTCGCGTTTTTTCTTACGGGCTGTTTCACGACCCGGGATCCGTACGCGGGGCGCTCGAAAGAGCTTGTCCTGGGGGCAACCACCATGCAGGTCCCCAAGGCCACTGCAGCGCGAATCGATGAGCTCCTCGCCCGGGAGCCTCGCGATGCACGCGAAGCATGTCAGTTCTGGCGGACGCTCGCCCCGCGGGACGTCGACCTGGCCGTGTACGCATCGGCACGAGGCAATAGCTTCTGCGCTCCGCTGGATGAAGACGAGCGGCGCTGGTCGCAGCAGGGAGCCGCGCTGTGCCGCGAGGCGGAGGTCGCTGAAGACTGCGTGCGTGTCGAGGACTACCTAGCGCACACGAAGGTCGGGTCGCACACGGCCGAGGCGAAGGCTGCGCTCGCGGCGGGAAAGCCGCGGATCGCAGCCAACGAGGCACGCAGGGCGACGCAGAGGGTGAAGGCCGAGGAAGAGGCGAGGACGAGCGAGGCGGCCACGAAGCTGCGCATCGAGGAGGTCGCGGCTGAGTGGCAGCAAGGCGCGAGTTTGACCCTCGACGTTAGCGCGCTCGTGACCGCGCTCGACAAGCAGCCGGAGCGGGCCTGGGTGCGCGTGAAGGCAGCGTGCGCTGTGGGCGCACGGCGGCTGGTCGATGAGGCAGGCTTTTTCGAGGCTTCAAAGTTGGCGAAGGGGGAGTCGACGCGCAGCACGAGGCGCCTGTTCTCGGAGGGTGGGCTCTCGGGTGAGTATCCTGCGTGCTCGGTGCGCTTTTGGCACGAGTCTCTAGGTAGCAGCGAGCAGCTGCTTCGCTCTTACTGCGTGCACCCACGCCTCGGCGTGACTGACGGGGCGTGTGAGGTACAGGCCGCCGCAGAACCGTGAAATACGGTGTCGGTTGTTCGAGCTGCCTCGAAAAATTTTTGGACGCCCATCTTGACCGCTCGGTCTAATTGGCTAATGTACGGGGGTGAGCCGAGAACGTCACTTCGATGAAGCCGAGGTCCTGGAGAAGGCCGCGGATACCTTCGCGGTGCATGGCTTCTCGGGCACGTCTGTCGCGATGCTGTCGGAGGCCACGGGCCTCGGCAAGCAGAGCCTCTACAACACCTTTGGGGACAAGGAGGCGCTCTATCTGAAGGCCATCGAGTGCGCCGCTGCTCGTTACAGCGCAACGGTGGCGCGCATGGGTGCCGCGGCCTCCGGCCGAGCCGCGCTTGAGCTCTTCTTCGAACACGTTACCACGCTATGTGAGAGCAGCCGGCCCTCGGAAAACGCATGTATCGTGAGTGCCGGCCTACTCGAAGGGGTGGAAGCGGCCAATGTACAGGCGCTGCTCGAGCGGAAGTGGAACGGCACCCATGAGCTTCTCCGGAGCAACATTGAACGCGGCCAAAAGGACAAGTCGGTTCGCAACCTGGCGCCCTCTATCGAGCTGGCGGACATGTTGATGAGCATCATGTCCGGCCTACGCGTGGCCGCCCGCGTCGAAGAGTCGCGAGGCCGGCTGCAAAAGACGGTTCAGCTCGCCCTTCGGCTACTCGACGTCGCCTAGCCGCCGACGACCGGTACTGCGGTTTTTTTTGCATTCATTTTGACCATTCGGTCCAATTCAAACAGAGAGACAGGAGACAATCATGGGACGTTTGACCAACAAGACCGCGCTCATCACGGGGGCCTCACGAGGAATCGGCGCCGCCATCGCTTCGCGGCTCGCAGCAGAAGGCGCCCACGTGGTTCTGCACTTTGGTAGCGGCGAGGCAGAAGTGCGCGCGGTCGCTGACGCGATCAAGGCCAAGGGCGGCACTGCAGAGGTTGTGCAGGCAGACCTAGGGAAGAACGACGGCCCGCGGCTGCTCGCTGAGAGGACCAAGGCCACCAAGGTCGACATCTTGGTGAACAACGCAGGCGTCGCGCCCTTCGCCTCGCTCGCAGAAATGGCGGAGGACGCCTTCGATAATCTGGCGACCATCAACATGCGCAGCCTCTTTTTCGTCACGCAGAAGCTGCTCCCAAAGATCCCCGACGGCGGGCGCATCATCAACCTCTCGTCAGCCGTGACGCGCACTGCCTTCGCGGGCATTCCCGCGTACGCCGCGACCAAGGGCTTCGTTGACGTGCTCACGCTCCAGCTCGCCGCCGATCTCGGCAAGCGCGGGATCACGGTCAACGCTGTTGCCCCGGGCGCCATCGACACACGCATGAGCGCCTGGATTCACGGACCGGGTGGAGTCGACGCGCTCGCGCAGCTGCAGGCGCTCCCTGGGATCGGGCAGCCCGAGCAGGTCGCCGGCGTAGTCGCGTTTCTCGCGGGCCCCGACGGCGCCTGGACCACGGGCCAGATCATCGACGCGAGCGGTGGCACTAAGCTCTAGGGGATTCCGCTGCGACTCAGCCGGAGATCGCCCGCCACAGCTCGTCGGCGCTCAGGTTCGGTGGGCCCTTGCCTGCGCGCTCGGCGTCGTGGACGAGCCCGATGATGCGTTGGTTGATCGGCGCCGTGGTACCGAGCGACTCGGCGAGCTTGACGATCTCACCGTTCAGGTAGTCGACCTCGGTGAGCCGGCCACGCGATAAGTCCTCCCACATGGAGGAGCGCGCAGTCGGGTCGATCTTCAGCTGCAGGCGAGCCACCCACTTCAGAAGACTGCTCGGCAGACGCAACATGGTGGGGAGCCACTGCACCGGCAGCGGGCCGACCTTGCTCGGCACATGCCCCGCCCGCTTGATCAAGTCGAGCGCCTCGACGCTGACCGCCCGCACGATGCGACGATACGCGGCATCGAAGATCAGCTGCTGCGTGGGGGCGCCGGTGAGCGCGCTTACCGCGTTGTTCAGGTTCATGACCAACTTCGACCATTGTTTGGCGCGAAGGTCGCTGACGACCTCGGTCGCCATATCGGCGTCGCGAAGCGCGCTCGCGAGCGTGCTGACGCGCGCGTCCGGGGCAGCCTCGATCACGAGCGGACCGGTGGTCGCTCGTCGAAATGCGCCCGCTTGGCCCGTGACAACGTTGAACCCGACGATGCCGCCGAGCACGGTGTGCCGCGGGAGCTCACGGCGGATGGCGTCGGCATTACCGAGACCGTTTTGCAGGCTGATCACCAGCGCGTCGCTCGCGATTGCGCCCGCCAAATCACGCGCCATCAACGCGGTCTGCGCGCTCTTCACACAAACAAGCAGCACGCTGCAATCAGCGAGACCGCTCGGTTCGAGCACGAACTGCACTTGACTCGGCTCGACCTGCAGCGTCGCCCCTCGACCCGCGCCGTCCACCAGGTTGAGACCGTGCGCCGCGAGTTCGTCCTTCACCCGAGGTCTTCCGAGGAAGACCACCTGTGCGCCGCGTGCACAAAGTCGCCCGCCTAGGTAGCAACCGATCGCGCCTGCCCCGACGATGCCGATCTTCAACGGCGCCTCCCCTCGCTCTTGCGTCGAGCACGATCCGCGATCAGCGCCTCCACGACGTCAGCGAGCCGCCTTTGGAACATGGCGTCCTCTTCTTCTCGCGGCTTGTCGACGCCGAGGGCGGACCAAAACCCGCCGCGGCCGATGGCGTAGCCGAAGGTCGAGCTCATCAGCAGCAGCAGGACGAACTCGACGTCCTCGCGTGAGAGATCGAGCTCGTCCTTGAAGCGAGCCTCGAGCAAATCCGCCATCTTTTTGAGACCGCGCGTACGCCGCGAGAAGAAGTCGCTGCGCGTGGTCTTGCCGCTGAGGAACGACCACGCGAGCAGCCGTGCCGCCTCCGGTCGCATCACCCAGGCGAAGAAATGCTCCATCCACGCGCGCGGTCCCTCCTCGGGATACTCGGTGATCCGCCTCGTGAGATCCTGACGGTTGGCATCGGCCAGTGCCTCCAACGCCGCGTCGATCAGTCCGTCGATGGTGCCGAAGTAGTGCGTTACCAGCGCGTGGCTGACGCCGGCTCGCGTCGCCACTTCCTTGAGGCCGATGCTCTCGGGATGGCGCTCGCGCAGGAGCGCGCTGGCTGCGCCGAGGATGAGCGCACGCGCCTCCTCAGGCGTGCGGCGGACGCGGGGGCTGGGCTTTTCTGCGCGCTTCACCCGGTTGACGCTACTTCTTATTGGCGCACTTGACAATAGCATCGGGAGTACTATTGTCACAATTGACAATAAAGGGAGGTCGGAGATGAGCGGGACGGTCGGTGCTAGTGCAGGGTGGATGGATGAGGCCAGGGCGGTGCGCATCGCACTCGAGGGCTCCGGGCTCGCTCGGCTCCGGTTGGCTGTGGGGGCGCTCGCGCGCCTGCTCTACAACCCCGACGATACGGTGGAGGTGTTCTTCCTCGGCATCGCGCTGAACGGCCCTCAGCTACCAGCGTTGATGGGCCGAATCGCTGGTGAGGCCAAAGGCCTCGCCCTGCTCTGTGAGCGCCCGACGATCGACTCGAGCACGGTGGACTGGCAGCGGCTGCGGGCGCTCCCAGTCTCGACGTTGGGCGGTGCTTACGCGCGCTACCTCGATGACAACAAGCTCGACCCAGATCTGTTTCAGCCGCCACCTGCCCTGCCGGAGATCCCGCGCTGGGTCGCTCAGCGGATCCGTCAGACCCACGACATCTGGCACGTGCTCACCGGCTACGCGCCGGACGTTGCGGGAGAGCTGGCGCTTCAGGCCTTCACCTACGCGCAGCTACGCGCTCCGAGCGCGCGTCTCGTCGCCGTGCTCGGCACGCTGTTCAAGTCGCCGCGCTCCGCTCGGCTCGTGTGGGATGGCTATGTGCGCGGAAAAGCCGCGGCGTTCTTGCCAGTCGTCCGCTTCGAGGACCTGTGGGAGCGCGATCTCGAGGAGCTGCGACGCGAGCTACACATCAAGCCTCGCCGCCCGCATGGAAGGTCAGCTGGCCCATCTCTCCAATAGACCCACAAGAGCGCCAGCCACACCGTAGCGCCCTTAGGGGATGAGCTCGCAGCTCCGTGGTTCACGCAGCTCGGCGCCCTCAGCGATCAGGATCTGTACACCCGGCGCTGGGGCGTCTTTTCCGAAGCGCGCGACGAGCACCGAGTCCGCGGAGCTGGTGGAGGGAAGCGTCTGCGAAAGGTACGGGATCTCGGCGGCCTCCAAACACACGCGCTCGGCGCTCCAGCGCACGAGCAGCAGGCCCGGGCGTTCACTGAAGCCCTCCGTGCCGAGAGAAAGCGCCTCGAGCCACGGGACCTTGGTGCTGATTACCGCCCGAAAGCCCTGTGCCGCGG
>CAITIQ010000220.1 GCA_903892415.1 uncultured delta proteobacterium | reverse complement strand
CGGGGTTGAAAGCGATGCACTGCGTGGCGGCGCAGGGGTTGACACGTTTGTCCTTCGCGCTGGCGATGGCGGATCAACGATTGCGCAGGCCGACACTATTTTGGACTTTCAGGACGGCACCGATGTGTTGGGGCTGTCTGGAGGGCTGGCGTTCTCCAATCTTGTGATCACGCAAGGCAACGGAACGGACACCAGTACCGCGAACACTGTCATCAAGACCACCAGCGGCGAAGTCCTCGCCGTCGTTGTCGGGGTGTCTTCGAGCCAAATCACGATCCTCGATTTCTCGCAGCTTTCGAGTGGTCTGCCTGGCGGGTTTGGGGTGGCAAGCGTAGCCGCCGGGTCGCAATCCGGTGCGGTGCAGTCCGCACCACCGGTGGTGTCGCAATCAGCACCCACGCTTTCCCGATCTCCGGTATCAACCACCAATGACGGTCAAACCGGTAGCAGCTACCAACTCCGCTCAACGATCGACGCCGTTCAGGGCCAGACTTGGCAACTCGATTACGCGGATTCGGGCGGGCGAGTGCTGGGTAGCGAGCGCTTGGCTTCGACGAGCTTCGTCAGCTGGCGCCGCGCCGATCGTCGGGCTGTTAACTTGCCGACTACTGCATGGGTTCGACTCTGCGGTAACGAAGTCTTCACGCTCCAAGACGGCTACCAACTCTTGGCAGGCGGCCACGATCGCACCCTGCAAAACGGTTGGCAGAGCGAGATCGTGGTCAAGGGCGGAGCTGAGGCCGTGCTGGTCACGGGCGTCGCGTGCTCGGGCGCGAGTGCGGTGGTGTCGGGCTTTGCGTTCGGAGTGAGTGCCGATGAGCCGCCGCTGCGCGATGAGCCGGTGGAGGCCACGTCGTTCAAGATCAAGATGGACGCTACGGGTCGCGAGGGCGCGCGCAAGACCGAGGCTCGCCGGATCAGTGTCGGTGAGATCTGCGCGATGCCCAGGGCCCAAGAAATCGAGGGCTTCTGCCGCGCCGCCGAGGCCGGCTTGCGCTGAAGGCTCTGGGGTGGGCTGAGGTAGTGGGCTAGGGCCCGCCTCAGCCCCGCCTCAACAACCGCGCCTTGTCGCGCTGCCAGTCGCGATCTTTCTCTGTCGCGCGCTTGTCGTGCTGCTTCTTGCCCTTGGCGAGTCCGATCTGCAGTTTCGCCTTGCCGCGCTGCCAGTAGAGCTCCAGTGGCACGATGGTGTAGCCCTTGCGCTCCACGGCGCCGATGAGGTGCGCGATCTCGCTTTTATTGAGCAGCAGCTTGCGGGTTCGCGTCGGATCCGCGATGACGTGCGTCGAGGTCGTAGTAAGCGGATTGATGTGCGCGCCCGTAATGAAGGCCTCGCCGTCGCGCACGTAGACGTGCGATTCGGTGATCTGCGCCTTGCCGGCACGCAGCGATTTGACCTCCCAGCCTTCGAGCACGAGCCCGGCGTCGAGTCGTTCCTCGATGAAGTAGTCGAAGCGGGCACGGCGATTTTCCGCGATCACTCGCGGCGCTTCGCTCGCTTTACGGGCGGGTGGGGAGCTGGGCTTGTTCATGCTGAGGCGGGTT
>CAITIQ010000219.1 GCA_903892415.1 uncultured delta proteobacterium | reverse complement strand
TAACAACCTATCGCTACAGACACGGCCACTACGACACCCACGAACGCGAATTCCGAGGCTTCGGCTACGTCGAACAAACCGACGCCGAACTATTCGGAAAAGACCACGGCCAGGGCTTATTTCCCACCTACCCAACACCCATCAACAACGAGATCCCCCAAGCCCCCGTCCTAACCAAAACCTGGTTCCACACCGGCGCCTGGAAAGAACGAGCAGCCCAAGGCGCCCAGTATCTCACTGAATACTGGAACGGCGACAGCACATTAGCCAACGTCCCCCACCTCGAATGCACAATCCCCATAAGCCCAAACCCGCAAGAACTCCGCGAAGCCGCGAGAGCCCTCCGTGGCACCACGCTGCGCACAGAGATCTATGAACTTGACGGCACACCAGCCGCCTCTGTGCCCCACGCAGTCACCGAGAACTGCGTCAACGTCCGCAAACTCCAAGCCCCGCAAAACGCCCTCGGCCCAGCCCGCCCCCAGCTCCCCGGCGTCTTCCACACCGTCCCTCGTGAGAGCCGAAGCTGGGCCTACGACCGGGTCGCCAACGACCCACGTACAAGCCAGTCCTTCCCGCTCGAGGTCGATGCCTTCGGCGTCGTCCTGCGTGCAGCCTCACTCGGTTATCCGCGCCGCGGAACTGGCCACGCCGCCGAACAGATCAAACTCCACTGCGTCGTCACCACCAACTCCGTCCTCCACCTCGCCGGAGACTTCGCGTCTGGCCACCGCCTCGGCATCCCACTCGAAAGCAAAACTTTCGAGCTGCACGATCTCCAGATCAGCGCACCCTCTGGAGAGTTCTACGAGGGAAGCGACGTCGACGCCGAGTTTCAATCCGCCGACGTAATCGCCTATGAAGGCGCGCCTGGCGGCACCACCCCAGCCCGTCGCCTCGTCCAACACGAGAAAGCCCAATACTACAATAGCGCCGCGCTCCCCGCCGTCCTCGCCTTCGGCAGCGCCGACACACGAGCGCTACTCTACAAGAGCTTCCTGCTCGACCTGACGCCAGGCCTCCTCACCAACGTCTTTAACACCCCTAGCACGACAATCACGTCGGCCATCCTAACCGAAGGCGCCTACGTCACCCCCGCCGGTGAAACCGGCCATTGGCTCCCCAGCGGCCACGCCGTCTTCAATGCCGCCGCGTTCTACTTGCCATCGAGCGTCGTCGATCCCTTCGGCAACAGCACCACCATCGCCTACGACACCTACAACCTCTTCGCCCTCACCATCACCGACCCCCTCGCCAACGTCGTCACCGCAACCCACGACTACCGCGTATTAGCCCCCAAAGAGCTAACGGATCCCAACGGCAACCGCCAAGAAGCCGCCTTCGACGCACTCGGCATGATCAAAGCCATGGCCGTCAAAGGCAAAGTCGGTAGCAGTGACGGCGATACCATCACAGCCCCCACCGTCGAATACAGCTACGACTACACCCGTTGGGACACAGCCCAGAAACCAAACTGGGTAAAGGTCAAAGCAAGAGAGACCCACGGCACAAGCCCCACGCCCAAGTTCCAAGAGAGCGTCGTCTTCTCCGACGGCTCCGGCGCCGTCGTCATGGCCAAAGCCCAAGCTGAGCCCGCCTCTATCGGCGGCCCCGCACGCTACGTCGGCTCCGGCCGCACCGTGCTCAACAATAAAGGCAACCCAGTAAAACAATACGAGCCCTACTTCTCGTCAAACAACGAATACGAGAACGAAGACCAGATCGTCGCCACCGGCGTCACCCCCGTCATCACCTATGATGGCATCGGCCGCGTGCTCCGCACCGACCTCCCCAATGGCACTTACTCAAGAGTTGAGCGCAGCCCCTGGCTCGAGACCGCCTACGACCCCAATGACACTGTCGACGAGCCCGGCAACAGGTGGAAGAGCAAACGCATCCCTACGGCCTTGCCCACCCCCAGCCTCCAAGAGCAGCGTGCTTTAACGCTCACGCAACTCCATGCGGCGACGCCCACCAAAACTCATATGGACTCGCTCGGTCGAGTGTTCCTGGTGATCGCCCACAATAAAGTTGGCGCAGCAGACGAGTTCCACGAGACCCGCACCAAGCTCGACATCGAAGGCCAAGTCCTCACCGTCACCGACGCCCTCGGCCGCGTCTGCCAGACCAACGTCTACTCCATGGCAGGCAAAGTCCTCAAAGATACAAATCTAGACAAAGGTAACCGCTGGAACTTTCACGACGTCGGCGGTGCCCTCATCCGTCGCTTCGACGATCGAACCCAGGTCTTCCGCCTCAGCTATGACGCTTTGCGCAGACCCACCCATCTCCACCTAAAGCCAGGCGCCGCAGCCGAAGTCCTCCTCCAGCGCACCGTTTATGGAGACTCTGCTGGTACAGGGATTACCGATCCAAAAGTAAACAATCTCCGCGGCAAGCCCATCCGCCTCTTCGTTGGCGCCGGCCGCATCAAGAGCGAGTCCTATGACTTCAAGGGCAACATCCTAACGAGCGACCGCAAGCTCGCTACCGCGTATACCACCGCGCCCGACTGGACTTCGCTCGCCAGCATAACCAACGTCGCCACGCTGGATTCCACGGCAGCCAGCCTGCTCGAGAGTGAGACCTTCACCGAGAGCCGCGAATATGACGCCCTCGGCCGCGTCACCAAAGTCACCGCTCCCGACAATAGCCAATTCATCCCCACCTACAACGAAGCCAGCCTCCTCGAGAAGGTCGACGTCAAGATCCGCGGCGCCGCCAGCGCCACACCGTTTGTCGCCAATATCGATTACGACGCCAAGGGCCAGCGCACCGCTATCATCTATTCTGCGGGCAACTTCAAAACCGAGTACAGCTATGACTCGCTCACCTTCAGGCTCACCCGCGTCCTCACTACGCGCGTCTCTCCCAGCGAGACCCTGCAAGACCTCAACTACACCTTCGATCCCGTCGGCAATATCATTGAGGTTACCGACGCCGCCCAGCAGAGCCTCCTCTTCACTAACGGGTTCGCCACCGTCCCCAACAAGTACGAATACGACGCCGTCTACCGCCTAAAGCGAGGCGAGGGAAGAGAGCATAAGTCTGTAGGCGACGTCCAAGTCGACCAGAACGACCAAGCCATTTGGAACCTGCCCCACCCCAACGACCCGCAGGCAATTCGGAGCTACTTCGAGACCTACGCCTACGACAAAGTCGGCAACATCCTAGAGATGTTCCACAACGCCGGCGGCGGCGCCAACACCTGGACGCGGACCTATACCTACCAAACAGTCCCTGCCACCAATCGCCTAGCCAGCCACAACATCCCCGGCGGAACAGCTACCTACTCGTATGACGCCCACGGCTCGATGACCTCGATGCCCCACCTCTCGTCGATGAGCTGGACCCCGTTCGACCAGATGCAGTCCGCCAACAAAGGCGGCGGCGGCATCGTCTACTTCACGTATGGGGCTGACGGACAACGCGTCAGAAAAATCTGGGACAAGACCGCGTCTCTCAGAGAAGAACGCATCTACCTAGGCGGCTACGAAGTTTATCGAGAAAAGACGTCAGGGGTCACCCAGCTTGAGCGTCAAACACTCCATGTGATGGACGGCGCCAAGCGCCTCGCCATGGTCGAGACAAAGACCGTCAGCGGCGGCGCAGCGGTCACCCCGCTCGTCAGCATGTTTAGATACCAGCTCGGCAACCACCTCGGCAGCGCAGTGCTGGAAGTGGACGCGGCGGGATTGATAATCAGCTACGAAGAGCTTGCGCCTTTTGGAACGAGCGCATATCGGAGCAGTCGAAGCGGGGTGGACGTCAGCGCGCGACGCTACCGCTACGTTGGGTTAGAGCGGGACGCCGAGACTGGCCTCGATTCGATGGGCGCGCGGTACTACGCCGCGTGGCTCGGGAGGTGGACCAGTGCAGACCCGCTCGGCGTCGGGGCGGATGGGCCGGGCATATACAACTACACCCGCGGCTCTCCGATCAATCTCATCGACCCGGGGGGGATGACTGACGAGGAGGCTGTTCCGTCGGGCCTGAGCTACTTCTTCAACAAGGACCAACGTGCTGAGCTTGCCGAGAGCGTGCGCTCTGGACGAGCGTAAGCGCTGCACGGACCCCGTATCGCAAGGCTCTTCAGCAAGCGCGAGACTCTCGGCATGGTTCGAACGAGGAGCAAGAGCGAGAAGCGCGCAGAGGTCGAGGCTTGGCG